>NZ_JAIXWA010000040.1 GCF_027482425.1 Flavobacterium sp.
GTTTCAAAATTTTATTTTTTGTAATCTTTCAACGGCCCGATCTAGGGTTGTATTGGATTTGGCAAAACAAAATCGAAGGTATTGATTTTGAGGTGGATGTTCATAAAATGGTGACAAAGGAATCGCAGCTACACCCACTTCCTGTACCATACGTTTCACCAAACTCATATCCGATTCAACAGCAGCCGTTGGCCAACTAACCAACTGAAAATAGGACCCCTCACAAGGAAGTAAGGTAAAAGCAGTAGTTTGCATCAAACGGTTGAAATAATCACGTTTTTGGCGATAAAAATCCCCTAAAGCAGCCACTGAGACCTCCTCCAAATAGGCCGTTAAAGCTACTTGAGCCACCGAATTGACACTAAAAACCAAAAACTGATGTACCTTTTTTATCTCGCGCATCAGCGGTTCAGATGCGACAACATAACCTACCTTCCAACCGGTGCAGTGAAACGATTTTCCAAACGAAGAAACTGAAACACATCGTTCCCATAACTGCGGATATTGATGCACCGATTGCGGTCCCGATTCAAACGTGATATACTCATACACTTCATCCGAAAGCACGAGAAGCTGGGGATGCCGTGTTACCAATTCTTGTAAAGCAAGGTAATCACTAGACTGCCAAACCCGTCCCGAGGGATTGTGGGGACTGTTGATAATGATCATGCGGGTACGCGAACCCACAGCAGCTTCGATTTGGGGCCAATCAGGTAAAAAATCAGCGCCCAATGGCACCCGAACAGGATGCGCTGACACCAATTGTATGGGCGTAGTATAGCAATCGTAACTTGGGTCCAACACAATCACCTCATCCCCTGGATGGACTAAGGCCTGAATGGCTGCAAAAATTCCCTGAGTCGCTCCTGCTGTAACAAGTATTTCATGTTGCGGATTGATTGGGCGACCGTATTGCGTTTCCGTTAACGCAGCCAAACGTTCAAGCAAAGGACCATAACCAGCCATCGGCACGTATTGATGTAAATCGGACTGTGCCGCTTGCGCCAAATGTATTTTCAAACGGTCATCTATTGGAAAATCTGGAAATCCCTGCGACAAATTAATGGCATTATAATGCATTGCCAATTGCGACATTTCAGAAAAAATACTAGAACCCATCTGGGGAAATTTGGATACCATTCCTTCGCTTTTTTTTACGAAGATAGCAGGAATAAGGGAATCAACCAAAGATGGAGTACAAACGACTGAAGACACTTTTAATCATTATTTGCCAATTATAACCGAAACTACCTACAAAGCTGAAAATGCCTACAACATTTTGCAAGGGTATTTTTTAAAAAAGGATTTGAAAAATTTTCATCGTTGGTTAATTGCCTCAGACCTTAAAAGTGATAAAAAATTACTCCCCTATGTGGAACGCATGGTTGCCAACTTAACAGAGTAAAAAGGATAACATTGACACATTGACTCCCCTACTTATTTCCTCCTCCTTTTAGAAAGTAACATAAAAAAATAGATATATTTGTTACTTATCCATAAAAAAAGGTTATGAATTACACCCTGCACCAATTGCAAGTGTTTTTGAAAGTCACTGAAACCAAAAGCATCACTAAAGCAGCAGAACAACTCTACCTCACCCAACCCGCTGTATCGATTCAGTTGCGTAATTTTCAGGATCAGTTTGATATTCCGCTGACCGAAGTGGTGGGACGGCAGTTGTATGTCACCGAATTTGGAATGGAAATCGCCCGGGCGGCCCAAAACATATTAAACGAAGTGCAAGCCATCAACTATAAAACGATGGCGTACAAAGGCAAACTAAGCGGAAAATTGAGCATCACCTCGGTGTCTACTGGGAAATATGTGATACCGTTTTTACTCGCCGACTTTTTAAAACAGCATAACGAAGTAGAGCTAGTGCTGGATGTTACCAATAAAAATAGGGTCGTACGCTCGCTCGAAAATAATGAAGTGGATTTTGCCCTCGTATCGCTTTTCCCGGATCTATCGGTGCAAAGCATTCCGCTAATGGAGAACCAACTCGTGCTCGTGGCCAACCGCGATTTTCCCATGCCCAAAAAACCCCTGACGCTGGAAGAAATTCAAGCCTTACCGTTAATCTATCGAGAAGCCGGTTCAGGCAGTCGCTTTGTCATGGAACGGTTTTTAAACCAGTTGGACAGCAAGGGTACCAAAAAAATGGAACTCACTAGCAACGAAGCCGTCAAGCAAGCCATTATGGCCGGACTGGGGTGCTCTATCATGCCAGTGATTGGTATCAAAAATGAGTTACAAAACGGTGATGTGCAAATCATACCCGCCGAAGGACTCCCCCAATCGTCGCAGTGGAACATGATCTGGATGAAATCCAAAAACCTATCGCCTGTGGCTGAAGCCTATAAAAATTACTTGCTCGAAAACAAATCCACCATCATCCAGAATCATTTTGGTTGGACTTCACAGCTTTGAATTAAGCAGTCTCCATTTGTTAATCAACATAATACTTCTGCAGTTTGCCTGATGTAAACCATATTTTGGGTAGAGTCTGTTCGATTTCTCTATTTTTGATGGAATGAAAAAATAGAAGCCTCTATTGAAACAAATTGTACTTTTGGACAACCAATTCATAATCAGAAAACGAACAAATAAAATCCTATGAAAAAGAATTACCTTGTTTTGAGTATGTCTGCCCTTCTCTTTAGTTGGACAAGTTGGTCCCAAGTAGTCAATGGCGATTTTGAAATTGTAAAAGAGAATTTTCTCCCTTCCAATTGGGGTATGGATTTTGTGCAATTGGTTAGTATGAACCCGACAACAGGAGAAACTGAAATGGATCAAATCCTGTATCCTTGGTGTATTCCATCTTTTGTATACTCCACCACAGAAAGTCATTCTGGGGTATATGCCATGGAGTTATCCAATGGATTTAATACAACGCAAAATGAAGCTATAATGGCCGAAGCATCAATTTTTAACAATCCCGAATTGGACAGTCCAGGCTGGAATGCCGGAGTGCCTATCGAACCCGGGGCAAATGTCACTCTTTTGGGATTGTATTATAAATTTTTACCCTTCGGAAATGAAACAGGTGAGGCAAAAATAACCGTGCTCGATGAACTGGGAGAAGAAATAGGTTCGACCACTATAGATTTACTACCCACAGGGACCAATTTTGAATTCGTGTACAGCTTTATCCCATTCCATTCAACAGCACCACCCTCGTACATGTACATCACTTTAAAAACGGCTAAAGAGGAACAAACTCCAGTATTTGGCACCCGATTAATCGTGGACAATGTGGTTACTAATTTCAATGCATTAGTTGTAACAAATCCTATTCCAAAACCTGAATTCGGTTTGATATCTGAAGTTGTTGATGGCATTTTACACATACAACCAGGCGATTTAAATGGGTGGGTTACCTATTCATTATTTGACACCAGCGGCAAACGTATCCGACAGAATCAATTAGAAAATAACAACAACTATTTATATACTATGGATATTTCTGACTTATCCTCGGGCATTTATATCGTTACTGCACAAGATGCGAGTCATTTCTACACTCAAAAAATCATCAAACGATAAGGAGCTAAACTAAATTCGAAGACTACATATAAAAGCCGAACCTTGAGAAGATTAAGGTTCGGTTTTTTTGTTATCGGTTATGAATTATGATTTGATGGAAAAGTGGAGGAAACGGGAGAATGCAAGTAGTGTAACCTTGATCGTTTATTACCTGCCTAACGGAAGGCAAGTTGACACATTGACAAATTACCCCATTAACGCAGATACCCCGCGCCAGGGGTAGTAGTGGAAAGCCCGAATGGCGTATGAAAGGAGCCAACGGACTTGCAACGGATGACCCGGCCGACGTGAGGAGGGGCGCCCAAAAATTAATTTTATTATGCATGCATACAAAATTAATTCCTATCTTTACGAAAAATAGACCTCTATGAATTTTGCAGCTAAAATGCTTCGCGACGGAGCTTTGGAAGGAAAGACCATTGTTATTACAGGCGGTGGAAGTGGCTTGGGAAAAGCCATGACAAAATATTTTATGGAATTGGGAGCTCAAGTAGCCATCACTTCTCGGGACCTAGACAAGTTAAAAACCACGGCGGCCGAATTGGAAGCTGCCACGGGAGGGACCTGTTTACCACTAGCCTGTGATGTGCGGCATTACGACCAAGTTGAAGCGATGTTGGCGGCGGTAATTGCACGGTATGGAAAGGTAGACGTGTTGCTGAACAATGCGGCGGGGAACTTTATTTCACCTACCGAACGCTTATCGGCCAATGCCTTTGACACGATTATTGATATTGTTTTAAAAGGAACCAAAAACTGTACATTGGCGTTTGGAAAGCATTGGATTGCAGCAAAACAAACGAATTGCAATGTGTTGAATATAGTGACAACTTACGCTTGGACCGGTTCGGGGTATGTCGTTCCCAGCGCAACAGCCAAAGCAGGCGTGCTCGCAATGACCCGTAGTTTGGCCGTAGAATGGGCCAAATATGGCATTCGTATGAACGCGATTGCGCCGGGGCCGTTTCCTACCAAAGGGGCTTGGGACCGATTACTTCCGGGGGATTTGGCTGAAAAATTTGACATGTCCAAAAAAGTACCTTTGCGTCGTGTGGGCGATCATCAGGAGTTAGCCAACTTGGCGGCCTATTTGGTTTCGGACTTTTCAGCATATATCAATGGGGAAGTCATAACGATTGATGGCGGCGAATGGTTGCAAGGCGCTGGGCAGTTCAACATTCTAGAAAAAATACCCCAAGAAATGTGGGATATGCTCGAAGCAATGATTAAGAGCAAAGGCAGTAAGTCATAAAATTAAGGGGGTTGGCCCCTTTTTTTGTGCCCATAGGTAGGGTACTCTAGCATAGATTTTAAGCAGGAATGGAAGACAAACTTTAGTCGATTGTTAACAAATAAGACTTGAATAAACCATAAAAAAGCGTATTTTTACACCTCTTAAATTTGACGCGAATTTTCATGGGTAAAATCATTGCAATTGCAAATCAAAAAGGCGGTGTCGGCAAAACCACTACTTCGGTTAATTTGGCGGCCTCTTTAGGTGTTTTAGAAAAAAAAGTATTACTTATTGACGCCGACCCACAAGCCAATGCCACTTCAGGATTAGGAATTGATGTGGAATCGGTGGCTATCGGTACGTATCAAATTTTAGAGCACAGCAATAGCCCTTCGGAAGCGGTAGTACAGAGCACTTCCCCCAATGTAGATGTCATTCCGGCCCACATTGATTTGGTAGCGATTGAAATCGAATTGGTCGACAAAGAAAACCGCGAATACATGTTACGCGAAGCCTTAAAGGACATTCGCAACCACTATGATTATATATTAATCGATTGCGCGCCTTCGTTAGGATTACTGACGTTGAATGCGTTGACGGCTGCTGATTCGGTGGTTATTCCAATTCAGTGCGAATATTTTGCCTTAGAAGGATTGGGTAAATTACTCAACACCGTCAAAAGTGTCCAAAAAATTCACAACCCAGCCTTGGACATTGAAGGAATGCTACTTACCATGTATGATTCTCGTTTACGTTTATCTAATCAAGTGGTCGAAGAAGTACAAAAACATTTCAATGATATGGTATTTAAAACCATCATTCAACGCAATGTAAAATTGAGTGAAGCTCCAAGTTTTGGGGAAAGTATCATCAACTTTGACGCCACCAGTAAAGGGGCAACCAACTACTTGAGTTTGGCCGAAGAGGTGATTAAGAAAAATAGTTAATGGGGTATGGCAAAAGCAATTAAAAAACAAGCGCTTGGACGTGGATTGTCGGCTTTATTGAAAGATCCAGACAACGATATTCGTTCGGTCGAAGATAAAAATGCTGACAAACTAATCGGCAATATTTTGGAAATTGACATCGATGCGGTGGCGATCAACCCATTTCAACCCCGTTCTAATTTCAATGAAGAAGCGCTTCAAGAATTGGCCACTTCGATTCGTGAATTGGGGGTTATCCAACCCATTACGGTGCGAAAGCTTGACTTCAACCAATATCAATTGATTTCTGGGGAACGTCGTTTACGGGCTTCAAAATTGGTGGGACTCACCACAATCCCCGCTTACATTCGCATTGCCAACGACAATGAATCGCTAGTAATGGCTTTGGTCGAAAACATCCAGCGTCATGACTTAGATCCGATTGAGATTGCACTTTCGTACCAACGTTTGATGGAAGAAATTCAATTGACGCAAGAGCAAATGAGCGATCGTGTGGGCAAAAAACGCTCGACGATTGCCAATTATTTGCGCTTGTTAAAATTGGATCCCATTATTCAAACCGGAATTCGCGATGGTTTCATTTCCATGGGCCACGGGCGTGCCATCATCAACATAGAAGATCACGAAGCACAAGCCGATATTTATCACAAAATCATAAGTCAAAACCTTTCCGTTCGCGAAACCGAGGCGTTGGTAAAAAAACACCATGAAGGTCAAAAACCAGCGGCGCCCAAAAGTAAAAAAACCACCTCTTTTACCCTAGCGCCTTCGCACCAAAAAACGATGACGGACTTCTTTGGCGCTAAAGTAGAAGTTAAAATCGGTGGCAACGGAAAAGGTAAAATTTCGGTTCCTTTTCATTCGGAAGAGGACTTTAACCGGATACTCAAATTATTGCAAAAAGGGTGATTCGTTGGATTTACATACTCTTTGGCTGGGGTTGTTTATCAATCGCTACTGGTTGGGCACAACAAACGCCTGCACCGACAACCCCTGTGAAACCCGCTGATAGTCTCAATACACCTGCCAAACCCATCAACATGCTTGCCCCTTCACGTGCTGCTTTTTATTCGGCAGTGATTCCTGGATTGGGTCAGGCGTACAACAAAAAGTATTGGAAAATCCCATTAGTTTATGCCGCTTTGGGAACGACCGTTTATTTTTACATTACAAACAACAACAAATACAACGATTATCGGGATGCCTACAAGCGTCGTTTGTTGGGCTTTACCGATGACGAATTCTCGTATCTAGATACCTCTAGACTGATACAAGCCCAACGCTTTTACCAGCGGAATCGGGATTTATCGGCGTTATTGATCGGTGTTTTTTACATTCTAAATATCGTCGATGCCAATGTTGATGCGCACTTGATGCAATACAATGTGAGCGATAAACTCACGCTTCAACCCGATTTGATTCAGAACGACCTCACCCAACGCCGGCAACTAGGTTTGGGCATCAGCTTTAAGTTTTAATGTAACAAACCAACAAAAACCGCTACTAAATGGGTATGAACATCGCGTTATTAGGGTATGGAAAAATGGGTAAGGTTATCGAGCGCATCGCCTTGGAACGCGGTCATACCATCGTTGTACGTAAAACCCGCCAAAACGCATTTGATGGTTTAGAGACCGCCGATGTAGCCATTGATTTTAGCATTCCTGATGCTGCGGTCGAAAATATTACAGCCTGTTTACAAGCTGGCATCCCAGTTGTTTCGGGTACTACAGGTTGGTTAGCGCAGTATGACGCCATGAAAACGCTCTGTGAAAAACAAAACGGTGCTTTTTTGTATGGGTCGAATTTCAGTTTGGGCGTGAATTTATTTTTTGAATTAAATCAAAAATTAGCGCAATTGATGGCAAAATTCCCGCAATATGCAGTGGATATGGAAGAAATTCACCATACCCAAAAATTGGATAAACCCAGCGGAACTGCGATTACCTTGGCTGAAGGACTACTCCCCTACACTGCTTTTACACAATGGAGTTTAGATGCCGATGCTACGGATGCGCTTTATATTGATGTCAAGCGAGAAAATGAAGTTCCCGGCACACACAGCATTTTTTACCGTTCAGCCGTAGATACGATTGAAATCAAACACACCGCACACAACCGCGAGGGATTTGCCTACGGTGCCGTCATTGCCGCCGAATGGTTGGCAACACGCAAAGGCGTGTTTACTATGAAAGACGTTTTAGATTTATAAAAATAGAGTATTATGACATTTACACAATGGTTCGTTTTTATCCTTATTATCCAAATCATTCACGGTGCTGGGACTTGGAAATTTTATGTTGCTGCGGGCCGTAAAGCCTGGGAAGCTTTTGTACCGCTGTACAATGCCGTTGTTTTGTTGAAAATTGTAAAGCGTCCCACGTGGTGGTTGCTTTTGTTTTTTATACCGATTATCAATTTGATTGTCATCCCTGTAGTTTGGGTGGAAACACTGCGTAGTTTTGGTAAAAAATCGACCGGCGATACCGCTTTGGTAGTATTTACATTGGGATTGTACCTTTACTATGTAAATTACACTCAACCGCTTTCCTATGAAGCCGAACGCAGTACCCATCCCACCACCAAAACGGGGGAAACAGTGAGTTCAATTCTGTTTGCTATTGTGGTAGCCACTTTTGTGCATACGTATTTTATACAACCGTTTACGATTCCCACCTCCTCTTTGGAAAAATCACTTTTGGTAGGCGATTTCTTATTTGTGAGCAAGTTTCATTATGGTGCTCGAGTGCCCAATACAACGGTTGCCGCGCCTATGGTTCACGATACCATTCCGTTGTTACGAAAAAAATCATACCTCTACGATGATGCAGATTCAAATTCCTGGAAACAAAAATTACAATTTCCTTATTTGCGCCTTCCTGGATTTGAAACGGTAAAAAACAATGATATTGTGGTATTCAATTGGCCTGCCGATACGGTAGCACAATTCTTTGTGAAAGATCGCAAATACCTCAAACCCATAGATAAAAAGTCTAATTATGTAAAACGTTGTTTGGGTATTCCGGGCGATAGTTTACAGATTAAAGAAGGCATCGTGTATGTCAATGGCAAACCCTTGATTTTGCCTGAACGGGCCAAACCGCAGTATTCGTACACTGTTGTTTTTGATCACAAACAATTCTCAGATATTACACCGTTTTTAGAAGAAAATGATGTTACAGATGGCGGTGGAATTGCCAATGGCCGATGGGAAAGCGATACTCTCTACATCAATGCTATGACCGATGAAGTGGCAAAGAAATTGCGAACCGTTTCGGGGATTAAAAAAGTAGAACGTATTGTATTTAAAGATGCTAACTTAGGCGTTTTCCCCTATACCAAACCCTGGAATGTCGACAATTTCGGTCCGATTTACATTCCGAAAGCGGGGGCAACTGTGGCTTTGGATTTGAAAACTTTGCCTTTTTACAAAAAAATCATCCAAGAATACGAAAACAATACGCTAAAGATTCGCAACGGTGAAATTTTCATCAACGGAAAACGGAGTACATCATACACCTTCAAACAGAACTACTACTGGATGATGGGAGACAACCGTCACCGCTCGGAGGACAGTCGTTTTTGGGGGTATGTCCCTGAAGATCATATTGTGGGGAAACCGATTTTCATTTGGATGAGTGTGAAAAACTTTGACAAAGGATTCAAAAATTGGAGTATTCGTTGGGACCGTATGTTTACGACGGTCAGTGGTGAAGGACAACCGCAATCGTACTTCAAATACTTCCTGATTGCGCTGGGCCTTTATTTTGTGGGGGAATACTTCTGGAAAAAGAAAAAAGCTAAATCGGAAGAGCAGTAATCGTGTCCAAAGTCCTATTACATCCTGGCTATTTCCCTTCTACAAGTACATTTGTTGCCTTGGCCAAAGCATCGCATGTGGTCTTTGAAACAGGCGATCATTTTCAAAAACAAACCAACCGCAACCGAATGTATATCTACAGTCCCAATGGGTTGCAACTGTTGAATGTACCCATCAAACACGTGAAAGAAGGGCATCAAAAAATGTGCGATGTTCGTTTGGAAACGGCTTTTGATTGGCAAAAACAACATTTTAAATCCCTTGAAGCGGCCTACCGAACGTCCCCGTTTTTTGAATACTTTGAAGATGATTTACGTCCGATATTTGAAAAGAAACACGAGTTTCTTTGGGATTTAAATTACCAAACCTTAGAAATTGTTTCGCATTGTTTGGGTTTGGACTTCCCCTATGAAGAAACCGAAGAATACCACAAAGAAGTGACTGATTTCTTGGATTTTCGCCTTTTAATTCAAGGAAAAAAAGACCCTACAGTTTTAGAACCTTACGTACAGGTTTTTGGAGATAAACACGGGTTTTTAAACAACCTAAGCATCCATGACTTGCTTTTCAATGAAGGTCGACGAGCGTTAGATTATCTTAAACGGCAATCGTTACCGGGGCTCTAACTTGATACGGGTGACGATGGGAAAGTGATCGGAATTCTTGAATTCAGGAAAATGTTGAAAGGACTTCACTTTAAAACGGCGATCAGCAAAAATGTAATCAATACGTGCGGGATAGTACTTAAAATTATAAGTTGCCCCAAATCCTTTTCCCGCTTCTTCAAAACAATCGTTCAAGTCGCCCTTGATGCCTCGATACACATACGAAAAGGCACTGTTATTCATATCGCCACAAATAATCATCGGGTAGCGGCATTCTTTTTTATGTTCCATTAATTCTTCCGCTTGGAATTGCTGCTTTTTAAACGCTTCTGAAATGCGGTGCAATACCATAGTCGATTTGCGCTTGTTAATGGAATCTACGTGCTGTTCCATTTCATTGACATCGGGTGAAATTTTGATGGATTGCAAATGCATGTTGTATACTCTTAGCGTATCCCTTCCCTTGCGAATATCAGCGTAGACTAACATATTATCAGACCCTTCAAAAGCGATTTGCCCTTCATCGATAATAGGATATTTGGAAAAAATAGCTTGTCCCGATTTAATTTGATAACCCTGCATAAAGACGGTACGGTATTTATAAACTCGTAAATCGACGCCCGCATTTTCTGAATACTCTTGAAGACATAAAACATCGGGATTCATCTCATTAATAAAACGGCGAATATCTTCTTTGACATGAGGACTGGGAAGCCATTGAAATAGATTGAACAAACGAACATTATAACTCATCACCACCATATCGCCTTCCTCTTGGGGTAAATCAAGTGCCGAAAATTTATAGAATTTATTGATAAAAGTGATTCCCAAAATCAATACCAATCCGGAGGCAATCATTTGCCGCTTCATTTGCAGAAGCCAATAGACAAAAAACAGGGCATTGACAATAAGAAAGAAAGGTAAGACAAGCGTAAGAACCGATAAAAAAGGGAAAAAATTTGGCGCCAAAAACGGAAGTACATAAGCAATGAAAGTGAGCATGACCACCGTCACATTCAACCCTAACATCAGCTTATTAAATCGTGATAATTTGCGCATTATTCGTTTCCTGCTCGAAATAAAAATTCTTTTTCCGCTTGGGTTAGACTATCATAACCCGATTGACTGATTTTGTCCAAAATCTCATCAATTTGTTGTTGTTTTTTGTCTTCCAAAACCACTTTTGAAGTAGTATTTGTTGTTTTCCTTTGGGGATTTTTGTGTACGCGGGTAAACGGCGACTTCGATTTGGGTTGCCCTAAAGTAGTAAAAAAAGTAATAAATTGAGTAATAGGCCGGCTTAAGTCCGTACCCGATTGTAACAGCTTCATGTAAAGAACTCCAAACGTAGCGCCTGCTAGGTGTGCGATATGTCCGCCAGTATTGGACATGGAGATTTGTAAAATGTCTAACAGCAAAATTACACCCGTCACATGCCACAACTTTACGTTCCCAATGAGCAACAATCGTAATTCCATGAGCGGTTGGTAAATGGTTACTGCTGTTAAAACAGCCAAAACAGCCCCTGAAGCCCCCACTATGATTCCGTTACCGCCCAACAAGGTATAGGCAATACTGTAGGCTAAACCCGAAAACAGGAGGCTGAAGAGGTACATCCCTAAAAACTGCTTTTGGGTAAAAAAGGTTTGAAACAGTCGCCCCGCAAAATTGAGCATGACCATATTGAAAAACAGGTGAAAAAAACCGGAATGCAAAAATCCATAGGAGATTAATGTCCAAGGCTTGTACAGCCAAGAGCTGAAACTCGCCGACAAGGCCAACCATTCGGGATAGGCAAAAACCCCTTCACGAAATTGGTAAAAGAAGGGAATAGCCAGAATAAAGACGCCTACATTCCAGTAAATGACCTGATTAACAACACCGCCAATACGGTATTGTAATTTGATATCTTCCCAGATACGCATATTAATTCCAACGGTTTTGGTTAAACTGATTTTTTCGCCACACCCACATCATGATAAATCCGAACAAGGCCCCTCCCAGGTGCGCAAAATGGGCAATTCCTGTGCTGTTCCCTCCAAAAATGGATGTTCCTCGATAGCCCATGATCAAATCCAAAAGTACTAAAGCAGTCACATAATACTTGGCTTTGATAGGCACCGGAATAAACAACATCATCAATTCAGTATTGGGAAACATAAAGGCAAAAGCTACTAACAAGCCGTAAATAGCGCCCGAAGCCCCTACCATTGGCGTTTGGTATTCTTTTACCGCTAGGGTTAAGGTATTGAATTGGTCTTGGGTGAAACGGTAAGTATTCTCCTCACCTACAATTTTATAATCGCGATCTACAGAGAGATTGTAATTGGCATTCATCAAAAAGTTGAAATCATCGGGAGCAATTTGCAAACTCGACAATTGGTCGGCTACCTCTTGGACAATAAAAAAACTAACCCCCATATGGACCAAAGCGGCACCTAATCCACAAGATACATAAAAGAACAAAAACTTAGAACTGCCCCAAATACGTTCCAACATGGTACCAAAAGAAAACAAAGCAAACATATTGAAAAACAAATGCATAAATCCCCCGTGCATGAACATGTACGAAAAGAACTGCCACGAGCGGAAACTATCGTTTTTAAAATAATGCAAGGCAAAGTAGTCGGTAGCATGAACCAAAGGAATACACCCCAAAAAGAAAATTACATTGATGATTAAAAGTTGTTTAACCACAGGAGACAATTGCATCATAGCGAGAATTTTTTATCGATTTCGTCCACACTTATTGTCATGAAGGTGGGCTTTTGTTGGGGACTTACATTGGGGTCTTTACAGGCAAAAAGACCGTTGACAATCATTTCTTGTTCTTTTTCCGACAAAACAACCCCTTTCTTGATCGACAAGGATCGTGCCATCGCTTTGGCCAAGGTATCATTGGGACTAAAACTATCGGTGAATCCTTCTTGAAACGCATGCAAAACCGTTTCAAACACCCCCGTAATAGCTTGCGCTGTCGTATTGACAGGAATACCGCTCACCACCACCCCCTCGTTTTCCCAGCGCTCAAACTGGAATCCCACGGCTTGAAGAGCGGGTTCGAGTTCGGTCAACAAATGCATTTCTACCGGCGTAAACGAAAGCGACAAGGGAAACAAAAGTTGCTGACTGGCCGCTTGATGCACCGTTATTTGCGTTAAAAACTGTTCATAAAGAATCCGTTGGTGGGCTCGGTTTTGATGAATAAACATAAGTCCCGACTTTATCGGACTCACGATATATTTTCGTTGCAACTGATAGGTTTTGGTGACAGCAGCCTCGGGTTCTTGATCATTAAATAGCGAAGGTGTGGCGCGTTCATTCGCTGATTCGGGAATAAACATCGCTTCGGTATCTTGCTTTAAACCAACGTACAAGCTCTCCCACGAAGCCGAAGTTGGCGCTGGAGTAAACCGTTGCTGGCGAACAGATTGTTGCGTTGATGTTGTTCGAACAGGAGTACTATCATCGGCAAACGGATTGTAATGCTGATCGACTTGAATGGTGGGATAGGCTGCTTCTTTGTGCTGATACACGTAAGGCGTATCTAAATTGGGGTCCCGCTCAAAATCCAAGACAGGAGCCACATTAAACTGCCCCAGGCTATGTTTGACCGCAGCCCGTAAAATAGCATAGAGTGCCTGTTCATCATCGAACTTAATTTCGGTTTTAGTGGGATGAATATTGATGTCAATGGTATGCGGAGGCACCTCCAAATAGATAAAATAACTCGGTTGCATGCCTTCTTTCAACAAGCCTTCATAAGCAGCAAGCACTGCATGATGAAGGTAACTGCTTCGGATATAGCGATCATTGACAAAAAAGAACTGCTCGCCTTTATTTTTTTTGGCAAATTCGGGTTTTCCAATAAATCCTTGAACGCTTACAATTTCGGTAGTTTCTTGAACCGGAACGAGTTTTTCATTGGTTTTTCCCGCAAACAAATTCACAATGCGTTGCCGCTGATTGGAAATGGGCAAATTGAAGGTTTCGCTTCCGTTGTGAATTAGGGTAAAATGGATGCCTGGGTGGGCTAAAGCAACCCGTTGGAATTCATCCATAACATGGCGAAACTCTACATGCTCGGACTTCAAAAAATTACGTCGGGCAGGAATATTGAAAAATAAATTTTTAATAGCAAAAGATGTACCCTTCGGCACTACAGCGGGATCTTGGGCAATAAACTTACTCCCTTCGATGATGATATGGGTTCCCAACTCGTCATCGGCTTGACGGGTTTTCATTTCAACATGAGCAATCGCGGCAATAGAGGCCAATGCTTCCCCCCGAAACCCTTTGGTATGGATAGAAAACAAATCCTCTGCATGACGAATCTTGGAGGTCGCATGACGTTCGAAACAAAGTCGGGCGTCGGTAACATTCATTCCAATACCATTGTCGACCACCTGAACCAAGGACTTTCCTGCATCTTTTACAATCAACTTAATGTCGGTCGCCTTAGCATCCACAGCATTCTCAAGCAACTCTTTTACCACAGAAGCCGGACGTTGTACCACCTCACCTGCGGCGATTTGGTTGGCAACATGATCGGGAAGTAATTGAATGATTGACGACATACAATGCAGAAATTAGTAAACTTATCTTTTCAGACAAATCCACGCAAAGTTAACGAAAAACTAGGGTTAAAAAAACAAAAAAACCTGCCGCTGCGACAGGATTTCATTATCGTGAGGTTCGTTGCCGAAGGGCGGCCATATGAATCGCTGTAATGGCAGCCTCGACACCTTTATTGCCGTGCTTTCCTCCACTACGGTCGATAGATTGCTGTTCGTTATTGTCGGTGAGTAAACAAAAAATAACGGGTTGTTGCCCCAAGCAGTTCAAATCTTTAATACCCTGCGTTACTCCTTCACACACAAACTCAAAATGCATGGTTTCACCTTTGATCACACAACCAATAGCAATCACACAATCAACAGGTTGGCCCATCATATGTTTGGCGCCGTAAATCAATTCAAAACTTCCAGGCACATCCCACTTAATAATGTTTTCGGGGCGCACGCCACAATCCAATAAAGTGTCTAAAGCGCCTTGGTATAAGCCATCAGTGATATGGCCATTCCAAGCAGAAACAACAATCCCAAACCGAAAGTCCTTCGCGTTTGGGATTGTATTTTTATCGTATTGGGATAAATTTTTATTTTCTGTTGCCATACTTAAAAAGGGTGCACAAAGAAACGTGAAGTTGACTTACTTCACCATTCCAATTAGTACATCGATTTGCTGCGCTTCAGGAGCCCCTTCGTACTGTTCCTTAATTTCGGTAAAGTACTTTAACGCGTCTGCCTTTTTACCCATTTCAACACACATTACGCCCGCTTTGTATAAATAACGAGGCGTTGTGAATTCATTGGCTTTGGCGCGTGCCGCTTTTTCATAATATTCTAAAGCCTTTGCATTGTCTTTTTTCTGGGCATAAGCATCACCAATAGCACCTACTGCAATCGGACCTGTAAAATCGTCATTGGCTTTGTACGCTTCCAAAAATTTGATCGCATCATCGTATTTTTTTAAATTCAAATACGCGATACCCGCATAATAATTGGCCAAATTTCCGGAATCGGTACCACTATATTGGTTGGCTAAATCCACAGCACTTTGTTTTCCTTCAGCGCCTTTAACCACCAACGTAAACAAAGAATCTTGTACTTTGGGATCTTGCGCATCTACTGCCGCTTGGAAATTTTGTTGTGCTACATACAAATCGTCGGTTGCTTTTTGCTCGTTAGGTTCAACAACAAACTTTTGATACAACAAATACCCGATGGTCAACAAAGCTGCACCACCCAAGAACCCTAAAATAAATTTTTGGTTACGCGCTACCCATTCTTCCGTTCGCGATGCGGTTTGGTCTAATGCATCAAACGTACGTGCTGTTGCACTTTCCTTTTCATCAACATTGGGCACGTCTTCCAAGAACTGATTGTCCATCTTTACGTTCTCATCGCCTTCTACTTTTTCTTTGGGGGCTTTGTGTCCTCTTTTATTATATGTTGCCATGTATGTTAAATTAGTGTGCGCAAAAATATAATTTTTATTCAAATTTAAAAGCCCTTTTTCTCGATATTTTTCAATAATTTGCACCTCTTGTAAAAATCTCCCTTACGAGGCAATCGAACAGAATAACCCTTTGTTTTGCAATGTTTTTAAAACGCATTTCTTTACTGAACTATAAAAATATCGTAGAAGTAACCTATGCTTTTGACGCTAAAATCAATTGCTTTGTAGGGAAAAATGGAGTGGGCAAAACCAATGTGTTGGATGCCGTGTATCATTTGGCTTATGGAAAAAGCTATTTCAATCCGTTGGCAGCACAGAACATCCAACATGGGACTGATTTCTTTATGATTGAAGGGGAATTTGAAAAACAAGAACGCAGTGAACATATTGTTTGTAGCTTAAAAAAAGGACAAAAAAAAGTACTGAAACGCAACGGCAAACCGTATGAGAAGTTTTCAGAACATGTGGGACTCATTCCGTTAGTCATCATTTCACCTTCTGATACGGATTTGATTGTGGAAGGAAGCGAAACCCGCCGCCGCTTCATGGACACCGTGATTTCGCAATTGGATGCCCCCTATTTACAACAACTTATTCAGTACCAAAAAGTGGTTAGTCAACGCAATGCTTTGTTGAAGTATTTTGCTTTAAATCACACTTTTGAATCCGAAACGCTTGCCGTTTATAACCACCAGTTGCAGCAATTGGGCGAACCTATTTTTCAAAAACGAAAGGACTTTATTGCAACGTTTGAACCCATTTTTCAAAAACACCATCACCACATTACAGGAAGTGCTGAAATGGTTGAACTTTGCTATGATAGCGACTTACTGGAGGGATCCACCGAAGAATTGTTGGCAAAAAATCTCGTCCGTGACCGTCAATTACAATATACGGCCACCGGCATTCATAAAGACGATTTATCGTTTTTAATAAAAGGATATCCCATAAAAAAATACGGTTCGCAGGGCCAACAAAAGTCGTTTTTAATTGCCCTAAAATTGGCACAATTTGAATTTGTAAAAAAACAAAGCGGTGAAAAACCCATTCTCCTTTTTGATGATATTTTTGATAAATTGGATGAAAATCGGGTACAGCAAATTATAGCCCTAGTGCATCAGGAAGAATTTGGTCAGCTGTTTATCTCTGATACCCATCCCGAACGCACGGAGCAATTGGTCAAAAACACCCAACAATCGTATAAATTATTTCATTTGTAACAAAGCTTACAGAATGGCTATCTTTACCTTATTATTTTAGCAAAAAAATAAACTATGAAAAAAATTGTATTAGCGGTGTTATCCCTTGTTATGATAACCGCCAGTTGCCAAAAAAAAGCTACCGACACGACCGAAAAAAATACGGCTAGTATTTATAAAACCCTGAATGCGCAAGCCTTTGCTATGGCATTAAAAAACCAACCTGAAGCCCAAATTATTGATGTGCGTACCCCAGAAGAATTCGCCTCGGGCCATCTCGACAAAGCGCAAAATTTGAATTGGAATGCCACTGAGGAATTTGAAAAAGGACTGGCTCAACTCGATAAATCAAAACCTGTATTTGTGTATTGTTTGGCAGGGAGTCGTAGCGCTTCTGCAGCCAAAAAAATGCAAGAACTGGGATTCGCAACTATTTATGAATTGGAAGGAGGCTATCAAAAATGGCGTGCTGCTGGGTTGGCTGATGACGCGCCTGCTAAGGGAATGACCCAAAGTGATTTTGAAAAACTTTTGGATACCGACAAAAAAGTATTGGTCGATTTTTACACGACATGGTGTGGCCCTTGTAAGAAGTTGAAACCAACCTTGGATAAAATTGCCACCGAAATGAGCGATAAGGTAGTTGTCGTGCGCATCGATGCTGAGGAAAATCTTGCACTAGCAGAAGCACTCAAAGTCGAAGGGTATCCCACGCTAATGGTGTACGAAAACAAAAAACAAGTGTGGCGCTACCTTGGCTATCTTTCAGAAGAGGAACTCAAAAAACAATTGCAATGATGACCACTCGTGAAGCGTTTGATTTCCTTGAAGCGCTCAAAAACAATAACAATACGGAATGGTTTCACAACCAAAAAAAAACCTATGAAGCCTACAAAAAGTGGTATCATGGTACCATTGCAACGATTTTGGAGGAATTAAAAAAATGGGACCCAACACTACAACCCCTCGAGCCCAAAAACTGTACTTTTCGTATCAATCGCGACATCCGTTTTTCCAAAGATAAATCGCCCTATAAAACCAATATCGGCATGTGGTTTACCCAAGATAAAAGTCAGAAAAACAGTCCCGGCTACTACATTCATTATGAAAAAGGAGCCTCGTTTATCGCCGGTGGGGTATGGTGTCCTGAACCCGAGCAACTGAAAAAAATCAGAAAGGAAATTGAATTCTTTTACGAAGATTTGGACGAAATTATCACTGAAAAATCATTTGCGACTCACTATAAATCCTTGTCTCGGGAAGAAGGTAACATGCTCAAAAAAGCACCCAAAGACACCGACCCGAACCATCCTGGGATTGAATTTTTAAAATTAAAAAGTTTTACAGCAGCAGCCCCCATTGCCGACGACCGGTTTCTCGATCCCGATTTTGGTAAAAAAATAGCCCGTGAATTGGCGGTATTAAAACCCTTAAACGACTTTCTCCGTCGGGCGTTGGAGACTGAAGAATAAGTGAAAACATACAACTTCTTGCCTTAAGCAATTTCCGTTATGACCATTGAAACCCATTTTTCATTAAAAAAATACAACACCTTTGGCATCGAAGCCTTTGCACAAAAATTTATCGAAGTGCAAACCTTGGATGAATTACAAACCGTGTTGCAACAACACGTAAACGAACCCAAATTTATCCTAGGAGGTGGCAGTAATATGTTGCTGACCCGCGATATTGAAGCCTTGGTAATTCATGTAAATTTGAAAGGCAAAAAGGTAGTAAAAGAGGACGATAACCATGTGTGGGTAGAAGCTATGGCCGGAGAAAACTGGCATGAATTTGTGCTTTGGACCTTGGAGCACAATTATGGTGGTCTTGAAAACATGTCACTAATTCCCGGTAATGTGGGCACGACTCCCGTTCAAAATATTGGGGCGTATGGTGCCGAAATCAAAGACAGCTTTGTTTCATGTGAAACGATAACCCTAGACGGACAGTCGATGCGCACTTTTGATTTGGAAGCCTGCCAATTTGGATACCGCGAAAGTGTTTTCAAACAAGAGGCCAAAGGAATCTATATCATTACTTCGGTCGTTTTTCGCCTTACCAAACGCAACCATAGCATCAATAGTAATTACGGAGATATTCAAGCGGAATTGGCTAAAAATGATCTTGTAACACCTACAATCAAAGACATTAGTAACGCAGTGATAACGATACGTCAACGCAAACTTCCCGACCCGAAAGAGTTGGGCAATAGCGGTAGTTTTTTTAAAAATCCAGTGATTCCCCGCACGCATTTTGAAACGGTACAAGCACAGTTTCCCGATATTAAGTATTATGACGTTTCCCCCACCGAGGTGAAAGTTCCCGCGGGATGGCTTATTGAACAAGCCGGCCTGAAAGGTTATCGAGAAGGCGACGCAGGGGTACATAAAAATCAAGCCTTGGTTTTGGTAAATTATGGCAATGCTTCGGGACAAGACATTTTAAACCTGTCGCAGAAAGTACAGCAAACGGTTTTAGATAAATATGGCATTGCCATTGAAGCCGAAGTAAATATTATTTAGCATGTATATTCCCGAAAATTATAGCCTTTCGAACCCAGAAGAAATGCATGAATTCATTCGGACCAACAATTTTGCCATTCTCGTCAACCAAACCCATGGCCAATTGTGGGCGACTCATATTCCGTTGGTTTTGGACACTAAAGAAGATGGCACGCCTTATCTTTTGGGACATCTCTCCAAACTAAATCCGCAACACGAAGGGTTTTTGGAAAATGATGCAGTCCTTGTGATTTTTTCGGGTCCCCATGCCTACATCTCTTCTTCTTGGTATGACCATGAAAATGTGCCGACTTGGAATTATATCGCGGTGCATGTGTATGGAAAAATTAAAATCCATTCGTATGAAGAAGCGTTGGCGGGCTTGAAAAAGCTTGTTGATCGGCAGGAAGTAGTTTCTGAGCATCCCATTCGAATGGAAAACCTTTCGGAGAGAACCCTACAAGAAGCCCGTGGTATCGTAGGATTTGAAATTGCCATAACGGACATGCAAGGACAGAAAAAACTGTCCCAAAATCGGGATGATAAAAATTACCAACGTATTCTAAATGCCCTCGAAAAAACGGACGATCCAAATACACTTGCCTTGATGCAAGCGATGCGTAAAAACCGTTCGTAAAATGTTAAAATCGAGGTTGTGTATTGCCTAGAGAATCGCTACCTTTGGACTCGCTTTAAATGCAATTTACCACTATGGTTTTAGGGACTCTTTTTGGATTATTTATTGCCGCTGTTGCTGTTCAATTCTTATACTACGTCTTTGTTTTTGGCAAATTTGCTTTTCAAAAAGCCCAACAAGGTGCCCCCAAGCGCATTCCCGTTTCGGTGATTGTCTGTGCCAAAAATGAAGCTGAAAATGTACTGAAATTGGTTCCTCTTTTGGCCGAACAAGACTATCCCCAATTTGAAATTGTATTGATTGACGATGCCTCAAGTGACGATACCTTAGCTCATTTTGAACATTTTGAAACGGCCTATCCCAATATTAAGTTGGTTAAAGTTGAAAACAATGAAGCCTTTTGGGGCAATAAAAAATTTGCCTTAACGCTGGGCATTAAAGCAGCCAAATACGAATACTTATTGTTTACCGACGCCGACTGTTACCCTAATTCCAGTCAATGGATCAAAGAAATGACAGGCCATTTTACGGCGCAAAAGACCATTGTCTTGGGTTACGGTGCTTATGAAAAAGTAAAAGGGTCGTTTTTGAATAAATTAATTCGTTTTGAAACCCTACTTACCGCAACCCAATATTTTGCGTGGGCGCGTTTGGGAAAACCCTACATGGGCGTGGGTCGAAATATGGCATACAAGCGCGAGGAATTCTTCCGGGTTCGGGGATTTATGGACCACATGAAAATACGTTCGGGCGATGATGATTTATTTATCAACCAAGCAGCCAACGGAAAAAATACGGTATGCAGTTATACCCCTGATAGTTTTACCTATTCGCACCCCAAAACTAAATTTAAAGATTGGTTCCAACAAAAGCGTCGTCATGTGGCTACAGCCCAACATTACAAAGGGTTTGACAGCTTTCAATTAGGCGTTTTTTACCTCAGCCAGCTTTTGTTTCTTCTAACTCCAATTGCCTTGTTGGCTTTTCAATACCAATGGATTATTGTGTTGGGATTAATTGGATTTCGGTATATTTTTTGTTGGATAGTTCTGGGAATGGCAGCCGGAAAGTTGAAGGAAAAAGACGTGATGTATTTCTTTCCTTTTATTGAAATTGTACTCATTTTTGCTCAACTCAATGTGGCTTTTACCAATCTTTTCTCAAAACCCGTGCATTGGAAATAATTCATCACATCGAAAAAGCTAAAAAAGGCGATCAAGTGGCCTTTACCTTTTTACTCGACCATTATTGGAATGAGGTGTATGGATTTATGCTCAAACGCACTGAAAATGAGACCGATGCAGAGGATATTACTATTGAAACCTTTTCCAAAGCTTTTGATAAAATAGCCAATTATAATCCCGAGTTCCAATTCAACACCTGGCTCATTGCGATAGCCAAAAATGTCCATATCGACTTGCTTCGTAAACGAAAGTCAGCGCTTTTTGTAGAAATCACCGACGAAGAAGATCAACAAGCGTATAACATTGCTGACACTTCACCTACGGCTGAGGATGAGCTTATTACAGAGCAAAACTTATCCCGTTTGCTGCAATTGATTAAAGAACTCAAACCTCATTATCAAGAGGTCATCCAATTACGGTACTTCCAAGAGTTAAGCTATCAAGAGATTTCAGAACACTTAAATGAACCCCTTAGCAACGTAAAAATTAAACTTTTGCGTGCCAAAAAACTGCTGGCTGAAATCATCCTGGGACGTTAAAACAATACTCCTTTTTATCTTTTTTTGATTAATATTCAATGGTGATGTTAATTTTTTAATTCTCAATGACAATATTGCGATTCATACTGGCGTTATCGTAAAACAACCTTATTTTATCCCTTTTGCCTATGTAAAAAAGATACGCTAACATTAACACATTAGAACTATGAACCATGTAAGTATCTTTGAAAAAAAATGGCTGGATGTCATTTTTGAGGGTAAAAACCAACAGTATGGCGCCTACCAACTTCGGCGCGAAAATGAAAAAACCACCTGGTTAGCCTTTATTTTTGGGCTTTCCTTGCTCACTTTTGGAGTCTTCCTTTTGAGTTCGTTTCACACCAAGCCGGCACCCCATAACAATCTGCCCCCTGTATTAAATGACTCCTTGGTTTTCACTAAAATTGAATTGAAAAAGGAAATTCAAAAAGGCGAATCGGCCAAAGCAAAAGCAACGGAAAATACGGTGAAAAAGTACACCCCTGTCGCGCCTGAATTGGTCCCTGTCGAACCTGAACCTGAGCCTAAAGATCCCATAGTGAATCCGAATCCTGGCGCTGGTAGCGATACAGGCACCAGTACCGATCCGCTTGCCAATGGTGGCGATCCCAATGGCACAAGTACTCACACAACCACAGGTGGCGAACAAGGCAATAGCATTGATCCCAACATTATTGAAAACAGTGTGGGGTTGGATGAACAACCCGAGTTTCCGGGAGGTATCAACCGCTTTTATGAGGAAATCAAACGAAGATTTGACCCAGAAGCCCTCGAAGAAAGCGATAAAGTTCATAAAGTTTTTGTCACTTTTGTCATTGAAAAAAACGGAACGATGACCGACATCCAAATTTTACGCAATGCCGATGAATTGGTTGATAAAGAAGCAATACGTGTTTTACATGCCATCAAAGCCAAATGGCGTCCGGGTCAAAAGAAAGGAGAACCCGTGCGTTCCCGTTTTACCATTCCGATCACAGTTAGTCAATAACTGATATTGTGCTCTCCAAACCGCAGCTAATCCCTGCGGTTTTTTTATTATTTTAGCCCGACAAACCCAACCGTTTATGACCCAATTTTCTACCCAAGAAAAATGGAAACACCTTTTGAGTTTTCCAGTGATTATTGCTGCTTTAGGCTATTTTGTTGATATTTACGACCTATTGCTTTTTGGTATTGTACGTGTTCCTAGTCTCACCGAACTCAACCTTGATGTCGATACCGTGGGGACACAAATCATCAATTACCAAATGACAGGTCTGCTGTTGGGCGGCATTCTTTGGGGTGTTTTTGGGGATAAAAAAGGACGCTTATCGGTGCTCTTTGGGTCTATTCTAGTGTATTCTTTGGCCAATATTGCCTGTGGATTTTTACCACAAATTAATTCTATGGATCAAGCCACCGTTTATGCTTGGTTGCGATTTATTGCTGGTATTGGCTTGGCGGGTGAACTCGGTGCGGGCATTACCTTGGTTTCGGAAAGCTTACCCAAAGAATTACGTGCTTTGGGAACGTCATTGGTCGCTGGTTTTGGATTATTGGGGGCGGTCGTTGCACAACTCACGGTGGAAATGGCCGACAATTGGACCACGGCTTACTTCATCGGGGGTGGTTTGGGACTCTTGTTGTTGGTCCTTCGAATTAGTGTCACCGAAAGCGGAATATACAAGAGCATCGCCGAAGATACAACCTTGTCAAAAGGAAATTTTTTGACCCTATTTACCCACAAAACCCGTTTAATGAAATACCTTAAATGCATCGCTATTGGCTTACCAACGTGGTATTGCATTGGTATCTTAGCGATGATGGCCAATCAATTTGCCCCCGAAATGGGTATTGACACCATCGTTCCAGGGAAAGCGATCATGTGGGCATATGTGGGAATTTCGGTGGGAGATTTTGCCAGTGGTTTCATTTCCCACGCCTTACATTCCCGAAAAAAGGCTATCTTGTACATGATGCTGTTTACGGTTTTGGGCGTGATTGGAATGTTGTTTGGAGGCGCTTACTCTGAACAAAGCTATTACTTTTTCTGCGTTTGGTTGGGACTAGGTACGGGCTATTGGGCGATGTTTGTCACCGTCGCAGCCGAACAGTTTGGCACTAATTTACGCAACACTACGACCACAACAGTACCCAATATGGTTCGCGGTTTACTCCCCGTGATGTTGCTGCTGTTTGATTATTTAAAACAAGATATATCCACCATCCAAGCAGCGATTTGGGTGGGCATTTTGGCATTTTCATTGGGCATTTACGCCACACTAACGATACCCGAAACACACAATAAAGAATTGGATTTTTTGGAGTAACAAACGATTCTTAAAACTTTAACACATCACCGAATTTCTCAAATTTAGATTGTATTTTTGTATTCAATTTTCCAACTATGCACACAGAAACTACCAACGTATTGCCTCCCCAAGGAAAACCCAAATGGCTGAAAGTCAAGTTGCCCATTGGTCAAAAATATACTGAATTACGGGGGCTTGTTGACAAATATAAACTCAATACGATTTGCACCTCGGGAAGCTGTCCCAATATGGGAGAATGTTGGGGTGAAGGTACTGCAACGTTTATGATTTTGGGCAACATTTGTACGCGTTCGTGTGGATTCTGTGGGGTTAAAACCGGACGGCCTGAGAGTGTAGATTGGGACGAACCTGAAAAAGTAGCCCGTTCAATTAAAATCATGCGGATCAAACATGCGGTTATTACCAGTGTAGATCGCGACGATCTGAAGGACATGGGCTCTATCATTTGGTTGGAAACGGTTGAAGCCATCCGACGCATGAATCCCGAAACTACATTGGAGACCTTAATTCCCGACTTTCAGGGTATTCACCGACACATCGATCGCATTGTGGAAGCCAACCCTGAAGTGGTATCGCACAACATGGAAACTGTACGACGTTTAACCCGTGAAGTGCGTATTCAAGCTAAATACGACCGTAGTTTGGAAGTGCTTCGCTATTTAAAAGAAAAAGGAATTCGCCGAACCAAATCGGGTATCATGTTGGGATTGGGTGAAACGGAAGCCGAAGTCATTGAAACCATGCAAGACTTACGCAAGGCCAATGTAGATATTGTAACCTTAGGTCAGTATTTACAACCTACCAAGAAACATTTACCTGTAAAAGAATTCATTACCCCTGAGCAGTTTGAAAAATATGAACGCATTGGGAAAGAAATGGGATTCCGTCATGTGGAAAGTGGAGCGTTGGTTCGATCGAGTTACCATGCTGAAAAGCACATTCTATAACTGCAGAACGCATGCAAAAAATTCGAGTTGCCATCAACGGATACGGACGTATCGGCCGCAATTTGTTCCGGTTATTGTGGAACCATGATGCGATTGAGGTCGTTGCAATTAATGACATTGCCGATACGGCTACGATGGCCCATCTGACCCGTTACGACAGTATCCATGGGCGGTTTGGCTTTCCTGTTTTTGCAGAAGACGATTTTTTAGTAGTTGACGGACACAAAATTCCCTTTTTTCACGAAAGAAATATTGCTGCAATTCCATGGGGATCCGTTGATGTTGATGTCGTAGTAGAAGCTACAGGGAAATTTAAAAATTACGACACATTATACCAACATATTGAAGCAGGGGCTAAAAAAGTGATTTTATCAGCTCCCTCGGAAGTTCCTGAAATCAAAACGATAGTCTTAGGCGTGAACGAAAAGGATCTTGACGGAACCGAGCGGATTATTTCCAATGCGAGTTGTACCACCAACAATGCTGCGCCAATGATTCAAATCATTGAAGAATTGTGTGGCATCGAGCAAGCCTACATCACCACCGTGCATTCGTATACTACTGACCAAAGTTTGCACGACCAACCTCATAAAGATTTACGTCGTGCCCGTGGCGCTTCACAATCAATTGTACCAACCACTACTGGTGCCGCTAAAGCGTTGACCAAGATATTTCCGCATATGGAGGGTAAAATTGGAGGCTGCGGTATTCGGGTTCCTGTAGCTGATGGTTCGCTCACCGATATTACCTTTAATGTAAAACGCGATGTGAGTATTCCAGAAATTAATCAAGCCTTTCAAAAAGCAGCTCAAGGCCACTATAAAAACATCCTTGATTATACCGAAGACCCCATTGTTTCTGTGGATGTAATTGGGAATACACATTCTTGTCTTTTCGATGCGCAACTCACTTCTGTCATCGACCGAATGGTTAAAGTCGTCGGATGGTATGACAATGAAATCGGGTATTCCTCGCGATTGGTCGAATTAATTCGATTGATTTCCAAATAATTTTATTATTTTGTATTTCATTTTGCCCTGTAATGAGAAAACTGTGGTTTTTCATCCTATTCACTTGTGTCGTTTCGGCACAAAAAAAGGTATCGAAGCCTTTCGATAGCGTAGTCTATTATTTTGAACAAATTCAATACCATAAAAAAGCGAATAACTATAGAAATTGTCTCAATTATGCAAAAAAAGCAATTGATTTTGCGCAAAAGAAAAGCGATGAAAAAGCGCTAGGAGATGGTTACTTCAATTTGGGACTCATTTATTTTGATCTAAAAAAGAATGAAGATGCCGTAGATGCTTTTGTGCGAAGTATTGCTATTTATTCAACCCAATCGCCATCTCGCGAACAAGCACTTTGTTATTACTATTTGGGACTCACCTATATCGAACAAAACAATACCGCTTTGGCTGAAAACAATTTGAATAAAGCCCAAGCAATTTATGATAAGTTAAAAGTCCATAGTGCCATTGAAATGATTAACCTGCAACGTGCTATTGTATATAAACGTATGGGGAGAATTAATCAAGCAAAAGGACTCTTGGAAAAAATTGTAAGTCTCACTGACACTGTTCATAACCGGAAAGTTAAACCAGAAGCCTTGTATCATTTGGGCATTATGGAGAAGAATAAAATGCGTAATAATTTGGCATTGAATTATATGACTCGGGCTTTGAAACAATCAGAAGGGCAAGCGGGTTTACAAGCCAAAGTGCTCCTTGCTTTAAGTGAAATCTATGAAAAAAATGCCAACCTCGAACTTTCACATGCCTTTCTAAAGCGTTATGTCCAATTAAAAGAAAAAAATGATATTCAACACCTCCAAAAAATTGAACCTATTGATTTTGACTCTTTTAAAAACGCTGAGAAGTTAAAACATGCTGAACAATTGGAACGGGAAAATGAGAGTCAAATTAAAGCAAAAAATTTTGCCAAACTGATTAGTATTTTGGCCATTGCTTTGATTTCAATTCTCTCTTTATTAAGTTTATCACTATACAAAAACAACATTCTACGCAACGAATCCAACAAATTACTTCAAGAGAAAAACCGCGAGTTAGAAATCGCCAAAGAACGGGCTGAAAATGCCACCAAAGCCCGTTCCGAATTTCTTTCAACGGTAAGTCACGAATTGCGTACGCCTTTGAATGCCATCAATGGAATCACGCATTTGTTGATTGAGGAAAGCCCTAAAGAAAGTCAGATTGAATATTTAAACTCTCTAAAGTTTTCTGGAAATTACTTATTGACTTTTATCAATGATATCCTAGAAATCAACCGAATTGAATCGGAAAATGTTCCTATTGAAAATATTCATTGTGCTTTTCATACACAACTTAAAAACATCCAAAATTCCTTTAAAGAGATTGCACAAGAGAATAACAATATTTTTGAAATTGATATTGACAATTCGATTCCTGAACAGCTTATTTGTGACCCGACGAAATTATCACAAATCATTATCAATTTAGTAAACAACGCACTTAAGTTTACCAAAAATGGTCACGTACGTTTGTGCACTCATTTGGAAGAAATTCAGGACAAAACCATCAAAATAAAATTCCAAGTGTCCGATAACGGAATTGGCATCCCTGAAGACAAACAACATGAAATCTTCGAAAGTTTTTCACAAGGATCAATAGAAATCAATCGCAAATACGGTGGCACAGGTTTGGGATTAGCTATTGTAAAACGATTAGTCGAGTTGTTGGGTGGCACCATCACCTTAAACAGTAAGGTGGGTCTTGGAACCACGTTTACTTTCATTTTGCCTTTTCAAGTAAGCGAAACGTTGATTGAAGAAAAAAATTCATCCTTACCCGAAGAACATGTTGAAACCGTCGTAGAAGGAAAACGCATTTTGTTGGTAGAAGACAATAAAATCAACCAAATGATCACCAAAAAAATGTTGGAAAATCGCGGCATGACCTGTCGCATTGTTGATAATGGCGAAGACAGCGTTACGCTACTCCGAAAAGAGCCCAATAGCTATGACTTGATATTGATGGACGTTCATTTACCCGGCATTAACGGAACCATCGCGACGCAACAAATTAGAGAATTTAATACCCATATTCCGATTATTGCACTAACGGCTATTTCTTTAAATGAAAATCGAGAAATGCTCCTCTCTTATGGGATGACCGAGGTATTGACGAAGCCTTTTGAACCTGAAAAATTCTACAAAATCATTACCGATCACTTACTCTAGGGAGTCCGTTTGAATAAGTTCACGAATCAGTAAGCGCACCTGAGGTTCGGCCTTTTGCGCCGCTTTGAGCACTTCAGTATGGTTGACTACTTCAATGCTTTCTTCATTGCCCATATCGGTAATGACTGACAATCCGAAAACCTCCATTTCCATATGACGCGCAACGATGACTTCAGGAACCGTGGACATGCCCACACAATCGGCACCTAAAATTTTAACCATACGGTATTCAGCCAAAGTCTCAAATGTTGGCCCCTGCAACGCTAAATAAATGCCTTCGTGGACAGGAAATCCTGCTTGTAGGGCTATGGCATGCGCTTGGGCAATCATTTTACGACTGTAAGGAGCACTCATATTTACAAAACGGGGACCGAAACGATCCTCATTGGCGCCACGCAACGGATGCTCAGGCATCATATTAATATGATCGGTAAGCAACACGATAGAACCCACTTGGTAATGGGGATTTACTCCACCCGAAGCGTTGGAAACAATAAGTGTAGACACCCCTAATCCTTTCATCACCCGAACAGGAAAGGTCACTTGCTGCATAGAATATCCTTCATAATAATGAAATCGCCCTTGCATGGCCACAACTTTTTTGGCTCCTATGGTTCCAAAAACCAAAGCGCCTTGGTGCCCTTGAACAGTTGAAATGGGGAAATGCGGAATTTCTGCATAAGGTAAAACGTATTCTATTTGGATATCCTCGGTAAAACTCCCTAAACCCGAGCCCAAAATCACACCGTAATCGGGTGAAAATGACGTTGCTTTTTTGATGTAATTAACGGTTTCTTGTACTTGTTCCCACATAGTCTTCAATTAATTGTTTCCATTGGTTTTCATTGTGCAAAAGTTGACTTTGCATGGGAAGATAATACAGCGGTAATTGCAGTCCTTTTCCGTGTAAGCGAACAAAATCCTTTTCTGTCGTAATCACTATTTTACCTAAATACTCCCGATTTATTCGTTCAATATCTTGCGGAGTAAAAGAGTGATGATCTGGAAATCGAAGGGTTTGACTTTCGGTTGCTCCCACAAACTCCAAAAAGGGTTTTGGCTTCTCAATTCCAGTAACAAACACGCAATCTGATTTGTTTACACTTGACCACTCTAATCGTTTTTGGTCATCATATACCCCATCTTCATAAACAATTGTACTAAAAAAAACTGGTGCGGAGGCGTGCAAACGTTGTCGTATCTTCTGCTGTGCAAGTTCCGACAAATTGGGGGGACATTTTGTGATAATTATCATATGGGCACGTTGTACCCCTGAAGCAAACTCGCGTAAGGTTCCAGAAGGCAACATCCAATCGTCACAATACAAATCATCGTAGGCCGTCAACAGGATATAAAACCCCGCTTTTACCCGTCGGTGTTGAAAGGCATCATCCAGCAAAACAAGTTCGGGTTGCGGCTTGCGAGCAAGTAATTGTGTAATACCCCGCACGCGATCGGCATCCACAGCTACGGTGACTTCGGGAAACTTACGGTGGATTTGATACGGCTCATCCCCTAAGATAGCTTCTTTTGAAGACGCATCTGTGAGGTCATTGGCCACCCAATACCCTTTGGATTTACGGCGATAGCCTCGACTAAGGGTAGCGATGCGGTAATGGGGTTGTAAAAGTCGAATTAACTGTTCAATCTGCGGCGTTTTCCCCGTTCCACCTACACTTAAATTGCCCACCGCAATAATGGGCACGGGAAAAGTATGGGAACGTAAAATACCCAAATCGTATGCACTATTACGCAGGGCGGTAATTCCCCCGTAAAGGAGGGCAAAAGGGAAAAGTAGAATACGCAAAATAATCATATTACGAAAGTAACATTTTTTTATCTTTGAGCGATGGAATACCAAAAAATGAAAGGTTTCTGGGTGATACTATGGACATTTATTGGCTTGTTGGGACAGGCTCAAAATACGTATTCCGACAATGCTGTGTTACTAAAATTGCTGTTGAATCGGTTTTATGCCCAAGAAAAACCCATTGTAAAAAATAGGTTGCAATTGCTTTACTTTTACCGCGACAAAGCGCCCAATACCCTTGAAATTTGGGACGGCTGTCGCAACCATCCGATTCTACAATCCCAGTTGGAGGCTATCAAAAAGCAAGTGCAAACCCCAAAAGCTCCTGAAACATGGGAGGCTGAATTTTCTCTTTTGTTTATGAAAGAAAATCATTATTTGAAGCAAAAAGTGCAACAACCCGTTACGCTGGAACAATTTGAGATGTACACCCAACGCTATGGTGAAAACAATCAGCGCATGATGATCGTAAATCAACCGATTTATCTCGCCCATGACTATTGTTTAATCAAAGTAGGATTTTACCGCTCGATTGAACACAACAGTGGCAGTTTTTTATTGTTTCAAAAAAAGGGAGACACATGGCATTTCATCGATGAGTTTAATCGTTGGGAAACTTGATTGCCTACCTTTACTAATGCTGTTTTTTATACAACAATACTATGACCACAAACACTTCATTTACCTTGCGCCAATTGATTCCTTTATTGGAGGAACTTACACCAACTGCTTATGCTGAGGATTTTGACAATGTGGGCCTTTTGGTAGGAGACCCTGACGCGAAGGTATCCGGGATTATAGTTTGCCACGATGCGCTTGAACCCGTTATTGACGAAGCGGTTACACGGCAATGCAATGTTGTCGTTTGTTTTCATCCCATCCTTTTTTCGGGGATTAAAAAAATCACAGGAAAGAATTATGTGGAGCGGGCTGTTCGAAAGGCTATCAAAAATGATATTGCGATTTATGCTGTCCACACGGCTTTGGATAACCATCCTAATGGAGTAAATAAAATTTTGTGCGACGCATTGGGCATTATCGAGTCGAAAGTATTGATTCCGAAAAATGATTTTATACAAAAACTGGTCACCTATGCTCCTGTTGAACAAGCCGCTACCCTTCGGGATGCCTTGTTTGACGCAGGCGCAGGCCGTATCGGAAACTACGAAAACTGCAGCTTCAATTCGATAGGTATTGGAACCTATCAAGGCAATGATAACAGCAATCCGGTTATGGGTCAACGCCACGAATGGGTAAGCGCCGAAGAACAAAAAATTGAAGTAACATTTGAAAAACACCTCCAAAAACAAATCCTTCAAGCGCTCTTTAAGCACCATTGCTACGAAGAAGTGGGCTTTGAAGTTTACAATTTACAAAACACACACCAAAACTTGGGATTGGGACGAATAGGTAAACTCCCCAGTCCCCGAGATGCAAGAGAATTTTTATTGGAGGTAAAAGAAAAATTACAGTGTGGCGGTATTCGCCATTCGGCTTTTTTGGAGCGAAAAATTGAACGAGTTGCCGTTTTGGGTGGTTCGGGAAGTTTTGCCATAAAAAATGCGCTAGCAGCCGATGCTGATTTGTATATCACCTCCGATTTAAAATACCATAATTACTTCGAAGCAGAGGGGAAAATGATCTTAGCAGACGTGGGACATTTTGAAAGTGAAAGATTTACAAAAAATTATATAGTTGATTTTCTTAAAGAAAAAATTACTAATTTTGCACCCATTCCGCTATCGAGTGGAATTCAAGTATCAGAAGTAAATACAAACCCGGTTAAGTACTTATAAAATATGGCTACTACAAAAGAAATGAGCGTTGAAGAAAAATTAAGAGCGCTATATGATTTACAGCTAATTGATTCCCGCATTGATGAAATCAGAAGTGTACGCGGCGAATTACCGCTTGAAGTAGAAGATTTGGAAGATGAAGTAACCGGATTGACCACCCGTTTGGACAAATTACAATTGGAACTGAATCAAATTGAGGACAGTATCAAGTTGAAAAAAAGTGCGATTGAAGGCCACCAGGCGTCGATTAAGCGTTATGCAGAGCAACAAAAAGAAGTTCGTAACAACCGAGAATTCAACGCCTTGACCAAAGAAATTGAATACCAAGAATTGGAAATTCAATTGGCTGAAAAGCAAATCAAAGAAATGAAAGCTTCGATTGAACATAAAAAAGAAGCGTTGGGGCAGACCAAAGAAAAATTGGACCAAAAATCTACTCACTTAAAACATAAAAAAGCGGAGTTAAACGATATTATGGCCGAAACACAAAAAGAAGAAAACTTTTTGATGGAAAAATCAGCGGAATATCGCGATGGTATCGAAGACCGTTTGTTGGCGGCTTACGACCGTATTCGTAAAAGTGTTCGCAATGGATTGGCCGTAGTGTCGATTGAGCGTGGCGCTTCAGTGGGATCGTTTTTTACGATTCCCCCACAAACCCAAGTGGAGATTGCTGCTCGTAAAAAAATCATTACCGACGAACATTCCGGTCGCATTTTAGTCGACAATGTTTTGGCACAAGAAGAACGAGAAAAAATGCAACAATTGTTTGCATCCATCTAAAACATAAGGCCACCCCACGGTGGCTTTTTTATTTAATCCCCTCGCGCCTATGATTCAACTGCTACTTGCCAAAACCTTGGGGCTCTACCTCAACCTCATGAGTTATGTGTATCCCAAACATGCCTACCGTTTGGCGTATCGTTTTTTCAGTCAACCGCGAAAAGGAAGGTTCAAGGCCGAAAAACCTCCGAAGATTTTACAACGCGCCCAATGGGAAAAACATGCGTTGGATACCCATGTGATTCAAACCTATGTTTGGCAAGGGAATGAAGAGGTAATTCTTCTTGTACACGGATGGGAAAGCAATGCCTCACGATGGAAAAAGCTCATCAAACCTCTTCTCAAAACGGGAAAAACAATTATAGCTCTTGATGCTCCGGCGCATGGATTGTCGAGTGGAAACGAGTTTAACGTCCCATTGTACGCAGAATTCATTCACAAAATAGTGGCGCGCTACCAACCTACCATTCTTATTGGTCATTCGGTAGGAGGTAATGCCATTGCGTATTATCAAAAACATTATCCGCATCCGGCGCAAAAGTTAATTCTTCTCGGGGCGCCGTCCGATTTTAAAATTATTCTAAAAAATTATATCATATTGCTTGGGTTAAACCGTCGAATTTACCGCTTTCTAAAGGCGTACACCCAAAAACGATTTGATGTGACCATTGAATCTTTTTCGGCGGCTTTGTTTGTTGAATCGCTGACTTTACCGGGAATCATTGTTCACGACAAAGAAGATACAGTGGTTTTGTGGGAGGAAAGTGAAAAAATCGCGAAAGCTTGGCCTCATGCGGAGTTCATTACCACACGCGGACTCGGACACAGTTTGCATGATGCGTATTTGTATCAAACCTTGATTGATTTTATTGAAAAACCGTAATCGTTGCGAATCGCTATCTTTGTGTCATGACACGATTGAATAAATTTCTTTCCGAATCAGGGTACTGTTCCCGTCGGGAGGCTGACCGCCTTATTGAACAAGGGCGTATTACCGTGAATGGAATGCGTCCTGAAATGGGAACAAAAGTTGGCCCCGAAGACCGCATTTGTGTAGATGGAAAACCGATACACAACGACCAAGAGCAACGAATTTATTTGGCGTTTCACAAACCGGTAGGCATTGAATGCACGACCAACACTTCGGTGAAAAACAACGTTATTGACTACCTCAACTATCCCGAGCGCATTTTCCCTATTGGCCGTTTGGACAAAGCGAGTGAGGGTCTTTTGCTAATGACCAACGACGGAGATATTGTCAACAAAATTCTTCGGGCACGGAACAATCACGAGAAAGAATACATCGTAACGGTAGATAAACCGTTGACCGATCGCTTTATCGAACGGATGCGTAAAGGCGTTCCCATTTTGGACACGGTGACACGACCTTGTCCGGTGAAAGCGATAAGTCGGTATGTATTTCGTATTACCTTGACGCAGGGATTGAACCGACAAATTCGACGCATGTGTTCGTACCTTGGGTATGAAGTGACGGCCTTGAAGCGTACTCGCATCATGAATATCTCGCTTGATATTCCCGTGGGGAAATACCGCCCCCTCACCTCAAAAGAAATGGCACAATTGAACACCTTGCTTGCGGATTCAAGTAAAACTGCAGAAGCGAAAGGGTTATGAATTAGGAGTTATGAATTATGAGTTATGAGTTGCAATCCTCGAGGAAAAGGGGTGTTTAATCGTAAGTTTGGGGTGAGTACTCAGTAGCTGTTGGTGTAGCATTTCTTTTATGTACATTCGTACTGTGTTATTCATCTATTTATTCGCCTTTGAAAAAACGATACAAAACAAATATGAAAGCAACGTATTGTATTGTTCTGACTACTGATTCACCTTTGGTTTAGTCGCAACTGCGCGTACATTTTGTCTGCTTCGCTGAGGAAAGCGGGGGCGGCTGGACCCGAATCGGTTAACTATAGTTCCTTATCCAACCTTTATAAATTGCAGTGTAATGTGAACCCCGATCCTTTCGGGGTTTATTATTTTGATGACAAATCAGGATTCACTCCGATTTATCCCTTCGTTTTTAACGAAATAAATGCTTAATTGAAAAATAAATACTACTTTTGATAGACGTCGAATCAAGTATCACACCCATTATTACGGATGAAAAGAGTATTACTTGCTTTTCTAACACTGCTTCCTGTAGTGGTCTGGACTCAGGCCTTAGTTATTCCTGACGTTAACTTTAAGAGCAAATTATTACAAGCTTCACCTCAAAACAGCATCGCAAGAAATCAAAACGGTGTTGCTATTGCCATTGACACCAACCATAACGGTGCCATTGAGATCAATGAAGCCGATGCCGTGTTTCATTTGGATATAAACAATACCAATAGCCCATCATCGACAAAAATTGTTTCATTAGAGGGATTGGAAGCTTTTAACCAACTGCGGGTTTTATTCTGTCAAGACAATTCCATAACCTCGATACCTGAGGCTACGTTTGCCTCACTCAACCAATTGGGATGCCGTAACAATCCACTAGAGACAATATCCTTGCTATCGGCAACGCAACTACAATGGTTGGATTGTCGTAACACCCAATTGCAGTCGTTGTCTTTGGCACCCAATGTACCACTCGTGTTTTTGGACGCTTCACACAATCAACTAACGCAAATTTCTGGCTTTGGATTGGCAGCGCTTTCTTTAGTGAACTTACGTAACAACCCTCTGACTACGCTATCCTTAAACGGAGCTACTGCGCTTTCGCATTTGACGCTTTCGCATACCTTTTTAACTTATTTGGATGTTTCTATCTATCGCAATTTGGTGTTTTTGGATTTGAGTCATAATATGTTACTTACCCAAGTTAATTTGAAAAACGGTAGTTTTGAAAGTGGTTTGAATTTAAGCAACACGCCTCAGTTACACTACATATGTACTGACGAATCTACTTTGGAACGCGCATCAGTGCTGTATCAAGTAGCCCTCAACTCGGGTAGCACAAGCTGTGAAGTAAACAGTTATTGTACATTTATTCCCGGTGGAATGTCGTATGCCTTGAAAGGCATGCTGCGTTTGGACACACAAAATGACGGATGTCAACCTACGGATGCACCCTTTACCCCTTACAAAATAGCAATCACTGCATCGGGTAGCACGCAATGGGTTCAGCCTTCTGCAACGGGAAGCTACAACATTGGCCTAGTTGCGGGGAGCTATTCGTGCGCCCCTGTGTTGGAAAATCCCAATTATTTTTCGGTGAATCCAACAAGTGTACAAGTTCATTTTCCTACTAAAGCTTCCCCTTTTACTACTGATTTTTGTGTGACTCCCAACGGCAATCATGCCGATATGGAGGTGTTCATCACCCCTTTGGAGGAGGCTTTTGCCGGATATTCGAGTCGGTACAAGATTACGTGTAAAAACAAAGGAACTACCGCTGTTTCGGGTATGGTTATTTGGAATTATGATACGAGTGTATGTGAAGTAATTTCAAGTTTTCCTGAAGCCAATTCCGATGTTGCTGGACAACTTCAATGGCAGTTTGATGCCATTGCGCCGGGGACAAGCATCAGTTATACCATCACCCATTTACTGAATTCTCCGTTGGATAATCCGCCGCTAGTTTCGAGCGATGTGTTGGAATACACAGCGCAGGTTAGTGGCTTTTCCGATGTGTCTCCCCTTGACAATACGTTTACCTTAAAGCAGACCGTAGTTAACTCCATGGATCCCAATAATAAAATATGTTTGGAGGGAACAAGCATCACACCCGATAAAGTGGGTGATTACATCCACTATTTAATACGGTTTGAAAACTTGGGCACGTCGAATGCACGAAATGTAGTCATTCATGATGTAATTGATGCCTCAAAATTGAATATGAGCAGTATTGTTGCCCTCGATGCGAGTCATCCTTATGAAATGCGCGTGTATCCGAATCAGACCGTTGATTTTATATTTGAAAACATAAATTTACCCTTTGATGATGCCTCGAATGATGGCTACGTTTTATTTAAAATCAAAACCCAACCCACCCTAACTTTGGGCGATGTATTTAGTAATACTGCAGCAATTCATTTTGATTACAATGCACCTATTATTACGAATACATTCACCACTACAGTCCAAGCATTGAGTCTTACTCCCCCTTTAAATCCTTCGCTTACCCTATTCCCAAATCCAACGAAGGGGGTATTGTTTTTGAATGATGATCAATATACAATAGCTACCGTTTATGATTTCACGGGACGCCAATTGGCAATACTCCCCATAGTGAATCGTGAAATTGATACCACTTCACTCGTTAATGGAACCTATTTATTGCGTTTGGAAGGTGAAACAACAGCAACGGTTCGTTTTTGTAAGAGCAACTAACTACAATAGCTTTTTTTCCATAACAAAATCTTCCATCAAATATCCTTCACCGATAGGAATATCTATGGTTTCAACGGTTTGAAATCCTTTTTTTTGGTAAAAAAATTGCGCGTTGTTAAATCGGTTCACATTGAGTCGGAGCGTATGTTGCCCAGATTGGATTGCGCGTTGTTCGATGGCTTCCAATAAGGCACTCCCCCAGCCCTTATGTTGTTGAGCGGTACGAACATACAACTTATGCAATTGGGTAACTCCGGGAGTATAATCCAGTTGATAGGCTGCAAACCCTTGGGCTACATGATTATCTTCTAGAATTAGAAACTGCTGTCCAGCCGCCATTTGCCGTTGCAACGCTTCAAGCGCATAAAACATATCCAACATATAGGAGAGTTGTGCAGGCGATAAAATGGAGGCATAAACTTCTGGCCAGATTTGGTGTGCTAACGTCTGAATTACTATACAATCATCGGGCGTAGCGGGTCGTATCATTAGGCTAATTTCATGCGTTTTTGTTCCCGTGCCAGCAAGGTGTTTTTTAACAACATGGCAATGGTCATCGGACCTACGCCACCGGGGACAGGCGTGATGTAGGAGGCTTTTTTGGAAACATTTTCAAAATCGACATCGCCAACTATGCGATAGCCTTTGGGAGTAGATTCGTCGGGAATACGGGTGATTCCAACGTCAATAACTACGACATCATCTTTGACCATTTCGGCTTTAAGAAAATTAGGCACACCCAATGCCGTTATGATGATATCCGCTTGCGTGGTAATTTGACTGATATTTTTGGTGTGGCTATGGGTTAGTGTTACAGTAGAATTGCCTGGGAAATGATTCCTTCCCATTAAGATGCTCATGGGGCGACCTACAATATGACTTCGCCCGATAACTACCGTATGCTTCCCTTTGGTTTGTACGTCGTACCGTTCTAACAATTCCAGGATTCCGTAGGGTGTGGCGGGTATGAAGGTGGTCATGTCTAGGGCCATTTTACCAAAGTTCTCGGGGTGGAATCCATCAACGTCTTTACTGGGATCGATGGACATCAAAATGTGTTGGGTATCAATTTGTTTGGGTAAAGGTAACTGTACAATAAACCCATCAATGGTATCATCTTCGTTGAGTTCTTTAATTTTTTTTAGCAACTCGGTTTCCGACGTTGTACTCGGCATACGAATGAGGGTTGATTCAAATCCAACGCGCTCACAAGCTTTGACTTTACTATTAACATAGGTTAAACTGGCTCCGTCATTTCCGACAATAATCGCGGCCAAATGGGGTACCTTTTCGTTATTGTCACGCATCTTCTGTACCTCGTCAGTAATTTCATTTTTAATATCTTCAGAAACTTTTTTTCCGTCTAAAATAATCATGTATGTTGTGGTTTAGTAGTGTTTCGTATTAGTAATAAAGACAAAGGGTTTGGTTTCGTTTCCGAACTCCAAACCCTTCTTATGATTTATTGCATTCCGCCGCCGGGCATTCCTGGCATTCCTTTCATCCCTCCCATCATTCGCATGAGATTTTTCCCTCCGGGGCCTTGCATCATTTTCATCATTTTACTCATTTGTTCAAACTGTTTGAGTAATTGATTTACCTCCTCTACTTTTCGTCCTGCCCCTTTAGCGATACGTGTCTTGCGTTTCATATCGATGATCGCGGGCTTGCTGCGTTCCTTTGGGGTCATCGAATAAATTATGGCTTCGATATGTTTGAAGGCATCGTCTTCAATTTCAACATCTTTCATGGCTTTGCCAGCACCAGGGATCATTCCGACTAAATCTTTCATGCTTCCCATTTTTTTAATTTGTTGAATTTGTGCCAAGAAATCGTCAAAACCAAATTCGTTTTTGGCAATTTTTTTCTGGAGTTTTCGCGCTTCCTCTTCATTATATTGTTCTTGGGCACGTTCTACCAAAGAAACCACATCCCCCATTCCTAGAATACGATCGGCCATACGCGAAGGATAGAATACATCGAGGGCTTCCATTTTTTCTCCTGTACCGATAAACTTGATGGGTTTGTTGACTACCGATTTAATCGTTAACGCTGCACCACCACGGGTATCCCCATCGAGTTTGGTCAAGATTACACCATCAAAATCTAAACGATCATTGAAGGCTTTGGCCGTATTTACCGCATCTTGTCCTGTCATCGCATCAACTACGAAAAGAGTCTCTTGGGGTTTAATGGCTTGATGAACTTGTGCAATCTCGTTCATCATTTGCTCATCAATGGCCAAACGACCGGCCGTATCGACGATAACTACGTTGTAGCCATTGGATTTGGCGTGTTGAATGGCTTTTTGAGCAATATCCACCGGATTTTTATTCTCGGATTCGGAATATACTTCAACGCCAATTTGTTCCCCAACCACATGCAACTGGTTGATCGCTGCGGGCCGGTAAATATCACAGGCAACCAATAAAGGTTTCTTGTTTTTCTTGGTTTTTAAATAATGGGCCAATTTACCTGAGAAAGTCGTTTTTCCCGACCCTTGTAAACCCGACATTAAAATCACGGTAGGAGCCCCTGTTAAGTTAATCCCAGTAGCCTCACCACCCATCAATTCAGTTAATTCATCTTTTACAATTTTGACCATCAACTGCCCCGGCTGAAGAGTAGTTAATACATCTTGTCCCAATGCTTTTTCTTTGACTCGGGTAGTAAAATCTTTGGCGATCTTAAAGTTCACGTCGGCGTCAAGGAGTGCGCGTCGAACTTCCTTGAGCGTTTCGGCTACATTGATCTCGGTAATTTTACCGTGTCCTTTTAAAATATGAAAGGCTTTATCGAGTTTGTCACTTAAATTTTGAAACATAGTTTACTGCTAAAAAAATGATGGCAAAGATACAAATTAACCCTATGCCATTCAAGCCGAAAACAAACAAAAAACCACCCTCATGTAAGAGAGTGGTTTCTAACAAAAACACACATTAGTAGGTAATCTACTTAATTTTTTTCAAAAGTGAGATAATCGGTTCCGCCGTTACCGCCGCTGACATCGATAAGCTCAATTTTGGTATCGGTTCGGGATTGAATATCCCAATCATCGGTGATTTCCAAGAAATTAGCAGGAGCCGTGAATGCAATATTAAAATCCAAATCATCTAAACTATCATCATTACTGTTGGAATCGGTCACCGACCAAACCCCTGTATACGTTTGTGTTCCATTCGTTGCCGTCAATACATTGGAAGGACCGAAGGTAAAATTGTATCCTGTAAATTGATTGGTTTTGATGGTACCCGAATCGTTATACAAGGTGATGCGCCATGTACCTGAAGAGACGGTATTGACTACCGTCGTTTGATTGACTGATGAAGAAGAATTATCGTCATCATTACTACACATGGAGGCTACATTGACCAGAAAAACGAGGTACAGTAGCATAAGGATTTTTAGTTTTTTCATATCTATTTATAGTTAGGTTGCTTTTTGGTAGACAACAATCTAGTCGTCTAATTCGATGGTATCTTTGATACGATCTTTGATCAAATTGGCCAAGCTTTGATTGCCATCTTGATCGTTGGGATTAATTTCGATTACCCCATCACCATCGTTATCCGTAGCTACGCTGAAATCGATACTGTTAACAACAGTGTTCAAGTCAAAATTGAGGTAGAGCATAGACGTTGTGTTATCGATTACTAAATTTTGCGCAGTATCTTCATAGTCAATTTCAAAATCTTCTTCGATATTATGCCAGAAAACAAAAGGCGTTCCGTTGATCGTTCCTTCAATTTGTACTGATTTATTATACATAGGACTGTTAACCTGTTTGTTGCGACTCATGGTGAATTCAAACTCTTCATAAACGCCCGCAGGGACATTGAAAGTAGCAATATCAATTGTATTATTTAAAATATTTACGATAAATGGGCCATTCAATTCGACCTCATCGTCGCCATCAAAAAACCCATCATCATCGTTGGAAGTATTTTCGGCAAATTCAAATTCGATTTCTTTAAAGTTGAAGGTGAAAGAAGTAAGACTTACTAGAGCATTTGGACTCGCTGCGGTTACCTTTCCTTGATTATAAATACTCCTTGCTTTAAGGACTAGATTGTCACTTTTACCTCCATTATCATTACTACAAGAAGCTAGTAAAACTAAAACTAAAATCACGAAGAAAGCATAAAATCTTGTTTTCATAAGAATGTTTTTTAGAGTTATTTGATTTATTAGTAAAACAAATTACAGCCCATTTACCCTACCTAAAATATTTATTTAACATTCGTTTATTAAAAAAAAATAAAGGACTTATAAAACAAGGAGATTAGAGTATAATCAAAAAAAAAGCCTGAACAAATTCAGGCTTAACTTTATCTTTTTTTATGTGTTATAGCTTTCGCAAAACAAGATATTCTACGTCATTGTCACTGTCAATATATCGTAGTCGAATCACAGCAGTTGAATATTCGACAATCGTCCAATCTTGATCTAAATCCAACAAAATAGAGTTGCTAAAATTTAGATTTAGTTTTTGCGTATTTCCTGAAGCGGTATAGTAATTCCAGGAGCCATTGGCAAACAAACTGCCTTCAAAAACTTGAATATCGAAATTACTTAGAAAATCAAATGTATATTCCTCAAAATCATCGGTTTCGTCATCTCCATCATCATCAATATAACTCGATACATACCAAATATTATCGGTAAGTAGGGTGGTAAACGATAGGGGCGTATTGCCTACGGGGACATCACATTGCGTAAGGTTGGCATCGATAAATGTTTCAAATCCAATATTTGAGGTTATCGTCTGTGGATTGTTGTTTGCATCGGTGACCGTAATAGGATAGGTTAAGCTGTATTGAAAGCTGGACGTCAAACTTGCCAAGTACTGATACAATGACACATTATTCGTCAAAGTATAGGCTTGAGTTTGTTGATTGGAAGTATTGTATGTATTTATAGTAATTGGAAATTGCATGTTCACACAACGTATTTCCATTAAATCATCAGTGCTGTAATCCTCATAAAAATCCTCAAATTGATTGTAGCTGGAAACAGAAACCAGTTGATGGTTTTTTAATCGAAGTTGAATAGGATAGGTAAAAATAACCTCGTCACTATCGTTGGGACTAGCATTCTTTAGATTTTGAATCGTCTGAAAATCACTTTCTGATGCTACCGTTACAGTAGTTCCATTTACGGTGACCGTCACAGGCAATTGAACACTAAATCCACTACAACCGTCTAATACATTATCAAAGGCCGTTGGATTTTGAGCAATTCTTTGCAACAACCCTGTTAATATGGATGATTGGGTTAAGTTGGAATTGGACGTCGTTTCGGTCAACGATTCCTTCTCACAACTCATAATTGTAAACGCAATTCCCAAAAAAAGTAATCTTTTAAACATGAAATTAATTTAGGGTATAACAAATATAAATGCATTTTCCCTACCTGAAATTTATTTTTTTACTTTTAACCGCAAATAGTTTTGTCTCATGGAAGATGCTAACCTATGTAACGAGTCCCTTTTCGAACGTTTTTACCATTCACATGTCAAGGCCTTGCGTAATTTTCTACTTTACAAATTCGGAAATACCGAGCAAGCTGAAGATTGTACCCAAGAAGCCTTTATTAAATTATGGCAAAACTGTGGACAAGTTACTCCAGAAAAAGCAAAATCATTTTTATACACAGTAGCCAATAATTTGAATTTAAATCAAATTGCACACCAGAAAGTTGTACTAACTTATGTACAAAAAGCAAATGTTTCTTCTGCCACCTCAGAATCACCGCAGTATTTGATGGAAGAGGAAGAATTTAAAACTCGATTGTTAACCGCCATTGAAAATTTAAACGAAACCCAACGTGTAGCCTTTTTAATGCATCGAATTGATGGAAAAAAATACCATGAAATTGCGGAAGAATTAAACATCAGTGTAAAAGCTGTAGAAAAGCGGATTCATTTGGCACTGGAAGAATTACGAAAAAAATTTTCCAATTTTTAGGTAGGGTTTATACAACGATAACGGTTTTAACCTTGAATCATTATGAAAGAAGAAGAAAAATATCAATGGGCAGCTTGGTTGGATGACCAAGTTTCTGATGCGGAATTAGAGCAATTGCGCCAAGATCCGGATTATGCTGTGATGGAAAAAATTAAATCCTACACCGCAGCCTTGTGTACCCCTGAATTTAAGGAAGATGCGCTTTTGCTTCGCATTCAAAACCAGCAACGTCAACCCAGTAAATTTCGTCGTTTGTACGTAAAACAACCACTTCAATGGGCCGCTTTACTTCTTGTATTCCTTGGTTTAAGCATGGGATATATGATGACGCGATTTGAAAGTGAAATGACCGCATCGGGGGAAAATCTCTCTTTTCAATTACCCGATGATTCTGAAGTGCAATTGCATGCCGGTTCTGAACTGAATTACAAATCATGGAACTGGGATTCCAATCGCCAAGTTTCCTTAGCGGGAGAGGCGTTCTTTAAGGTCGCTAAAGGGAAGCGATTTGAGGTAGAAACTTCACAAGGAACCGTATCGGTTTTGGGAACACAATTTAATGTAAAAGTGAGAGGAAATCGGTTGGAAGTAACCTGCTTTGAAGGAAAAGTTCAAGTGGCTACCGCCTCCGAAAAAATTATACTTACACCCGGAAAAACATTGGCCTATGTTCAACAAAAGCGCCTATTTTTCCATACTACATCAGCACAGCAACCCGCTTGGATTGCTAAGGAATTAGCCTTTGAAAAAGAGAAACCTCAAGATGTTTTGGCAGAACTTGAGCGCCACTTTGACATTACAATCAAAGCACCAGCGTTCCCGAAAAACGAATTATTTACCGGAAAATTACCCGGTGATAGTTCGGAAGCTGCCCTACACTTGCTGGCCCATCCTTATCATTTCAAAGTGGTCAAAGTTAATGACCATGCCTTTTCCTTAGACGCTACTCCTTGATGCGATTTCGATACTTTTCAAGTTTCTTACTTTACTATATCTCCTGTTTGAGCACTTTTGCTCAGTCAGGAGATCCAGTTTTTTTGGCAACTGTATTAAAAGATATCGAACAACAGCACCGTGTTGAATTCAGCTACATCGAAAGTGACATCAACCCACTAAAAGTACTTCAACCTCCTTATTCCTTTTCGTTAGATGCCAAACTCGTTGCGATATCTCGACAAACCCTGTTGGCCTTTACCAAGGTAAACAACCGATACATTTCAGTATCGGACAATCCTCAGAAAAAAGTTCGATTTCAATTGTTTCTTAGGGATTCCGAATGGAAAAAACCAATTGAAAATGCACGTATAACAATACATCCAAGCGAAAGTGTACTCTTTTCGGATGAAAATGGTTATGTTTTTTCTACAGAAAAAGAGGTTACCGCACTTACAATCCAGCATTTAAATCATGCTGCCGTTCGATTAACCGATTTGAATAAAATCAATGGCTCCGTTTTTTACCTCAACGTGAAACCCACTCAATTGCAAGAGGTAGCTACGCAATTTTATTTCACTAAAGGGGTGACTAAAAAATGGGATATGGGGTACGAAATAAAGCCGAAACAGTTTGGACTCTTACCTGGACTTACCGAAGCGGATGTTTTTGAATCCATCAAACAAATTCCAGGAGTAATTAGCGCCGATGAAACGCTTTCTAATTTGACGATTCGCGGGGGAACCCAAGATCAAATACTATTTCAATGGAATGGAATGCGGTTGTATCAAGTGAGTCATTTTTTTGGCTTACTCTCGGCTATAAATCCCAATTTAACCCACAAAATCAATATTATAAAAAATGGAACCTCTCCGTTTTTGGGCGAGAGTGTCTCGGGAGTAGTTTGCCTGTCTACCTTGGATGATACAGAGAAATCACCTCCTTTGGAATTGGGACTCAACCTCATTAATGCCGATGCAACGTTTCGCCATCGATTTTCTAAAAATGCACGTTTGGCCTTAAGTGCACGTCGCGCGATTACCGATGTGTTGAATACACCAACGTATCAAAACTACTTCGATAGGGTATTCCAAAACACCATTGTGACCGATTTAGGACAAGCTGCAACCACGAATTACACTACGGAATCCAACTTTTACTTTTTAGATTTCACGGGGCAATATGCCCAAAAGATTGGTTCTAAAACTACTTTAACTTTTGATTTTCTGACCATTTCCAACCAACTTAATTTCAAACAATCGCGTCAAGAAAATACGTTACTTATTGAAAAAGAAAATGGGTTGAATCAAGAAACTTTTGGCGGTGTAATCAATGGAACTATAGTATGGAATGCCAAAACAAATAGTGCATTGAAAGCGTTTTTTACCCGACATGAACTCTATGCTTCTAATGAAGCGCTGTTTTCTAATCAAACCACATTTATACGAAACGATATTAACCATTTGGGACTTGAATGGCGTCAAGCGTATATCTGGACACCCGAAATCACTTTGGATGCAGGTTATCAATGGGATGCGATAAGCAATCAAAACATCACCCGAGTCAACAGTCCTTTTGTGGATCGCAATGAAGTGAACGTATTGCAAAATCATGCCTTAATTGCGAATGTTAATTGGCAACGAAACGCTTTTAAGTTGAGTGGCGGCCTACGACAAAACTATTATGAACGCTGGGGTGTTTGGCTGACTGAGCCCCGTTTTACAGCGACTTGGCAATTTCATCCCGCATGGGAATGGGAATGGGCTGGGGAAATGAAAAGTCAAACCGTTAGCAAAATAGTCGACCGTCAACAAGATTTTTTGGGAATTGAACGCCGGCGTTGGATTTTTAGTAATAACGAGGATCGTCCGATTTTACAAAGCCGACAACTGTCTTCAGGAATTACCTTTAAAAATAACGGGTGGCTTTGGGGTACTGAGCTTTTTGCTAAAAAAGTAACAGGCATTACTGGGCGTAGTCAAGATTTTCAAAATCAATATGAAAATTTGGACTTCTATGGAGACTTTTTGGTATATGGCGCGGAAATTCTTTTACAAAAAAAATGGGAAAATTGGGTAAGTTGGATCACCTACAGCTATAATTATAACACCTATACGTTCAAAGGATTACGTCCCGAGAGTGAGTTTCCTAACAACAACGAAATTCGACACCATATCGCTTCAGGTATTGGATATGTGAACAAAGCCCTCAAAATCACGTTGGGAGGAAAATGGTTTAGCGGCCGTCCGACCACTTTACCGAGCGAACCCGCTATTCTTTTTGATCCCCAAGCAGGAAATAGTTTTGTCAATTATCAATCGCCCAATAGTGATCGCTTGCCTGAGTTTTTCCAGCTGAATGCTTCGGGAAGTTATGCTTTTTCCCTTCAAAAACATACCCTAACCTTGGGGGCTTCGGTGATTAACTTGACCAATACGCAAAATCGTATCAACCAATTTTTCAGGATTAATACCAATGCGCAAACGTTGGAGCAAATTGACACCTTTTCTTTGGCACGAACGCTCAATATTTTTGTGCGCTATTCGCTATAAAAAAATCCGACATGCATCGGATTTCTTTTTTTTACATACGTTCAGGAACTTGAATTCCAAGGAGTCCGAAAGCTTTATGAATCGTTACGGCGACTTTTGCTGAGAGTTGTACACGAAACACTTTTTTATCCTCATCTTCTTCTCCCAAAATAGATACCGATTGATAAAACGAATTGTATTCTTTGACCAATTCATAAGTATAATTGGCAATCAAGGCGGGACTGTGGTTACGTGCAGCGTCTTGAATGACAGCTGGGAATTGAAAGAGTTGCTTCAACAACGCTTTTTCTTTGGGATGCAATGCAACGAGAACCGGGTTTTGATACTCAAAATCGGCTTTTCGCAAAATCGACTGAATTCGGGCATAGGTATACTGAATAAAGGGTCCCGTATTGCCATTAAAATCTACCGATTCTTCAGGATTGAATAGGATTTGCTTCTTTGGATCGACTTTTAAAATGTAATATTTCAAAGCCCCTAATCCGATGATACGATATAACTCCTGCTTTTCCGCTTCAGAATATCCGTCTAGTTTCCCTAACTCAGCAGCAATATTTCCTGCCGTTTGGGTCATATCATGCATCAAATCATCGGCGTCAACTACGGTTCCTTCACGGGATTTCATTTTTCCAGAAGGTAATTCAACCATACCGTACGATAAATGATACAAGTGTTCAGCCCAAGTGAAACCTAATTTTTTGAGGATTAAGAATAACACTTTAAAATGATAATCTTGTTCATTCCCGACAGTGTAGACCATGCCCTTAACATCGGGATAATCCTTCACCCTTTGAATGGCAGTACCAATATCTTGTGTCATATAGACGGCAGTACCGTCGGAGCGCAAAACAATCTTACGGTCGAGGCCATCGGCGGTCAAATCAATCCAAACAGAGCCATCGGGATCGCGTTCGAAGATTCCTTTGTCCAAACCTAATTGCACCACTTCTTTTCCAAGCAAGTAAGTATTGCTTTCGTAGTAATAACTATCAAAATCAACCCCTAAATTGGTGTAAGTAGTATTAAAACCATCATAAACCCACTGATTCATAGTCTTCCAAAGAGCGACTACTTCGGGATTACCCGCTTCCCATTGGCGCAGCATTTCTTGTGCTTCGAGTAAGATTGGCGCTGTTTTTTTGGCTTCCTCTTCAGCAACACCTTGCGCTAGAGCCTTTTCAATTTCAGATTTATAAGCCTTATCGAAAGCGACATAATAGTTTCCTACGAGTTTATCGCCTTTAATACCGTTTGTTTCGGGTGTCTCACCGTTTCCAAATTTTTGCCAAGCCACCATTGACTTACAAATATGGATTCCGCGATCATTGATAATTTGAGTTTTGTATACTTTTTTTCCCGAGGCTTTTAAAATTTCGGCCACGGCATAGCCTAATAAGTTATTGCGAATATGGCCAAGGTGTAATGGTTTGTTAGTATTCGGGGAAGAATATTCGACCATCACGGCCTCTGTCGCTTTGGGGGTAGAAAATCCAAAAGTGGCGTCTTCCCGTATTTCTTGAAAGGATTGGACGTAAAACGAATCGGCAATGGACAAATTCAAAAAACCGGAGACAACATTATAAGCCGTTACCTCTTGCGTATTTGTCAACAAATACTCACCGAGGAGGGTACCGATTTGAACGGGATTGCCCTTGATACATTTTAAAAAAGGAAAAATAACAACGGTAATGTCTCCTTCAAACTCTTTGCGCGTCTCCTGAAATTCAATTTTCTCAGGGGTTACGTCAAAATGAAGCGCTAGGGCTTTTTGAATGGGAACAGTTAAAAAATGTTGAGTCGTCATTGGTATTTTTTTTGATGGCAAATATACCACATAAAAAGAATAGTAATTGTAATCCAATGCCTACGAATACCATTCCTCAGAAAAATTGATTATATATAATCTTTTTCTTACAATTAACATAATTTTATACATTTCATCGATTTTATTTGTTTTTTATCGATTTTATAGTGCATATTTGTTTTGTCAAAATCAAGCCCCTATGAAAAAACTACTAACCCTTTTGTTACTGTGCATCAGTGTCGCAGGCTTATCACAGCCGATCACTGTTGATGCGAGTACGTATACCGTACCGCAATTGGTCAATAATATTTTGATCAATTCTCCATGTATTTCAACACAGAATATCTCTTGGCGTACGGGTTCCAATTTTGGATCTGTTAATGGTATTGGATATTTTGTGAATACGAATCCAAATTTCCCTATGCAAAGCGGTATTGTCTTATCAACGGGTAGTGCTGTTGAAGCAGCAGGACCAAATACTGTTTTATTGAACTCAGGAAATGTTGCTTGGACGGGAGACACTGACTTGGAAGCTATATTGGCTGCTTCTGGGATTTCGATGAATTCTACTAATGCTACGGTTCTGGAATTTGAGTTTTCGGCATTATCGCCCTATTTCGATTTTAATTTCTTATTTGCTTCTGAAGAATATGGCAATTTTCAATGTCAATTTTCCGATGCCTTTGCCTTTTTGTTGACGGATTTAAGTACTGGTACAACACAGAATTTGGCGGTGGTACCAAACACCAATACGCCTATTTCGGTAGTAACCATTCGTGACTTTCTTTACAATTCGGGGTGTCCATCGGTAAATGAGCAATATTTTGGTCGTTTTAATGGAGGAAACAATGCCGCTTCGGCTCCAATAAACTACAACGGTCAAACTACGGTATTAAATGCAACTGCTACTTTAGTCCCAGGGCGCAATTACCGAATCAAATTGGTCATTGCCGACCGCGGTGATTTCAATTCGGATTCGGCTATTTTTATTGCTTCCAATAGCTTCAATATTGGACAAAATGTATTGGGTCCAAACCGAACTGTTGCCAGTGGCACGGCGGTTTGTCAAGGGGGATCTACTGTCATTACTTCTGGACTTAATCCAGCTCAATATTCGTTTCAATGGAGTCGTAATGGTGTCGTAATTCCAGGACAAACTAGTCCAACACTAACAGTAACACAACCAGGAACGTACGCGCTTACCTACACTAATATTGCCTTTCCATGCCAAGAAGTTACGGATGAGTTAACGGTAGAATTTCATGCTAATTTTGTATTTCCGAATCCTGTGAATTTATACAAATGTAATACGGGAAGTAGTCCTTACACTTACAATTTAAATTACAATACTGGCCATGTTACTAATGGTATTGCGCCTGGTCATACAGTAGCCTATTTTGCAACACAAGCTGATGCGCAAAACAACGTAAACCCCATTGGAACTAGTTATGTTAGCGCAGGAAATGAAACGATATTCGTTCGCGTAACGAGTCCGGTAACAGGCTGTGGTATGGTAAAATCATTCCAATTACTACTAACCGCACCTCCCGTTGCCAATACTCCAAATACCGTACAAATGTGTGCGCGTCCCGATGGAAGTCTAGTAAATTTTAACATCCGTCAAGCGGTTTCCAGCCAAGTATTGGGAGGTCAAAATCCAACTATTTATGGGGTTGGCGTATACCAAACCTTGACTGATGCTACCAACAATACCAATATTGTTGCTAATGGTGTCATCAGTTCATTGGGTGGAACTTGCTATGTTCGTGTATTCGTATTTACCGACCCAACGTGTTTTGCTGTAGTACCCGTAAACATGGTAGTATTACCTATTCCTCCTGTAGATGATTTGGAAAATGTAATCACGTGTGATGATTATACGCTTCCTGCCTTAACCAACGGACAATACTTTACAGAGGTTAACGGACAAGGAACGCAATTATTTCCCGGGGATGTAATTACGCAAAACTCCACTATTTACATTTTTAATAGTAATCCTACCCCTCCATTATGTCCTAATCAAACGTTTTTCACTATTACAATTATCCGACCCGATGAATCTATTCCTGATGAGGAGCATTGTAACAGTTATACCTTACCCGCTTTGGTACGCGGAAATTATCACACTGCTCCCAATGGAGGAGGTATGTTATTACCTGGAGGAACCATTATTACTACCTCACAAACTATTTACTATTATTTTATTTCACCAGAACCGCCGTTTTGTCAAATTGATATGCCATTTAATGTCACCATTATTCCTTTTGGTGATGTGCCAACGATGGATAACGTCTATGATTGTACGTCGTATACCTTACCTTCCTTGTCATTTGGTGCTTACTACACCGAACCAGGCGGACAAGGAACGCAATTAGCGCCTGGAACGGTACTCACAAGTACACAAATGGTATTTATCTATGCAACCAATGGTACCTGTACAAGTCAGTCTTCATTTCAAGTTGTTATCGGTATGAACTTCCCTACTTCAGTTAATGAGTGTGTTTCTTTCACGTTACCTGCTTTAGACGCTGGAAATTACTATACAGGTCCTATGGGAACGGGAACACAAATTCCAGTGGGAACAGTGATTAATACCACACAAACCATTTACGTATATGCAGTGACCCAAAATCAACCGAACTGTACCGATAATTACAATTTTACAATTTCCATCAGTTTACCACCATTAAATCCTCCACAAAATGCGGCAGGATGTGGAAGCTATGAATTACCTCAACTTCCTTACGGGAACTACTTTACTGGACCAGGCGGAACAGGAGACATCATGTTTGCTGGAGATTTAGTTACTACTAGTCGTACCATGTATGTTTACCTTGATGGTGAAGGAGGATGTGTAAATGATGTAAGTTTCCCTGTAACTATTCATCCTTTCCCAGAAGTTGACTCGCGTTCTGATATTGATGCGTGTCATGCGTATGTACTCACCAATTTGGAACATGGAAATTATTTCACAGGTCCAAATGGAACTGGCACACAATTACAAGGCGGTGATGTTATCCAAACAACGCAAACCTTATATATTTATGCAGAAAGTAATGGATGTACTAATGAAACGAGCTTTTCAATCAACATCTTCACTATTGATGCCCATGAGTTAAATGATGTTACCGTTTGTGATTCGTATGTACTTCCAGCGTTACCCGGAAACAATAAATATTTTACCCAAACAGGAGGACAACACGGAACGGGTCAAGAGTTGGCTCCTGGTACTACCGTCACAACTTCCCAAACAATCTATATCTATGTAGAATCGGGTGAACGTATCAATTGTTCCAATGAAAGTAGCTTTGTCGTTACGGTAAACCAAACGCCTGTATTACCCGTTATCCCATCCGTTTTTGTTTGTGAATCTTATACGTTACCGACTCTTACTGCAGGAAACTATTACACTCAACCTAATAAAGGAGGAGATTTAGTTGCCGCTGGTACAATGATCACTTCAAATCAAACTTTGTATGTGTATGCTGAAACGGGAACTACACCTAACTGTTTTACTGAAACTAGTTTTTCAATCACAATTTATAATGTTCCTCAAATGAATAATGTTGTTTCTTGTTCGAGCTATGTTTTACCGGCTTTAACAACAGGGAACTATTTCAACGGACCCAATGGGACAGGAGGACAAATTGCAGTGGGCAGTGTAGTCACCCAAAGTCAAACCATTTACGTGTTTGGTCAATCGGGATACACTCCAAATTGTACCGATGAAACGTCGTTTACAGTAACAATTGTTCCTGCTCCAACAGCTCAAGCTGTACCTGTAGCGCAGCGTACTTTTTGTGATACCGATGGAACAAATGATGGTGTTTTAAACCTTGATTTAACCCAATTCAATACTACGGTTTTGGGGAACCAAAGCGGTCCTGAATTTGTAGTTACCTATCACGCTACATTAATTGATGCACAAAGCAATACAGCTTCCCTTACGCAAAGTGCTGCTAGCCTTGTGTATGTTCGTGTGAGCAATACGTTAGCACCAGATTGTTTTGCAGTACGCACGCTTCAATTCATCATTAATAAATTACCTGAGCCAACACCACAAGATGGTATCATTTGCTACAACACTACTACCAATCAGTTGATCCAATCGTACACATTAAACAGTGGTCTATCGGCTTCAACACACACGATTCGTTGGTATAATGAAGAAGGAAATCAAGTTGGTACGGGTGCAGTATATACGGTTCTTACTCCTGGTGTATATAGCGTTATTGCCACAAACAACGCTACGGGATGTGCTTCAGAGGAAGTCATGGTGACTGTAACTCCTTCTGAACCTGCAATTGTAACGTATACTGTGAGTGAAGATTTTGCAGATTCGCAAACATTGACTGTAAATGCACAAGGCAGTGGTGAATATGAGTACCAATTGAATAACGGTGAATTTCAAGACAGCCCTATCTTTTACAATGTAATGAGTGGTTTCCATACGTTGACCGTTCGTGACAAAAACGGTTGTGGTCTTACCGTATCTCAAATTGTTGTAGTGAACTACCCGCATTTCTTCACACCCAATGGTGATGGTGCCAATGAAACATGGAATATTCGCGACTTACGGGATCAAGAAGTAGCTTACATCTATATTTATGACCGTTATGGAAAAGTGCTTACTAAAATCAAACCTTCGGGATCGGGATGGGATGGTACGTATAACAATACACTTATGCCTTCTGATGATTATTGGTTCGCTATAACCTATCAGAAAGATGGACAAGAAAAAGAATTTAGAGCGCATTTTGCGTTGAAACGATAACACCTTTTTGCCCCAAATGAAAAGGATAGTAATTACGTTTGTACATGAAAAAGCCCGATGGAATGTCGGGCTTTTTTTAGTTGTAAAATCGGGGTTGAATTACCATCGAATAATGGCACTTCCCCAAGTAAAACCACTACCAAAGGCAGCCAAAACGACTAAATCACCTTCTTTGATTTTTCCTTGCTCCCATGCTTCAGTTAACGCAATTGGAATCGAAGCGGCTGTAGTATTGCCATACTTCATGATATTATTGTAGACTTGATCGTCTTGTAAGCGGAACTTTTGCTGAATGAATTGAGCAATACGCAAATTAGCTTGATGTGGAATCAACATATTGATGTCGGAAACCTGCAAATGATTGGCTTCCAAACCTTCATTTATGACTTCTGTGAAACGAACCACTGCATTTTTAAACACAAATTGGCCGTTCATATATGGGAAATACGATTCATCATTGGGATCATTATCGCGAATAATATCAGTAACCCAACGCTGTCCCATCCCGGGTGCAATCAAGGCCAATTCTTCAGCGTGTTGTCCTTCGGAATGTAAATGGGTCGAAAGAATTCCTTTTTGCATTTCGGTTTCACGACTGATAATCGCCGCTCCTGCCCCATCGCCAAAAATGACGGAAACGCCCCGCCCTCGTGTCGTCATGTCTAATCCATGGGAGTGTAATTCAGAACCAATAATCAATATATTCTGATACATACCTGTTTTGATGTACTGATCGGCAATGGAAAGTGCATATACAAATCCCGAACATTGGTTGCGAATATCCAATGCTCCCACCGTTTTTAATCCCAAATCACGCTGCACCAACACGCCCGGTCCCGGAAAATAATAATCGGGACTAAGGGTAGCAAAAATGATAAAATCGATATCGTCTTTAGAAATTTGAGCGCGTTCAATTGCTATTTTGGCCGCCTTAACCCCCATCGAGGTGGTCGTATCTTCGCCACGAATCACATGTCGCCGCTCCTGAATCCCAGTACGTTCTTGAATCCAAGCGTCGTTGGTATCCATGCGTTGGGACAAATCATCATTAGTGACAACATTATCGGGAACATAAAAGCCTAAGCCTTTTATTTTGGAACGATACATAGACTTCTTTTTTACAAAATTAAGTCTACAAATTTAGTGAATTGTTAAAAAACTGACCTGATTACCACCCAAAAAATAGTGCTTTTGACAAAATTTAAGTCCCTAAATCCTTGACCTATTTTACAATTTTTACCGATTGACGACCGGTATTGGTATGCAGATTTATATAATACACCCCTGAAGGATACGGGAAATCAAATTGATACGCTTTGGGTCCTTTGTGCTGAATCTCGTCGATAATCAATGTTTTCAACCATTTCCCTTGGGCATCATACAAACCTAAGTTCAAATGATCGGTCCCCAAATATTCAATAGTGAGTTGCAATTTATCGCGAATAGGATTGGGAGCAACAGTAACCTGCAAGGGCATACGTCCTTGGTCTACAAAAGTAGTGGCGCTCAAATTGCCCGACAACTTATAAATTGTGGTGCCACAAGCAAAGGCTAAGGTCGAATTCACCATGAAAATGCGGTTCAAATTCCCTCCTACGTTGGTATTCACCCAGGTATCGCCTCCATCGGTGGTTTCATAAATCCCTGCTGAGTAGCCCCCCATCCAACCGTGATTGGCGTCTAGAAAACCTACCGCTTGAATACCGGTTTCAGGGGCTGTTTTGGTTGTCCACGTTTGTCCTCCATCACTAGAGGCAATCAATTTTCCAGTCTGAGGACCAAACGATTGCACTGCGCCAAAGATTTGATTGGGATTATTGGGTAAAACTTGCAACTTCCAAACATACTCGCCGGGAATCGAACCGTTATACAATACCGACCACGATTGTCCGCCATCGGTGGTTTTTAAGATTAAAGCTCCAGTAGCATTATTTCCGCAAGCAAAACCCGTTTGCGCATCCAAAAAAAGTACTTCTACCAACGCATTGGCATAGGTTGCCATATCGGAATATTGCCAGGTTTGGCCGCTATCGGTTGACTTAATCATGTAAGCAGGAGAAAAATAAGCACCGCAGCCATACACCGTTGATCCTATAGCATCAAGGCCGCAAATGGCTTGTGGATTGGGCGAAATAGAAACTAAATTCCACGTAATACCCCCATCCGTTGTGCGGTAAAACTTACCGTTTAAGGTGCCTAAAAACCCAACATTTTCATCAATGAATTCGATATTTCGAAAATAATGATCACTTCCTAAAAGAGCATTGTTGGTTTGCAAAACCCAATTTTCACCACCATCGGTTGTTTTATAAACCGCTGCATAATACCCATTGGCAGCCCAACCGGTAGTTTCATTTAAAAAAAACACATCATCAAAACGTTGTCCGTTGGTATTCACGGTAATGTTGGGAAGAGGCGCCCACGTTAACTGTGCGTACATTGGGAAACAAAAGCACAAAAGAAGGAATCGCATTGTTTTCATCGGGTTGGAATTTGACCAAATGTAAAAAAATTAACTTTTTATTAGTCGTTCGATTCAAATAAAAATAGGAGTTTTAACTTCGTGAAAACATTTCGTTTTAAAAGACGAACAACAATCCAAAAAAAATGAAATTAAAAGCTTTCTTTTTATTCCTGTTAACGACCTCCACTTGGGCTCAGGAAAATGTTACGTACCAAAAACCACCCGCCGAAATTATGACCTTGGCCGATTACCAACGCGCTCCTTCGGTTTCAATGGATAGCAAGAAAAACTATATGTTGCTCTCGTATCGCAATACCTACAAATCCCTCGACGACTTGAATCAAGAGGAAATGCGATTGGCAGGTTTACGTATCAACCCCATCACCAATAGTGCGAGTACGACCAATTATGTGAATAATTTAAAACTGCGTAACGTAAAAGATGCGCAAGAAATGCAAGTCAAAGGTTTGCCTGAAAACCCGAAGATTGCCTTTATCACATGGTCGCCTGATGAACAAAAAATTGCGTTCACGCATACTACGGCCACTGGCGTTGAATTGTGGGTAATTGACGTGGTTACCGCTACGGCCAAGCGCCTTACAGAGGCCGTTTTGAATGCTAATTTGGGTTCGCCCTTCCTATGGAAAAACGACAATTCACAGTTATTGGTATTGCAATTACCCTCCCAACGGGCTGCCTTAGTTGACGAAAAAAAGGACTTACCTACGGGTCCTACGGTTTCGGTGAGTGAGGGCAAAAAGTCGCAAAACCGAACGTACCAAGACCTTTTAAAAAACAAAACCGACGAAGCCAATTTTGACGCATTGGTGCAATCGGAGTTGTACTGGATTGGATTGGACGCCAAAAAAACCTTGTTTAAACCGGCTGCCATTTATGCCAGCATGAGCTTTTCCCCTGATGGAAACTATTTGATGCTTACGCAAATTGAGCGTCCTTACTCGTATATCGTACCCATGAGTCGTTTTCCACAACGCTCTTTGGTGTATCGAATTGATGGCACTTTGGTGCAACAAGTAAACGAAGTCCCTTTGACAGAGATTATGCCCAAAGGATTTTCTTCGGTACGCAAAGGAAAACGAAACATGACTTGGCGACCTGATCAAGCGGCAACTTTGTTTTATGTGGAAGCTTTGGATGAGGGTGATGCGGGAAAAACGGTAACACACCGTGATGCACTATGGGTATGGGAAGCGCCATTTACTGCGGCTCCACGTGAATTTATGCGAACCCAACAACGTTTTGCAGGAATCACTTGGGGGAATGAAACGGTGGCCTTTGTGTATGATGATTGGTATGATACGCGAAATCAAAAAACGTACTTTATCAATCCTTCGATCAACAATACAAATCCCAAAATTGTATGGGATGTAAACTCACAAGACATTTATGCCGATCCGGGTAATTTTGAAACCAAGCGCAATGCATACAATCGAAATGTTTTGGCTATTGAAAACGACAATTTATACCTTTTAGGCGATGGATTCACCAAAGAAGGACAGTTTCCTTTCGTGGATGAATTTAGCCTTAAAACATTAAAAACCAAACGATTGTATCAATCTAAGTTGAAAGACAAAAAAGAGGATTTACTTTCGATTGAAGACTTCAAAAAAGGGGAATTGCTTGTCATGATTCAATCCAAAAACGAATTCCCGAATTACTTTTTCCGGAATATAAAGTCTGGGAAGTTAACACCTATTACCCAATTTAAGAATCCTTTTGAAAGCATTAAAAATGTGTACAAAGAAGTGATCAAATACAAACGCAATGATGGAGTAGAACTTTCAGGCACTTTATACTTGCCCGCCAATTATGATCGAGTGGCTAAAAAAGAAAAATTACCGTTGTTAATTTGGGCGTATCCTGCCGAGTTTAAAGACAAAAATTCAGCTGGGCAAAGCGACAAGAATCCGAACGAATTTACTTTTCCCAACTATGGCTCTTTTGTGTATTGGGTAACCCGAGGCTATGCGGTGCTTGATGACGCATCGTTCCCGATTATTGGGGAAGGAACTACCGAACCCAACGATACTTTCATTCCCCAATTGGTGGCCAATGCCGAAGCAGCGATTAATGCCGTTAACGATTTGGGCTATATCAATCCGAAAAAAGTGGGTGTAGGTGGACACTCGTACGGGGCATTTATGACGGCGAATTTACTAACCCATTCCAATTTATTTGCTTGTGGGATTGCGCGAAGTGGGGCGTACAACCGAACACTGACACCATTTGGATTCCAAAGCGAGCAACGAAATTATTGGGATGTTCCTGGCGTGTACAACACCATGTCGCCATTTATGAATGCAGAAAAAATGAAGACTCCTTTATTATTGGTGCACGGCGATGCCGATAACAATCCGGGGACATTTACCTTGCAATCGGAACGGTATTTCCAAGCATTGAAAGGCTTAGGAGCGCCTGCGCGACTGGTTTTACTCCCCAAAGAATCCCACGGATATGCGGCCAAGGAAAACATTTTACATTTACTTTGGGAACAAGATCAATTCTTGGAAAAGTATCTAAAGAACTAAATCGCTCCTTATAAAAAGATGAAAGCCCGAAGTTAATCTACCGGGCTTTTTTATGTTAAAAAATATTTATTTATTGTTTTTCAATAAATATTTATTTTTTTACATTTGGATTAAAACTCTAACTCATGGAAATAAAAATTTCAACACAAACGCTTTTACACCTTTTTAAAGGCCTCACATGGATTGTATTTATTGGCTTATGCATTCAAGCGGGTAGCATTCTTTTTAATGTACTTTATGCGGTAAGTTACCAACCCAAAGCGGCTCAGTATTTTTTTCTTGATCAATTAATCGATGTAGCGCCCGGCGATTTTGTTGTTTTGATGATTCACATGTTAATCGTTGCAGTACTTAAGGCGCTTTTATTTTACATTGTTTTAAAATTATTTACTGAAAAACGCTTTGATATAGCGAAACCTTTTAACATTCATTTGCAAAAACTTTTAGCCAATATGGCCTATCTTTCGCTTGGGATTAGTTTTTTTGCTGCTTGGGGAACGCGTTTTTTAAAACATCTAACGGCTATGAAAATTGAACTTCCCGACAATGAAACCCTATTCATGGGGGGCGCCGATGTTTGGCTGTTATTGGGCATTATACTCTTGGTTCTGTCCCTTGTCGTCAAACGCGGTATTGAAATGCAACAAGAAAACGAACTTACGATATAACGATGGCTATTATTGTAAACTTAGACGTCATGATGGCGAAACGAAAAATGTCGTTGAACGAGCTCTCCGAGAAAGTAGATTTGACACTTTCCAATCTATCGATATTAAAAACAGGAAAAGCCAAAGCCATTCGTTTTTCAACCTTGGAGGCCATTTGTAAGGTATTGGACTGTCAACCGGGTGATATTTTGGAATATGCTCCTGAAAAAAAGACAGAATAAATTGTGGTTATCGGGACGTTAACTGGATAAAAACATGGGAACCTTCAGCGATGGGTTCAAAATGAATACCATAAACCAATGCCATACCTATTCGCAGCGCCAGTAAATAATGACTTCCTTTAAAATAGCTTTGTTCTACATGAGCGAGTATACCCTCTGAGGTAATTTGGACTTGATGCGGAAATACGTGATAAGTTTGACCTCCTACTTCCAAAATCGATACTTCCTCAAAAAGTGAAGCTACATACGAATCCGAAGTATGGTACAACTCCTTTGGGGTTCCTTGAGCAATGGCGTTTCCTTCTTTCATCACCAATACAGCATCGGCATACGACAAAACATCCGTAGTATCGTGCGTAGCAATAAGAGTAGTGATGCCTTGCTTTTTTAGATAATGAAATAATTTCCGGCGCAGACTGTTTTTACGGAAATTATCGATATGACTAAAGGGTTCGTCCAATAATAAAACTTCGGGTTCTTTGGCTAAAACACGAGCCAAAGCGACCCGTTGCATTTGCCCACCGCTTAAATATTTGGCCTTTACATGGGCATATTCGGTCATTTCAACAGTGTCTAAAAGTTCAAATATGCGTTCTTTTTTTTGATCAGGGTAAAAATTGGACAAATACTTCCCCACATTTTCAGCTACAGTAATATAGGGCATTAAATCAAAATCTTGAGCTAAATATTTCATAAACTCCATCCCGGGAAGCAAATGGTACTTGGGTCCCAGAATTTCGATTTCATTCCAAAAAATCTGACCTTCATCAAGATCAAACAACCCATAAATCGCTTTTAAAAGGGTACTCTTTCCGCAACCACTTTCGCCTATAATCGCATGACAACACCCTTGTGGAACTGAAAAATCAATGGTTTTCAGTGTAGGTTCGTTTTGATACGAAAAAGAGACAGATGAAACTTTTAGCATGGTACAAAGGTACAATAAACGGAAAGTCTTCAATGACATCACGTATCGATTTTAGTCGAAAAATACATGAAAAGGGAGAATCAAAACGATTGTTGTTAAATTGATTTTCGTAAAGCCATACATTTCGATTTTATGAATTTTACTTTTTATATTTTTTTTACTTAAAATTTTAAAATACATCAAATATTTAATTTAAAATATTTACACATATTCAACCTAAACAATCTTTTTCCAGTAAAAACATTGATTTCACCTATACATCATTACAACATAACTGCTTTTGGATTATGATGCCCCCGATTTAAATAAATAGAAAAGCATTGTCACTTTATCTTCAATACTAGTGATGGTTACTAGGAATAGTGGGCGATTAAAAAGGAAAACAAACCTTGTATAGTTTTTATACACTATAGGAAAACTTTTTGTATGTCTTAGCCTTATAAATTTGAGAATCAACGAAGAGATGTTATGGATTTACAACCCAGTTGGAATTCAATCACCATTGATTTGAATGAAATTTCAGGAGCTAACTTATCCAATGTAAACGGTTTAAATTTGAGCAAAACTCAGGAAACCACATCGCTAATGGTACAGTGAGTCGTACGATAACCTGTTTGGTCAATTTGGCTGTTGGAGGTTATGTCGAAATTTATGCCGAAAATTACCAAGCAGGCGTTTCTATCGATGGTTTTTCGGGCAAAACTTATTTTGAAATACAACAAGTTAGGTAAAAACAATAAGAGCAATACAAAAACGTATTGCTCTTATCAACCTAACCAATAAATAAACAAACAGTAACTTGCTCCTATCGCAAGTATTTTTCAAAGTGGCGTGTGTCTACGCGCGCTTTGATATCGTGTAACAAGTTGTATAATCCAAAAAAGGTGCGGTTGATGTATAAAAAATGCTTCGAACCGCGATTTCCATTCATTTTGCGCAACTGGGTGTCTTTGGCAAACTCCTCTCCCATCACTGCAATTCTTCCGAAAAATTCTTCATCCGAAAAATCGAAATGATTGGCGTGAAAAGGTTGTGTAAAGAGTTGCAATAACTCATGGAAAATCTTTGTAAAATAAACAATCTCTTGTGGGGTATCATCCTTTCGCAAAATCTCTAACTCATAGAGTTTTTGATTGAAAATCGTTGGATTATTGATACTTTCCTTATTGGCCAATTCAAAATAGGGAGTATAAAATTCCATAGGAACTTTTTTGATACACCCAAAATCAATAGCGACCAAGTTTCCTTGTTTGTCCACTAGAAAATTTCCAGGATGTGGGTCGGCGTGCACTTGCTTCAAGGCATGCATTTGGAACATGTAAAAGTCCCACAAAACCTGACCAATACGATCGCCCAAAGCACGATCGCTGTTCTGTTTAGCAAATTCCGACAAATGCAACCCATCGATCCATTCCATGGTCAAAATCTTGGCCGAGGAATATTCGTTATAGTATTTCGGGAAGCGCAAATTTTCAATATGACTACACATTTGTGTCATCTCGATACTTTGACGAAGTTCCAAATCGTAGTCGGTCTCTTCCAACAATTTGTCTTCCACTTCCTTAAAATACTTTTCCGAATCTTTACCTTTCAAATTAAACATTCGAATGGCAAAGGGTTTGACCAAAGCCAAATCCGAACTTATACTCTCTGCTACGCCCGGGTATTGTATTTTCACAGCTAAATTTTTCCCATCTTTCGTTGCTTTGTGTACCTGACCGATACTCGCAGCATTAGTGGCGTCGGGAGTGAACGTATCGTATAAGTTCTCTGGATATTGACCGAGATATTTTTTGAACGTTTTTCTAACTAAAGGTGCCGATAGTGGAGGGACGCTGAATTGCGACAGCGAAAATTTATCCACATACTGCTGGGGCATAATGCTTTTGTCCATACTCAACATTTGAGCTACTTTCAAGGCACTGCCTTTTAAATTTTTGAGTCCGTCATAAATATCCTCCGCATTATTCTCATTCAATTTATCACGCGACACACTGGGATTCACCAATTTTTCACCATAGTAAGCCACATAATTAGTACCTACTTTTAGACCCGTTTTGACCAATTGACCAGCGCGTTCTATTTTGCCAGTCGGAATTTTATCTAAGGTCTTCATCGGTTACTTATGATTTTCTTTCCATAAAAATTTCCCCAAATCAATCACACGCTCCAACGGTTGCGTTTGCATCAAATCAAAAGCGGTGTTGACAGTTTTTTCTATCAAAATATCTGTTTTCTCAAACCCCTTGGATGTATCATCAATCCAAAATTTAAGAATCACTATAAAATTCACCCAAGCGGCTTCTGCCGTGACTGATTTTGAAATTTTTGTCCATTTCTCATTCCAAGCGGTATCCTCGGCGAACTGAACATTATCTATGATAAAATCTTTAAAATGGTTTCGCATTCCCCGTAAAGATTTCAAATTCTTGAGTCCTTGTTTATGTCCCTCCAATTGAAACAAAACATAACTTCTGTTCAAGGAGAGCAGTTCAAACAAAGTAAAGTACAGCGTTAATAGTTTATCACGATCTACAAAAGCATTGTAAGCTTCATCCTTTTGCATGGTGGCCACAGCATGATCAAAAAACTGTATCCAGACTGACTCCTTCAGCGCTTCAATGGATCCAAAGTGAATATAAAAATCGGATTCCTTAATCCCAACTTCATGACAAAATAAATAGACATTCTTTGGTTCAGTATCATTTTTCAACACTGAATCCATAAACAACGTAATAATGGATTGATCGTCAACGATCTTTTTTCTTCCTTTTTTGGGAGTTGTAGTTTCCATGTCCTATTTTTTTGTAAAGATAATAAGTGTTTAATATTTTAACCAAATTGTTAAACAAAATATTTTGTTAATTTTTTAGGCAAAAAAAAACGTCCGGGGTTACCGAACGTTGTTTTTAGTTAGCGACCCGCCTCGCGTTGGGCTTCTTGTTTCATTTTTTCATTGGCGACGATCGAAAACTCAACCCGGCGGTTCATCGCCCGTCCCGCTTCGGTTTCGTTATCCCCTAGCGGATCGGCTTCTCCCATGCCTACGATTTGAAACCGCGACATGTTTAACCCTTTAAATTCCAAATAACGTTCTACCGCCAAGGCACGTTTTTCGGACAAATCGAGGTTGTAAGCATCAGCACCTTTGGAATCGGTGTAGCCAAAAATCTTAATATCGGTATCGGCATACGCTCTAAATACGGGAACTAACTTATCCAAATTGGCTCGAGCCGCAGCTGTCAATGTAGCTTTGTTAAAATCAAAACGGACCGAATTTTCGCCCAAAACCAATGTTATCCCTTCTCCTACGCGCTCGACTTGCGCACCTGGTAAAGCCGTTTGGATTTCTCGGGCTTGTTTGTCCATTTTATTTCCGATTACACCACCGGCAACGCCACCTACAACACCGCCCAAAACAGCACCTAAAGCACCATTACCCCCTTTTCCAGCATTATTTCCGATAACGCCGCCTAATACTGCACCCGCCACCGCACCAATAGCAGCACCACGCTGGGTATTGTTTGTATTTTTCACCGCTTCACAACCAGCCAAAGGACCTAAGGTTAGAAGTCCTACTATTATTATTGCTATTCCTTTTTTCATCGTGTTTAAATTTTAATTTCTTGAAAATTGATACACTACAGTGACATTTTTACCACCTACATTGACACGATCGGTTAGTTCAAAAGTAGATTCGGTAACGTTCCCAACTTGCAACACATAGCCTTCGGTAACTTTACGCGCTTTGGTTTCTTTAAGAATCTTCATTACAAATTGTCCTTCTTTGTTGATAAACCAAGAGATGGGCGAACTGAAGGCCCTACATGAAGCGTTGTTTAGCGAAAAATCGCCCTTGTTGTTATTGGAAATAAATCGCCATTGACTTCCAACAAAACATTGGGAATCGGCTAAATCAAAAGAAGTGATTTTGATTACCTCAACTCCTGGATAAGAAACTTTGGTCAACGTCCAATTGCCTTTCAAGGCGACTTCGGTTTTGTTATCTAATCGGGTATTGGTTGCCGATTTGGATTTGCAAGCACTAAATAGTACCAAGAACGCCAAGGCATACATCATTTTTTTCATGGATTGTATTTTAGGGTTAAAACTCCTGCAAAAATACAACGCACGACCTGAAACTAGGCAGAAATTAACGTAATGTTAATGGCACTAATTACTACGACAATTTGTCAGTTTAACAAGGGTTGGTATTTTCTTTGCTTATCCTAATGCAAATTGTGTAACTAAAAAATTGTGTACTATGTCAACAGGAAAAATCAATGTTTCCGTCGAGAACATTTTCCCTCTCATAAAAAAGTTTTTATACAGCGACCATGAAATCTTTTTACGCGAATTGGTCTCGAATGCTACGGATGCCACTTTAAAATTGAAACATCTTACCGGTATTGGGGAAGCTAAAGTGGAATATGGCAACCCGCAAATTGAAATCAAAATTGACAAAGACGGTAAGAAAATACACATCATCGACCAAGGATTGGGGATGACAGCTGAAGAAGTCGAAAAATACATCAACCAAGTCGCCTTTTCAGGAGCTGAAGAATTTTTAGAAAAATATAAAGATTCTGCCAAAGATGCAGGAATCATCGGTCATTTTGGATTGGGCTTCTACTCGGCATTTATGGTCGCTGAGAAAGTAGAGATTATTACCAAATCGTATAAAGACGAACCCGCAGCGCATTGGACTTGCGACGGCAGTCCCGAGTTTACCTTGGTACCCCACGACAAAACCGAACGAGGCACTGAAATCATTTTACACATTGCAGAAGATTCCACCGAATTTTTGGAAGAATCCCGTATTAGTGAATTATTGCGCAAATACAACAAATTCATGCCTATTCCGATTAAATTCGGAACCCGTAAAGAAGCTTTACCCAAACCTGAAGACGCTGGTGACGACTATAAAACAGAATACATTGACGTAGACAATATCATCAACAATCCTTCTCCTGCTTGGACCAAACAACCTACGGATTTAAAGGACGAAGATTATCATAACTTCTACCGAGAATTGTACCCGATGCAATTTGAAGACCCGCTTTTTCACATCCACCTTAATGTAGATTACCCCTTCAACCTGACTGGGATTTTGTACTTCCCCAAAATGTCGCAGGAAGTTCAAATGCAAAAAGATAAAATCCAGTTGTACCAAAATCAGGTGTTTGTAACCGACAATGTTGAAGGGATTGTTCCTGAATTTTTGGGCATGTTGCGTGGGGTTATTGACTCGCCAGACATTCCGCTAAACGTATCACGCTCTTATTTACAAGCCGATGGAAATGTAAAAAAGATTTCCAATTACATTACCCGTAAAGTCTCCGACAAACTCAAAGCACTTTTCACTGAAAATCGCGAGGACTTTGAAAAAAAATGGAACGACATCAAAATCGTATTGGAATACGGAATGCTTACCGAACCTAAATTTTATGAAAAAGCAGGGGATTTTGTCCTTTATCCCACGGTGAATGAGACCTACTACACGTTGGCGGAACTAAAAGAAACGCTAAAAGATACCCATACGGACAAAAATGGAAAGTTGGTGGTTTTGTACACCTCCAACAAAGAACAACAACACAGCTATATTGACATTGCTCAAGAAAAAGGCTATCAAGTGCTCGTGATGGACTCGCCTATCGTGTCGCATTTGATTCAGAAATTGGAAACCGATAATGAGAACCTCACCTTTGCACGCGTAGATGCCGATCATATTGATAAATTAATCCAAAAAGAAGACACTACTCCGTCAAAACTTTCGGAAGAAGAACAAGAAAAGTTGAAGGGAATTTTGGAGAATGCCATCCCCAAAGCCAACTATACCTTGCAATTGGAAGCCATGGACAGTTCGGCTGCCCCTTTCATTTTGACCCAACCCGAATTCATGCGCCGTATGAAAGAAATGAGTCAAACAGGAGGCGGAATGATGGGCTTTGGAAATTTCCCTGAAATGTATAATGTGGTGGTGAATACCAATGCTGACCTAGCAACACGCTTGTTGGAAACGGAAGGGGAAACACAAGAAAAACTCATCAAACAAGCGTTGGATTTGGCTAAAATTGCCCAAGGACTCCTCAAAGGGGAAGAATTAACGGCTTTTGTGAAACGTAGTTTTGAACAATTGGCCTAAAAATTCAAAAAAAAGCGTTAAAAAAAGCTGTCTCTCCAGAAGGCAGCTTTTTTTATTGCACAACATCGGTTATATTTAACCCAATAATACTTTTTACATGAAAAAAAATATAACCCTATTGCTGATGACAATTGCTTCGCTATCCACTACAGCCCAAGAAGATCCGTACCTCGATTTGGAGGAAATCGATGGAAAGAAAGCCCTTGAATTTGTCAATACTCAAAATCAAAAAAGCTTTTCAGTACTAGAAGCTGAGAAGGATTATGCCTCCTTGTATCAAAATGCACTTACTATTTTGAATGCCAAGGATCGAATTGTCTATCCGTCAATTACGGGAGATTACGTGTATAATTTTTGGCAAGATGCTACCCATGTGCGTGGCATTTGGCGACGAATGACCACGGCCGATTACAATGCGGGAAAATCCAATTGGGACATTCTATTGGACTTGGATGCCTTATCGGAGAAAGAACAAAAAAAATGGGTTTTTCATGGCGCCACACCTTTATATCCTGGGAATGGATTGTATTTGGTTAATCTTTCCAATGGCGGCGGCGATGCCCATGAAACGCGCGAATTTGATGTGCGAACCAAACAGTTTGTGTCCAACGGTATTTTCTTACCCGAGGCCAAAAGCAGCCTTCAATATTGGGATGAAAATAATTTAATCGTGGCTACCGACTTTGGCCCAGGATCATTGACCGAATCGGGGTATCCCAAAATCGTGAAATGGTGGAAACGAGGTACCCCACTTTCAGAAGCCAAAACGCTACTTTCGGGTGATCCGACTGACGTTTATAACGGTGGATCTGTTTTGCGCGATGGGGATACACCTTACCTACTCCTCAACAAAAGTCTTACCTTTTACACCAACAAATCGTATATTTATCAAAATGGACAAAATCTCTTACTAAATATTCCGGATGATGCTGCCTTACTTGGAATCAAATTTGGGAAAGCGATTGTGCAACTCAAATCGGATTGGACAGTTGCTGCCAAAACGTACAGCCAAGGAAGTTTGATTGCGCTTGATTTCAAAGCATTACTCGAAGGTAAGCAACAAGTAGAACTTTTGTTCAAACCCACTCCGAATCAAAGTTTAGAATCGGTAGCGATGACCAAAAATCAGCTGTTGATTAATGTATTAAACGATGTGAAAAGCGAATTGTTTCTTTTATCGAATGGCAAAGAAAAATGGTATCAAACGCGCGTTGATGCTCCAGCTTATGGCACTATTTCGATTGTCAGTGCCAACCGTGAAAGCGACGATTTCTATTATAGTTTTGAGAATTTCCTCGAACCCACAACGCTATTTGTTTACAATGTAAAAAACCGGAAATCGACGAAAGTTCAAGGGCTACCTGCTTACTTCCCAGCCGACAAATACAAGGTGGAACAGTTTTTTGTCAAAGGAACCGACGGTAAAAATGTGCCTTACTTTGTGATAGCCGCTAAAAATGTAGTGTTGAATGGAAAAAATCCAACATTATTGTACGGTTACGGCGGATTTGAAGTGGCCATGCAGCCTTTTTACAGTGGAACCATGGGGGCATTGTGGCTCGAAAATGGCGGCGTTTATGTGTTGGCCAATATTCGCGGGGGTGCTGAATACGGTCCTTCTTGGCATCAAGCGGGATTGAAAGAAAAACGCCAACTCATTTATGATGATTTCACAGCGATTAGTCGCGATTTAATCAAACGCAGAATTACGAATCCCAAGAATTTAGGAATCATGGGAGGAAGTAATGGCGGTTTATTAATGGGAGTGGCTTTGACACAACATCCTGAACTTTATAACGCCGTGGTATGTCAGGTGCCGTTATTAGACATGAAACGCTACAACAAGCTATTGGCAGGAGCCAGCTGGATGGGAGAATACGGAAATCCCGATATTCCTGAAGAATGGGCTTATATTGAAAAGTATTCTCCCTATCACAATGTCAAAAGTGGTGTTAGTTACCCTGAAGTGTTTTTTATGACCTCTACGCGCGATGACCGGGTACATCCGGGTCATGCCCGAAAAATGGCTGCAAAAATGCTTGACTTAGGATATCCCATTTACTATTATGAAAATACTGAAGGAGGACACGGAGGCTCATCAACCAACGACCAACGCGCTCGGTGGAATGCATTGCAATACACCTATCTTTTGAAAAAATTAAAATCCTAAAAAAGTGCCTTCGGGCCTTTTTTTTTATCGTTAAAAATTATCGAACTTTACGCAAAGGATACTTATGAATTTACAGATTGAAACCCCGGCTTTACTTTTTTCAGCAACTTCGTTGATTTTGTTAGCCTATACCAACCGCTTTCTTACCATTGCCCAAATCGTTCGCAGTTTGAAAAAAAATTATGATGAAAACCACAATAAGAGTATTTTGATTGAAATAAAAAACTTGAATCTACGGCTCACTTTGATTCGTGCAATGCAACTTTTTGGGGTCCTCTCACTGTTCCTGTCGGTGTTTGCCATGTTGCTTTTGTATCTCGAATGGATGCTGGCGGGAATTTATCTTTTTGGGGCAAGTTTGCTGAGCTTACTGATTTCTTTGGGCATCTCGTTTTGGGAAGTTAGTATTTCGATAACTGCGCTTCGGGTTCATTTAAAAGATTTAATTGAAGAAACCAAAAACAAAGAATAATGGCTTTTGAATGGCTGAATTTAATCCACGAACTTCCAGAAATTTTAGGGCAATTAAGCGGACTCATAAAAGGCAATCGGGTGCTCAAGGACCAACTCATTCGGGAGCTACGTTTGAATTTAAAAGCGTTTGAAACCGCCCAAAAGAGTAAGGCTATGGATTATGATAAACTATTGGAATTACTTCACAATGCGCAAATCCAAGCGGCACGGAAGCAACGATTTACTTTTGCCACTATTAAATCAGGAGAAGTAAAAGCGTGCCATGTTTTCAACCCAAGGAACGAGAAATACATCGGGAGGGATTGTGCTTGGCTATTTAAAAATATTGATGAAAAAATAGAGGACCTTCGCATGCAAAAGCAATACCATGGGAGTTTAAATGCCCTAGCTGAACGTAATATTGCCCTTCAGTTCTCTAATTTATTTTATAAGTTAAAACTCACTGCCGATTTTATTGTGGATTAAACCTTGACACAAAAAATACATCCAATACGAAAATCATAACCGATGAAACGCCTACTTCTTTTTACTGTTACGCTCTGTAGTCTTACCATATGTAAGGCACAAGAGCAAGAAAATCCGGAATTTATTGGAGAAAATTTCAGCTTGGAAGGTGCGCTTGCCCTTTTCCAAAAATCCCAATCCATCGAAGCCTTTGAACAAGGGATCAATGCCGAAAACAATGGGGTCAACAATTTGGATTTAAACAATGACGGGCAAGTAGATTACATTACCGTTACCGATTTTCATGAAGGCGACACACATGCCTTGGTGTTGAGCATTTATTTGAGTGATCAAGAAAAACAAGATGTCGCAGTGATTGGTATTGAAAAAACAGGCCCCGAAAGTGCGCAATTACAAATTGAAGGCGACGAAGCGCTGTATGCCCCCAACACGATTGTAGAACCCCAAGAAGTGGCCGAAACCATCAAAGGTAAAGGTCCGAATGGTATCCATTACGATGCCAAAGCTGTGGTTGTTAATGTTTGATTATGGCCTGCCGTGCGCTTTATGTACCGTCCAGGCTATGTCGTGTGGCGTTCGCCATGGCGTTGGCGGATATATCCACAGGGATGGCGTCAGTGGCGTGTGGTCACCTATAGCGTATTTACAACCCGATGTACTCCGCATCGCCTAGTCTATCGACGAGTTCCAACGCGAACAGTAGTAGTAGCGCATCGTGTGTATATCCCCAATCGACGACATACCACAGTTGTGGTCAAAAACCGGAGAGGAACGCGGGTCGTGCGCACGTCAACACCAAGAGGGACTACTGTTATTCGAAAAAACCGAAACCAAACGGGCCGAAGACGATAAAACATGATACATGAAAAATCCCGCCTTTTGAGCGGGATTTTTTGAGCAGTGCAAGTGCTCACCAACCTAACAAAGTATAGAAAAATCTAAGTACTTTCAATTATAGTAAGAAAAACGGGCATGCCAATGGTGATGTTAAAAGGAAACGTCACCGCTAACGCCATCGGTAAAAACAACCCGGGATTGGCTTTGGGTACGGCAATTTTCATCGCAGCCGGTACGGCAATATACGAGGCACTCGCTGCCAGAATCGCCAACATAAACCGATTGCCTGCTTCGGCGACAAAATAATCCGACAACCATGCCACTGCACATCCATTCACCAAAGGGATAAAAAGAGAGAACATTAAAGCAAACTTTCCATGCTTGATAAAATCATTCAGCTTTTCACCACTACTAATCCCCATATCGAGTAGAAATACCGCTAAAAATCCCTTAAACAAATCATTCGTAAAAGGTTTAATCCCTTGGGCTTGTTCTTCATTGGCTAAATATCCAATACACAAACTCCCAAGAATAAGTAAAACACTGCCATTAGTGAGCGAGTGCTTGATGATGCTTCCAATTTTGGGACCCTCCCGTTCGGTTGTAAAAAAGCGAATCAAAATCACACCTACCACAATAGCAGGCGCCTCCATCAACGCCATAACAGCAACCATATAACCATTAAATTTATAATCGAGCATTTCCAAAAAACTACCCGCCGTAACAAACGTAACCGCACTTACCGATCCGTAGGCGGCGGCAATCGCACCAGCATCATAAATCGAAAAGTTGCGTTTGAGGATAAAAAATGTGTACAATGGAATAGCAACTGCCGTGAGCAATCCGAGTGCAACGGCGCCCATAATTTCAGCATTAAACGTACTGTGTGATAATTCTTGCCCCCCTTTAAATCCAATGGAAAACAAGAGGTAAATCGAAATGAACTTCGACGAATTTTGTGGAATTCGGAGGTCGCTTTTCAATTGTACCGCTAAAACCCCAAGTAAAAAAAACAAGAGGGCTGGATTGGTCAAATTGTCTGCAAGTAGATGTAAATCCATAGGTTATTTTGTCGCCGCACGTTTTAGGCGGTCGTTCATGGTTTTTCCCAAACCTTCCTCAGGAAAAGGGGTGATAATTAAACAATCAAATCCTTGTTGATCCAATTCAAAAAGGGTTCGGTATAAATGAGAAGCAACACGATCCAATGCCTCACTTTCGGGCCATTGAATGGGATGTAACCGCTCATGTGCAAAGGAGAATGTGGGCGACAAAACCGCCGCTTTTCCAGTATGCTCTTCAACCCATCGTTTTGCTGTAGCCTCGGGCGTATCCGTTAGAATGACAGGTGTATTGGGCGCATAATGTTTTGGGAAACGCCCTGGAGTAAAAAATACCTTGTTGGGTTTATCTGCATAGTCTACCGGGCCAATTACCGATTCCAAATCTTCCAATGAAAGTGCTCCCAAACGATACACAATAGCTTTTTCATCTTCAAATCCAACTATCGTGGACTCTAATCCGGCTTGGCTCGGACCGCCATCCAACACAAAAACGTCTTGATCTTCAAAATAATGGCGAACCATTTCAGCTGAGGTGGGACTGATTTTGGAAAAAGGATTGGCACTTGGGGCAGCCAAAGGAAAACCACAATTTTTAATCAACGCTAAAGCCATCGGGTGTTGCGGCATGCGTATCCCCACACGATTGCTTTCGCCTGTAATCCATTCGGGAATTTCAGCACTTTTGGGAAGCAAAACCGTTAGTGGTCCTGGCCAAAAATGGTCCATCAATTGTTTTGCTTTATCGGGAAGATGTGCCACTAAGGTTTCACAACGGGCCACCGAATCGACATGCACAATCAAAGGACTGGTTCGCGGACGTTTTTTTAACGTGTATATTTTTTCAATAGCCTCTTGATTGTAAATATTGGCGGCCAAACCATACACCGTTTCGGTTGGAATCGCAACCACATTACCACTTTCAAGGAGTAATTGAGCTATTTGAATATCGGGCGTGTGCATGGGTTACGGGTTACAATAATCACAAAATTGGGGATCCTCTACTTCTTTTTGCTGGGGATAATATCGTTTTTCTTCAAACGTACAGGTATCGCAATGATAAAGAGCATACAAGGGTGAACGGGTAGGTTGTTTACACCAGCCACAAGGCAAACCCGATTCCATATGTTGCACTGAAAATCCAGGGGCTTGGCATTGCGGACAAATTGATAGCAGAGTATCTACCAAATTTTGGGTCGCTTTTGCAATGGCATTCATCCGTTTTGGATTGAAATGCGCCCGCATATCGGTTTCCACATAGCAGGTTCCGAATTCCTGTTTCAACGCTTGAAAATATTGCACCAAAGCATCGTATTCGTGAACCCCTTTGTATATAGGCTCATACGATTGATCGTCCTTTCGCACAATGACCGCATGTTGGGGAAAACCTACACGGGTGGCAAACGCTTCTAAATCTTCTTCATCCTTTATGAAAGCGCCTGTAAAATTCGTATCACTTGTCCAATATCGCCCCGTGTATTCACGGTTGTTTTGAAAATCAATGAGCAAAACCGTTTCATAATTGGCAGGAAGAAATGGACTCGAGGGATGAGCACCGAAAGACCCTTCGCTGGCAACTACAAGATCATAACTGTTCTTTTTCATAGCCAAGTTGCACTTGTCACGAAGGGTACTTATCACATCCTTTACCCGGGGAATTTCTCCTGAAAAGGTGCCTAAACTATCGGTGTTCAACGCGGTCGGAACGGTACAGGAAACTCCCAATTCCCGCTCAAGAATGGAAGCCATCACACGCTCTTTGTGATGGGCAGTAGCAATTGCAACCGTTCGTCCCGCAAATAATTTCATTATTCAAAAGATAAAGCGATATCACTTTTGATGACAATACGCTTATGGTTGGCTTCGGCTTCCTTTACTGTTTGTTGCAACGTCGCCAAAGCTTCTTCTAGGGCTTTGATTCGCTGTGTGCTGTGTGCACTATCTTCAATGTTGCGAATGTCTTTACTAAACGCATCCACTTGATGATATTGAATCTTATGATTAATCAACTTAGTCAATAGCTCACGGGCTTCATCCGGTTGAAAAACCCCATCAATTAAGGTCACTTGTGTTAAATCCATGTGCTATTTTTTTACATAAAATCAATCCAATTAATACACTCCCCGCCTCAGCCAATGAAGACCACAAAACATCTTGGAGCAACCAAGAGACTACAGCCAACAGAAGGCCACTGAGGATAAGATACCAAACGCTACGCATCAAAACCGAAATGAGTGTGAATACGAACCGAGCCAGATTGTTCGCGAAGGGCTACCGTCATATCATGCGCTGCGGTTTGTAGCGCTTTGATACGTTGTTCACGGAACTTGATATCCTCCTCCGACATACTTGCGGCAATTTTCTTTTCGTGAAACTTAATTTTCACGTCAACCAATTCCCGTAACAAGGCAATAGCCTCTTGGGTATCAAACTTTCCGTCAATTAATTGGAGTTCCATAACGCTTATTGTCCTTGGCCTAAAGAGTAGGCGGGAGTACCGTCAAAATGATATAAGTTCTCTGTTTTCACCACATCGATACCGTGCACCTCTGCTTGTTGCAACAACCCAATGATATGTGCTTTGGACAACTCGCTACCATCTTTCATTTTGAATCGACAACGCCAGTGGTCGGTACAAAATGTTTCAGCAAATCCTTCGGGCCAAACTTTGATTCCACGGTTGGTAATCATGCTTAATTGAAGTCCACCGTCATTTAATTTCTGAATCGACTCGGCTAATGTATCGGCTGAGGTTCCAGCCCAATGCACAAACAAGTCTACACCGTGAAGCGTTTTAACTTGTGGCGTAGGACGCTTGTATGAAGGCAAGTTCATAGGCGCTCCATCACGGTATTCTACGGCTTTCAATACCGAAGGTTTCTGACCCAATCGGGCAATGATCGCTTCAGCAAACGCTTGTGTTCCTACTTTTTGAGCACTTACTCCTTCTTTGAAAATATCATAGGTATGAATACCATCTTCAATGGTTTTCAACCAAGCATTTTGAATTTTTTCTGCAATAGAATTCTGACCCAAATGTTGCAACATCATGATAGCGCCTTGCAACAATCCCGAAGGGTTCGCCACATCTTGACCCGCACGACGAGGTGCTGACCCGTGAATTGCTTCAAACATTGCACAGGATTCTCCAATATTGGCCGAACCTGCCATTCCTACCGAACCTGCAATCTGCGCAGCAACGTCTGATAAAACGTCACCGTATAAGTTTAGAGTAACAATTACATCAAAAGCCTCAGGAGTATCGGCCAACTTGGCAGCTCCGATGTCGATAATCCAGTGCTCGTTTTCAATTTCAGGATATTCTACGGCAATTTCATCAAAAACCTTGTGAAACAATCCATCAGTTTGCTTCATAATGTTGTCTTTGGTGAAACAAGTTACTTTTTTACGTCCAAAAGCACGGGCATATTCAAAGGCATAACGAACAATTTTCTCACAACCTGGACGGCTAATCAATTTTAAACATTGAATAACCTCATCGGTTTGCTGGTGCTCGATTCCAGCATATAAATCTTCTTCATTTTCGCGTATAATAACCACGTCCATTTGAGGGTGTTTGGTCGCTACATAAGGACTCAAAGACAAACACGGACGTACGTTAGAATACAATCCTAAAAATTTACGGGTAGTCACATTCAAACTCTTATACCCTCCTCCTTGTGGAGTGGTGATCGGAGCTTTCAAAAAAACTTTGTTACGTCGGATGATATCCCAAGAAGAAGCTGCAATCCCTGAAGTGTTTCCAGACAAATATACTTTCTCTCCCACTTCAATCTCATCATACTCCAACGCGGCCCCCGCTGCTTTTAATACCGCCAAAGTGGCATCCATAATTTCCGGACCAATTCCGTCACCTTTTGCAATTGTAATTCGTGTCATAGTAAGTTTGTTTAACGAGGCAAAGGTGAAAAAGAAAATTTATATATTTTTATTTATGTTTTAAATAATATGTATAAATTATTTTATATAATTAATTGCCGATAATCCACAACAAGACCGATTTGGATTCGCCTTGCAATTGGGCATCTAAAATGCGCATAAAATTATTGGAAACTGCAGGACAACCCCAACTCAAAGGACTCACTTCAGGATGAATTTCAGCATCGGAAACGGCATTCCACGAATGCAACACCACCACCCGTTCGACAGCCGTAGCATTGGAGGACTCGAGACCATGCAACCAGTATTTGATTTTTATCCCCCACGAACTGGTATCCCTTCGACCAATTTTGTATTTCCCCAACATACTGCAATGGCTGTTGACCCGTGTATCAAATTGCGCTTTTTCCCATTGCTGTGGATTGGGCGTAAAAATATCACAACTCCCGTGGGTAACTAATTGGGTATATGTTACACTGTCTTTGGCAAAATCATACACAAAAAACCGATTCTTTCCCGAAGGAATTCGTAAATCTAAAAGGTAGTAAAAATGGGTACTCATGCCCTTCTTCTGGCAAAAGGACAGGGCTTCTTGGTGATACGTTGAGTAAGAAGCCTTCCCCTGAATGGGTTCGCTTTGCTCTTTTTTTACACATTGCATCAAAAAAATGGCAAGAAAAAATACAATACCTTTCACTGGCTTTGGTTTATTCATCTCATAACACCATTTTTCCCATTTTATTTAAACCTTTACTGTTAAATAAAGTCTAATATTTAAAACTTCACTATGGAACCCGCCATTCTTTGGTCGTTACGTTTGGGATTTAACGCCCGTCAGGCTGAAATCATCCAAAAAAATGGAATTGCCGATTTTCTCCAAAATTCAATTAAGGCGCCTTTTATCCAAGAGCAGCCCGATTTTTTGGCATCCGAACCCAAGTCTTTGGCTGAATTGCGTCAAATTCGACAACAAATCAAAAACACCGAAGACCCCGACACCAAAGCTATTCTCAAAAAACAAATACAAAATGGTAACGCCTTCAAAGCATGGTGGATCGATGAAATACAAAAGGCCAACTTTCCATTACGGGAAAAAATGGTGTTGTTTTGGCACAATCACTTTGTAGCTACCCAACAAAAAGTGAAAGTGAATTGGTGGATTTACCAACACAATCAACTTTTGCGGGAAATGGCTTTTGGGAATTTTAAAACTTTGACCAAAGCAATACTGCAAACAAATGCCATGGTACGGTATTTGGACAATGTCGATAACCAACGGGGCGCACTCAATGAAAATCTTAGCCGCGAGCTCCTCGAACTTTTTACATTAGGCATCGGTCATTACATAGAGAACGATGTGAAAATGGGAGCCAAAGCGCTTGCCGGTTTGCATCTCGGCGAAAACAAAGCCCAATACCGACCTCGTTTGGAAGACCCGGATACGATAAAAAAAAAAAAAAAAACGGGCAAGTTCAAAGTGGAAGATTTGGTGGATTGTATTTTCGAACAGCCTGCCGTTCCGTATTTGATTACTCGTAAATTAATGCAATGGTTTATTTATGACTCCCCACCTGAGGCGTTGGTAACGTACTATGGTGATTATTTTCGGAGTGTTCAATTTGAAATACAACCGCTACTTCTCAAGTTATTTGTGGAAGAATTTGCCAAACCCACGGCAGGAAGTAAGATTAAAAATCCGTTGGAATTTATCCTGCATCTTCATGACGAATTACAAATTTCAAATCCCAACGAAAACCTGCTCGTGTTTTTTTTAAGGCAACAGGGTATGGATTTATGCAATCAACCCAATGTAAAAGGATGGACAGGCGGAAAAACATGGCTCACCTCTCAAATTTATTTACAACGCCAAAATACCTGTGAATTGCTTTGTCGTGGAAAAGAACTCAACCGAAGGGTATTGAAAGAACTTCCTGAAACGCTATCAAAGACGAAAACACCTCAAGAACACATCCCAAAAGCGGCCTTTAATTCCAACGACTCATCAGACGAAATTAAACGCAAAATGGCCCAACGTTTGGTGTTTCAAGTGGATGAAGAACTTCAAAAACAAGTAGATGCGGTACTCAAATATGATTTTAACGCGAAAGATCCCAACGCTCATGAAGCCGTAATGCGGTTGTTTTTAACGCTAGTCAAATCCCCTGAATTTCAACTCATTTAAGATGAATAGAAGAAACTTTTTAAGTCTTACGGGAACCTTCACCGGGGGGGTATTGGTCCTCCCCGATTTTTTACACGCACTAGGGTCGCAACCCCTTCAAAATCAAAAAGATTCGTGCATAGTGTTCATTCAACTCAACGGTGGAAACGATGGGTTAAATACCTACATCCCTTTTGACCATCCCGGCTATTATGACTTACGACCCCATATTGCTATTGCCAAAAATGATATTTTAGGAAAAAATAACGGAATGGGATGGCATCCAGCGTTGAAAAATTGGAACACCATCCAGCAAAATGGCGACTTAACCGTCATTCAAAATGTAGGCTATCCTTCGCCTAACCGTTCGCATTTTCGCAGTCAAGAAATTTGGCAAACCGCTTCAGGAGCTCAAGAATACCTCACCGAAGGTTGGCTAGGTCGGTATTTGGATTTGCAATGTACTACACCCCAACCCACAGGAGGTGTCAATATTGATAGCATTGATAATTTAGCCCTTCGCGGCAAAGAACCCAATAGTATTACCGTGAAGGATCCTGCACGTTTTCGAAGTAATACGATTGGAGAAGCGACTCAACTCTCCTCCAATCCGCAACTCGACTTTGTTCGAAAAATTGCTTCCTCTGTCGTTGAAGGAGCCGATGATATCCGTCGAGCGTTGGAGACTTCCCAAACAGAAGTAAATTACCCTGCAACAGCTTTGGGAAAAAATCTCGAATGGATTGCACGATTGATTAAAGGAAATTTGTACACTCATGTGTACTATACTTCCCAAAATGGGTATGACACGCATGACAATCAAAAGACCGTTCACCAAAACAAACTCAAAGAATTGGATGAAGCGGTGTTTGCTTTTTACACCGAAATCAAGCGGGCGGGATTGCTTCAGCAAGTCACTTTGGTAGTGCTTTCGGAATTTGGACGTCGGGTGCGCGATAACGGTAACGGCACCGATCATGGAACTGCAGCGCCCGTTTTTGTGATTGGAGGACACACCACAGGGAAAATTGTAGGCACCAATCCCAACCTTGACGACTTAGATCAAGGGGATTTAAAATTTGAAACGGACTTTCGATCGGTGTATGCCACTTTACTGCAACAAAAATTACAGCACCACCCCACAGCGATAGGCATCACCCAAGCCCCGCTTTCGGGAATCTTTCGTTAGGTAAAATTGTTTTTGTAGGTATACTATATAATCGAGTATCTTTGTCGGCTTTTTTCAATAAAAAAATGACAGGAAAATCAATACTTAAAGGTGTTTTTTGGGTAGGCTTAGGGGCCTCCAGTTATGGTATGCTGGCCACTTTTGTAAAATTAGCGTACCGAGAACACTATACTACGGCCGAAGTTACCCTTTCGCAATTTGGGTATGGCATCTTAGGGATGGTGCTCATCAACGCCTTTCAAAAATACAAATCCCAAAAACCCGTTGAAAAAGCCTCTCCAAAAAACATTTTTCACCTCATGCTGGCAGGAACTTCGTTGGGGATGACCAGCGTTTTTTATTATCTGTGTGTCAAATATATCAATGTTTCCATTGCGATTGTATTATTGATGCAAACCGTGTGGATGGGTGTGATTTTGGAATGGATCCTTGAAAAACGGAAACCCTCCCTGCAAAAAACCCTTTCTGTGGGAATGGTATTGTTGGGTACGCTTTGGGCGACCAACATATTAAACAGTGAATTTACCTTAGATTGGCTCGGGATTCTATTTGGAATGTTGGCAGCTGCGACTTTCACCACGACCATGTTTACTGCCAATCGGATTGCTTTGGGCATTTCTTCGGCGCAACGCAGTTTGTATATGCTATTGGGTGGTGCTATCATCGTAATTGGATTTGCTATGGCTACCCAAAATACACCATTTCAGTTTGGAATCTTTCTCAAATGGGGCATCGTTTTGGCTCTTTTTGGTACAATCATTCCGCCGTTATTGATGAATGCTGGATTTCCTATCACCGGAATTGGTTTAGGAAGTATTGTCTCGGCATTGGAATTGCCCGTATCGGTATTAATGGCCTTCTTTATTCTCGATGAAACTGTGGTGGGACTGCAATGGCTGGGGATACTACTTATCCTTTTGGCTATCATTTTTATGAATATTTCATTTAAAAAGAAGTCTTAACCAACTACTTGTATAATTTTCTAGGCAAAATAGTTGTTAAAATTGTTAAAATTTTATTATTTTGACAATTCTAAAACAACCCAACATGACCCAACCCTGGCACTTATATGGTATGGCCCTTTTATATATTGTGGCTGGAATCAACCATTTTAGAAAACCAAACCTGTATTACAAGATAATTCCGCCTTTTTTTACCAA
>NZ_JAIXWA010000014.1 GCF_027482425.1 Flavobacterium sp.
CACCGTAATGGTCAAGGTCGTGCTGATGGCACACTGACCCGTATTGGGGGTGTAGGTATAGGTGGTGGTGGCCGTATTGTTTAGTGCGGGTGACCAAGTACCGTTGATTCCGTTGTTTGAAGTTGTGGGAAGTGCGGTCAAAGTTGCCCCCGAACAGATGGGCGCTACAGCAGTAAAGGTGGGCGTCACCTGTGCATTCACCGTAATGGTCAAGGTCGTGGTGATGGCACACTGACCCGTATTGGGGGTGAAGGTATAGGTCGTCGTAGCCGTGTTGTTTAATGCGGGTGCCCACGTTCCGGTGATCCCGTTGTTTGAAGTTGTCGGTAAAGCCACTAAAGTCGTTCCAGAACATACAGGTGCTACTGCGTTAAAAGTCGGAGTGGTAGAACTATTTACAGAAATCGTCACTGTATCTGTAACCACACAGGTTACTCCATTATTTGCAGTTAAGGTATACGTTGTCGTTGTTGTCGGACATACGGTTGGACTCAATGTGTTTGCATTTGTCATCCCTGTTGTTGGTGACCAGCTAAATGTTGGTAGCAAATTATTAAAAGAAATGCTCCAATTATTAAGCGTTCCCAAGTCTCCTCCTGCATCATCTTGAACAATCAATTGCCAGGTTCCATTAATAGCACTACCATTGAATAAATTAAATGATTGTTCGGGAATAAAACTTCCAGTGAAAGGAGCCGCCCCAGCCGTAATTGCTGTTGTGGCACTCATACTAAAACATGTATTTGTATAATTGTCATCGATACCACCATTGTCAGTGGATAGTTCAATACGGGTACCATTGGGAGCTTGTAGATATATATCCAAATCACTGTCCCATGTATGTGTGATATTCAAACAAACCGACACTATACTGCTTGCTGTAACTGTGGCAGGACTAATTCCACTTACGCCTATAGTAGAGATTGCACCAGTAGTGGTATTACTATCAGGAATCGCGATAGCAGTAGTATTTGTAAACGTTACAGGGGCTGAAGATCCTCCAATTGCATTGGTAGTACCTGCCAAAGTGATGCAATTGCCGGGACAAATTGTTGCATTCGCTCCAGCATCTACGGTTGGTAAGGGGGTTACTGTTACATTTTGCGTTATTTGATTTTGACATCCACCGGGAACGGCAGTTAATAATAAGGTTACCGGATAGGTTCCAGCCGCACTGTAGGTATGTGTTGGATTTTCTACAGTGGACGTACTACCATCTCCGAAGTTCCAGCTGTAGGTAAAGTTTCCATTAGTCGTATTCGTAAACTGCGTTGGGTTACTTACACATGCTGTTGTTGCTGTAAAACTTGGATTAGGACTAGCAAACGTAGCTGTTGTACCCGCAAAATCGAGGGTAAACCCAGCAGAAGTATTTGCTGTAAATCGATCGACAAGTATGGTATAGGTATTTCCAGCCACAACATTGATGGTTGGATTACATTGAATACCCGTGCAGCCCAATCCAGTAGTACCGAGAACACCACTCCAATTACAAGATAATTCAGTGCCCGGACAACTGGTTGTGGTGTCATATACAGCAAAATCATAGTCAACCGCAGCATTCGGAGTTATGGTAAAAGCTAATACACCATTTGTAGCAGCAGTAAAGGTATACCAACTTGAGGACCGCTCACCTGGCGCACCAAAACAACTGGGTGACTCTACCGAAGTTCCAACACCTCCCGGGCCATCAGGTACCGATACATTCCCAAGACTACAGAGCGTTTGCGAGGTTGCGCAATCCTGTACGGGAAGAATAGGGCCCAAAGGTTGCGCTTCTTGTGCACAAATTCCAAATGTTCCCGTAGTATTTCCATTCCCATCTATAGCAATGTAATACGTACTTCCTGGGGTAAGTCCATGTAAAATGACGTTGGTATGAAAGAGTCCCGCAGCTGTGTTCACATCCTCTTGACATGCAATTTGCGTTAAACTTCCACAGGCTCCGCTGTACACTGCGATTTGTGTGTTCGCTAAAGTTCCTCCAAAATTGGATGACAGTTCAATATCAGCGGTAGTGGCCACAAAAGAAAACCAAACTGTATTACTCATCGTATTGGGTATCCAACAGGATGGTGTAGGAGGGTTTCCTATCGTTGTAGCGCCCGTGTTGTCATAAAGGATGGAATTGCAGGTTCCGTTACCTACTACAATGGATGTTGCGGTGGCGCAAGTATCATTAGCTGGTTGTGCAAAAGTTTTTAGTCCAAAAAGTAGACTAAAAATAAGGATTCTTATTTTCATAAAACTACTTTTTTTGAAGGTTTTGAAGGTATACTTCCCGACTGACAGGTTGGTCATTTAGAATATAAAATTCTTCAGCTGTTGCTTTTACAGTTGGAGGAAATTGATTTTTTGAGTAGATTTCTTTTTTTGAAAAATGAATGATAACAACATTCTTAGGGAGTGAAATTAATAATTCCCCAGTAGCATTAAATTCAGGATATGAACCCGTATCAACAAAAATTCGGTCTCCATCTTTACAACGCTTTAGAATTTCAGCCAACGAGTCTAAAGGTTGGTCTGGTGAATTTCCATGATGATGAGAAGTACCTGACTGTAAAGTAAAAATATCTTGCTCGGTGGAATTATCATTTAAATACCAATTCTGTGCAAGTCCATCTGTATTCCAGATGAGTAAAAAAAAGGCAAGACTTAAGCCAGATTGGATTCTCCTTTGGTTAAATTTCATTTGTAAGTAGTTTATACGTAATTCAAATATATTGTTCTTAAAAAAAAGAATAAAATTTTGTTAATAAGTTGTAATTATTAATAAAACAAACCTATAAAAAATATATAAATAATAGATATTTAATAAGTAGACAATAGAAAAAAAATCTAGCTAGTTTAAATTTTTGTAAGAAAAAAAAATCGCTTACCTTGCAACGCACTCTCAATTTATCGGTTAGAAATCAACCGCAGTATCGTTATGGAAAGAACAATTTTAATTTATGATGCTGTTCCAATAATGAAATATGCTTATGAAGGCTTGTTTAAAGACATATCCCGTTGTAAGCTTCACTTTGCAACTAATGAGTTGGTTATGGAACAACACCTCAAAGACCATACTTTTGATTTGGTTATTGTTGATGTTTTAGTAAAACAAAAGATTAATTATTCTCTTGTTAAACGAATATCTCGTCTAAAAAAGTCTTTAAACATTGCTGTTTTCTCTGCCATTTATGATGAAGAAACTAAACGAAAGTTATTTGCATTGGGGGCATCAGTGGTTTTAGAAAAAACGGATTCTATTGAGCATCTCGCCAAAACAATACATTTGTTAACCGAAGGATCGCAATATTTTGAAACCAAAATGAAAATTGGGAATAGCAAGTTAAAGTTCCCAAGACGTTCAGTTAATCCTTTACTGAAGTTGTCATCCCGTGAACTTCAGGTAGCTGAGCTTCTAATTCAAGGATTATCCAATCAGGCCATGACCCAACGATTGGATTTGGCAGCAACAACAATAAGTACTTACAAAAAGCGAATATTTACTAAAATTGGAGTTATGAATATTTTAGATCTTGCTGCAGTTTTTAAAAAATATCAATAGGAAAAATACCTGTTTTTTTTTTTAGGAAAAATACTTTGGTTTTTGGGGCTTTTTACTTTGGTTATCCCCAAACTTACTCTTATATTTGCTTAAACAATTATTTGTTTGAATTATTCAACATAGTTAATCTTCTATATTACAGCGTTTTGAATTTATGATTGGATAGATTTACTGGATTTTATACAATTTTTCTCATCCCATATAGCCTGATGTTTCCGAAGGGCACGTTCTTTCTTTCGATTACTGTTTTAGAGTGCAGAAATCCTATTGTTTGGGTTAATCCATCTGCCAACGGAAATTTGCATCTGTATAACGTTTGATCCATTCAAGAAAAAGTAATGCAGATGCACTCAGGTTATTCTTTTGCTTTGATTTTGAGCTTTTTACTCATTCATTCAAAATTCTTTTCGAATTTGCGATGAAAAGTATTTGTAAAAGCAAAAAAGCTTTATATATTTGCAACCGCATTGCAGAAGTGATGCGAATATACTGGAGAAATGGCAGAGTGGTCGATTGCGGCAGTCTTGAAAACTGTTGACTGTAACAGGTCCGGGGGTTCGAATCCCTCTTTCTCCGCAAAAGAAAACCCGAAACTTTAGTTTCGGGTTTTTTAA
>NZ_JAIXWA010000077.1 GCF_027482425.1 Flavobacterium sp.
TGGAGTTGGAAAAACACAATTGGCAAAAGTATTGGCCAAAGAATTGTTTGATTCTGAAGATGCCTTAGTGCGCATCGACATGAGCGAGTACATGGAGAAATTTGCCATTTCTCGTTTAATTGGTGCGCCTCCAGGCTATGTGGGTTATGAAGAAGGCGGTCAGTTGACAGAAAAAGTGCGCCGTAAACCCTATTGTGTAGTACTGTTGGACGAAATTGAAAAAGCACACCCCGATGTGTTCAATATGATGCTACAGGTTTTGGATGATGGCTATTTGACCGATAGTTTGGGACGAAAAATAGACTTCAAAAATACCATCATCATAATGACTTCCAATGTGGGAGCACGACAGTTGAAGGATTTCGGTCAAGGGGTTGGATTTGGAACGGCCGCAAAAGTCGCCCAAGCCGATGATCATTCGAAAAGTATTATCGAAAATGCATTGAAGAAAACCTTTGCGCCTGAATTTTTGAATCGTATTGATGACGTGATTGTCTTTAATTCATTGGAAAAAGAAGATATTGATAAAATTATTGAAATCGAATTGTCCAAATTGTATGCGCGTATTGCCGATTTAGGATACACGCTTTCCTTATCCGATACAGCCAAAGCATTTATTGCTGACAAAGGTTTTGACAGACAATTTGGAGCTCGACCGTTGAAAAGAGCCATTCAAAAGTATGTTGAAGATGCGCTTGCCGAGGAAATCATCACCGCCAAGATTAATTCAGGCGACGAGATTTTTATGGACATTGAAGAAGGAGCCGAAGAATTATCGGTAACCGTTCAAAAAAAGGGCGAAACAACAAATTAATCATTTCATAACTTTAAAAACGAACCACGAGTAATCGAAATCATTTATTTCGTTTCTTCGTGGTTTATTTTTTTTATCATGCAAAAACTCATCTTAGGTTCGGAAGAATGGTGTGGGTTTCCACAGTTGGGACTTCCTACTATAAAAGCGCGCGTCGATTCGGGAGCAAAAACCTCAGCGCTACATGCGGTCAATATTGCGCCTTTTCAAAAAGAGGGCGAAACTTGGGTAAAATTTGACATCAATCCTATACAAAAAAATCAAAAAACAATCATTCATTGTGAGGCCAAAGTGGTCGACAAACGGGTGGTTAAAAGCTCGAGCGGCTATCGCGAACAGCGCTATGTTATCCAGACCGATTTGCAATTGGGTGACGAGTATTGGTCGGTAGAAGTTACCTTGACCAATCGTGATTCCATGGGATTTCGAATGTTATTGGGACGTGAAGCGATGAGTGGTCGGATTTTGGTCGATCCAGAACAGAAATACTTGTTGGGCGAACCCACTACAGAATACCTCAAGGAAATTTACCAAAAAGCGGTGGCACAACGAACCGGTTTACGCATTGGTTTGTTGGCCAGTAATCCTGAACTCTACAGTAACCGCCGTATCATGGAAGCGGGGGAAATGCGGGGCCATGAAATGCATTTTTTGAATATCAAAGAATGTTATATGAAACTCGATGCGGTCAAACCTGAAATTCATTACCGCGGTGGTAAAATATTGGACAATTTCGATGCGATTATTCCGCGTATTCGTCCCAGCATTACCTTTTATGGCTGTGCGCTCACCCGGCAATTTGAGGCGATGAAAGTGTATTGCTTAAACTCAGCCAAAGCCATCACCCAATCCCGAGACAAATTGTATTCATTACAACTATTACTCCACCACGGCGTCGATATCCCAACTACAGGTTTTGCCAATTCGCCTTTGGATACCGATGATTTGATAAAAATGGTGGGCGGCACTCCATTGATTGTCAAACTTTTGGAAGGAACACAAGGAAAAGGAGTGGTTTTGGCCGAAACCAAAAAAGCCGCAGAATCGGTAATTAATGCCTTCAAAAGTTTGAATGCCAATATCTTGGTACAAGAATTCATCAAAGAAGCCGATGGAAAGGATTTACGCTTGTTTGTTGTCGATGGTAAAGTAGTAGCCGCCATGCAACGGGAAGCCGCTCCAGGGGAATTTAGGGCTAATATTCATATGGGGGGAACCGCCTCTGTGGTCAAAGTGACTCCCGAAGAAAAACGCATTGCCATCAAAGCCGCCAAAGCGATGGATTTGAAAGTGGCCGGCGTGGACATCATTCGCTCTTCCAAAGGGCCACTTTTGTTGGAAGTGAATTCTTCTCCAGGTTTGGAGGGCATTGAAGGAGCGACGAACAAAGATATTGCGGGAGAAATGATTAAATCAATAGAAAAGAATTTCAAATGGAAATAGTTTCAAAAGGCCTTATTGCAGCCATAGCGTTGTTGCACGGCTACATATTATGGTTGGAAATGTTTGCTTGGACGACCCAAGCCAAAAAAGTTTTTAAAAGCCTTCCTGAAGATTTGTTTGAAAAAACGAAGGTCATGGCTGCCAATCAAGGACTTTACAACGGATTTTTGGCCGCAGGATTACTGTGGTCGCTGGCCATTACGGATCCGATTTGGAGTAAAAATGTGGCCTTATTTTTCTTAATCTGTGTGTTCATCGCAGGATTGTACGGCGCAGCTACGGCCAGTAAACGAATTTTTTATGTGCAAAGTGTTCCCGCTTTGTTGGGGATTTTAAGTGTATTGTTTCGGGAATTTTAGTTAGAACGACCCCCTTCGATTCAGCCCCGATGGGAGCGGCATCCCCCGATCAATATCGGGGATACAGCGTACAGCGGGTGGGGATGGAATAGTACGACTAATTGGGTTGCTGCCACAAAAAAGAACAGCACTTTCCAACCTTTTGGTGTTCGATACACTCTTTACTAAAAAACGAATGTATGCAACGAATTCCAACCTCCCTCTCCTATTTTTGCTGCCTTATATGGGCGCTTTTTGTAATGCCTTCTGCCTGGTGTCAAACGCTACGCGGCACGATTGAAAGCGACAAACTGCAAGATAAATCGGGCATCGAAATCATTAATCTAAATAATAATCACGCCACGGTGACCTCGACAACGGGAACGTTTGTGATTAAAGGAAAGAGAAATGATGTGCTTCGCCTCATCACTCCGAATCGAAACTACAGGGTAATTGCCAAAGATACAGACGATTGGACGATTGCCATTGCAAAATTGGAACGTCAAATCATCAAACAAGAAAAAAAGCAACAATTAAAAGAAGATCGCCTCGATCGACGAGCCAAACAACGTAGTCATCGACGTTACGCTCGGGTCAAAAAAATCCAACGGATTGAAGTCAACAATCATGAACGGTATGATAATCCGTTTAAAAACCCAGTGATTGGACGTGTATTTGACGCCACGGGTTCGCTCCCCGGCGCAACGGTTCAAATTAAAGGAACAACCAAGGGCGTGTATACTGATATTGAGGGGTATTATGGCATCGATGCAAAAATGGGTGACGTATTAATCATTTCATTTTTAGGTTACCGTCCCGTCGAAATAAAAGTAACCCATCCGATTATGAATGTGGTGCTTGAAGACGCTTCTGTGACTTTGGAAGAGGTGGTAGTATTGCCCTATCATTCGACAAAAATAAAAAGAATTTCAAGCATTTCCGATTTGGCAATGGCTCCCAAAAAAGTGGCCGTTGCTGAGGTCGAAACGAAGCCCGCGGCACCCTCTACCTCGGGATCAAGCAGTACTTCAATGCCCAAAGCGGGACAATTAACCGCTACCGAAGTCAACGACTTTAGTCACTACACCTATTGGCAAGGCCTTACCGAAAACGAACTGAATCAATGGAAGAATTACTGGAAAATCTGTCCCAAGCATCGCTATTCATTGGTCCTAAAAAATGAAAAAGGGTACCCAATCGTAAATAAAAAAGTACGGTTGCAATCGGGAGCAACTACATTATGGACGGCCCGCACCGACAACACGGGTAGCGCTGAATTATGGAAAATGCCCGAAACTGAAGATAGTGCCGTGGGAACGGGACTTCAAATCACAGATGAATCAGGTACCGTATTATGTATTAATCCCAAAGAATTTCACGACGGCATCAATAGCTATACCTTTCAAAACGAATGCACATACCAATCCAAAATCAACATTGGATTTATGATTGATGCTACGGGCTCTATGGGAGACGAAATCAACTATTTACAATCGGAATTATATGATGTCATCGAAAGAACAAAACAACAGCTACCTGATGCCATTGTGGCGATGAGTAGTTTATTTTACCGCGACATAGGTGACGATTATGTGGTAAAAAACTTTGATTTTACGACTGCGATTCCCAACGTGATACAATTTATCAAAAAACAAAGCGCTGGTGGCGGCGGGGATTATCCTGAAGCTGTCATTGAAGGCTTGGAGCATGCTATTCACCAGATGAGTTGGGAGGACGATGCGACTTCAAGACTCCTTTTTGTGGTATTGGATGCACCGCCACACTACTCGGAGGCCACCATTAAAAAACTTCATCTCTTGGGGCGACAAGCAGCCGAAAAAGGCATTCGAATTATTCCTCTAGCCGCTAGTGGTATCGACAAATCGACCGAATATTTGATGCGCGCTTTGGCTTTGGAAACCAATGGAACCTACCTCACGTTGACCAACCACAGTGGCATTGGCGAAAATCACATCACACCCTCGGCAGAAAGTAGTAAAGTGGAAATGCTGAATGAACTGTTGCTACGAATTATACAGCAATTTAGTGCCGTAAATCATTGCGATCAAGAGGAAAAAGACTTTGCACAAAACACACTTTTGGATGAACAAAGTGCTAAAGATAAGCCCGTTACGTTTACGTATGCGCCCAACCCCACAACCGATGTGGTCACCCTTCGTGTGGACCAGCCCACAAGCGAAGTCTTTTTATTCGACACTACAGGAAAATTAATTTTTTACCGAACGGAATCGGCTACTGAATACACATTGAACCTGACCGGATTACCCAATGCAGTGTATTACTTAAAAATAAGGATTGGGGAACAAACCCGATATGGAAAAATAATCAAACAAAACGAATAGCTACATGAAAAATTTCTTACTACGGGTGGTATTGAATAGCCTTGTTTTGGGTTCGGTTTGGGCACAACGCGCAACTGAAAAATCGGAAACCACGCTCTATTTTGACACCAACCAATTTCGACTCACCGCTTTGCACCAAAAGCAATTGGATTCACTTTTTCCGTATAACAAGGGAATAGGTTTAAAACATGAATTTCACGTTACAGGGTATACGGATGAAACAGGACCGCTTGCCTACAATCAGTGGCTCTCAATACAACGTGCTACTTCGGCAGCGGACTATTTACGTCAGAAAGGGATTGAGGAATTCGAATTAGTTTACAAAGGCGGTGGTATTTGTTCATTTTTTGATTCAAATGCCAAGCAACGAAGCGTAGCTATCGAACACCGACGTATTCGTGGCTGTGGATTGATGGAGGAAACGATGGATACGATTGCCTTTGAAGAACCGTATTTCAAAAACATTGCGGCCTATTTTACTAGCGAATATATGATTCGCGACCATGTATTTGCCATTGATAGCAACGAAAGATTGATTAAAACGGCCGGAATGTATTTGTTTGAACCGAATGAAGACTTCTTTAAAACCGTTAACGCCAATACGATGGTGCGCTTTTGTTTTCCATTGGCCAAAGGCAAAAAATTTGACCCTGACATGAAGGTTTGGCGTTTGGTATTGAATGAGAAAGGGGAAAAAAGATGGGAAGAAACTGCGGTTCCCGTGCAATTTAATGCCCAAACGAATTGCTATGAAACTTTTATGAATTGCTTCTATTTGCGGGGACAACGAGGCATCAATATTGACAAAGATAATCGTGAACTGGAAATCGAAATTTCATTTTATAAAAATGTCGATACCCGGGAAGTCGAACTCACCGATGCTGATTTTTCAGCTGTCGATGAAAAAAGAAACATAACGGTCTATCAATTTGTGGGATTAACAATTCAAGAATCGGGTTATTTTAAAGGAAAATTTAGAAAAAATGGTGTTGAACACGAATTGAGTTTTCCGTTAACCAGTTGCACCAAAACGGAACATCCCGACGGACGAAAAAGCTATCACCTTACGGAGAAAAGTCATTTTTGGGTCGATGGCAAGGAATTCAACGGGCCTCGGAATCTTTGGCAACGTGTAGGCGATTGGTTTCGGAAAAAACAAGAGCCGTTGTAAGCACTACTATTCCATATCAATCACAAAACTGCTCAAAAACGCTACCGATTTTTCGATATCGTAATGCAAAATTCGATCGACTTCTACTAGCGGCACTTCTTCGCGATAGGATTTTATGAAACTTTCCAAAAACTCACTACTGCGTAAAGGACGACGGAATTCAATGGCCTGAGAGGCATTCATTAACTCAATCGCTAAAATACGTTCCAAATTGTCAACAATGCGTAAAGCTTTTGTTGCGGCATTTGAACCCATACTCACATGGTCTTCTTGTCCGTTGCTCGACACAATACTATCTACCGAAGCGGGAGTGGCCAGTTGTTTATTCTGACTCACGATACTTGCCGCCGTATATTGCGGAATCATAAATCCAGAATTGAGTCCGGGATCATTGACTAAGAAAGCCGGCAAACCGCGTAATCCTGAAATCAATTGATAGGTACGGCGTTCAGAGATATTTCCGATTTCGGCTAAGGCTATACCCATAAAATCCAGCGCTAAGGCCAAGGGTTGCCCATGAAAATTCCCCCCTGAGATGATTTTATCACTTTCGCGGAAGATATTGGGATTATCGGTTACCGAATTGATTTCCGTTTTAAACACTTTTTTTACATAGTCTAAGGCATCTTTACTCGCCCCGTGGACTTGAGGAATACAACGGAAGGAATACGGATCTTGTACATGTTGTTTGGGTTGCCCAATGATTTCGCTGCCTTCCAACAAATCGCGCATGCGTTCAGCCGTCGTCACCTGTCCTTTGTGCGGGCGAACATAATGAATCAAATCATCAAAAGGTTCGATACGTCCGTCAAAAGCTTCTAAAGAAATGGCAGCAACCACATCCGCTAAATACGAAAGTTTCAACGCTTTTAACAACACATAACACCCGTATGCACTCATGAATTGCGTCCCGTTCAATAATGCCAAACCTTCTTTAGACTGAAGCACAATCGGTTCCCAACCTTTGTTTTGTAACACTTTGACCGCGGGTTGGCGAAAACCGTCCACATACACTTCACCTTCACCAATCAAGGGTAAACATAAATGGGCCAACGGTGCTAAATCACCACTGGCACCCAATGAGCCTTGTTCGTAGACTACTGGAAGTATATCATGGTTATAAAAGTCAATCAAGCGTTCTACCGTTGCTAATTGCACACCCGAATGGCCATAGCTCAACGATTGTACTTTCAACAAAAGCATCAATTTGACAATATCATGAGGAACTTCGGGTCCGGTACCACAAGCATGTGACTTCATCAAGTTCACTTGCAATTGCGATAAGTTGTCATTGGAAATTTTGACATTACATAACGACCCAAATCCGGTATTTATCCCGTAAATAGGGTCACTTTGCGCCGCCATTTTTTCATCCAAATACGTACGGCATTTTTGAATGTTTACTTTCGCATCCTCCGATAAAGTCAATTTTTTGCCTTGATGAATGATTTCGTGCAATTGTTCTAAAGTCAAAACCTCCGAACTGATGTAATGTTGGGTATCCATTGAACCTAATTTGTGCCCAAAATTCAACAAACCCATTAGATTATGCAACAAAATCTTTTGATTTTTATTGACATATCCCTAAAAACTGTCCAAAAAAAAAGAATTTGTTAATAATTTAAATTTCGATAACGATAAACTATTTTTAACATTTGCAAAAGTTGGATTGTTTGCTAAAAATGGGAACCTTCAAGCACTTTTGGTGGCCATCAATGGGAATGACACAGTACCTGAATCTTTCACCACAGGAATTTATACCATTGAGCCATCGCAACCGACGATTTCTAATGCTTTGAATGTAGCGAATTTGAGCACCTTTTTACGCATTTAAGCCTTATATAGCCGTTTAAATATTGTACTTAATGACTTTTCGTTCTACTTGTAAACCAATGACCAAATACGAGAGGCGATGCAAACCAACTAATCTAAATCGGGTTACATCGCTTAGCCGCATGATACTATAGTGTATTTAGGCTTGTAGCTCGAACTTAAAAAACATCGTAAAGCGGCGGGCCATTTTTGAAAAAGCCCATCTGATAAAGTTTTTAAAAGAAGTAGAATCTACATTACAAATCAAACTCCTATGTACTGAATCTATTTCTCAACTTTTACCCTTAGAAAAAAGTGAAAATGCATATTGCACGCTATGTAGCTAAAAAAAGTTTTTGGAGCAAATGAATCGATGATTAATTTATATTTTCTTTACACTATTCTGGCTAATTTTGCAGTATGAAACAAACGAATTCGGTGAAACAACTGGTATCTGGGGGACTTATTTTAATGCTAGTTTGTTTGCCGTGCTTTATTTTTCGTGACGTTTTAGGCCATCGCGTGGTTGCTTTGCTTTTGCTTATGACCGTTTCTATTATGGCCATGACCTTCGAAATCATTCCTATTTTGGTATTGGCTGCACTGAGTGCCTTAGTTTGGAATTTCTTTTTTATTCCTCCTTTATTCACCTTTCACATTTCCAGTCCCGAAGACATTTTACTCTTCACCATGTATTTTATCATTGCCATGGTGAATGTGGTGTTCATGCGTCGTATTCGGAGAATGGAGCAAAAAAACCAAGAGCAAGCCCAGAAAGAACGTACACTAATCTTATATTCGACCTTTTTCAATTCCCTTTCCCATGAATTACGCACGCCGATTGCAACCATTATTGGTTCAGCAGAAACATTGCAATCGTTCAAAACAAAATTAGCAGAAAAGGAAGAGTCGGAATTGTTACAGCAAATTGAATCGGCGGGACACCAATTGCATTTGCAAGTGAATAACATTTTAAATGTAAGTCGGTTAGAATCGGGTTTGTTAGCTCCTAAAATGGAATGGTGTGATGTAAATGATATCATACAAAGTGCGCTTCAAAATCATTTCCCCAATCAAAATCGTATAGAATTTCATGTGAATGAACATCTTCCTTTATGCCAAACAGATGCGGGATTGTGGGAACAAATCATATTGAATGTTTTAAAAAATGCCTTACTGTATACTTCGGGTGCGGTATGGATTGATGTTTGGGTTGAAAATAACCAGTTAACACTCACAATTACCGACGAAGGTTCGGGTATACCTGAGGAACACTTGACGTCCGTTTTTGAAAAATTTTATCGATTGTCCCATACTCAAACGGGAGGAACAGGTTTGGGTTTATCGATAGTTAAAGGCTATATTGAGGTTTTACAAGGAGCCGTGAAAGCCGAAAACCGTAAAGTCCCATCGAGAGGATTACAAGTTACCTTGCAAATTCCGGTAGCAACCAATTATGTGAATCAGTTGAAAAATGAATAATGCGAGGATTTTAATCATTGATGACGAACCCCAGATTCGGCGTTTGCTTGAAATCACGTTAGAGAACAGTGATTACAAAGTAATGTTAGCAGAAAACGGAAAACAAGGCATTCTTTTGGCGGCCAACCACAATCCCGATTTAATTCTGTTGGATTTGGGCTTGCCCGATCAAAGTGGCCATGACGTACTGCGTGAATTACGATTATGGTACCAAAAGCCTGTTTTTATTATTTCCGCATTAGACCAAGAAGCGGATGTTGTCAAAGCCTTAGACCAAGGTGCCAACGATTATTTGACCAAACCCTTTCGTACGGCAGAATTACAAGCACGCATTCGTTCGGCACTGCGTAGTCAGCAATCGACTAATGGTGCAACTGTATACATTTCGGGCGAACTAGAAGTCGATTTAACGGCCCATACAGCAAAAAAAGCTGGGGAAATAATCAAACTGACCGTTACAGAATTTACATTACTAGCCCTTTTAATCAAAAATGAAGGCCGTGTACTCACCCATCAATTCATTTTAAAAGAAATTTGGGGCGTGGGGGCACAAACAGAAACACAGTATTTACGTGTATTTGTGGGAACCCTTCGCAAAAAAATCGAATCCAATTCCAACAAACCCGAACATATCCTCACCGAAAGTGGCGTGGGCTATCGGTTTGTTTGAATATTTTAAATTTTAAATTATAAATTTTAAATTATAAATTAAGTTTAAAACCATTTCCTCTTTATATAATCTTTATACGCCGCTCCTATTTCTTTAGATTTTACCAATAGATGACGCCCGAACTTTGTCCCATCAAAGTTAATCGTCATGAATACAAAGCAAACGCTTTCACAAAAAGTTACTTTAGCCTCCGTTTTGGTGGCACTCGGAATTATTTATGGGGACATCGGAACGAGTCCGCTCTATGCCTTACGCGCGGTCATGGGCGACCGCAAAATCGAAGAAATTTTAGTCTATGGAGGTGTATCCGCAATTTTTTGGACACTCACCTTACAAACATCAATCAAATACATTTGGCTTACATTAAAAGCCGACAACAATGGCGAAGGAGGCATCTTTTCACTCTATGCCTTGGTACGACGCTATGGCAAAAAACTAGTCATACCTGCTATTTTGGGAGCCACAACACTCCTCGCGGATGGAATTATCACGCCACCCATTTCAGTAGCTTCGGCGGTGGAAGGTTTGGGTATGGTCAAAGGATTTGAAAACACCATTGTCGCGGGGAATTCAATGACCATTGGAATTGTCATTGTTATTCTTTCCTTACTCTTTTTCTTCCAACGCTTTGGAACACATATCATCGGACGCTTCTTTGGACCCGTTATGTTGGTTTGGTTTGGTATGCTATTCCTATTGGGCTTACATCAAATCACGTATCATCCAGAGATATTAAAAGCCTTAAATCCTTATTATGCCTATGAAATGCTGAGTCAGTATCCTGCAGGATTCTGGTTGTTGGGTTCGGTTTTCTTATGTACTACAGGTGCTGAAGCCTTATACTCAGATTTAGGACATTGTGGATTGAAAAACATTCGCATCAGTTGGGTTTTTGTAAAAATAAGTTTGGTTGTCAACTATCTGGGACAAGCGGCTTGGATGATGCATCAAAAGAGTGATTTTTTGGATGGAAAAAATCCGTTTTATGAAATTGTCCCCGATTGGTTCTTGCTGCCTTCAATTATCATTGCAACCATGGCTACCGTAATTGCTTCTCAAGCCTTAATCAGCGGAAGTTATACCCTCATCAATGAAGCGATGAACTTAAATTTTTGGCCGCGTGTGGCAGTGCGCCAACCTTCAGAACTTAAGGGACAAATTTATATTCCCTCCGTCAATACGGTATTGTGGTTTGGATGTGTATTGATGATTCTCTATTTCCGTTCTTCGGAACACATGGAGGCCGCTTATGGTTTTTCCATTACCATTACAATGATGATGACTACCGTTTTATTAGGTTATTTCCTGTATTATCGTTTGAAATGGCAACGTTGGCAAGTGATTGGTTTATTGGCGTTGTTCAGTATTGTTGAAACCTCATTTTTTGTCGCTAATGTAGCTAAAATCAAAGAGCGTTGGATGTTTTTATTTTTCGAACTAGGGATATTCATAGTGATGTATATTTGGTATGAAGCCCGAAAAATTCACAATCGGTACACGCGTTTCTCCGAATTGGGACAGTATACTCAATTGTTACAAGAGCTTAGCGAAGATGACTCTATACCAAAAACAGCAACTCATTTAGTGTATTTAACCAAAGCAGACCGAAGAACACAAATTGAGGAAAAAATCATAAAATCAATTTTTAGCAAAAAACCAAAACGTGCCGATGTCTACTGGTTCCTTCATCTCAATCGCACCAATGACCCTTATACCTTGAACTATACAGTATCTGAGCTTATCGACGATAAAGTCATAAAGGTAAACATCAATATCGGTTTCCGTATACAACCCAAAACCGAATTGCTTTTTAAGAAAATTGTAAACGATTTGGTAGAATGTAAGGAACTCAATCTGCACATTCGTCCCGATGGTTCGACCAAATACAATAGCGAACCCGATTTTAAATTTATAGTTATTGAAAAATATTTATCGGTTGAAAATGAATTTTCAATTCGAGACGGCATTTTACTAAACAGTTATTACTACATGAAACACTTGGGCATTAGTGATGAAAAAGCCTTTGGTTTGGATAAAAGTGATGTCATTGTAGAGGATGTACCGCTTGTATATCAACCTGCAGCACCGTTTGAACTTCATCGTGAGCATAATGGAAACGGATAAATCTCGAATCTTATACGAACAACTAGAAGGTTTAAAGGAATTGAAAGTTCGATTGGAGTTGCACAACGGCCAACATTATTGTGGCGTTTTCACCGGATTTTATCATGGAACCCGTCATTTTGTAGAGCGTTGGGACTTCCATGAAGTGGATCCATTTGCGCCTACACCTACAATAATTCAACTACTCCAATTGGAAGGCATTACGATAAAACACGAAGAAATTAGTTCTGTTTTTCTATTTGAAAATCAAATACATATCTACTTTTAATTTATTATATTGTTTATGAAAATCAAACACATTCTAGGAAGTTTGTGCTTCACTATGATTGCCCAAGCACAAACCGATTCCACAAAAATCCCTTTTGAAAATTACAACCTTCGCTGGATAAACGGTCAAAACCGACAAAACGATTTTCCATTACAATTGAAAGATAAAAATGGCGAAACCGTTGTTACGGGTGTCGTCTATTTGGATGGGTATTTTAATTACAATTTTAATCAACCCAAAGACAATACACAAACGATTTCTGCAGTTACAGGTCGCACCAACGAATTTAGTATTGCTTTGGCAAGTATAGGTTTGGAAACCAATTACAAAAACACTATTGGTCGATTGTGGTTACAAACCGGAAGTATGCTTCATATTATCCAAGAAACAGACGGTTCGGTCAACCGTGGTCGGAATACAGGAACTGGAAATTTAAAGTTTATTCGCGAGGCCGCCGCAGGGTATCACTTTGATATCAATCATGGATTGAATTTTGAAATGGGGATTTTTATGAGTTATATCGGACTAGAAAGCTACATAACCCAAGAAAATTGGAGCTACCAACGCAGTATGGTGTGTGATTTTACCCCATTTTACTTTCAAGGCGCTCGCGTGCAATATTTCCCCACCAAAAACTACCGAACCGAATTATGGTTGCTCAACGGTTGGCAAACCTACAATAGTTGGAGTAAAAGTCCGGGAATTGGGAATTCAAACTATTACCGACCCCACGAAAATATTCAGTTGGTAGCCAATTTTTATTTAGGTAGAGATAGCCGAAATCCCGATGGCAGTCTGTCCGATGTAGTGCGTTTTCATCATGATAATAGTGTAGTGTATCGCTATTATCGTCCTAAAAATAAAAAACAGGGGATTTCCCAAGCCGCTTTTAGTTTGAACAACCATTACGGATTTCAAAATGGCTCAGGCGTGTCTAGAAAATCTAACTTTATGGCAGGAAGTTCCCTAGCACATCGCATTTGGTGGAATGACAATCGACTCGCCTTAACCACCCGTGCCGATTATGTCACTAACCCTGGAAGCTACTTAGCTTTTACTCCTGCACAAACCACGACAACTCCGAATAACTATGAAATTGCAATGACTAATGGAGAAAAGTTACGTTTATTTCAAACGAGTGCTACGTTTGACTGGATGCCCAACGATTTTGTTACTTTTCGACTAGAATACAATTACCGTAAATCCAACGTACCCTATTTTGCTGCAAGAGGGGGCACAACTTCCCCTACGGGATTTGCCGATGCACCTGTCCCCGATAACTGGACAGCCGATTTAAAAAAAGAGGAACATCGATTAATCTTCGCGATTAATTTTAGAATGTAATAAAAATAGAATGTCGGAGTTATAATAAAAACGTATTATGCAACTCCGACATTTACTTTTGTGCTTTCCTTTATGGATAAGCTGTCAAAATACACCTGCAACACCTATAACGTTGGAAAAAGTGACACTAGAACCAGCTTCCTTGCGTTTTACAAAGCCCTCCCAAAGAAGTTATTCCCAAGAAAAGAAGGTGGTGAAAGACCTGAAAAATGCTCTTAATGCAGCGTTCTCTAACGAAGAAACGTCTCGTGTTTTTACAGCCATTATGGTGCATCACCTCATTCCGTATTGGGTTGGAACGCCATGGTCATTTGATGGGCATCCCGAGCAACCCGGAACGCAACCGGTGGCGTGTAGCTACTTTGTGGCAACGGTGCTCCGCGATGCAGGGGTTACTCTTAATCGTTACCGAATGGCGCAATTGGGTCCCGAAGATGAGGCACGCTATTTGAGTGAAAAAGACCCTTACCTCACCTTGACATTTTCTGATGCAGATTCAGGTAAAAAAATGTTAGCTGAAAAAATTCCCGAGGGTATTCATTTCATCGGATTTGGCGACATTCATGTGGGTTTCATTTACCGCAAAGGCAATCAAATGACATTTATTCATTCGTATTATAAGAACACTATCGGAGTGATTATTGACCCCATAGAAAACTCACCATTATGGGAGGTTTGCAACCGTTTTTATGTGTATCCATTATCGGGGAATGCCCCGTTTTTAACCCGTTGGAAAACAAAAAAAGCGGCCTAAAAAACCGCTATACTATATAAATCTTCACTTATCGATCTAATTTTCGTCGTTCGCGTTCGGTCTTCAACAGGTTCAATTCGCGACTCGTTTGTCCCGCCACAGAGGTATTCTCTTCGGCACGACGAATCAGATAAGGCATCACATCACGTACGGGTCCAAAGGGCAGGTATTTCGCCACATTATAGCCTTGACTGGCAAGATTGTAACTGATATTGTCACTCATGCCATACAATTGGCCAAACCAAATGCGAGGGTCATTTTTGGCAATACCTTTTTGTTCCATACTGGCCATTAATTTATACGAGCTTTCTTCATTATGCGTCCCTGCAAAAATGGCCATTCGGTCTAAATGTATCATCATGTAGTCTACAGCCGTATCATAATTGGCATCGGTAGCGGCTTTATCGGCACAAATAGGCGTTGGATACCCGTGCTGTTGCGCTCGATTGTTTTCTTTTTCCATATAGGCGCCACGCACCAACTTCATACCAATATAAAACCCATCGTTTTCAGCCTTAGCATGCAATTGTTTTAAATACTCCATACGATCCCAACGGTATAGTTGCAAGGTATTAAAAACGATGGCTTTCTTTTGGTTGTAGCGGCGCATCATTTCTTCAACGATTGCATCGGCGGCATCTTGCATCCAACTTTCTTCGGCGTCAATCAATAAGGCGACGTCTTTCGCACAGGCCGTTTTACAAATAATATCAAATCGCTCTTGCACGCGATTCCATTCGGAACGTTCCGCTTCAGTGAGCGGATGTTTTAATCCCACTTTTTCATACAAGGCTATGCGACCCAATCCCGTAGGTTTAAAAACGGCAAAAGGAATTGCACTTCGTTCTTTGGCGAAATCAACGGTTTTCAACGTCATATTCAAAGCGGCATCAAATTGTGCCTCTTCCTCTTTTCCTTCGACAGAATAATCCAAGACCGAAGAAACCCCTTTGGTATACATTTTGTCAACCACCGAAAGGCAATCGACTTCAGTAGTTCCACCGCAAAAATGGTCAAACACCGTAGCGCGGATCAATCCTTCTACCGGTAAATGCGCTTTGATGGCAAAATTGGTAACCGCTGTTCCAATGCGAACTAAGGGTTGGCTGGCAATCATTTTAAACAAAAAATAAGCCCGATCCAACTCGGTGTCGGTCTTCAAACTGAAGGCAACTTCTGTATTGTTAAATATCTTCTCCATAGTGGTTTGAAAGTACACAAATGTATCAATTTCTAGGTGAAAAAAAACCAAAAAATGGTGTATTTTTGGACTCAAAATTGACAATAATGCAAGCAATCATGGCTAATGGGTATCCCATTGAATTTAACGAAGCGGGATATTCCGCGCTGAATCAATACATTACCCAAAAAAAATATTCAACAGTATTTGTTTTGACCGATACTCACAGCCATGAATACTGTGCTCCCCACTTTTTATCGCTGCTTGAAACGACAGCACCTGTTGAAATTATTGAAATCGAACCGGGAGAGTCGATGAAAACGATACAAACCTGTATGGAGTTGTGGACCTTACTCACTGAGATGGGCGCTGATCGGAAGTCTTTATTAATCAATCTTGGCGGTGGCGTAATCACCGATTTAGGGGGATTTGTAGCGGCTACTTTCAAACGGGGAATTGATTTTATTCATGTCCCCACCACCTTATTGGGCATGGTAGATGCCGCTATTGGTGGCAAGAATGGCGTAGATTTAGGATTGCTCAAAAATCAAGTGGGTGTGATTCATAATCCCAAACTCCTGCTTATTGACAGTACCTATTTACAAACACTTCCTGCTCGTCAAATGCGATCAGGTTTGGCAGAAATGTTCAAACACGGTTTGATTCACGATGCGCTCTATTGGGCACAGTTGAGTCACTTAAGCAATTTGGACCTAACCGATTTAGACGCTTTAATTCACCGTTCTGTTGCCATAAAAAATGAAATCGTTTCCCAAGACCCCACCGAAAATGGAATTCGCAAAGCACTCAATTTTGGACACACATTGGGACATGCAATTGAAAGTCATTATTTAAATTCAGACACGCCCCTATTACATGGGGAAGCCATTGCACTAGGAATGCTCATGGAAGCTTTTATCTCACACCAAAAAGGGTACCTTTCAGCGGTTGATTTATTGGGAATAAAAACCACATTACAACCAATTTTCGACCCCTTTCCCATTACCGAAGAAGACCAACACTACATCCGAGAATATTTGATTCACGACAAGAAAAATGAATACGGTCAAATTCAGTTTGCATTGTTGGAGGGAATCGGGAAAACGAAACTTCACGAAACAGTTGAAAACGAATTAATTACAGCAGCTTTCGACTTCTTAAACAACTGATATTTTTTTTGAAAATTATTGTAAATCGATTTTATTATTTTTTACATTTGCGGGGATGAATAAAAATGTTAAAGCCGCTGTAGATTCGCACCGTATCGACCTTTGTAAATCGATACCTCAAGGTGCTATTGCTTCTTTTTTTATTCCTAAATTCGACTGTTTTTTTCACATCCAACTTTCAGATTACACCATGGACTTATCGATTGTCTATGAAAATTTACGCGTTTGAAAAATTAAAAACGTTTACTAAGCATTTGCATTTGTTTTTAATTTAATCTTTTTCAAACGGTAAAATGAATACTAAATATTTCGACTTAATAAATCAAACCTTTTATTTTCCTCAAGAAGAGTTCACGCTTAACAAAGACACCCTTCTTTTTCACAATATTGACTTGATGAAATTGGTAGAGGAGTATGGTACTCCGCTAAAATTCACTTACCTACCGCAAATTTCCAGCAACATCAACAAAGCCAAAGGTTGGTTTCGTAAAGGCATGGAAAAAATTGGGTACGAAGGAAAATACTATTATTGTTATTGCACCAAAAGTTCGCACTTCGAGTTCATCATGAATGAAGCGTTTAAAAACAACATTCATATTGAAACGTCTTCAGCAATTGACATTAATATTGTTGAAAAGCTTTTGGAAAATGGCAAAATCAACAAGAACACTTATGTGGTTTGCAACGGTTTCAAACGCGATGCTTATGTAGAAAACATCGCTCGTTTGATCAACAACGGCCACAATAAAACGATTCCTGTCATTGACAATTATGAGGAATTGGATTTGTTGCAAGAGCAAATCAAGGGAAAATTCAAAATAGGAATTCGCATTGCTGCCGAAGAAGAACCAAAATTTGAGTTCTATACTTCTCGTTTGGGCATTGGGTACAAGGATATTGTTCCATTTTACCGTAAGCAAATTCAAGAAAATAAGAAAGTGGAGTTGAAAATGCTACACTTCTTTATCAATACGGGAATTCGCGATACGGCCTATTATTGGAATGAATTGCTCAAGTGTATGAAAGTATACATTGCCCTCAAGAAGGAATGTCCCACACTCGACAGCTTAAATATTGGTGGTGGGTTTCCGATTAAAAATTCGCTTGCTTTTGAATACGACTACCAATATATGGTGGACGAGATTTTGAATCAAATCAAAATTGCCTGTGATGATGCCGAGGTGGAAGTCCCGCATATATTTACCGAATTTGGTTCGTTTACAGTGGGCGAAAGCGGTGGAGCAATTTACCAAGTCCTTTACCAAAAGAAACAAAACGATCGGGAAAACTGGAATATGATTGACAGTTCGTTTATCACGACACTTCCCGATCCTTGGGCGATTAACAAACGTTTTGTGATGCTGGCGGTCAACCGATGGAATGACACCTACGAACGCGTATTGCTGGGAGGTATGACATGTGATAGCGATGATTATTACAATTCTGAACAGCACATGAACGCGGTGTATTTGCCGAAATACAATAAAGAAAAGCCTTTGTATATTGGTTTCTTTAACACTGGAGCGTACCAAGAAACGATTGGTGGGTTTGGCGGATTACACCACTGTTTGATTCCGCAACCCAAACACATTCTTATTGATCGGGATGAAAATGGCATCATTGCAACAGAGGTTTTTTCACCCCAACAAACCTCCGATGATGTATTGAAAATACTGGGGTATGATAAAAAATAAATTTTCGTTTGAAGTTTTAAAAAAATAGTTTTTCTTTGACACCAAGCAAACTACCAAACCTAGAACAACGCTACCATGAGTAAAGGCCCTATTAGTCAATTTATTGAAAACAACTTCTTGCATTTTAATGCGGCAGCTTTAGTTGATGCTGCAAAGGGATATGAAGCCCATTTGTTGGAAAATGGAAAAATGATGATCACCTTGGCAGGTGCAATGAGTACCGCAGAATTAGGAAAATCATTGGCTGAAATGATTCGTCAAGATAAAGTGCATATTATTTCATGTACAGGCGCTAACTTGGAGGAAGACATCATGAATTTGGTAGCACATAATTCGTATAAACGCGTTCCTAACTACCGGGATTTGTCACCTCAAGAGGAATGGGATTTGTTGGAAAACCACTACAATAGAGTAACTGATACCTGTATCCCTGAAGAAGAAGCTTTTCGCCGCTTACAGTCCCATCTATTTAATATTTGGAATAAAGCCGACAAAAACAATGAGCGTTATTTCCCGCATGAATTTATGTACCAAATGATATTATCTGGGGATTTGGAGCAATACTATGAAATTGATCCAAAGAATTCATGGATGGTTGCAGCCGCTGAAAAAAATCTACCCATTGTTGTGCCTGGATGGGAAGACAGCACCATGGGGAACATCTTTGCCTCGTATTGTATTAAAGGAGAATTTAAACCTACCACGATGAAAAGTGGGGTTGAATATATGATGTGGTTAGCCGATTGGTATACCCAAAACTGCGCCGGAAAAGGTGTTGGTTTTTTCCAAATTGGAGGAGGTATTGCCGGTGACTTCCCCATTTGTGTAGTTCCGATGTTGTATCAAGACATGGAAATGCACGACGTGCCCTTCTGGAGTTATTTCTGCCAGATTTCTGACTCAACTACGAGTTACGGCTCCTATTCTGGGGCTGTACCGAATGAAAAAATCACTTGGGGGAAATTGGATATAACAACTCCTAAATTTATTGTAGAATCCGATGCTACTATTGTTGCACCGCTTATCTTTGCTTACCTGTTAGATTTATAAAACCTACTTATGAGACGAGTAATTGTTGATTACGCCAAACTAACCAGCGATATTTTGAACCTTTTGGTCGAAAAATTCCCCGATGGATACGATGATTCCGACATCATTCGTTTTCGAAATGCCCAGAACGAATTGGTAGAAGCGGTTGAAGTCCGCACAGAAGACACTATTTATTTGGTAAAGGTGAGTACTAAATTAGCTTCACGTATGGAGAAATTTGAAGATGAAGAAGAAGATCTTGATGCTGTTATCGAACCTATTGCTCCAGTTAAAGGAGTCGATTTGGATGATGATGATGACATGGCGGGTGAGGAAGAGGAAGAAGATGTTGACTTGTTAAAAGACAAAGGTGGTTCAGATGATGAGGAAGATGATGATGAAGAAGATGATTTCGAACCTTCAGAGAGTTATGATGATGAAGACGAGTAAGTAGAATTATGAGTAATAAATGACCTCCCGAATTAATCATAATTCGGGAGTTTTTATTATTCTTCATTTATAATTTAAAATAATACAATTCAAAATAACCCCTATAGGTAGCGTTGCTGAAATACGTTAACATGATGATTTTGATGACCAATGATCATAAAACCGAGGGCGCGAACGGAAACCGGATGACCTGAAGCGGTTCCCCTACTTTGTAGGGCTTCTGAGGTAAAAGATTTAAACAAACACAAGGTCGCTTGGCGTAAAGCGGTAAATTCCGTTAACAAGTCTTGGATACTCCGGCGGTTGGCCTGGGCATTGGCGACATAAAAATCTTCATCAAAGCCGGGGAAAGCCGTTTGATCTTGGCGTGCAATACACAAGGCTCGATAGGCAAAGACCCGTTCTGAATCCAAAAGATGTTGCAAAATATCCTTAATGGTCCACTTGCCTTCAGCATAACGGTAATCAAATTTATCCATGGGAATATCCCGAACAAAATGAATTAAACGATGAAGGGCAATTTCCAATTCTTCAACCAAAGGATATTCAGCCGATACTTGAGCAAGGTAGCCCGCATAAAAATCGGCGTATTCGGAACGATCCACTGTATTTACTTGCATAATATAGGGTTTCTGCCAAAGATAATGATTTTCATAGCGGGTCCAATCGGTCAATCGTGTTCGTTATTCATTTTCCGGTTTAGCTATTCGGAGCATATCCAATTACACAGGACAAATAAGACGCACCTTTTCACCTACTGTAAACAAATCGCGTAGCGCATTCACTGCTGGAAACCCCGCTCCTAGGTTGGTCTCGCACAAAAATTTACGATCAAAACGCTTGAGATGCACCCGTAACTCTTCATAAAATCATAATGTACGGTATTTTCAATGGCATCAAAAGGCAACGTAAAGTAACACTGTTATACAAATGGCTTTTTGACCTAACCTGTTGGTGATATTGTTCGTATTGCAGTGAAGCATACATAGATTTTAGCGTTAAAAAAACAAAAAAAAACCCCAAGTAAATCTTGAGGTTTTCATAAAATCAAATAAGGTATTAAAATTTAAATATCTTTAAAGATGGTGTGCATTAAGCGTTTTTTATCGTTGATACTTTCTTCCAAAGAAATCATTGTTTCAGTTCGGTATACCCCTTCAATATCGTCAATCATGAAAATGACGTCTTTGGCATGTTTGGTGTCACGGGCACGAATTTTACAGAAAATATTAAACTTTCCAGTGGTGACGTGTGCCACAGTAACAAAGGGAATTTCATTAATGCGCTCCAATACAAATTTGGTTTGCGAAGTATTGTTCAAAAATACCCCCACATAAGCGATAAATGAATAGCCTAATTTTTCATAATCCAAAGTAAGTGATGATCCCATAATGATACCAGCATCTTCCATTTTCTTTACCCGAACGTGAACCGTTCCCGCGGAAATCAATAACTTCTTGGCGATATCCGTAAAGGGAACGCGTGTGTTATCAATTAACATGTCTAGAATTTGATGATCCACTTCATCCAAACGAAACTTACTCATAATAGCGTGTTTATAGTGTTTATTTTTACAATTGCAAATTAATACATTTTATTCAGTAAAAACGAAAAAACAATGTTATATTTTTACACCATTAACAAAATTAATCGATTTTCCTAAACAGAAGTCCGCTTTTTCATCAATTTTCGGAATATTCTCTCGCCCATCGGAATACGGCATTTTATGCGCATTGAACAGGTAATGTCCCAACTTCCCTTCCAAATCTCCTACTGCACTTATGTAGGCATTCAAGTGAATTTTTCCATCAATCAATTCTTCACGGTACTGTGCAGCAAAATTCGTAATTTTTTCCTTACCATCATAATCAATTTTAATATTTTTATAAATAAAATCATAAAAAACGATGTTATTTTGAGGAATTTGTAAATAAAGCTCGTTTTCGTTGCCAACTACATCGTTTTCGTAAAGATGCTTTAAACCAGAAAGTAATGCGATAAAAATCATTTTTCGCGTAAATTCCCGATGATAATCGTGTGGATAGTGCCCGGCTTCAAAAAGAATAGTAGGCACTCCACGGTGGGTAAAATAGTCGCCAATACAATTCAAATTAAATGCATCATCAAAACGCCCCACTTGATGGGGAATATGATGCTGTAATTGGGCATTCATCGCGACAATAATTTGCATGGCTCGGGTTCGAATCTCATTAACCGAACGTTCCTCATCATAAGCAGGTGCTAGAAAGGAAACCGTAGCTGGGCATCCGCTATCGCCTGCCCCAAAAATTGTGCGCTGATCGTGTAGATTGTAGGCTAAATCGGGTTGAAATACTTCAAAAATTTCCCGAAGAAAGCGACTTTCGGGTTGGGTAAGCGCCACCGCATCGCGATTCAAATCCACTCCATTGGCATTAACCCGTGTATAGACTTCTGCCCCATCGGGATTCACCATCGGTAAAATGCAAAAACGAAAATGGGAACACAACGCTTTCGCCCATGGTTCATCACTGCCTAGAAAGGCAATAAAATCAAATAAGGCCTTGGTTGTCGTACTTTCGTTACCATGCATTTGGGACCAGAGCAATACTTTAAAATCTCCGGTACCAATTTCCCATTGATAAAGCGGTCTGTTTTGGACAGAATGTCCTTTTACACATAAGGCAAGTCCAAGTTCTTGGGCAACTTGCTCGACCGCCGCTAAAGGAATATATCGGCCAAATAACGCATGTTGTTTATAGGTTTGAAATAAATTGAGATAATCCATAGCGGTAATTATTCCCACAAAGATACCAAAAAAAAGCCCCGTGCCAGAGGCGACGGGAGCTTTCCTTTACTGTCAAATGAATTAAAAACAAACTATTTGCGCTATAAAGTAAACGCTGTTAATTCCGGGTTCAAGTCATACCGCTTCAAGCGCTGCATCGACTGAAGTATTGGGCAAAGGGATGATTCCTCTAATCGTTTCCCCTACGTTACGAATACCAACAAAAGAAATTTGTTTTTCATAAATAATAAGGTTTGAAGTTATTTTTCCCTTATTTACGAAAAACGAGCAAGTAGGGTTTTATAAACCTGAAAATTGTCGTTCGGGGTAGCGTCCTTGAACTCCTTTGTAAAACGCGAGAAAAGTAGGCAGGTCTTTATCTACATCCCCTGACGGATAAAATGGGGCTCCAATGCGAACCTCTTTTTTACCAAAATCAAAAGCTACGGGTATAATAGGAACTTGGGCTTTGTGGGCAATAAAATAAAATCCAGTGCGCAAGGTATCCACTCGTTTACGCGTCCCCTCTGGGGCTATACCCAATCGAAAAATATCGCGTTCATTGAAAATGTCGACAATGGCATCTACAAGATTTTTCCCACCACTTCGATCAAGGGGCGCACCGCCAATGGCTCGAAAATAACATCCAAAGGGAAAGACAAACAACTCTTTTTTGCCCACAAAATTCATTTTTTGATTGACAATACCCCGCACTAAGAGTCCAATAAAAAAATCAAAATTACAAGTATGCGGCATCACAGCAATAACGCATTTGGAAATAGCTGGGTCAAAAGCACCCACCAAACGCCATCGCATTAAACGAAAAAAAATAAATTCGTAGAGTCGTTTTCGCATCCCATTAATTTGGTGTAAATTTAGAACATAATACGGACTAAACCTAACCCAATGCTGGCCAAATACCTAAGCTATTTTTTTCCAATTCCTGTTGTCAAAAACAAATCATCCTTAAGTAAAAGTCTCGAAGTGACTTGGAACAACGGGCAATTGGTTTTAGATAGTGCGCATACGAATTATTCGTTTGGAAGTCTGCAACGTATTTTACGTAAAGGCTTGAAATATATCGGTTTTGAACGCATTCGTAACTTTCAAGAGGTGCTAGTTTTGGGAGTCGCGGGCGGAAGTGTAATCGCTACACTAGTTGAAGAAATTCGCTTTCGAGGTAACGTTACGGGAGTCGAACTCGATGCTGCTGTGTTGCAAGTCGCCAAAGACTATTTTCAAATCGATCGCTTTACGCATTTGGAACTCATCGTCGAAGACGCCTTTTCATTTGTGTTACGCTCTCAACATCAGTATGATTTGATTATTATCGATATTTTTCAAGACACCCAAATGCCTCCCTTTCTTTTTGAAGATTTTTTTATTCAACATGTCAACCGACTCCTGAATACGAATGGGTTTATTTTATTCAACACTATGGTCTTGACCCCTGAAGACACCAAGCGTAATGCATTATACCGTCAAAAATTTTCCGAAAATTACTCCGTACGTATGTACCCCAAAGTCGAAGAACACAACGAATTGTTTACCATTAAAAAATTAGCGTGATGAGTGTTGTAAAAAAACTATTAGTAGGCAAATTCACCTACCGCGATCGCCCCAAATTCAACCCAATCCAACGGCGCATTTTAAATATCAGAGCGATTTGGAACAACGACCACCAATACGACAATGGGATTGAAAAAATAGTACGCCTTTTTCTGTCTTCCTCACAATTGTTGTTCCCAGGGGTGTATATCAAATACCTGGCGTGTAAAATCGGACATGAATACCAGGATTTAGCCATGGATGTGTATGTGTTGGCCAAAATGGCGTTACCGTGGACCATCTTGATATACGGTTGGCAACACCATCAAATTCTATTAATTCTAATGATTTACATGCTTTTGGAAACGGTCTTTTACATTCCGACACTCATTTTTGCCTCCGATCTATTTGTGAGACCCCGATCCTATAAACGCTCGATGCTGCTTTTGTTTTTTAACTATATTGAAATTGTAGTTTCGTTTGGGGTGCTCTATACGTTGGGCGATAACATGAACAAACCCTTTCCACACTGGTTTGATGCCGTGTATTTTAGTTTGGTGAGCGCCAACTCCATTGGATTTGGAGATTACTATCCCATAACTACTTATGGGAAAATCTTAGTGAGCATTCAAGCCATGTTCTTTTTGTCGTTTGTCTTACTCTTTCTAAACTTTTTCTCTACCAAAGTGAAAAGCAAAGGGTATTTTGACAATGAGGAAAGTGAATAAATAAAAAAAATAGAAAGGTCTTATTTCAACATAAATTGGCCACAAAAAATTTGGCGTCGAATTTATTGACGTGAAAATAACACCCGCGCCTGCTCCAAATCTTCTGGAGTATCGATACCAATGCCAACATGAGTAGTTTCGACCATTTTGATGCGCTTGCCAAATTCTAAATACCGTAACTGCTCCAATTTTTCGGTAGCTTCCAACGGTTGCATCGGCCATTGCGCAAAATCCAACAACGCTTGTTTGCGAAACGCATAAACGCCTATGTGACGCATATAGCGCAACCCTTCCCTACGCTCCCTTGGAAACGGAATGACCGATCGGGAAAAATACAACGCATACCCCATACGGTCGGTTACCACCTTGACTACATTCGGATTCTGTATATCGGCTTCGGCGGTAATGGGCACCATCAACGAACCCAAATCAATACGTTGGTCTACATCCTCCCGAAACGCTTGTAACAGGGCTTCCAAAGGCTCCCGCGCAATAAAGGGTTCGTCGCCTTGCACATTGATTACAATATCGGCTTCCAAATCGGCCACCGCCTCGGCAATTCGATCACTCCCACTTTCATGGTGACGTTGACTCCGAATTACACGTCCGCCATGGGCTACAATCACATCCTCAATTTCCTGCGCATCGGTTACAACAAACACCGCATCAAACAATTGCGAAGCAACTGCCGCTTCATAGGTGCGTACAATAACCGGTTTCCCACACAAATCTTGCACCAATTTGGCTGGAAATCGCGTAGAAGCATAACGTGCTGGAATAACTGCAATAACGTTCATAAAGGCTATTTCGGGTAAAAATACAAATTCCCCGTGGAAGCCATACGAACCCTAAAAAATATTTTCCTTCCATATCACAAAATGCAATGACATTCCCAATCCAAGCATTCCGCGGCAATATCGCACCCAATTGCGTTTCAGAAATTGGTATCTTTGCTCCAAAACGTATACCTCATGCATGTTGATACTATTGTCGCGTTAGCTACACCCTCAGGAGCTGGTGCTGTCGCGATTATTCGTTTGTCAGGTCCCGAGGCAATCGCACAGGCCGAAGCCGTGTTTGTTTCGATCAAAGAAAAAAAACTAAGCGCTCAAAAGTCGCACACCCTTCATCTCGGCACCCTCATCGACCACGGCAAAGTCATCGATCAAGTCTTGATAGCCCTTTTCCGCAATCCGCACTCCTATACCGGCGAAGATGTGGTAGAAATCAACTGCCACGGTTCGACCTTTATTCAACAACAAATCATCCAACTCTTTTTGCGCAACGGATGTCGCATGGCACAACCCGGCGAGTTTACCTTGCGCGCTTTTTTACACGGCAAAATCGACCTCTCACAAGCCGAAGCCGTAGCCGACCTGATTGCTTCCGACAACGAGGCGGCCCATCAAATCGCCATGCAACAAATGCGCGGCGGCTTTAGTAGTGAAATTCAACAACTTCGTCAAGAGTTGCTCAATTTTGCGTCGTTGATTGAATTGGAATTGGACTTTGCCGAAGAGGATGTGGAGTTTGCCGACCGAACGCAATTCAACCAACTCGTAGCCCGTATCATCCTGGTCTTAAAACGATTAATCGATTCGTTTGCCGTGGGGAATGTACTCAAGAACGGCATTCCTGTGGCGATTGTGGGCGAACCCAATGTGGGGAAATCGACGCTACTGAATGCCCTGCTTAATGAAGAGCGGGCCATCGTCTCCGATATCGCCGGAACAACCCGAGATACGATAGAAGACGAACTCGTCATTGACGGGGTTGGCTTCCGTTTTATTGATACCGCAGGCATTCGACAAACCCACGATAAGGTAGAGCAAATGGGTATTCAAAAAACGTTTGAAAAAATTACCCAAGCCCAAGTTGTTTTGTACCTACTCGATAGCGTGGCGTTTCAGCAAGCGGTTACCACTTACCGCCAAGAATTAGAAAAAATAAAAAATCAATACCCCCAAAAGCAACTCGTAGTGGTGTTCAATAAAATCGATTTGCTAACGCCCGAAACTACAGCGGCGTTGTTGCGGGAACTCGAATCACTGGACGTAACGGTAATCGGACTCTCGGCGAAGCAACAAGAAGGGGTGGCGCAGTTGAAACACATTTTGTTTTCACTGGTACACACGGGCGCTTTACGCAACAACGAAACCATTGTGACCAACACCCGACACTACGACGCGCTCTTAAAAGCCTTAGAAGCCTTACAAAAAGTGCAAGGGAGCATGGATACAGGAGTGTCCTCCGATTTGGTCGCGATTGACATCCGGGAAGCCTTGTACTACTTGGGTGAAATCACCGGTGAAGTCACCAATGATGAATTGTTGGGGAATATTTTTGCGAATTTCTGTATCGGCAAATAATACACACAAATCATCACAAATTAAAAAGTACTAAAACACACTAATCCCTTATAAATAAAGGGATTTTTTATTTTATTCAAAAACTTAAGTTTTAGTTACTTTGTTATTTTTTTCTATTTTTTGTACCATATTTGTACCTCATAAACATATTTTTACTATTTTTGAAATGAAATGGCGAAATTATGTCCCTTATTTACCCTTAATTCTACTTATTTCGCCTTATATCCTCTTAATACCACTAAAATATGAGTTCAAATATTATAGTAAAAAGAATATGTGATTATTGTAAAAACACCTTTGATGCTAAAACAACGAAGACTAAATATTGTTCACATATTTGCAACAGCAGAGGTTATAAATTAAATCAAAAATTAAAAAAAATTGAAACGAGCGATACAGAAACAAAATCAAAAGTTTCTAATTATGTTATGGATGTAAATTCAAAAGATTTTTTAACTGTTAATGAAGCATCAACACTACTGAATATGTCTTCCAAAACAGTTTATAGATTGATTGAACAGAATGAATTAAATGCTTTCAATTTTTCGGTTAGAAAAACACTAATTAGGAGAAAAGATATTGAGAGCTATTTTGATAATAATTTGATAAGTGTTGATAATATTAACCCCAATACAGAGAACGAAATCAATCTCAATAATTCTTACACTATTAATGAAGCTATTGAAAAATTTAATATTTCAAATGGTGCTCTGTACAATATCATAAAAAGGTTCAATATTCCAAAAAGAAAACTTGGGAGATATACACTAGTGAAAAAAGAAGATTTAAATACGATATTCCAATAATTATGAGCAATGTTAATTTACGAAAAAAAGTGTTATCCACCGGTAAAATAAGTCTCTACCTAGACTTCTACCCTCCTATTATTAATCCAAAAACAGGCAAGGCAACTCGAAGAGAATTTTTAAAGTTATATTTATTTAGTAACCCGAAAACAATAGAAGAAAAAAAGCAGAATACAGAAAATTTTGACCTCGCTGAAATAATTAGATCCAAAAGAAATGTTCAACTCAAAAATAAAGAATTTGGTTTTAAAGATAATGTGGTCTTGAATGTTAATTTTATAACGCTATACAAAAGTGTTGTTGACGACTATTTTAATACTGGAAGCAAATCCAATCACAATTCATGGAAAGCTTCTTTAAATCATTTAGAAAATTTTAGTGGCGGTGTAATATTATCCACTAATTTAACTCTCGATTATATAAAAAAATATAGAGCCTATCTTTTAAACGCAAAAAGTACTAGAAATTCAAAAGTTGACAAAAACCTAACAAAAAATACTGCATCATCTTATTTTAAAAATTTTATTTCTGTTTTGAAGATTGCATATAAACAAAATTTGATTGAAAAAAATTTAGCCGAAGATGCTGAATACATTAAAGAAGAAGAAACCCATAGAGAGTATTTAACCGAAGAAGAAATTTCCTTGTTATGGAAAACCGAAATAAAAATCGAGAAAGTAAAATATATGGCAATATTTTCCGCTTTGAGTGGTTTGCGTTTTGTAGATATAAACAATCTTTACTGGGAAAACATATTTAATGACAAACATCAAGGGTATTACATTTCATTAAGAGAGGAAAAGACAAAATCTATTAAAAACCATCCTATTTCAGATACTGCTTACAATATCCTAAAAACACAAAAAACAAATACAGGGCTAATATTTGGAGGTATTCAATATTCTCAAACAACCAGACCTTTAAAAGAATGGATAACAAATTCGGGGATAAAAAAGAAAATTTCATTTCATAATTTCAGACATAGCTACGCAACCTTACAACTTGCAAATGGAACAGACATATACACCGTATCAAAATTATTAGGTCATAAAAACGTTTCTACAACACAGATTTATACCAAAGTAATGGACAAAAACAAAATTGATGCCGCTAATCGAATAAACATTGAACTTGATGGATTATCTTAAAATATACAATTCAAATTATAACAAAGCATACAGAATAGGAGAAATCGCCATAAAACATAAATTAATCCAATTCAACAGAGAAACCTTATCCTTCGAAAGAGCCTCTAATCTTACTCAAGAATCATTTGAGAATTTTGAGAAAAAACTCTTAATTGATAAAGAGCCTAAACTTGTCGAACTTAAATCTGTTTTTGAAAAATCCCTAAGTAATTATTCGAAAAATAAAATTGAATTGGTGTTGAAAAATGAGGTAAGAAAAGGTTTTTTAAAACTCCCATTAAATATTCAAAGCAATACTTATACTCTGGAATCATTTATAAAAGAATTAGCTATACTCAATGCGACAAATGAATTGATAAGATTATACAATAATCATTCTGAATTATTTAAGATGATGTATAAGAATGATTATTTCGATTTATTTGAAATAAAAGATTATCATCCCATTGATTTTAGAGACTCAAAAAACTATACTGATTTATTAAATAAATTTTATCCATTAAGAAAAACTCCTGAAACATTTTCGGAAAGTTTTTCAGTAATGCATCCTTATGATACTATTGATGATTTGGAAAACAACACGCCAAATTTCAATGAAAAAGAGAAAGCATATTTGCTTCACTTAATCTATAAAATCATAGAAGAATCTAAAGTAAACATAAAACTAAATAATACTGAATTTTACAAAGTTCTATCAATAGTAAACTTAAAAGATGATTCGTGTTTAGTAAGTGATAATTACAAAAACTCCGATTATTATAGAATATTAAGCGGTGGAATAGAAAAAATAAGTTTGGATATTAAAACTCAAGATAGTTTCATTGATATTCTAATACCAAAAACAAGAGAACTGAAACTTAAAAATATAACTAAGTATCTATCAGAAAAAAGTACTTTCTTGAAAGCTTCCATTGCAAGAAACCGTAATAAAGCGAAATAACGCTAAATTTCACGAATAATTTACACACGCCAATTTATCATTTTCTCTAAAGTCTGAATTTCATATACAGATTTTAGAGAATTTTTCGTTTTATATTCTTGATGAAAAACTTCTAAAATCAATACTTCGCAAGTATTTTAAAAACACACTCGAAAACACAAAAACGAACACACTTTTTCTGAATCAATTTTGAAGTATGAAAAATCAACAAATTTTTATGCTCTCAGAAGAAGGAATAAAAGTACTTGCAGAGCAAATTACAGAAAACATTAAAAAGGCAATGAATACCTCTAATTCTTCAACAGAGGATGTCTTTATGAACATTGATGAAACGGCTAAACTTATCAATTTAGCGAAACCCAGTATTTATGGATTAGTTCATCAAAACAGAATTCCATATCACAAAAAAGGGAAGCGTTTATACTTCTTGAAATCACAAATCATTGAATGGTTAAAATCGGGCAAAAAAGAATCTAAAGATGATACTGAAACTAAAGCCAATGAGTATTTAATGAAAAATCAACTGTTCAATCGTTAATTATGGATGTAAAAAATCTTAAAGATATTGATGATAAAATTGGGAATGCTTTTAAAACAAACAAAGAAATTGCAATTATTCAGTTGGAACAAATAATTTCCAAAATGCCAATTGAAATCAAAACACTAATTAACGATGCGTTTACTTTAAAAAGGATTCCAAAAGAATATTTATTAAGTTCAATATTGTTTGCTTACAGCAATGCTTGTGGTCTTGCCTTTTCAATAAAAGCGATGGGTTATATAAATTATGCCAATTTATATTTTTCAATAATTGGAAGTCGTGGAGACATTAAATCCCCAGCAATGGATTTAGCAACATTTCCTTTGGTAAAATATGACAATGAAAAATATAAAGAATTCAAAAAAAACAATATGGAATTAGAAGAAACTGAAAAAAGTGACAGAAAGCAATTATTTCTGCAAGATGCTACAATTGAATCGGCAATTTACACGCATTATAAAAACAAATATTCCATTGGAATTTTTATAGATGAGCTCTATTTCATTATCGAAAAAATGGCAAATAAAAGCAGTACGGAAGGCACAGCTTGGAGAACTTTCTTTTTGCAAGGAAATACTAATAAGCACATTGATATATCACGCAAAACAACAGAAAGTTTTAGAATTGAAAAATCATATCCAACTTTATTAGGTTCAATCCAAAGTCAATTTGTTCCGAAACTGTTTGCAGACGGAAATTTAGAAAGCGGATTAATAGACCGAATTCTTTTTACTAACAAATTGACAATGAATAATCAATTATCGATAAATGATATTTCTAATGAAGTATCTGAAAATTATTCTAAATCCTTAATCAATCTTCTAAATTATCGTACCGAAATAGAAAACACTTTTGAAATGGATAATTTACAGATAGAACTAGATTCAAATGCCAATAAAAGGCTTTTTGATTACTCCCAAGAATTAATAAATCGCCAAAATAAAGTAAATGATTTAAGTAAAGAGTATATCTCAAAAATGATGATTAATATTCATAAAATAAGCCTTTTAACACACTTAATTTTAAATTCCAAAAGACACACATATCAAAGTAAAATTAATATTGAAACCGTTGGAATTGCAATATTAATACTTGAGTTTTATTTTATAAACTTCAAAATTGTTTTAGATGAAAATATCAATCAAAAAGAAAAATTACCAACTACTGAAGATATTATCCTATTAGCTATAAAAAACAATGCTAGTCAAAAAGATGTTGTTGCAATCACCGGAATGAATAAATCATCAATATCAAGAAAATGGAATAACATATTAATGCAACTTGCAACTTGAGATTAAAACACAAACCCTATGAATAGCTAATAAAATCAATACTTAACAATGATTAATTAAAATATTGCAAGTTGCAGGTTGCCAACCAAATTAATATGATTATGCTTCAAAAGACCAAATTAGAACTTACATTCAATTCAAAAAGAGATTATAAATTAATCACTCCTTGTTGTGGAAGAAAAAATACCGATGGAAAATTTATTAATTATAAAAATCTGAGTCAAGAATACGGCTATTGTCATTCTTGCGGAAAAGCTTCATTGCCCCCTACCATATATGCTGATGAAAATGGAAACGAATATGTTTGGAATGAATTAGAAAATAAATTTCAGACAGATTTTATCCCAACTAAAAATGGCATTGCAAACCTGCCTACAATAACTACTCAAAAATTCATAGATGAATCAATAATATGGAAGTTATTCAAAGTAAATCCTGAAAACAATCTTCTACAATATTTACGCAAAACTTATGGCGATACTAAAACAGAAGATGCAAAAGAAACTTATGCTCTTGGCACAAATAATGACGGAGGGATTATATTTTGGAGCATAAATAGTAATTTAAAAGTCCAAAAAGCTAAAATAGCTTACTATGATACAAACGGTAAACGAACTAATAAATTTAAAGTTCCTTATAAAAATGAAGATGGCTATTTCAACTGCTTATTTGGAGAACATTTGATTTACGATAAAATTAAAACAAAGAAAACAGTCGTATTAACTGAAAGCGAAAAAACAGCCATTATAGGTTATATTTTATTTCCAAAATATGTTTGGGTGGCTTATGGAGGAATTAATGGATTAACAGAAAATAAAGTAAGTTCTTTAATTGGTCACAATGTGCTAATTATCCCCGATATGAGCGAAAATGCCGTTAGTATAATTTTAAACAAAATCCCATTTCTAATTTCATTGGGAATCAATGCTAAAATATGGGATATGACCGAAAGTAAAACTGACGACCAATTAAAACTCGAAGGGATTTACAATAATGATTTAGAAGATGTTTTTAGAAAAATATGTACTGTCAAATAATCCTAAATATATTTGATATAAAAGTTCAGAAAATTTAAAAAAAACATACACATCTACCAATCACAACAATCCAAAATTTGGATTTAAAACCATTGCAATACAACCAAATAATCATTGCAATTGCATTGCAACACCTCGTAATCCCTTTAAAATTGGGCGTATCCATATGAAACAATGATTGCAAGACTATTGCAATTAAAATGGGAAAACATTACTGTACTATTTCAATTGCCTCATAAATTCTCTGCATCAGGATTTTTTATAATCAATAATAATTACAATATTTCTTATAATATGTACTCTTTATATGGCAAGGTTCGTCATTGAAATTTACACTCATGTAAGTACTAAGAGCATTCGGCAAATTAAAAGCCCGTTTGATGAGTTATGAAAAATATCCTTACATTTGAATTAATACAGCTACAATATAGCGAATATCACTTCCGAAATAGGTGTATTTGCGTTATAGTAGCTGTATATACAAGTTAGCCATAATTACATTTTACGCTCAAGAATCTTATGCTACCAAAGTAATCTTACTTACATGAAAAACATTTTTATAACAATTTCAGTTTTCTTTTTAGTAAGTTGCAATTATATTTCGAAAGAAATCGAAAGTAAAATACTCAGAGACTTCGATGTGAAAAGAGAAATGAATTTTTCTAATTTGAATAATTTTGAATGGGATGAACTGTTAATTTTAACTCCTTATACTAAAATTAGCGATGTGGAAAAAAAATATGGACTAGACTTATCTAAAATTATTACTTCAATAGAATCAAACGACCAAATCAATACAATTGTTTTCCTAAAAAATAAAAAAGGAATTGAATACGTTGAGTTGAGCAGAAAATATGGCGATTTCACTGGTTAAAATTCATTAATAAGAAAAGATAAAGCTGTTTTCAAATACAGAAAAGTTCCAATGAGCAATTATAAAAGTGTTTTTTTAGATAGATTAGAATTGATAAAGTAACTATGTCTAACAGCCGGATTGTCGCAATTACTTCGTCAGTTCGCTGCGCTCGAGTGACAATTTTGTGGTAAGTTCATGTTTACGTTTAGTAAGAATTTTTATCTTTAAGAGCCCCGAGGCCACAGGCCGAACGGATGAAATAAAATAAAATAAGTTTTATTAAATATATTTTGTAAGAGATAATTTTTTAAAGTTTCACAATATACTCCCTATTTATCCGTTATAATTTTTTATCAATAACAAAACCCATGTATATATGAAAGTAAATTTTTTAACACTAATTACACTCTTTTTTTTAAACTTATCATTTGCTCAAATTACTAAATATGACGACTGGGATATTGCCAAACAACAATCAGAATTGAAAGGTAAAAATATTCTAATTATTTTGACTGGCGCTGAATGGTGCAAACCCTGTGTAAAAATGGAGAAAAATGTCATAGAGAATGAACAATTTATAGAATACGCCAATCAAAATCTTGTAATTTTAGAGATTAACATTCCTAGAAATCAAAATTATAATTCAAAAATAATGAAAGACTATGTGTATTTTAAAGACAAATACTCAACAAACGCTTTGCCTGTAATGATTTTAGTAGACAAAAATGGCACTGAGAAAATAAGCCTTTCAGATAATCTAAACTCGTTAGAGAAAGTACTTGAAAGATTAAAAAAATATAACTAAAACTTTTGCTAAAGCGGTTAAGAATAAGTATGTGTGTTAAGCCTTTGTTTTTATTGATATTTTATAAAAATGATTTGGCACAACAAATCTACAACAAATCAATAGTTTCTTTTTAAAGATAATTTTTTCAATTTTTTATAGGTTGAAATGTTTTATATATTTAAGAGATAAATCTTTACAATAATACCGAGTATATATTCTATTGGCAGAAGTTTTTTATTCAATTTTAATTGCTTCTTTTTTCACTCCTTGTTCGGGTTGAGTTACAATATATTTTTTTACTTTATCGTTTTCAAAAACAAACTCATATCGTACCTCAGGACTAAACCCAATAACTGTAAATAGTGTTTTGGTGATAGGTTCCAACTCGAATTTTTCTTCGGCAAACATTGGAATATATAACTTTCCATTTTCAAACAATACTTTCTTGATATTACCTTGTTCTGTTTTATAATCTCCGCTAATTTTCTGAAGATAGTCATCACTAAAAGTTACTGGTTTTATATTGTAAAGAATATTTCTAATTAATTTTGATGGAATTTTTGTATTGCGATTGTCATTATTCTGCAATAATATTATCGTTTTATCATTATCAATATGTCTTTCGATATAAGAAATGTAACCTGGCCAACTTCCACTATGATTGATGATTTTTCCGAAAGATTCGTTGTTATCTAAAAACCAACCAAAACCATATTTTGTTTTTGTTCCATTATTTAGAGTTGCGTTATTAAAAATTTCATCTATTCCATTTTTGGATACTAATTGATGAGTATATAAACTTCTATCCCATTTTAATAAATCTTCTATTGTTGAGTTAACAGTTCCGTCACCAACAATTCCATCTAAAGTGTAAACATATATATCTAATCCTTTTACTTGGTCAGGAAGTTGGTTTATTTTTAAACTATCAGAATAAACATAACCAAATGCGTAATTTTTTATGTTTTGTGGTTTTAATCTTCTTGTATAAACAAAAGTCTTGTTCATTTTTAGCGGTTTGAAAATCTCTGATTTTAAAAATTCAGCGTATGATTTCCCACTTACTTTTTCAATGATTGATGCTAATATTGCATAACCTGTATTACTATATTCCCATTTCTCATTAGGTTCAAATAATAAACTTGGTTTATGCTTTTCATATACATCTAAAATATCTTTATTAGTTGCAATTTTAGTTTTATTATCCCAAGTATCGTCAATTAATAAACTATCTAAAATTTTCATATAGTCAGGTAAACCGCTGGTGTGGTTTAATAAATTGCGAACTGTAATATTTTTGTAGAATGATAATTGAGGCAAAATATCTCCAATTTTATCTTCGTATTTTAATTTTCCTTTTTCTTTTAAAATTACAATTGCAAAAGCAGTGAATTGTTTGGAAACAGATGCCAATTCAAAAATTGAATTTTCATTTAATTTTTCTTTAGAAGTTTCGTTCGCTAAACCAAAACTATTTTTATAGATTACTTTACCTTTTTCTGCAATTAGTACATTTCCATTAAATTCTCTATTTGAACTTAAATTTTGAAATAAACTGTCTAATTTTTGAGTTTTTTGAGCCAGTAGATTATTAGCAATTAATACTAATACAATTAAAAATATCTTTTTCATTTTTCTTTAAATTACAATTGTTCGTTTTTTAGCTAAAATTTCTACCAACTTATAATATTGTTTGGTGTTAATATATTTTAATACTTTTTGGAAGTAAAAAAATTCTAAGAATTTTAAAAATGATACGATAAAAAAGTTCCAAATAAATTTTGTCTCAAATTTTTATCAATAGCAAAGGTTTCATTTTTTCTTCTAAAAACAATATTTTTTGCATTAGCATAAGAAAAATTTAGCCCAACGGACCATTTTTTATGAACTGCATAGTCAATTTGAAACAAATACCCGACTGAAAACATTTTGGCATCAAACGTTTGATTTTCATCTAAAGTTAAAGGAAGATTTCCAGAAGAACCTAAAAAAGTAGATTCATAGTTTGTCAAATTGCCAAAAACACCAACAGAAGGTGTGAATTTTTTAATTTTCCAATAAAACTGCAAGGGTAATTGAAATTGAAAACCTTTTGCAGTAAGTGATTCAAATAGCTTTGGACTTCCAATGTCGGTGAAATAAAAGCCATTTAGAAAAGAAGCGGAATTTGCATTATCTAACTTAACCGTGTTCAACGTTACATAAATTTCGAAACCAGTTCCAACAGAAAAATTAGGGTGAAAAAGTATTTTTTTGACAAATAATCCAACTCCAAGACCAAGCTGATTATTAACATTAAATTCCTTTAATAAATCATTTGAGTTAAGTCCAACATAAAATTTAGTGCCAAATTGCCATCGAGAAAAAAAGGGCTTTTTCGTTTTTACTATTTCTAAGCTGTCTATTAGAATAATTGTTTTTTTGTTATTTTGAAAGAGAATAGCTTGTGGCTTTTCCCCCTTTTTCCCTTTGGTTACAATTATTTTATCAATTTTAAATTTGTCTAATGGTTTTTCAATAAAAACCGTATCATGAACAATTATCTCTTCATAGACATAAATGGTGTCTACTTTCTTTTCTTGAGAAAAAATGAAACACGAAAACAAAGAAAAAAAATACAAGAATTTATTTTGCAACATAAATGGTATCGCGTTTTATAATTTGTTTTTTGACAACCACAACTTTTGGTTTTTCAGCTTGTGTCGAATCTTTTATCGTTAATGCAATAGTCTTTTTATTTTTTTGCGCTTCCAGTTTTTGTATTGTATAGTCGTCTTTTTTTGTTGAAACTAATTTGTTTGAAACTACTTTTTCAACAACCGTTTTTTGAGGTCTTCCTGCTTTTTTTAGGGTATCAATTTTTGTTGCAATTGTTGAATTGGTATTGTTGTCTTGTTTGTTTTCAATTGTAATGTTACTCTGTTTTTCATTCGATTTGTTGGTATTTGAATCAGGATTTATTAAATAAAAGCCCAAACCAGTAATACCAATAATTACAAAACTAAAAACAGTAATTTTAGGAAGAGCAACCGCTTTTGTCAGTCCTACAAATTGATGAGGAACAGCTACCTTTTTAGTAGTAAATGAAAAGGATTTTTTTGGGATAATTTCAAAATCTTGAAATTTAGACTGATAGAAATTGGCAAACATTCTGTTTTCGAGACCAAAAAATAATAAGAACGCCACGAGTCGATTCTTTCGTTTATCAACCTTTTTGTCATTGAGCTTTTCAAATAAATAGTTTTGAATGGCTTTACGGGCTCTAGACAAATTTGACTTTGAAGTTCCCACTGAAATGGCCAATGCTTGAGCAATCTCGTTATGGGAAAAGTTATCCATCACATACATATTGAAAACTGATTTATGATGTTCGGGCAAACGATCAATAGCTTCCAAAATATCGTTTCGATCGATATCAGACGCCAAAAGAGCACTTTTATTATCTAGTTCTATTGTGTTCATAAGTGTAGAATTATCAACCAAATCATAATCATTTGAAGTGGAGAAATTTATTTTTTTAGTTTCTTTTAAATGATGAATAGCCATATTAATCACGATTCTGCTTAACCAACCGTTAATTGCTTTCGGGTCTTTTAGGTTATTTTCTTTTTGAATGGCAATAATAAAGGAATCTTGCACAATGTCTTCGGCAGTGGATATATCTTTAATATACCTACGACAAATCCCCAAGAGTTTTGGGGAAATGTTAATGTAGGTTTCGTTCCAGTTAATGTTGCTCATAGATTAGTTTTGCACGACAGAAACAGTGTTGAATTTTCCCTCACTTATAAAAATTTGCAAAGTATTGACATCATTAATGTATAAAATATCAGTTGTTCCGAAATCTCCCTCACTTTTTAGTATATATTTATTATCATTTAAAACTACAAAATCTTTATAAAACGAAAAAAATGATGATGAATAGATAACACTATTATTTTTATAAATATCTGAACCGTTTGAAATATATAAATTATCATTATCGAAAAGCAACTTAAAAGCAGTTGAAATAGATGTGATGTTGGATTCTGTTCCGGTAGTTAAATTTTTGTAATAAACAGAACTTGTAGTATAATTTGTCCCATAAACATATACTTGATTATCTTTTATTGTAATGTCTTTTAATAGAACCCCAACTGGAACAGCTTGAAAAACCCCATTAACAAAAACCCCATGGCAATTATTAAAACAATTAGATTTATTTTCAATAACATAAACATTATTGTTTACAACCTTGATTTTTGATTTAAACGTAGGATTTGTTGCAACGTCAATCACAGTTTTATTTCCATTTTTCCAATAGACTAAATCATAAATTTCAGCAGCAATCAATGGATTTTTTGTATATCCAACAAAATACACATCATCTCCAACTACGTCCATTCCTGTTATAGTTCTTAAAAATTGTTCAGGAGTATTAAATGTTTCAGTCAAGTTTGTAGCTACATTATTTTTCCAGTACATAAATTGTGTTGTCCAATTGTCCAATTGCTTTTTACCAAAAACATGAACATTTCCATTTGAAACCATTAACGTATCGGCTTCACATCCTAAACCATTGTTTAATAACACTTCTTGATTATTTTTCCAATAAGTGGCGTTACTGTTTTTCTGCCCAACAACATAAACATCAACTGGATTTGAGGTTGGATTATTGTCTAGAGTATCAGAACTACAAGAAATTTGTATAAAACTAATTATTAGTAGTAAGGCAATTAAAAAATTTTTCATATCATAAAATTAATGGTTAATATACTTTATTTTATTGTAAGAGCCAAAAAACCAAAAAGGTTGCAGGCCTTTTTTACAGACTGTTATTTTACAATGTTATTTTTAATTAATCTCCTTTTTCTAAAATTAATAAGTATCCTAAGGTTTCATAACTATTACCAAAA
>NZ_JAIXWA010000008.1 GCF_027482425.1 Flavobacterium sp.
AACTTTTCTACTTAATCAACGTCAATTCTTTGCCAAGCGTAGCGACTTAGTGTTCTTAAAAACTTCGCGAACATTGCGCTTACTTTGCGTCTTTGCGGTTAAACTTTAATCATGAAGAAAATTAAGAGTTTAAGCCACTTAAAACAATTCTTAATTCCTTAATTTTAAAAAAGTAATCCAACCTGAAACTTGACACGAGGCTTTAGCCGATTGATGGAACGAAGCGGAATAAACCTGAAACTTGAAACTACAAACCCGAAACGCATAATTCATAATTTATAATTCATAATTCCTATCTACCTTTGCCAAATGGAAGACAAAAAAGACATTCGAGCGCTCACCAAAGACCAATTGCGTGATTTTTTTGTAGCACAAGGCGATCAAGCCTTTCGGGGAAACCAAGTCTATGAATGGTTATGGACCAAAGGCGCCCATAAGTTTGACGACATGACCAATGTGTCTAAAGCAACCCGAACGTTGTTGGAAAACCATTTTGTCATCAACCACATTCAGGTCGATCAAATGCAACGCAGTGCTGACGGTACGGTCAAAAATGCAGTGCGTCTCCACGACGGTTTGGTTGTCGAAAGTGTTTTGATTCCCACCGCTACCCGCACCACGGCATGTGTATCGAGTCAGGTAGGGTGTAGCCTCGATTGCAATTTCTGTGCTACCGCGCGTTTGAAACGCATGCGCAATTTGCAACCCGATGAAATCTATGACCAAGTCGTTGCTATCGATCGCGAGAGTCGGTTGTACTACAACCACCCGTTGTCTAATATCGTATTTATGGGCATGGGTGAACCCCTTATGAATTACCCCAACGTGATGAAAGCCATCGAGAAAATCACCTCCGATGAAGGCTTGGGGATGTCTCCCAAACGCATTACCGTGTCGACCTCGGGGATTCCGAAGATGATTAAAAAAATGGCCGACGACGGCGTGAAGTTCAAATTGGCGGTCTCCTTGCATTCCGCCATCGAAAGCACCCGCAACAAGATTATGCCGTTTACTACCAATTTTCCACTCACGGACTTGCGGGAGAGTTTAGAGTATTGGTACCAAAAGACCAAAAGTAAAGTCACTTACGAATACGTAGTGTGGCGCGGTATCAATGACAATCGTGAAGCTGTAGAGGCTTTAGTGAAGTTTTGTAAATACGTGCCGTGTAAGGTCAACTTAATTGAGTACAACCCAATCGACGATGGCGAATTTCAACAAGCCTCCGAAGAAGCGATTCAAGCGTATATCGACGCTTTAGAGCGCCATGATATTGTTGTAAAAGTGCGCCGCAGTCGAGGCAAAGATATCGATGCCGCTTGTGGGCAATTGGCCAATAAATCGTAAAAAAATGTCTAACCTTAGCAAAGACGTTTTTTTAAATTATTCTACCCTTTTTAAATTCCCATTCCTCTTAAGATTGTTTTATAATGCTATTTTTTTTGGTTATACAACTTAGATTACGAACGTTAAAAAAAGTTTAATGCCAATTCAAAAAACATTGCGGCCCATAGGATTGTTGTATCTTTGGAGTCGATGAATGTTACGGCGCAAATCAAGCAACCCATCCAAGAGGAAATGGAACTTTTTGAAACCAAGTTTCGAGAGTCGATGTCCTCCAAAGTGGCATTGCTTAACCGCATTACTCATTATATCGTCAACCGAAAAGGGAAGCAAATGCGTCCCATGTTTGTGTTTTTAACCGCCAAAATGCTCCACGAGGGAAAAGTCAACGAGCGTACCTACCGCGGGGCGAGTGTTATCGAGTTGATTCATACCGCGACCCTTGTTCACGATGATGTAGTAGATGATAGCAACCGACGCCGTGGGTTTTTCTCCATCAATGCCTTATGGAAAAATAAAATTGCCGTTTTGGTAGGCGATTATTTGTTGTCCAAAGGGTTACTGCTCTCCATCGATCATGGTGATTTTGATTTGTTGCGTATTATTTCGGTGGCCGTTCGCGAAATGAGTGAGGGGGAGTTGTTGCAAATTGAAAAAGCACGCCGTCTCGATATTACGGAAGCAATTTACTACGAAATCATTCGTCAGAAAACCGCTACATTGATTGCTGCTTGTTGTGCGTTGGGGGCCCGTTCGGTATCCGATGATGATGTGGTAGTCGAACGCATGCGAAAATTCGGGGAGTTGATCGGGATGGCTTTTCAAATCAAAGACGACCTGTTTGATTATACCGACGATGCCATCGGGAAACCTACGGGGATTGATATTAAGGAACAAAAAATGACCTTACCCCTAATTTATGCACTCAATCACTGTTCTTCTTCAGAAAAAAGTTGGTGCATTAATTCCATTAAAAACTACAACAAAGATAAAAAGCGGGTGAAAGAGGTCATTCAATTCGTAAAAGATAAAGGCGGACTCACCTTTGCCGAACAAAAAATGACCGAGTTTAAATCGGAAGCATTACTCCTTTTGCAACATTTTCCAGTCTCACCCTACAAAGAAAGCTTGGAGTTGATGGTCAATTACGTCACCGAGCGCAAAAAATAATTTATTTTTATACTGCTCATAGTCAAAAGGTTAAAAATATTTTTTAAAAAAAATCACTTTTTTTACCAAGTGATGCAACCCTTTTTAATCCATTCACGTCTTACCCAATAGAAACCCTAAGGAACAAACGAATATGAAGGTGATCAACCTCCATAACGACGAAAACGAATGGATTGCCCTGGCGCTCGAAAACAACCGTCATGCGCAACACCAACTCTATACGAAGTTTGCTCCGAAGATGCTAGGCGTTTGTCGTCAGTATTGCAAAGACCTACATCAAGCCGAGGATATCATGATCACTGCGTTTATGAAGGTGTTTGCCAATTTGAAGCATTTCCAACACAAAGGCAGTTTTGAAGGATGGATACGTCGCATTATGGTTAATGAATGCATTTCGTTTTTGAGGGTGCAAAAGAAAGTGCGGTTTATGGATGATGAAACCTATTTTGAGGAAACCCATAACCAAATTGAAAGTCAGCTCACCCTAGACGAGATTCAGTTTCTCATTGATCAACTGCCCGACGGGTATAAAATGGTGTTCAACCTGTATTGTATCGAAGGGTATAAACACCAAGAGATTGCTCAGCTGCTCAACATCAGCGAAGGCACCTCCAAATCACAGTTATCACACGCAAGAAAAATGTTGCAACAGCAACTTAACCTTCAAAAAAAATATACCAATGGCACCGAATAATTGGGAAGAACAAATCAAACAAGGCCTTCAAGGGCGTGAAATCCAGCCCTCAGCGCAAGCTTGGGATCGCTTGGATGCCATGTTGACCGTGGCCGAAGAAAAAAAAACCAAGCGTCCGTTTGGCGTTTACTTTCGCTATATGGCAATTGCGGCCTCCGTTTTGGTTTTGCTTTCGCTCGGGATTTATTTTGCCTCCAACCTCCCGGCTCCGGATGCGAATATCCCTACCGGAGTCACTCAAAAGGAAGGCAGTAACGCTGTAACCATCCCAACCGATACAGTTCCAGCCGACCTTCCCGTTGACACACGCCCACCAACCGAGGCCGTAGCCGTGCAACCTACCAAAACCCAACCCAATGGGATGAATAGCAAGTCGACTGCTCCGCAACACAACAAAAGAAGCATCAATCAGTACACAATACCCACTACCGAAAGTTATGCAGCAACTGCAGTACCTGCACCACAAACGGTAGTGCCAAATCCGCTCGTGAATTCTCAAACGATAGCGGGTGTAACCAAAACAGCGGTGGCAGTGGCCCCACCACAGTTGGCAAAAACCACGATCAAGGTAGATGCCACTAGTTTATTAAATCAGGTTGATGGCGAACTCAATCAGTCGTTTCGCGAGCGCATGTTTGACCGTCTTAACCGCAATTATCAATCAGCTAAATCCGCTTTAGCCACCCGAAACCAGGAGTAACAATCATTCATCAAAAAACAAAAATCACTACGTCATGAGAACTTTTATTTTTTATTTGGCCTTAATCCTTTGTGCGATCACATCAAAATTAACGGCGCAAGAAACCTTTGAGTCCAAAGCACGGGCCATTGCCGACAAAATCGAGCAAGTGACCTTGGAGGAAAAATTAGCGCTAAAAACCGCTCTTGAAGCCGTAAATGTTCGTTTGGAAAAAGGCGAAATCAAAGCAGCGCAAGCCGCCACAGAGAAGCAAGTCTTAGCCACCGAAACGGCAGCCAAAATTGAATCACGCGTCAATTCGTTAAACGATGAGCTCCGCCTTTTAGTGCAAAACAAAGTCGACGGGAAGTTGGCTACCCGCGATACTGTGCACATCGATGGCAAGTTTTTTTCTATCCACTTTGGGAATCATGAAAAAAATAAGAAACAGTATACTTTCCGTGGTGAAAAACGTACTACTTCGCAGTTTGTTTTTGCCATCGGTTTAAATAATGTAGTCACCGACGGCTCGGTAGAAAACTCCGATTTCCGCTTCGCTGGTTCCCGCTTTTACGAATGGGGCTTTACTTACAACACGCGTTTATTTAAAAATGACAACTTATGGCATGTCAAATACGGAATGTCATTGATGTACAACGATTTGCGACCCACCGACAATCGTGTATTTGAAAAACAAGGCGATCAAACGGTATTGGTAACAAGTCCCGTGAATTTGGAAAGTGCTCGTTTCCGAAATGTGTATTTAGTTGCTCCGTTGCATTTGGAGTTTGATTTTTCCAAAAAAGAAGTGAAAGACGATAAAACACTATTCCGTACGCACAAAAGTTTGCGCTTGGGTGTAGGAGGCTATGCTGGAATTCGCATCAAGTCAAAACAAAAAACGGAGTATGAAATCGACGATATGGATTACGATCAAAAGGTGAAAGGCGATTTTAATGCCTCCAATTTTATCTACGGTTTGAGTACCTATATCGGATATCGTGAAACGAGTTTGTATTTGAAATACGATTTGAATCCATTGTTCCAAAACAATGCCATCAAACAAAACAACATCTCCTTGGGCGTTCGATTCGATCTCAATTAACGCACATAACGATAGGATGTGAGGAGAAAAGACGCTTTATGTAAGGCGTCTTTTTTGTATTTTTACCCGTTCCTAAACAAAACAAAGGTGATAACCAAAGAAACGATCGATAAAGTGTATGACGCCGTTCGGGTGGAGGAAGTTATTGGTGACTTCGTACAGCTCAAACGTGCGGGTAGTAATTTCAAAGGCTTAAGTCCTTTTTCCGACGAACGTACGCCCTCGTTTATGGTATCGCCAGTGAAGCAAATTTGGAAGGATTTTAGTACAGGGAAAGGAGGGAATGCGATAGCTTTCATCATGGAGCACGAGCATTTTTCGTATCCAGAAGCCATTCGTTATTTGGCCAAAAAATATAACATCGAAATTGAAGAAACGCAACGCACCGATGAGGAGCGAGAGGCGATGAACGAGCGCGAGAGTATGTTTTTGGTGACCGAATTTGCCGCCCAGTATTTTCAACAACAATTGTGGGACACCGAAGAGGGCAAAGCAATTGCATGGACCTATTTCAAGGAACGCGGATTTACCAACGATACCATTAAAAAGTTTGGACTGGGCTATTCTCCCAATACTTGGGATGCTTTGACCAAGGAGGCCCAGGCCAAGGGCTATCAATTGGAATTTCTCGAAAAAACCGGATTGACCATTGTGGGAGAAGATAAAACTTTTGATCGCTTCAAAGGCCGCGTCATGTTTCCCATACAGAGTTTGTCGGGACGTGTTTTGGGATTTGGGGGTCGTATTCTCACCAACGACAAAAAAGCAGCCAAATATTTGAACTCGCCCGAAAGCGATTTGTACCATAAAAGTAAGGTGTTGTATGGAATTTCCCACGCCAAACAAGCCATTGCCAAAAACGACCGCTGTTATTTGGTTGAGGGATATACTGATGTAATTCAAATGCATCAAGCGGGAATCGAAAACGTGGTAGCTTCCTCGGGGACAGCGTTGACCCCCGATCAAATTCGGTTAATCAGTCGTTTGACCAAAAATATCACCGTTTTATTTGACGGTGATGCCGCAGGATTACGTGCGTCTTTGCGTGGGATCGATTTGATTCTCGAAGAAGGAATGAATGTAAAAGTATGTTCGTTTCCCGATGGGGAAGACCCCGATAGTTTTGCCAAGAAAACGCCCTTACAAGATTTGTTGGCGTATCTCGATACCGAAGCCAAGGACTTTATACAGTTTAAAGCCTCATTGTTGATGCGGGAAGCCCAAAATGATCCTATTAAAAAAGCTGAAATGATTCGGGATATGGTGGTGAGTATATCCAAAATTCCCGATCGCATTAAGCGTGAGATTTATATCCAAGAGTGTTCCCGTATTATGGACATTTCTGAGGACGTGTTGTTTAATACCTTGGCGCAATTGCTCAAGAAAGAGGTGGATGCTTTAGGAAAACAACAAAAAGAAGCCCAGAAAGCGTTTGAAGTGCACCGCAATGAAACCCCCGAGCAACCCACAGCAGGGGTAGATATTCAGCATCTTTTGGAACAACGTATTATTGAAATACTCTTGTTGTATGCAACCCAAGAAGTTGATTTTGAAGATGTCTTGTTGAAAGCCGATGAACGAGGGGAAATGGTTGAGGTACGTGAATGGAACCGATACAAGGTTTTTCATCGTATTTATTTGAGTTTACAAGAAGACGAAATTGAATTAGCCCATCCCGGTTTCAAACAAATTTATGACGATGTGATTGCCTATTTGCACCAGAATGAGCAATTTGATTTGGATCAGTATGTGGCACAATTGCCTCCCGAGCTTTCCGCTACGGTTACGGGAATATTAATGCAAGAAGAGCGCGAATTTTTACACAATTGGGAATCCAAGAACATCTTGGTGAAAGATAAAATGCAAGGAATAGCCCAATATGTTACCGAAACCATCCTTACGTTGCGGTGGTATTGGGTGAACAAAATCATCGATGAGCTCAAAAAAGAAATCAGCCCGGAGGCTGATTATGATAATTCAAATACATTAGAGATGATCGTCGACTACTTAGGTTTGACGAGTGTCTTTTCTAAGAAATTAGGTCGAGTAATCTCACGCCATAGTCTCCATTAAACGATATCTAAGGTTTTCGCTTTGTTGACCAAGTCGACCAAGTTGGTTACGTTTAATTTTTGTAATAAACGCAATTTGTAGGTACTGATCGTTTTTTCGTTAAGATTTAAAATCTTAGAAATTTCATTGTTTTTCTTTCCGTCGGATAAATAACGTAACACCTCAATTTCGCGGTTGGAAAGTTTACGATATACCCGTTCGGTTTTATTTTGTTTGGCGATGAGGGCCAAGTTCTTTTTGATGTTTTCACTCATCATTACCAATCCTTGGTGAACACGGATGATGGTGGTACCAAGCGTTTCCAATTTAGAGCTTTTGTGAACATAACCAGCAGCGCCTGCTTTAATAGCATTAGGAGCGTAAATTTGTTCGTTAAGGCTGGAGAAAACAAGGACTTTCGTATTGGGAAAGTTTTTAATAATCGCTTTTAGCTCGTAAATACTTTTCAGGCCATCCAATTCTAGGTCGATGACCAATACGTTGATCTCACGGTTCCTAAGGGCGTCGGGGACCATGTAGAAGCTACCTACATTGGAAACCACCGCGATTTCGGGATGATCCCTGAAATACGATTTGACCCCGTAATGAACCACGGGTAAATTGTCGGCTAGACAAACTGTAATCATAATTTAACGTTTTAGAGTGTGTTAGGGTAACTTAATTTTTTGCCTTTTTTTATTCCAAAATACTGAAGATCTTCGGTTTAGCTTAAAGCTTCCGGAAGGACACAAACAGGAATTGGTTCCATTTTATGTCGGTTGGCGCGGTTGAGTCGCTGATAAATGGTAAAGACTTCTAGCTCACGGCCTGTAAAAGCATCGGCTTGTTTGCCTTTTTCCTGTTCGCGCATCGCCCATTCCAGTTCGTCATAACTAGCGCCCAATTGATCTTCATCGGTTCGGTTGTCCCCAAATAATCCATCCGTTGGAGCGGCGAGCTGAATTGATTCAGGTATTTGTAAATAGTTTCCAAGTGCGTAGACTTCACTTTTCATTAAATCGGCAATCGGACTAAGGTCCACACCGCCATCTCCGTACTTGGTATAAAAGCCCACGCCAAAATCTTCTACTTTATTGCCGGTTCCAGCGACCAAACGGCCGTGAATCCCTGCCAAATAATATAAAGTAGTCATTCGCAAACGTGCTCTCGTGTTAGCCAATGATAAAAAGTAGGCTTTTTCATCGGAACTCGAGGGGACTTCTTTTTTAAATTGTTCAAAAACAAGCGTTAAATCCACTCGCGTTGAAGACACATTAGGAAATCGCTGTTGCAATTGTGCTATGTGCTCTTGAGCGCGATTGACTTGGCTGGCTGCTTGGTGAATCGGTAACTCCACACACAAGGTAGGAAGGCCCGTTTGGGCACACAGTGTGGAAGTTACAGCAGAATCCACGCCGCCTGAGATTCCTACTACAAAGCCTTGGACTCGAGCCTTTGTTGCATAATCCCGCAACCACTGCACTATGTAGTCGTTCACAAGAGCTGGATTAAACACGTTTTTATTTGTCATTACTTCGGTGATGAAAAGTATTGTATCTCACGTATATTTGCAAAAATATTAATTTATACGAATTACAATACTTGTTCGTTTTGAATTAATTGACAAAGAAATTAACCATATTAGAACGTTTTCTTCATTTACGTAAAGGACGAAGGTAAGGTTTTATTTACGAAAGAAAAATTAATTTTTGTAGGAATGAAAAAAATGATAGGATTGTTTTGTGTAGGACTCGTTGTAGCTGCCTGTGATCCGAAAGCAAAGGTGGAGAGAGAAGTGGAGGCTATACCCGTTGCCACGAAACTTAACCGATTTGAGCAAGCGTTTTATGAATCAAAACCAGCTGATTTGGTAAAGGTAAAACAACAATATCCTGAGTTTTTCCCTCAAGACGTACCCGATTCGGTATGGGTTAATCGCTTACAAAACAAAGATTGGCAAGCGCTTTACCGCGAAGTTTCTAAACGCTATAAAGACTTTAGTGCCGAGCAAACGGAAATTGACGATGTGTTTAAGCATGTCAAATATTATTTTCCTAAAGTCAAAGAACCGGCTATCTACACTGCCATCGGCGAAATGGATTACCTCAATAAAGCCATTTACACCCAGGATAAGTTAATTGTCTCCTTAGAAATGTATCTCGGGAAAAACCACCCCTTTTATGCAGGCATTCCGCAGTACATTCGCGACAATTTTGAGCCGCGTCAAATGATTCCCGATGTGGTTGCTGCCATTGGTTTTCGAGTGATTCCCAAGTCGCGTAAGGCCGATTTTTTGAGTTTGATGATTGATGCCGGAAAAGAATTGTACCTCAAAGATCTTTTGATTCCTGATTATACCGATGCGGAGAAAATCGGATATACGCCCAAGCAACTTCAATTTTGCCAAGAAAATGAAGCTTACATTTGGGAGAATTTTGTGCAAAACAAATACCTCTACAGTACCGATAGTAAATTGCCCAACCGTTTTATCAACATGGCTCCTTTTTCCAAATTTTATCTAGAAATTGACAACGAAACGCCAGGGCGCATTGGCCAATGGGTAGGATGGCAAATCATACGATCGTTTGTTGAAAATAATGAAGAGGTTACCCCCAAAGATTTGCTCGCCATGGAGGCACATCGTATCTTTGAACAATCCAAATACAAACCCAAAAAGAATGAGTAAGCAAACCTTTACTTCGGAAATAAAAGTCAATGTAACCCTCGATGAAAATCGTATTCCCGAGGCCTTGAGTTGGACCGCTATTGATGGTGGAGTGGAAAATGCGGGCGCCAAAGCGGTCTTGTTGTCGTTGTGGGACAGTAAGCAAAAAGAAACGCTGCGTATTGATTTGTGGACGAAAGATATGCCAGTGGATGAGATGAAAATCTTTTTTCATCAAACGCTCGTAGCGATGGCCGATACCTATCAGCGGGCGACCCAAGACGATAAAATGGCCGATTCGATGCGGGACTTCTCTGATTTCTTTGCCGAAAAATTAAATTTGAAGGGGTAACATTAGCGTACTGATGTGCGCTGTAAATCCTTCATCCCTTTCGCATAGGCTTTCAGTAATAATTTGCGCGCATCGACGCTAAACTCCCATCGTTCACCTCCGTGAAGCGCCGTGCTTGTAGTGCTTCCCGTAAATCGTTTGGAGTACAACAGGGTTTGTTTTTTAAGGTCGTAACATTCCAAGGTAACATGCGCCAGATTTTGTTTCTGCGTTTGCTGCAAACGGGAGTTATAATTTAGGGAGCCCATTTCATTTTTGGCAATGACGGCTTTACATAGAATCACATAATCGCAAGTAGGAACCCCCAAGGCCAATTGCTTCAATGCGGGTAATTTCATTTGTATCTTGGCGTCTTTCGGAATGATCGCGCTTTGTATTTGATGGGGAAAATAAATGCGATCGCCCAAAATTGCTTTGAGATCGGTTTGTATTGCGGTATTTAAGGTTCCATATACATCGGGCGGACAATCAATTTCCAACAGCAACCAATTGCCCGAACGGAAGTCCACCCCGCCTGCAGGTCCCTGCGAAAGCACGGAGTATTTGGGGAGATTACAACCTGATAAAAGGATAAGGAAAAGGGTGCATAAAGTGCATGGAATGGCTTGTAAAATAGATTTTTTCATGGCAATAGTTTAAGGAAATGGCGATTTGCGAATGGTTTCATTGATGGATTCGATGTAAGTCAATAGCTCTTCACGCCCCACTTTGGTTTCAGAAGAAGTAATAAAATAAGGGGGCATTTCTTCCCAATTTTCGGCTAACAGTTTTTTTCGGTATGCTGCCACATTTGATTCGGCTTTCACTCGGGTAATTTTATCCATTTTGGTAAAAACCAAGCAAAAAGGGATGCCGTTTTCCCCCAAGTAATTGATAAATTCCAAATCGATTTTCTGGGCTTCCAAACGCACGTCAATCAAGACAAATGCACTCACCAATTGGGTTCTTTTTTCAAAATAATCGGTGATAAATTTTTGAAAAGTTGCTTTGGTAGATTTAGATACGCGCGCATACCCATACCCAGGCAAATCGACCAAAAACCAATTTTGATTGATTTTAAAATGATTAATAAGTTGGGTTTTTCCGGGTCGACCCGAGGTTTTAGCCAAATTTTTATGGTTGGTCAACATGTTAATCAGCGAGGATTTCCCCACATTGGAGCGCCCAATAAAAGCATACTCGGGAAGCGGTTCCTGTGGGCATTTACTCACCACAGAATTGCTGATGATAAATTCGGCGCTATTGATTTTCATGAATTATAAACCTTCTTTTTTCAGCCACGTTTCCAAATGCTGATTGAATGCCTCGGGTTTTTCCATCATTGCGGCATGACCACATTGATCAATCCAGTACAGGTCTGAATTAGGCATCAACTTGTGGAATTCTTCAGCGACTTCAGGGGGAGTAACGCGGTCATTTTTTCCCCAAATAATACAGGTTTTTACATGCATTTTAGGCAAATCTTTCCCCATATTGTGACGTATTGCACTTTTGGCAATCGTGAGTGTTTTCAAAACTTTTATACGGTCATTTACAATAGAAAATACTTCATCTACCAATTCAGGAGTGGCCATTTTTGGGTCGTAAAACACATCTTCGGTTTTCTTTTTAATGTACTCGTAATCGCCGCGTTTGGGATAACTATCTCCCATGGCACTTTCATACAAGCCAGAACTCCCGGTAATTACCAAGCCGGCTACTTTCTCGGGATACATTTTCGTATGATATAAGGCAATATGCCCACCCAATGAATTGCCCAAAAGAATGACCCGTGAGTATCCTTTGTAAGTAATAAAATCCTTAACGTATTTCGCAAATGCTTTTACGTTGGTTTTTAGAATGTTTTGCGTGTATAGAGGTAATTCAGGAATCACCACTTTAAAGCCTCGGGTTGAAAAGTGATCAGCAACGGCTTTAAAATTACTCAATCCGCCCATCAATCCATGCAACACCACTATAGGTGTGCCTTCTCCAGCTTCATAATATTGGTATTTACCTTCTTTTTTTGCGCTTACATCCATAATGAATCCTACGATTTTGCTTGGTTACAAATATAGTTTTTTAAACCTAATATCACAGTGCTTCATCCATTATTTGAGGTTATGTTTCTGTTGTATTTCGATTTTTAAAGTCCAAAGGCTAATGTTCTTGGAATCAAGGCATCACTTTTTAAAAGAATTTCAAAACTGTTAAATCAACCCTTGGGTTTTCAATAGTTGCCGCCAAATAACAACACAAAATGTGATTTTTTCAACCATTATTCACAAATGCTAAACTTTTGGTAAAAGAACCTATTCCGTGTTCCTCTTGGATTTTGCTTTGCAGTGGTAAAACTTATCAACAAAGTGGAGTAAAGTGGTAAAATGTGGTAAAATCTTTCCTATTTTTGTTCCCATACATCCGATTTCGCATAATGAACGCATTAATAGGGACATACGAGTGTAAAGTTGACGCCAAAGGAAGGCTTTTAATGCCTGCGCCTTTGAAGAAGCAACTTGCGGCTGTACTTCAGGACGGTTTTGTACTGAAGCGCTCGGTATTTCAACCTTGTTTGGAGTTGTATCCTATGGCGGAATGGAATCTGATGATGCAAAAAATCAACAAGCTTAACAAGTTCGTCAAGAAAAACAACGACTTTATCCGGCGCTTTACGGCGGGGGTTAAAGTGGTGGAAATCGACAACTTGGGTCGCTTATTAGTCCCCAAAGACTTAACCGCTTTTGCCCAAATCTCCAAAGATGTAGTCTTATCATCGGCGGTTCATATCGTCGAGATCTGGGATAAAGACTTGTATGAAAAAGCAATTGATGATTCTGTCGTTGACTTTGCAGATTTGGCCGAAGATGTAATGGGAAATGTAAACGACGATGATCATGGACTATCATAACCCCGTATTGTTGCAGGAGACCGTAGATGGTTTGGCAATTCGTCCCGATGGCGTCTATGTTGACGTGACCTTTGGGGGCGGGGGACATTCGCGTGAAATTTTACGACGTCTGGGTTCGGAGGGAAAACTTTTTGCTTTTGACCAGGATGAGGATGCTTGGGACAATGCTTTGGAAGATTCACGTTTTACCCTGATTCCTGAGAATTTCCGATACCTTAAACGCTTTCTTCGGTTTCATGGTATTCGTGCCGTCGACGGGATATTGGCCGATTTAGGGGTTTCATCGCATCAGTTTGATGTGCCTGAGCGTGGATTTTCCACTCGTTTTGAGGCTAAATTGGACATGCGGATGAGTCAGCAAAATGAATTAGACGCCTATCAAGTCATCAATACCTATGACGAAAGTGCATTGCGCAGTATGTTTTTGCTGTATGGCGAACTCAAGCAGGCTCCCGCTTTTGCACGAACGATTATCGAAGCACGCAGTCAAAAACCAATTGAAACCACTGCCGATTTGAAACAGGTTTTGGCCAAATATTTACCTGCTCATTTGAGTAATAAAATTTTGGCACAAATCTATCAAGCTATTCGTATTGAAGTGAATCAAGAGATGGAAGTGCTAAAAGATTTTTTGACACAATCGTTGGAAGTATTGCATCCTGGGGGACGATTGAGTGTGATTTCGTATCATTCTCTGGAAGATCGTTTGGTTAAACGCTACATTAAAAACGGCATGTTTGATGGCGAACCTGAACGCGATTTCTTTGGAAATTATTCGGTGCCTTTCAAAACCATAGGGAAACTCATCGTACCCAGTGCCGCAGAAATTAGTACGAACAATCGTGCGCGAAGTGCGAAACTAAGAATAGCAGAAAAATTAGGATGAAACGAGGAATTTACAGCTTGCTAAAAGCCCGATTTCTAGTGGATGAATCCGCGTCACAAAACTGGCGGTTTATCCTTTTTCTGATTTTATTGGCCATTATCATGATTGCCAATACCCATCGGTATGAACAAAAGGTGTTTCGCATTGCCGAATTGAATAATGAAGTGAAAGAATTGCGCTCTCGTTTTGTTGATCGCCGTTCGCAATTGATGAAGCTCCGTATGGAGTCGACCATTTCACAAAAAATGGAAACACGAGGGATTAAGCCTTCCCCCGTGCCTCCACAAAAGATAACCGTAACCAAAAAAGAATCGAAAGGATTTTGGAGTTCCCTATGGCAGGAGTAAACAACGATAAAGCACTTTCTTACCGAACCTACCTTACAGCGTTAGGTCTTCTCCTCATGGCAATCGCTATCGTGGTAAAATTGACCAATATCCAGTGGGTAGAAGGGCCGTATTACCGAAAATTGGCAAAAGAACGTTCGGTAAAAACCTTCGTTATTCCCGCTAATAAAGGCAATATTTATTCCGCCGACGGAAGTTTGTTAGCTACTTCCATTCCCAATTACACCATTCGATTTGATGCAATGGCGCCTAAATTAGAGGATTTTGAAGCCAATGTCTCCGATTTATCACAAGCTTTGTCCAAGATGTTGGGCAAACCCGCCTCACACTACCAAGATATGTTGCGCAAAGCACGCGCCAATAAAAACAGGTATTTGTTTATCGCCGATGATTTGACGTATACCCAATACATGGACTTCAAAGCGATGCCCTTATTCAACAAAGGAGCCTACAAAGGCGGTATGATTGTTGAACAACACACCGTTCGGGAACATCCCATTGGTAAAGTGGCCGAAAGGACTATCGGTTACGAACGCGTATTGGAGGATGGCACCGTAAAACGCATTGGAATTGAAGGTGCATTTAGCAAGTATTTACGTGGGGAAGACGGTAAAATATTGAAACAAAAAATTGCCAAAGGACAATGGAAACCCATTCGCGATGAAAATGAAAAAGAACCCCGCGACGGTTATGATGTAATTTCAACCATCGATGTTTTCATTCAGGATATCGCCCACCATGCCTTATTAAAACAATTGGAAGAATACGGCGCTGAACACGGCTGTGTGGTAGTTATGGAGACCAAAACGGGCTATGTACGTGCGATTTCCAATTTGGGCCGCGATGAAAAATCGGGCAACTATTACGAAACCATCAACTATGCGGTGGCGGAGTCGCACGAACCCGGTTCGACCTTCAAACTAGTGGATATGATTGCCTTGCTGGAAGATAAAAAAGTAGACACGAGTAAGGTGTATGATACCAATGGAGGGGTTATAACGTATCGAGGTAAAAAAGTTAAGGACTCAAATAATAAGGGCTACGGAAAAATTTCATTAGCGCGCGGATTTGAAGTTTCCTCCAATACGGTCTTGGTACAAGCGGTGTATGAAAATTATAAAAACAATCCCAAACAGTTCGTCGATCGCTTAGACCGTATGGGGTTAAACAAACCTTTGGGACTCCCGTTTGAAGGTGAAGGTAAACCCTATATTCCGAAACCAGGGGAAAAAGGGTGGAGTGCTATTGCTTTGCCTTGGATGGCTTTTGGGTACGGGGTTTCAGTGACACCGCTTCAAACGTTAACCTTGTACAATGCCATCGCCAATAATGGAGAAATGGTTAAGCCTCTTTTTGTCTCAGAAATTAAGGAATGGAACAATACAATTAAGAAATACAACAAAGAAGTATTGAATCCACGCATTTGTTCTCCCGAAACGATTAAAAAGTTGAAAGCTGTGATGGAGAATGTGGTCAAACGCGGCACGGGTTCAAAGTTGTATTCCAAAGATTTTTCTATGGCGGGAAAAACGGGAACCGCGCAAGCCAATTACGGTAAAAATGGGGGTAATGAAAAGCATTACATTTCGTCATTTGTGGGCTTTTTCCCTGCTGATAAGCCAAAGTATTCGTGTATCGTCGTGGTGCACAAGCCCAATACGTCCAACAACAATTATTATGGCGCCGATGTGGCGGGTCCAGTTTTCAAACGTATTGCGCAAAAGATTTTTACCGATGCGCCTGCCATGAATAAAGTTCACAATGTGGAGGCCAAAATTGCCCGTCAAGAGCAGCAATACAACGCTTACTATCAACAGTTGCAAAAAGCCAAGAATACCATGCCCAATTTAAAAGGCATGCCCGGGATGGATGCGATTGCTTTATTAGAAAACATGGGATTGAAAGTTAAAGTCAAAGGAGTTGGGAAAGTGAAGTCCCAATCGTTGCGACCAGGAGAAATTCTCCAAAAAAATACACCAATCACGCTAGAATTATCCTAATGCAACTCAAAGATTTACTCTACCGCGTAGCTTTAGAATCGGTTAAAGGACCGACCGATATTCCTGTGGCTAAGATTGAATTCGATTCCCGAAAAGTTACCCCAGGGGATGTATTCGTAGCTTTACGCGGGACGCTCGCTAACGGCCATGATTTTATTGAAAAAGCGATCACTTTAGGTGCCGTAGCGGTGGTATGTGATACACTGCCCGAAACCCTTTTACCACAAATCACTTACATCCAAGTGGCCGATACCAATACGGCTTTGGCATGGATGGCCAACAACTTTTATGATAATCCTTCCACCAAATTACAATTGGTAGGGGTAACGGGGACTAATGGCAAGACTACCATTGCAACATTGTTGTATCAGTTGTTTAAAAAGGCAGGATTTAAAGTTGGTTTACTTTCCACCGTAAAAGTAATGGTCGATACCCACGAGTATCCAGCCACACATACCACGCCCGATTCCCTGACGATCAACCGGTATTTGGCTGAAATGGCCGAAGTGGGTTGTGAATATTGTTTTATGGAAGTTAGTTCCCATGGTGTCCACCAAAAACGAACCGAAGGATTGGTGTTCAAAGGGGGCGTTTTTACCAATCTAACTCATGATCATTTAGATTACCACAACACCTTTGCCGAATACCGAGATGTAAAAAAATCATTTTTTGATCACTTGCCCAAATCAGCTTTTGCTTTAATCAACATTGACGACAAAAATGGTGCCGTCATGGTGCAAAATACGGGGGCTCGAACCCTTACATATGCCTTGAAATCAATGGCCGATTACAAAGCACAGGTGTTGGAAAATCAGTTGTCGGGTTTGCTTTTAAAAATCAACGAGCAAGAAGTTTGGGTCAAATTAATCGGGTCCTTTAATGCCTACAACGTGTTGGCTATTTATGGGGTTTCCATCGAGTTGGGACTCGAAAAATCAGAGGCTTTGCGTCTTTTGTCCGAATTGGAAAGTGTTTCTGGACGCTTTCAGTTTGTGGTTTCGCCCAACCATATTACAGCTATCGTCGATTATGCCCATACCCCCGATGCCCTAGCCAATGTGCTTAAAACGATTGGCGACATTCGTACCCGCAACGAGCAATTGATTACTGTGGTCGGTTGTGGTGGCGATCGCGACAAAACCAAGCGTCCGATTATGGCCAATATTGCTGCGGAACATAGCGATAAAGTCATTTTCACCTCAGATAATCCACGCACGGAAGACCCGCAACAAATCGTAACCGAGATGGAAGCTGGTGTGGAACCCCAATATTTCAAAAAAACCCTTTCGATTTTAGATCGAAAACAAGCCATAAAAACCGCATGTCAAATGGCTCAACCCCACGATATTATTTTAATTGCTGGTAAAGGTCACGAAACCTACCAGGAAATAAACGGGGTGCGCCACGATTTTGATGATTTAAAGATTGTTACCGAATTCCTCCAACGCTTAAATTCCTAACCCATGCTTTACTATTTATTTGATTATCTCGATAAACAATTGGATGTGCCTGGCGCAGGGGTGTTTCAATACATCACCTTTCGCTCGGCTTTAGCGCTCATTCTTTCGTTAATGATTTCGACCATTTACGGAAAGAAAATCATCACTTTTTTACGTAACCAACAAGTGGGTGAAACCATTCGAGAGCTGGGTTTGGAAGGGCAAACACAAAAGGCAGGAACACCAACAATGGGAGGGTTAATTATCATTATCGCGACACTTATCCCCGTTTTGTTGTTGACCAAATTAAATAACATCTATGTAATTCTTTTGGTGGTAACCACCCTTTGGATGGGAACTATTGGCTTTATTGACGATTACATCAAGATTTTCAAAAAGGACAAACAAGGGTTGAAAGGAATTTTTAAAGTCATCGGTCAAGTCGGTTTGGGATTAATTGTTGGCTCAGTCCTGTATTTTCACCCGGGTGTAACGGTGCGCGAAAAATCGACGGCACCTGTTACGTTCAATCAAACGCAAAACACGATTGCACCCGCAGCCAAAGAAATCAAATCAACCACAACGACCATTCCGTTCATGAAAAATAATGAATTGGAATACGCACAAATTTTAAAACCATTTACCGACGATTACCATCAATGGGCTTGGTTGGTGTTTATACCGATTGTGATTTTTATCATCACGGCGGTTTCCAATGGCGCCAACCTAACCGATGGGATTGATGGTCTCGCGGCAGGTACATCGGCCATATCGGTGCTCGCGTTAGGAATTTTTGCATTCATCTCCGGAAACATCATATTATCGAGCTATCTAAATGTTATGTACATCCCTAATTCGGGAGAAATGACGGTGTTTATTGCTGCTTTTGTGGGCGCCTTGGTCGGTTTCCTTTGGTACAATTCCTATCCCGCTTCGGTGTTTATGGGCGATACGGGAAGTCTTACCATCGGCGGAATCATTGCTGTACTTGCTATTTCTGTTCGAAAAGAAATGCTTTTGCCCGTTTTGTGTGCCATTTTCTTTGCTGAAAGTGCCTCGGTAATCATTCAGGTATCCTATTTCAAGTATACCAAGAAACGATTTGGCGAGGGGCGACGGGTTTTTCTGATGTCGCCTTTGCACCATCATTATCAGAAAAAAGGCTACCATGAAAGTAAAATCGTAACCCGCTTTTGGATTGTTACGATTATGCTCGCTATTGTTGCTATTGTCACCTTAAAATTACGCTAGAATGAAACGATTGGTTGTGCTTGGTGGGGGCGAAAGTGGCGTTGGAACTGCCATATTGGGTCAGAAAAAAGGGTACGATGTTTTTGTATCGGATTTCGGAGCCATCAAGCAAAATTATAAAGACGTTCTTACACAATACAACATTTCGTGGGAAGACAACCAACACACGGAAGATTTGATTCTTAACGCCAATGTGGTGATGAAAAGTCCAGGGATTCCCGACAAAGCGCCCATCGTGAAGAAGTTAGTGGAAAAAGGCATTCCTGTCATTTCAGAAATCGAGTTTTCGTATCCCTATACCGATGCGGTCACGATTGGAATCACAGGAAGCAATGGCAAAACGACCACCACAATGCTCACCTATCATTTGCTTAAACAAGGCGGATTGAATGTGGGGTTGGGTGGAAATATCGGAAAAAGTTTTGCTTGGCAAGTGGCGGAAGAACATTACGATTGCTATGTGCTTGAATTGAGCAGTTTCCAGCTGGATGGTATTGTGCATTACAAACCCCATATTGCGATAATCACCAACATTAGCCCCGATCATTTGGATCGCTATGAGTATAAGTATGAAAACTACATCGCTTCCAAATTTCGGATTACGATGAATCAAACCGAGGAAGATTACCTCATTTACGACAACGATGACGAAGCCATAAGCCAGTGGCTTAAAAACAATAAAATCAATGCAAAACCCATTCCGTTTTCGGTAAAGCAAGTGCTCAAAAACGGAGCTTATTTAAACGACAAAACTATGGAAATCAACATCAACCAAGAGGAGTTTATGATGGAAACTGCTCAAATTTCATTGGAAGGAAAACACAATCTAAAAAACGCAATGGCAGCTACTTCCGTGGCACAACTGATGCGTATTCGCAAACAAACCATTCGGGAGAGTTTGTCCAATTTTCAGGGGGTAGAACATCGTTTGGAAAAAGTGTTGAAAATCCAAAATGTACAATACATTAACGATAGTAAGGCGACCAACGTCAATGCTACCTATTTTGCCCTGGAAAGCATGACAACGCCAACGGTATGGATTGTAGGGGGTGTTGATAAAGGCAACGATTACACCGAATTAATGGCTTTGGTTCATGAAAAAGTGAAAGCCATTATTTGTTTGGGCGTTGAAAATAAAAAAATCATCGATGCTTTCGGAAATGTAGTCGACATGATGGTGGAAGTTGATAATATGCATGATGCCGTGAATACAGCCAAACACATTGCCGAAAAAGGTGATACCGTGCTTCTGTCTCCTGCATGTGCGAGTTTTGATTTGTTTGAAAACTATGAAGACCGCGGGCGTCAGTTTAAAGATGCTGTTCGGAATTTATAGAAATACACTCTTATTGTAAAAGCTAACTTGAGGTTTTTGACTCAAAAATCAATTTTTACAAGAGGTTGCTGAAGGGACTGAGATAAAAAAGGGTACATGCCATGCTGCATTGCTGTCGTTTCAATGCAAGCAGATAATCAATTGCTCGGTTCGTGTTTAAGATAGAAATTAAAATAACCCATGAAAAACCTAATTAACAGCTTACACGGAGATAAAGTCATTTGGGCGCTGGTCGCGTTCTTGGCGGTGTTTTCCTTTATGCCTGTGTTTAGCGCCAGTAGTAATTTGGCCTATATGCGTCATGGTACCGGAAACACGCTTACCTACCTGATTAAGCATGCGGTGCATATCATCATTGGGTTTTTTATTATCTATAAAATACATAAAATACCATACCATTATTTCAGAGGGGTGTCACGAATAGCGCTGCCTTTTGTCTGGTTACTGTTGGGGTATACACTCGTGAAAGGAACCGTAATCGATGGGGCCAATGCGAGTCGTTGGATTCAAATTCCGTTTTTGGGCATTTCGTTCCAAACGTCAACCTTTGCAGCGATAGTGTTGTATGTGTATGTGGCACGCTACCTCTCCAAAACACGGGAAACACCGCTTACGTTTAAGAGCTCGTTAGTTGAATTGTGGGTTCCAGTGTTTATAACTCTAGGATTGATTTTTCCAGCCAACTTCTCCACGGCGGCCTTGTTGTTTGCCATGGTGCTAATGATTGCCTTTATAGGGAAATATCCGTTGAAATATATCGGACTTATTTTGGCCTTAGCGGTGGCAGCAGCTTCGTTTTTTGTACTGCTAGTCATTGCTTTTCCCAAAGCCTTCCCCAACCGCGTCGATACATGGAAGAGTCGTATTGAAAACTTCACCTCCGACAAACCAGGAGAGGACGATTATCAAATAGAAAAAGCCAAAATCGCAATTGCCTCAGGTAATGTCTATGGGTTGGGGCCCGGGAAAAGTGTCCAAAAAAACTTTCTACCGCAATCGTCTTCCGATTTTATCTATGCCATTATCGTTGAAGAATACGGTTTGATGGGCGGATTGACGATATTGTTTTTTTACATGCTTTTGCTGTTTCGATTTGTGGTAGCTTCACACAAAGCCAATACACTCTTTGGCAAATTGGTCGTCATCGGTCTCGGTTTCCCCATTGTTTTTCAAGCGTTAATCAATATGGCAGTAGCGGTTGAATTGTTACCCGTTACTGGACAAACCCTCCCCTTAATCAGTTCGGGAGGGAGCTCGGTGTGGATGACCTGTATCGCTTTGGGGATTATTTTGAGTGTGACCAAAAAAGAAGAGGAAATTGCTCAAGAGGAAGCCGATAAACAACGTCGTGAGGAAGCTTTACAACGTTTGATCGACAAGCAATTGTTGGAAGAGGAAGACGCAGAACGCGCTGGAAATAAAGGGCAAAATGAAGAAGATAATCCCATGAATGCTGTTTTAAATCGTTAGCCATGAAAAAGTATAAATTCATTTTAAGCGGTGGGGGAACAGGCGGACATATTTATCCTGCCATTGCGATTGCAAATGCTTTAAAACAACGCTTTCCAGACGCTGAATTTCTTTTTGTTGGCGCACAGGATAAAATGGAAATGCAAAAAGTACCACAAGCAGGATATTCTATACAAGGATTGTGGATTGCAGGATTACAACGAAAACTCACGTTGCAAAACATTATGTTTCCGTTCAAATTGTTGAGTAGTTTGTGGAAGTCTCGTCGAATTCTGAATCGTTTTCAACCCGATGTAGTGATTGGGACAGGCGGATTTGCTAGCGGACCCTTATTGCAAATGGCTAATAGTAAAGGAATTCCCACTTTGATCCAAGAGCAAAATTCCTATCCTGGCATTACCAATAAATTGTTGAGTAAAAAAGCCAATGTGATTTGTGTGGCCTATGAAAATTTGGAACGCTTTTTTCCCAAGGAGAAAATTGTTTTTACAGGCAATCCCGTGCGTCAAGATTTACTTGAACTGTCGGATAAACGGAAAGAAGGGCAAACGTATTTTAAACTGGATCCGAACAAGAAAACACTATTGGTGCTTGGCGGAAGTTTGGGTGCCCGTCGTATCAACCAATTGATTGCCAAAGAACTCGATTTTCTCCTAGAACAGGGGGTTCAAGTCTATTGGCAATGTGGAAAACTCTATTTTGATGAATACAAGCATTGGAATGAAAAACCGAATGTTCAAGTGACTGCGTTCATTGACCGTATGGACTTGATTTATGCCGCAGCCGACGTGGTGATATCGCGGGCGGGAGCTTCTTCGGTTTCAGAATTGTGTTTGGTTGGAAAACCAACGTTGTTTATCCCTTCGCCCAATGTTGCCGAGGACCATCAAACCAAAAATGCTAAGGCGATTGTCGATAAAGGCGGTGCGCTCTTGTTACGGGAATCTGAACTAGAGGAACGCTTCGAGTCTACTTTTACCGATTTGATTCAAAATGAAACGCTCCAAAAGCAATTGAGTAGTGCCATGAAACCTTTGGGAAAACCCAATGCTACCCTTGATATCGTTGAAGAAATAATAAAACTGATACAATAGCAATAGCAATGACAATTAAAAAATGACAATAGCAATAAAAATGAAAAGAGTCATAGTAATGAATATCATCGCCATTGATTTTTGACATTGACATTGAATTTTAACATTAACATGAATCTAAACCAAATCCATAACGTCTATTTTATCGGGATCGGAGGCATCGGGATGAGTGCCTTAGCGCGTTATTTTCAATTCATTGGGAAAAAAGTTGCGGGTTACGATAAAACGCCTACACGTCTCACGGATGAGTTGGTTGCAGGAGGTATGCCTATTCATTTCGAAGATTCTATAGCAGCGATTCCGCCGTCTTTTACGAAAGACACTACACTGGTGGTCATTACGCCCGCCATTCCCAAAAATCATACTGAATGGAATTACTTGAGTGCGCAAGGTTACGTGATCAAAAAACGAGCTGAAGTTTTAGGTTTAATTACCCAAGGAACGTATTGTTTTGCGGTGGCAGGAACGCACGGAAAAACGACTACGTCAAGTATTTTGGGTCATATTCTCTATGAAAGCGGTGCCGATGTGACCGCCTTTTTGGGGGGGATTGTAGAAAATTACCATTCCAATTTAATCGGGCAAGGAAAAACAATTTCGGTGGTTGAAGCCGATGAGTTTGACCGTTCCTTTTTGCATTTACATCCCGATTTAGCTTGCATAACTTCGATGGATGCCGATCATTTGGATGTATATGGAGATGCCTCGGCCATAGAAGAATCCTTCCGAGAATTTGCTGCAAAAGTTTCTAGTCCTAAGCATTTGTTTATGCCTAAAGGATTGCCGTTGGAGGGAACAACTTTAGGGATTAATGAAGAAGCCGATTTTATAGCGCATAACATTCGGGTGGAAAACAGTGCTTATGTATTTGATATTAAAACACCCACCGAGAATCTTCAAAATATTGCCTTTGGTTTGCCAGGGCATCACAATTTAATGAATGCCTTAACTGCTTTAGCAATGGCCTACACGTACGGCACCCCAACCGTTGCCATTGCTAAAGCTTTGGCTTCATTTCAAGGAGTGCAACGCCGTTTTTCGTATCAAATAAAAACCCAAGAGAAGGTATTTATTGACGATTATGCCCATCATCCTACAGAAATTAATGCGGTACATCAAGCGGTGCGAGAATTGTATCCCGGAAAAAAGGTGACGGCTATTTTTCAACCCCATTTGTTTAGCCGAACGCAAGACTTTATCGACGGTTTTGCGGCTAGTTTATCTCAGTTCGATGAAGTGATTTTATTGGATATTTATCCCGCTCGAGAATTGCCAATAGAAGGGGTTACATCAGCTTGGTTAATGGGTAAGATGACGCTTTCTAATGTAAGACTTTTGAGTAAGGAAGAACTTATGTTGCAAATCCCGCAAATTAATGCTCCCGTATTGGTGACGATAGGGGCAGGCGATATCGGAGAAATGGTGCCAAAAATTAAAAAAATATGGGAATAAATAGCAATACTTGGTCCACCATTCGATTGGTGCTTATCCTAGGATTGGCGGGGTTTTTGTATGCTTTTTCTTCCCTGCGAAATGGCCGTCGTTCCCTCCAAAAAACAGAGGTTGTTTTTGTAGGCGAAAGCAATAGTTTTATGCGCCAGGAAACGGTTAATAAATTGTTAATAGAAAATAAAAGTGACCTGCGAAGCATTGCTAAAGAGCAGTTAAATTTGGATAAATTGGAGTCTTCTGTCAATCAAAATCCAATGGTTGAGAAATCAGAGGTTTACGTTAGTGTTGACGGGGTATTGCGGGCAGAAGTCGTGCAACGAACGCCAGTTGCGCGCGTTATGGTAGGCGAAACGTCGTTTTATTTGGATAAAAATGGAAAACAAATGCCTTTATCCACGCATTACGCGGCTCGAGTCCCCTTGCTGACAGGATCAATCACGAATGAAGTGTTGCCAAAGCTTACCGCTGTCATGGCGATGGTACAGAAGGATTCATTTTTGAAAAAGAATATCATTAGTGTACGCGTTTTAAACGATAAAAGTCTGGAAATGACCTCGCGCAATCACCCATTCGTTATTGAATTTGGGCAATTGGTGCACCCGGAGCGAAAGTTTTTAAACTATAAAGCCTTCTTCCAAAAAGCGCTTAAGGACAGTACATTAGAAAAATATAAACGCATCAATTTACGGTTTATCCATCAAGTTGTATGCACCCGATAAACAAACAGTAAGTGATCATTTTTGAACTATGAACCCGAAAGAAAGTATTGCCGTAGGATTAGATATTGGAACAACCAAGATTGTGACCATGATCGGAAAGAGAAACGAGTATGGGAAATTGGAAATTTTGGGCGTAGGAAAAGCCAAAAGTTTGGGCGTTTCCCGTGGGGTTGTCAACAACATCACCCAAACCATTCAATCGATCCAACAAGCGGTATTGGAAGCCGAGGAGAATTCCGGTTACAAAATCAATGATGTAGTTGTTGGTATTGCCGGACAGCATATTCGAAGTATACAGCATACCGATTATTTGATTCGTAGCAATCCAGAGGAGGTCATTAGCGAAAAGGACATTCAATTGTTGGTCGATCAAGTAAGTCGTTTGGCCATGTTGCCGGGTGAAGAGATTATTCACGTTCTTCCTCAAGAGTTTAAAATTGACGGTCAATCCGATATCAAAGAGCCTATCGGAATGTACGGTGGTCGCTTGGAAGCGAGTTTCCATGTGGTGGTAGGACAAGCGTCTTCTATTCGAAACATTGGACGATGTGTACAAAGTTCGGGCATCGAATTATCGGGTCTTACCTTAGAACCTTTAGCATCAGCTGACGCCGTATTAAGTCAAGAAGAAAAAGAAGCAGGTGTTGCTTTAATTGATATTGGAGGCGGAACGACTGATTTGGCTATTTTTAAAGATGGAATCATTCGTCATACCGCTGTGATTCCTTTTGGAGGCAATGTGATAACGGAAGACATCAAAGAAGGCTGTTCGATTATCGAAAAGCAAGCCGAATTATTGAAAGTGAAGTTTGGATCGGCTTGGCCGGGTGAAAATAAAGACAATGAAATCGTTTCGATTCCAGGGGTTCGTGGACGCGATCCGAAAGAAATATCGTTAAAAAACTTGTCCAAAATCATTCATGCCCGTGTGGTTGAAATCATTGAACAAGTTTTTGCCGAAATTAAAGCGTACGGACATGAGAATCCGCGCAAGAAATTGATTGCAGGGATTGTGTTGACCGGAGGCGGTTCACAGTTGAAGCATGTAAAGCAATTGGTAGAATACATTACAGGTATGGACACGCGTATTGGGTATCCCAACGAACATTTGGCGGGGAATTCCAGTGAGGAAATTTCAAGTCCTTTGTATGCTACTGCAGTGGGATTGGTCATGAATAGTGTGGCAAACAATACCCAAAGTGCGTACCGTATTGAATTGCAACAAGCGCCTCAACCCGTTGCAGTTCCTGTAGCACCAGTTACCCCTATAAATGAAGTGCAGCCAGTGGCTCCTGTAACTCAAGAGGTAGAAGAGCCCGTAGCGACAACGTCTCAGGCACCAAGTACCGAGAGTACGATTCGACGATCGTTTTTTGACCGATATGTCGATAAGATTAAAGATTTTTTAGATAACGCAGAATAAGTAGACAGCAAAATACAAACAAAACCAAAATCGTATGATGAGCAACTCAGAATTTGGAAGTATCTCATTTGATTTGCCTAAAAACCAATCAAATGTTATTAAGGTAATCGGTGTTGGCGGCGGCGGAAGCAATGCCATCAATCACATGTTCAAACAAGGAATCAAAGGCGTAGACTTCGTGGTGTGTAACACCGATGCGCAGGCTTTGCAAAACAGTTCTGTTCCCAACAAAATCCAATTGGGTGTTGGGTTGACCGAAGGGCTGGGTGCTGGGGCGAATCCTGAAGTAGGACAACAGTCTGCTATTGAAAGTATTGCCGAGATTGAAAAAATGTTGGATAGCAACACCAAAATGGTTTTCATCACTGCCGGTATGGGAGGTGGAACCGGAACAGGTGCTGCTCCTGTGATTGCTCAATTGGCGAAAGAACGTGATATTCTTACCGTAGGTATTGTGACGATACCCTTCCAATTTGAAGGGAAGGTTCGTTCTGAACAAGCTATGGCTGGGGTTGAACGTTTGCGCAAACAAGTGGATTCGCTCATCGTTATCAATAACAATAAATTACGCGAGGTTTATGGAAATCTTGGTTTCAAAGCAGGGTTCTCTAAAGCCGATGAGGTTTTGTCTACCGCCTCACGTGGAATCGCGGAGGTAATTACGCACCATTATACGCAAAATATCGACTTGAAAGATGCCAAGACGGTATTGTCCAACAGTGGTACCGCCATTATGGGTTCGGCTACTGCGACAGGGGATAATCGTGCTAAGGACGCCATCATTGCTGCTTTAGATTCACCGTTGTTAAATGATAATAAAATTAATGGCGCCAAAAACGTATTGTTGCTTATCGTTTCGGGTACAAGTGAAATTACCATTGATGAGATTGGAGAAATCAACGATCATATTCAAGCTGAAGCAGGGTTCAATGCCAACATCATTATGGGGGTTGGAGAAGATGAATCCTTGGGAGAAGCCATTGCAGTAACTATTATCGCTACAGGATTTACTACCGATCAACAAGCGGAGATTGTGAATACAGAGCCTAAAAAGATCATTCATTCTTTGGAAGATGAACAGCGTTTAGTGCGTGATTTAATTCAGCCTTCGGTGCCCGTTTTTGAAAGTCCCGTTGAAACTCCAATCACTCCCGTTTTTGAAACATCGGCTCCGGTTGAGGAGAAAGTAGTTTTTGAATTGTTAGATGAAGAAGTGGTTGCTCCAGTATTTACTCCTGCAATTGATGCAGATGCATTGATTCCGATGAATGAGTTTATCCGTAATTTGGACGTTACTTTTGAAATTGTTTCTCCTATAAAAGATTTGGATTTCGGTTTTACAGCACCTGTGACGCCGGTTCAAGAAATCAAAGTAAATGAACCACAAACCATTTCTTTTGCTGAAGAAACACAAGCGACTTTGACGTTTGATTTGCCGTTGCAAGTTGCAGAAACTCCTGTAGCGGAAACGTCGAAATTAGTTTTTGATTTGACAGATGAAACGAAAAATATTCAAGTGAACGAACCGATAGAGTTTGTTCCCATGACGGAAGTTGATCAAGGCGTAATTCGTTACTCTTTGGAAGAATATATGGAAATTGAAAATGAGCTTTTGGGTACCTCAAAACCCACTGAGCCAGTTGCAAAAGTGGAAGAGAAAGTAGATGAAACCCTTCAATTTACCACCAAAGTAGCTGCTGAGCCTGTGATGCCTAAATATGCGGCTGATGAGTTGTCTCCTGTGGAGTTAACCATTGAAGAGACCTTAAAAATGCGCGCCGAAGAACGTCGTCGCAAGTTGAAGGAGTTCAATTATAAATTTCACAACAATCCATCACGGGTGGATGAGTTAGAAAAAGAACCTGCGTACAAGCGCATGGGTGTTGATTTATCTGCAAATCAGCCCACATCAAATACGTCAAGATTGTCCATTGGAACCGATAGCAATGACGATGTTCAATTGCGCTCCAACAATTCATTCTTACACGATAATGTAGATTAAATCATAAGTTAATTAAAGATGGGTAACCCGAAGGAATTGTTTCTTTCGGGTTATTTTTTTACCTTTGGCATCGAAAATAAGCGATAGTTGTATTGCATGTTTCTAATCCCCTAAAAGACAAAGAAATGAGTTTGGAAAGCCAAATTATGGAAGAAATGAAAAACGCAATGCGTGCTAAGGATACGGTAGCCCTTGAAGCATTGCGCGCGATTAAATCAGGGATTATATTGGCCAAAACGGAAGCAGGTGCCTCGGATACCCTTTCTGCGGACGATGAAATTAAGTTATTGCAGAAATTGGTGAAGCAACGTAAGGATAGTGCTGCCATTTTTACCGAGCAAGGGCGAACTGATTTGGCCGAACCTGAATTGGCTCAAGTGGCCGTTATTGAAAAGTTTTTACCCGCTCAAATGACAGAGGCTGAGGTAGAAGCGGCTATAGCTCAAATCCTTGCTGAAAATGGATTCTCAGGAATGGCCGCTATGGGT
>NZ_JAIXWA010000058.1 GCF_027482425.1 Flavobacterium sp.
AATGAGACAATGTGAAATTTGATACAATACACCAAAGGTTATTTTTAGTAGGATTGCGTGAGGGATGGCAGTGGAAAGCCCACAGCGCGGAGGTACGACAAGCGCGGACTTGTAACGGACAGCCCGACCCCGCCTGACTAGAGTGAGTTGAAAGCGAAGAATGATGGCGGGGACACGCCCTAAATGAATTATAAATTATGAATTATAAATTATGAATTACGAATTATGAATTACGAATTATTAGGTAAGGAATAAGTACGTTTTAAGATTTGTATAACCCATAGAATCGGTGTACTTTTGTGCCACATTTTAATACCACAACAATGTCTAACATGCAACAACTACACGATTTAACAACACAAGTACGCCGCGACATCCTTCGTATGGTACATGCTGTAAATTCTGGTCACCCAGGGGGTTCTTTGGGTTGTGCCGAGTTTTTAGTGTGCCTTTTTCAAGAAGTGATGGAGCGCAAAGAAGGATTTGATATGAATGGTATTGGGGAGGATATTTTCTTCCTTTCCAACGGGCATATTTCTCCTGTATTTTACAGTGTACTCGCACGAAGCGGGTATTTTCCTGTAGAAGAATTGGCCACCTTCCGAAAATTAAACTCTCGTTTACAAGGCCACCCTACTACCCACGAAGGACTTCCAGGTATCCGAATGGCTTCAGGATCATTGGGTCAGGGACTTTCGGTTGCCATTGGTGCAGCAGAAGCCAAGAAATTAAATAAAGACAACAAATTAGTCTATATTTTAACCGGTGACGGTGAATTACAAGAAGGGCAAAATTGGGAAGCCATTATGTATGCGTCGGCCAAGAAAGTGGACAACCTGATTGCAACGGTGGATTACAACGGACAACAAATTGATGGTTCAACCCACGATGTGTTGTCGTTGGGGAATTTACGTGCCAAATTTGAAGCCTTTGATTGGGACGTTTTGGAAATCAAAGAAGGAAACAACATCGAAGCGATTTTAGCCGGGATGAAGGAAGCCAAAGCGAAAACAGGGAAAGGAAAACCGGTAGCCGTTTTATTGTATACCGAAATGGGGAATGGTGTCGACTTTATGATGCATACCCACGCTTGGCACGGAAAAGCACCCAATGATGCGCAACTAGAAAGTGGTTTGGCGCAAAATCCAGCAACGTTAGGAGACTATTAATTGGCAACACATCATGAAAAAATACGAAAATACAGGAAGTAAAGATACCCGCTCCGGATTTGGCGCAGGGATGACCGAATTGGGTCAGAAAAATGAAAATGTAGTCGCTTTATGTGCCGATTTAATTGGCTCGTTAAAGTTTGATGACTTCAAAAAAAACCACCCCGAACGCTTTTTCCAAGTGGGAATTGCCGAAGCTAACATGATTGGTATTGCCGCGGGGTTGACCATTGGTGGGAAAATTCCGTTTACGGGAACCTTTGCCAATTTCTCAACCGGTCGTGTCTATGACCAAATTCGTCAATCGGTAGCCTATTCGGATAAAAATGTCAAGATTTGTGCTTCGCATGCAGGTTTGACCTTAGGAGAAGATGGCGCCACCCACCAAATTCTGGAAGATATTGGATTGATGAAAATGCTCCCGGGAATGACCGTTATCAACACCTGTGACTACAACCAAACAAAAGCGGCGACGTTGGCCTTGGCCGAACATCATGGCCCTGCTTATTTGCGCTTTGGCCGTCCCGTGGTGCCTAACTTTACACCGGCAGACGAACCTTTTATCATTGGAAAAGCGATTGTATTGAATGAAGGTACCGATGTAACCATTATTGCCACTGGGCATTTGGTTTGGGAAGCATTGGTGGCCGCAGAAGCCCTTGAAGCACGCGGAATATCGGCGGAAGTAATCAATATTCACACGATTAAACCGTTGGATGAAGAAGCGATTTTAAAGTCAGTGGCCAAAACGGGTTGCGTCGTAACGGCTGAGGAACATAATTTCTTGGGCGGCTTGGGCGAGAGTGTGGCGCGAACATTGGTTTTACACTACCCTGCTCCGCAAGAGTTTGTCGCCGTAAAAGATTCGTTTGGAGAAAGTGGTACACCCGAACAATTGATGGAGAAATATGGCTTAAATAGCACTTCGATTGTGGCCGCTTGTGAAAAAGTAATCGCTCGAAAATAATCTGAAATAAAGAATAGAATATGATAAAGGCTCCTCAACAGGAGCCTTTGTTATTGATATGATAAAGAAACAGTAAAGAAACACCACAGTGTTTCTCCTATCATACCATATACAAAAAGGAACACAAATGTGTTCCTTTAAAGAGCCGATGGAGGGACTCCCCGAATCCATTGCGTTACTCGGGGTAAACTTCTCGTCCCTTTCATAAATAAGAAAAGGAACACGTTTGTGTTCCTTTAAAGAGCCGATGGAGGGACTCCCCGAATCCACTGCGTTACTCGGGATAAACTTCTCGTCCCTAGCACGAATAAAAAAAGGAACACAAAGGTGTTCCTTTTAAGAGCCGATGGAGGGACTCGAACCCACGACCTGCTGATTACAAATCAGCTGCTCTAGCCAGCTGAGCTACACCGGCGGTGTATTGTGATGCAAATATAAATTTGAATTTGAATTCTCCAAAATAATTCCATCACTTTTTGGAAAAAAATCAGTCTTACAAAGCGTTGATTTTATCAACCAATTGATTCGCAGTAGCTTCCAATTCTGTATTGATTTGCTTGAAATGCGCTTTTCTATTTTCAACGTTTTTGGCATTCACTTTTGTCATCAAATCATCAAAAGCCACTAAAGCTTCAGTGATAATGGCTTGGGTGGGTTCGGTGGGTTTACCTGCGGTGGTCATTTCCAACAAATAAACGGCTTCAATGATATCGCCCAATACGTAGTTAATGTCTTTTTTTAAGTTTCTTACACTGCCCATAATACTTGGTATTTTAAATTTGGGCAAAGGTAAGGATTATCTTCGGAATGCGGTTAGGAAATTGTGATTTCTAATAATTCGGCAATTCCTTTCAGTTGCACCGGCCCTAAAGCGGCGGGTAATAAAATCGTTGCTCCTTTGGTTATTGACATTTTTTCATCACCATACAAAAGCGTGCAATCACCCTCCATCACCATGAGAACCGTAAATGAATCGTAAGAGGAATGAACACGCACTGTATCCGTCAACGGAATAAAGGAGGTCATAAAATAAGGACATTCCACCATTACGTTAGATTCATTCTTGTTTTTGGTGTATGCTTTTTTACTTTCGGTGTGCTGGTAATTAATTGCATCAAGCGCCAATTCGGTATGCAATTCGCGTAGATTACCCTGAGCATCCCTGCGATCAAAATCATAGATACGATAGGTTATATCGGACGTTTGTTGAATTTCAGCAATTAATGTCCCCGCACCTATTGCATGCACAGTACCCGTTTCCAAGAAAAAAACATCCCCTTTTTGTACAGAATGTTTCTCCAATAAATCAACTACTTGATGTTGTATCAATGCTGTTTGATACGCTTCAACACTGGAATCTTCTTTAAATCCAACGATTAATTGTGCGCCTGAATCCGCTTGCATCACATACCACATTTCCGTTTTTCCAAACGAATTATGTCGTTCTTTTGCCAAAGTATCATTGGGATGCACCTGAATCGATAAGTCCTCACGAGCATCCAAAAACTTGAATAATAATGGAAATTGATTTCCGAATTGTGCTACCACTTTCTTACCCAAAACCGCCTCAGGATTGAGGGCAACGACCGCATTTAAATCGGTTCCTTCTAGTGCTCCATTGGCTACTACACTCACATCCCCAGGAACGGTTGAGAGTTCCCAACTTTCGCCTGAAACATGAGAAACAATAGGTTTGTGTAAAATATCACGCAATTTTGTTCCGCCCCAAATTCGTTCTTTTATAATGGGTTTGAAGACCAAAGGATACCAATTCATAGTACATGTGTATAAATGGCAAAGATACGGAGTTAGTTGTATTGACTGTAATAAACGAGGTTAAACCTTGCTTTTTAAAAAAGCTAAGGCACGCTCCATATGGCCACTCCCACGTATAGAATCAAAAATATAGTGAATCTTCTGATCGGGACCGATAACATACGTCGCACGACCATCTACCAAACCCATCAAATCTTTGGGAACACCAAACAAGGTTCGGATTTTCTTTTGGCTATCGGCCAATAGGGTAAACGGAAGTTTGTATTTGCTTTGAAAACGCACATGAGAAGCTACACCATCGGAGCTGACACCGATGACTACCGCGCCCAAATCGGTAAAATCTTGGTAGCGATCGCGAAAAGCACAGGCTTGTGTGGTACATCCTGGCGTATCATCTTTTGGGTAAAAAAAAAGGACAACCCATTGTTTCCCAAAAACCAAGGCGCTATCGAATTGTTCTCCTTGACTGTCTGTTGCAGTAAAATTCGGAACTAGAGAACCCTTTTGTAATGCCATGATTAAATGCCTTTATACGTGACAAAATTACGTGGGGTTTCATACAACACCACTTCTAAATCTTTATCCAAACCGATATGAAGACGCAATTTATTCCAAATCACAACGGCAATGTTCTCGGCGGTTGGATTCAACTCACGGAATTCGGGCACATCTAAATTGAGATTTTTGTGGTCAAACGCGTCTTCCACCAGCGTTTTCACCAAGTCGGAAATGATTTTCACATCAATAACATAACCCGTTTCAGGGTCGATTTCTCCGGTCACAGAAACAATAAGCTCATAATTATGGCCGTGAAAATTAGGATTATTGCATTTGCCAAATACCGCTTGGTTTTGCTCCATCGTCCAATCTTTTCGATACAAACGATGCGCCGCGTTGAAGTGAGCTTTTCGGGATACAGTAACGCGCATGATTATAATTTATGGTCTTCGAGGTAATGATAAAATTCGTCAAATATGATTTTAAACCATACGGTATAAAACTCAGGATGGTTTTTCATGTCTTCGCGAATGGCCTCGATGTCCATCCATTTCCAACGTTCTACTTCTTCAGGATTGATAGCAGGTTCACCGTTGTAATACCCGATCATCACATGATCCAGTTCGTGTTCGGTCAACCCATTATCGAAAGGCGCTTTGTAGATAAAATGAAACAATTCTTTTAATTCGGTTACAAAACCCATTTCCTCCTCCAAACGTCTTTTGCCCGCTTGAATATTGGTTTCACCCGCCCGTTGATGACTGCAACAAGTATTCGTCCAAAGTAATGGCGAATGGTATTTGTGATGCGCCCGTTGTTGCAACATCACTTCATTTTTATCATTTAAAACAAAAACAGAAAATGCGCGATGTAACACGGCTTTTTCGTGGGCTTCCAACTTATTCATCAAACCAATAGGCTCATCGTTGGCGTTGACTAAAATGACTTGTTCTTCTTTCATAGCGGGATGTCTAGGGTCAAAAGTACAATAATTCTCGTGTAATTTTGTCGAAGCTTTACAAACAAGCGTTAAACTTTCCTTAAAGCATCGCCCTTTATAAACTAAAATACGATTTGAAACGTAATTGCTTGATACCTTTGTAGGGTAAAGTATTGAAAACATGAAAAAAATATATTGTTTATTACTCAGCTTAAGCTTATTGACCACAACGGCTTGTGGTCAAAATCAGCCGCAACAATCTCAAAAAACAAAAAAAACGACGATGGAAAATACAATTCAAAAACCCGAAAATCCATATTACTCTAATACCGATACAAGCAAATTAGTTTTATCTGATGCGGAATGGAAAAAAGTGCTCCCCCCCGACCTTTATGAAGTAGCGCGTCATGCTGATACGGAACGTGCCTTCACGGGGTCAATGTGGAAAAGTGAAACCAAAGGCACCTATTATTGTGCGGCTTGTGGCAACAAACTGTTTCGCTCCCAACAAAAATTTGTCAGCAGTTGCGGTTGGCCGAGTTTCTTTGAACAAGACAATCCCAAAAGCATTTGGTTCCGACCTGATAATTCCTACGGTATGCAACGGGTTGAAGCATTATGCAGTCGTTGCGACAGCCACTTAGGTCATTTGTTTGACGACGGACCCGAACCCACAGGAAAACGCTATTGTATGAATGCCGTTTCGCTTGATTTTGTACCCGATTCGGCTGAGAAAGCAGCGCAATTGAAAACGGTAGTCTTAGGAGGTGGTTGTTTTTGGTGTGTTGAAGCCGTGTACCAAAATTTGAATGGGGTTGAAAAAGTGGTTTCAGGCTATGCGGGAGGCACTGTGGAGAATCCGAGTTATGAAGAAGTTTGTACCGGCCGAACGGGAGCTGCAGAAGTAGTAGAAATCACCTACAATCCCAACGTAATAAGTTTAGATGAAATTTATCAAGTGTTCTTTACCGTACATGACCCTACGACCCTGAACCGACAAGGAGGCGATGTGGGTACCCAATACCGCTCCGTGATTTTTTATAAAAATGAGGATGAAAAAAAGGAAGCGCAAGCGTTGATTGACGAGTTGAACTTTAAAAACGTATATCCTTCGAAGATTGTAACCACATTAGAACCCCTCAAAAAATTCTGGGCCGCAGAGGAGTACCATCAAAATTACTACGCCAACAATGCTAACAAACCCTATTGTCAAATGGTCGTTCGCCCCAAAGTGGAAAAATTTGAAAAAGTGTTTAAAGACCGCTTGAAAAATAAGAAGATACAGTAATTGATAAGCCCCAAAAAGTTAGCTACTCTTTGGGGTAATTTTTATTCTAACGATTCAGCGATTTTAAGCGCACATTTCTCTCCATCAATAGCCGCGGAGATAATTCCTCCTGCATAGCCCGCACCTTCCCCACAGGGATATAAGCCTTTGATTTGAAGATGTTCTAAGGTTATGGGATCACGAGGAATCCTTACGGGTGAGGAAGTTCGACTCTCGGGGGCATGCAAAATAGCGTCATTCGTAAAATAGCCTTTCATCGATTTTCCAAAGTGCACAAAACCTTCCCGCATGATTTGGGTTAAAAAAGGCGGAAACACCTCACCCAACTCTACCGAAGTTGTACCCGGCACATAGGAGGTTTTGGGTATATCGGCGGACACCTTTTTTTGTGAAAAATCAACCATGCGTTGGGCTGGAACTCTCTGCGTTTGACCCGCCAATCGGAAAGCGCGCTGCTCGATATCTTTTTGAAATTCCATACCGGCTAAGGGTCCAAATTTGGCAAAGGGTTTGAAATCCTCAAGTCGCAATTCAACAACTATACCCGAGTTGGCCGTTGCCTGATCGCGTTTAGAAGGCGACCACCCGTTGGTTACCACTTCCCTGGGACTCGTAGCACATGGGGCAATCACGCCACCGGGACACATACAAAACGAATACATCCCGCGCCCGTTTACTTGTTTGACAATCGCATAAGGAGCCGGCGGTAAGTAATCCCCACGAAAATCACAGGAATATTGAATTTGGTCAATTAACGTTTGCGGATGTTCCGCGCGAACGCCTAAAGCAAAAGGCTTGGCTTCGATAAGGATTTTTTTTCGATCGAGTAATTCAAAAATATCGCGTGCCGAATGGCCTGTCGCTAAAATCAGTTTCTTTGCTTCAATGCGTTGCCCATTTTGGAGTTGAACTCCTTGCACTTCGCCATTCGCAACCAAAATATCGGTTACACGAGATTCAAACAACACTTCGCCCCCAAAATGGATAATGGCTTCGCGAATATCTTGGATAATTTGGGGTAATTTATTGGTACCTATGTGCGGATGGGCTTCGACCAAAATTTCGGGGGAAGCGCCAAAACCCACCAACAATCGAAGAATACGATCGACATCGCCTCGCTTCTTCGAACGCGTATACAACTTCCCATCGGAATAGGTTCCTGCCCCTCCTTCGCCAAAACAATAATTGGAATCTTGATCCACCACATGATCGCGATTGATGGCTTTCAAGTCCCGTCGGCGACCGCGAACATCTTTCCCACGCTCCACCACGATGGGTTTTAAACCTAATTCGATTAACTGCAAGGCGGCAAACAATCCCGCAGGACCCGCTCCAATAATGATTACAGGGGTTTTGTGGGCCACATTAGGGTAATCGGGTAAGCGAACCTCCTCTTCGGTGATGGCTTCCCCTTGGAAATAAATGGCTGCTTTAATGTTGATTTTTATAGCGCGTTGGCGGGCATCGATACTCCGTTTTCGAACGATAACGTGTTGAATATCTTGGAGACCAACTTGCATAAGACGCGCAACATGTAGCTGTAGCAATTCAGGTTGTGCAGCGACATCGGGAGTGACTTGAAATTGAAGTTCACGTGGCATGGAGCAAAAGTACTACTTTTCTAACGTTCCTTGGGCTTCAAAAGCATACAAAGCAAAAGACGCCAACCAATGTTCGCCTTCGTAATTGCCATCCACAATGGCAGGCAAAGAAAAATTGAGGTGACTTTGTGCTAACGCTTTCAAATGGGGTAATTCTTTTGGAAAAGCATGGGCTAAATAATATAAATTCCACGCCCGACTAAAATTTAAACCGTCTAAATGCACGAGATGACCGTCGGTGCGATCGCTCACCTTGCCCGGTTCCCAGGTATAATTTTTACGAAATAAATCGGGAGCAAAGGCTTTCAACCATTTCATGAAAGCGTTGGGTTCCATAATCCGTTGCATCAATCCGATTTCTTCCATACAAGGCGACAAGAAATCGGTTCCACTCGGCTCCCAAGTAAAGGGACAATTTTGATCGTTTATAAAAAGACGAAGCGCGTTGTGACGTAAACATTGTTGTAAGGCAATATTATTGGAATAAACGGCATAATCCCAGGCCAAAGCCATTCCAAAGGCCGTGTTGGTATGCGTACCTACGCGAAGGGCATAATTAAGTTTGGGTAAAAATTCTATATAACGCTCGCATAGCAATTGAGATAGCGGTTTCAAATTATATCCCAAAGTATTCAAGGCGGCATCGTTGCTACGTTCCAGCTCCATTTGCAACTTTAACACCCACGCCCATCCATAGGTTCGCTCAAACGATTTCTCATGCTTTTTGGAAAGGTAAGCTATTTCTGCATCAATATTGGCTTTGCTAAGATTGGTTTGTAGTTTTTCTATAATTTGATTTCGGTTGTCCAATTGCGGAAAATGATTTAGCAAGTAGACCAAGCTCCAATGCCCATGCACGGCCGAATGCCAATCAAAACAACCATAAAAGGCGGGATGTAAGGTTTTTGGAGAACCCAATTCGGTAGCGTCGATGAGTAGTTGATTTAACTTATTTGGATATTCTTGCTGCAAACATTTTAGGGGTAAACGAGCTAAACCATTGGCGCGATCTAATGTTAGCTCTTGGGCCATTCCAAAAAGTGTAAACAGAAATGCAACACCTACTATATGAATGTTCATGGGCGATTTTTTTTTAATATAAAAAAAGTCGGTAATACAACCGACTTTTTTTAAGATAATTATTAATGTGCTATTGTTTCACAAATTTCGTAGTGGAAACCCCTTTGTCCGTGGTCCATTGAATCAAATATAACCCCGAAGCTAAGTCACCCACCGGAATAGAAGAAACCGTTGTCGCTTTGGCAATATTTTTCACAAGTGTCCCTTGTACGTTGTAAATCGTTATTGATTGAAGGGTTATATTTTGATCATTTTGAATGTACAATACATCTTGTACGGGGTTGGGATAAACCCCTACAACTCCTGCTGTGAGTTCGGTAGTTCCTAAAGCCACATTACTTTCCATGTAATCGGGAGTTCCATTGCCATTGGTATCATCATCGGCTGGATTGCCATTCCCATTGTAATCTTCTAAATAGGTCAAAACTCCATCACCATCATCATCGTTATCCAAATAATTAGGAATACCATCGGCATCAGTATCTAATAATGAATTTTGAACCGCATTGGCATTCATTCTTGGAAAAACGTATTCTAAATTCGTAAGAATCATATCGCCGTCATCATCATTGTCGCTATAATTTGGAATTCCATCTCCATCGGTATCATCATTAGCCAAATTCGTATCGCCATTCAAATCCTCTAAAGCAGTAGGCACAGTATCTGCATCCACATCAATGGCACAATCAATAGCTTGTAACGTCACTGGTTTGATTTGCCCATTAAAAGCCGCATAAACCACTTGATTGGAAGAAATCGAAGTATAGACTGATCCAGTAATTGGATTGGCTTGAAGAGTAGCATCGGTTAACGTTTGATATAATACAACAGACGACGGATTGGAGGGAGCCAAATCATTTTGAAGGGTAGCCAAAAGGTATTCACCAATACCATCGTTGTTTGCGTCACAAACTACATAATTATAATTGGAAAAATACCCCGGTCTTGAAAATCGCCACGCTTCTTGAGATGCCGCCCAGAATCCAGTATTACGACCAGGAGGTGCAATTCCATTAGCCCCTGTGGCATCTATGAGCCCCGTTACAGTTCGACCAGCATTGGAGTTAGGACACGCTTGTTTGTCGATAAGAATGACATCGATAAGATTGGATGTTTCATGTAAAACAATTTGAAATGTACTGCGTCGGGTTGAACAAGCAAATAAAGCATTTTGATAATAATATACTACAAATTTTCGATACGGAGCCGTACCATAGATTCCATATCCAATAAAACCTCCTGTCGTGTTATACAAATCTTGATAGGCTCCTAGAATAGAATTTTTTACTGGAAATGTAGTATTTGGAATAGCTATTGAAAAGGAAAACGGCGAAAATAAATTTGCACTCGAACTTCTAAAATCAATATATCCATTGGTACTAATCACCACTTGATTGTAAGTGGTACCATAATAATCAAACGAAAAAGGAAGGGGTATCAATCCAGAACACATATCATCATTGGTATTGATATTGGTCATTGATCCTTGAAAAGGGATATAAGGAAATGCATTGACCGTATAATTCCCTTGAGCTTGACTTTGATTTATGCTAAGAAGCATAAATAATAGAATTAAAATGTACTTTTGTTTCATTGGTTTAGTTTGTTTTTTCAAATGTATAAAAAAAACATAACTACTGAAAATTAAATACTTAATGAATCGTAACATCAAACTCATTTGGGATTTCCGAGGACTCACCTCGGCTAAAACCGCAGAACACCATGAAATCCATTTAAAGGAATACATTCGTAGAGAACAATTACCCCTTGAAATTACTGGGTTTGAAATTTTCCATGAAATGCACGCCATTGCCTACTTAGTGGTTCCTGAATCGTATATGATTTCGATACGAGATGCGTTGAAACCGCACCGGGGAGAGGTGTATGAATGAAAAATTATGAATTATGAATTATGAATTTTAAATTAAAAAAACCGCAATTCAATTGCTTGAATTGCGGTTCCAAACCTTGTGTGTAGTTTGTACCTAATTAGCTACTTCGCTGATAAATTTAATGCGCATCAAACGAAGTTCCTCAATATCATAGTCGCCGTCAAACTCACGTAAGGCATCTTCAATTCGATCGGTTTCGGACTCCATAAAGTACTCATGAATTTCCTCTTGTTGGTCCTCGTCAAGTATTTCATCAATCCAATATCCAATATTCAATTTCGTTCCCGAATAGACGATCTGCTCCATTTCTTTCATTAAAGTATCCATATTCATGCCTTTGGCGGAAGCAATATCTTCGAGGGACAATTTTCGGTCGATATTTTGAATGATATACAATTTGTTGGAGGAGTTGGCTCCTGTAGATTTCACGACCAAATCATCGGGACGAATAATTTCATTATCGTCAACATAACGGGCAATCAAAGTCACAAAATCTTTACCGTACTTTTTTGCTTTACCCTCTCCTACACCATGAATATTGGTCAATTCGTCAATGTTTATAGGATATTTTAGCGCCATATCTTCCAAGGAGGGATCCTGAAACACCACAAAGGGAGGTACGCCCAACTGTTTGGCTACTTTTTTACGCAACTCTTTCAGCATGGCCATTAAGGCTTCATCTGCGGTTCCCGTTGCTTTGGAAGCGGCTACAATCGTTTCGTCTTCGCTTTCACTATACTCATGGTCTTCCGACATCATAAACGAATGCGGAGAGGCGATAAACGCATGACCTTTTTCAGACACTTTTAAGATACCGTAGGTTTCTATATCCTTGAGTAACAAACCGTCGACCAATACTTGACGAATAAGCGCCATCCAGTAGCGTTCGTCAAATGCTTTTCCACAACCAAAAAAGGGTTGGGTATCGGTACGATGCGCTTTGATAATGGCATTGACTCGGCCGATAAGTGTAAAGACAATCTCTTTGGACTTGTACAAATGCTTAGTGTCGCGTACAACTTCTAAAAGCATTTTGACTTGAGTTTGGGCTTCGTTTTTGGATTTGGGATTGCGCACATTATCATCCATATCGGCGCCTTCCCCGGTTTCAGCATCAAATTCTTCTCCGAAATAGTGGAGTAAAAATTTACGGCGCGACATGGAAGTCTCTGCGTAGGCGACTACTTCTTGAAGCAACGCAAATCCTATTTCTTGTTCAGCCACAGGTTTTCCGGCCATAAACTTTTCGAGTTTTTCAACATCCTTATAAGAATAGTAGGCAATACAATGGCCTTCACCACCATCACGACCCGCACGACCCGTTTCTTGGTAATAACTTTCTAAGGATTTTGGAATATCGTGGTGAATCACAAAACGCACATCGGGCTTATCAATTCCCATTCCAAAGGCAATCGTTGCCACGACCACTTCAACATCTTCCATCAAAAACATATCTTGGTGTTTGGCACGTGTTTTTGCATCGAGTCCCGCGTGATACGGTACTGCACTAATGCCATTCACCTGCAATACTTGAGCTATTTCCTCTACTTTTTTGCGGCTCAAACAATAAACAATACCCGACTTTCCTTTGTTCTGTTTGATAAAACGAATGATGTCGGCCTCCACATTTTTGGTTTTGGTTCGAACTTCATAAAACAAATTGGGTCGATTGAACGAGGCTTTATAAACGGTAGCATCGGTCATATCTAAGTTTTTGAGGATATCTTCTTGGACTTTGGGTGTCGCTGTAGCCGTCAAACCAATCACAGGAATATTCCCCAATTGCTTGATAATGGCACGTAAATTACGGTATTCAGGACGGAAATCATGACCCCATTCCGAAATACAATGCGCTTCATCAATGGCTACAAAAGAGATAGGGACCGATTGTAAAAACTCAACGTATTCTTCTTTTGTAAGTGATTCTGGGGCCACATACAACAACTTGGTTACACCCGTGGCAATATCTTTTTTCACCTGATTAACTTCCGTTTTGTTCAAGGAAGAATTAAGCACGTGCGCCACACCCTCGGTTGCCGAAAGACTGCGAATCGCATCGACTTGATTTTTCATCAAAGCAATCAAAGGAGACACTACAATGGCGGTTCCTTCTTGAATCAAGGCTGGCAATTGATAACAGAGTGACTTTCCGCCTCCCGTAGGCATAATCACAAACGTATTTTGCTTATCAATCACACTTCGAATCACACGCTCTTGCAACCCTTTGAATTGGGAAAATCCAAAATACTTCTTTAATGCTGCGTGGATGTCAATTTCGTTGGAATTCATTCTTTAATTACAGGTATTTTTATCTAAATTTGCAACCATAAATATACAATAAACTTCTGTACGTACAAATTTTATAACATTTCATTTTGATAACGAAAGAAGCCTTAGTTGAGAGTGCACGACGCACCTTAGTATCAGAGAGTGTCTCGATTGCCAAACTCGCTGAATTTCTGGATGATTCCTTTGTCGCTGTGGTGGAACTCCTGTTTCAAACCCAAGGACGTTTGGTTGTAACAGGAATTGGAAAAAGTGCCATCATAGCCCAAAAAATTGTCGCTACCCTCAATTCTACGGGAACTCCTGCCCTCTTTCTCCATGCTTCCGAAGCGATTCATGGCGACTTAGGGATGGTGCAACCGGGCGACCCTGTGTTGTGTATTTCCAAAAGTGGAAACAGTCCCGAGATCAAAGTATTGGTACCTTTGTTAAAACGTCAAGGCAACGTACTTATAGGAATGACAGGTAATCCTGAATCCTATTTGGGTAAAGCGTCTGATTATGTATTGAATACCTGGGTAGAACGGGAATCGGACCCCAATAATTTGGCCCCCACCAACAGTACTACGGCACAATTAGCAATGGGCGATGCTATCGCCGTTTGTTTAATTGAAATGCGACATTTTACCGCAGAAGATTTTGCATTGTACCATCCGGGAGGTGCCTTGGGAAAAAAACTTTTACTGAAGGTAAACGACCTCCTCGATACGGCTCATCGTCCTGTAGTGGAGCCGAATTCGGATATCAAACAAGTGATTGTATCCATTTCTGAAGGCCGTTTAGGAGTAACCGCTGTGCTAGAAGAAGAACAAGTGATTGGAATTATCACCGATGGAGATATTCGACGTATGTTGAATAAAACGGAAACGATTACGGGGTGGAAAGCGCGAGATATTATGACCATCAACCCCAAAACAATCGCGCCCGATACGCTAGTGGTGGATGCTTTAAATCGAATGGAACAGTATGCAATTACCCAATTGGTTGTGGTGGAAGGTACGCACTATCTTGGCGTGATTCATTTGCATGATATTTTAAAAGAAGGCGTCGTCTAATGGCAAAAAAAGCACACAAAGACATGTCCTTCATGGAACATTTAGAGGAATTACGATGGGTGTTGGTTCGGTGCTCGTTGGCTACGGTAATTATGGCTTTTGCCACCTATATGGTCAATGACTTCTTATTCAATACCGTAATTTTCGGTCCTACGAAAGCCGAATTTGTAACGTACCGTTTTTTTTGTGATGCCTCAAAGTATTTAGGTATTGCTGAGAACATATGCATCACTGATTTGGACTTTAAAATCCAAAACACCTCGATGGAGGGACAAATCAATACCTTTATTTGGATATGTATCACGGCGGGATTCATTCTGGCCTTTCCTTACATTATTTACCAATTTTGGAATTTTATCAGTCCCGCCCTCTATGAAAAAGAGCGAAAAAGTGCCAAAGCCTTTATTATCGTATCGTCGCTTCTGTTCTTTTTAGGGGTGTTGTTTGGGTATTTTGTAATAATACCGATGACCATCAACTTTGTGTCGACGTTTCAAATAAGTACCGCCGTAGTCAACGAATTCAACCTAGAGTCCTACACCAGCATGATCAAGAGTTCGGTTTTGGTCAGTGGATTGTTTTTTGAATTGCCGGTCATCATTTACTTTTTAACCAAATTGGGATTAATCACGGTTGCCTTTTTGCGCAAATACCGGCGTTATGCCATTGTAATTGTATTAATTATTGCCGCAATAGTCACGCCACCTGATGTGGTGAGTCAGGTTACCGTATCTATACCGATGCTCTTGGTGTTTGAAGCTAGTGTGGTAATTGCAGGAATAGTAGAAAAAAGAAGATTAAAATCATGAGTAATCTTGTAGAAGAATTTAACAGTTATCGTTCGAAAATGAACGAAAAATTGATGGCTGACAACAATTTGGTCGTCAAACGCATATTTAATTTAGACACTAACGCTTATGCCGAGGGAGCTTTGGATGTTAAAACCAAAGAACTCCTAGGTTTGGTGGCTTCTACCGTTTTGCGTTGCGATGACTGCATCAAATACCATTTGGAGACTGCCTACAAACAAGGGGTTTCAAAAGCTGAAATGATGGAAGCCATGGGAATTGCCACGTTGGTTGGAGGCACCATTGTGATTCCGCATTTGCGTCGTGCTTACGAATTTTGGGAAGCTTTGGAAACGCAAGAACCCTAATCATTTAACACTTTATTGGGCGATTAACACGATGAAAAAGTAGTAATTTGACCCCTAAACGTTTGCTTACTTATGAAATTACGCGCAGAACAGCTAATTAAAACCTATAAAAAACGAACCGTCGTAAAAGGCATTTCGGTGGAAGTAAACCAAGGCGAAATTGTAGGACTACTGGGTCCGAATGGCGCTGGAAAAACCACTTCCTTCTATATGATTGTAGGGTTGGTAAAACCCAATTCGGGGACCATTTACCTGGACGATTTGAACATTACGGAATTTCCGATGTACAAACGCGCCCAACACGGTATTGGTTATTTGGCGCAGGAAGCGTCGGTTTTTCGCAAGTTGAGTGTGGAAGACAACATCATGAGTGTATTGCAATTGACCTCACTTTCGAAAGCCGAACAAGAGGCCAAAATGGAGAGTTTGTTGGACGAATTCAGCTTGCAACATATTCGCACCAACCGTGGAGATTTGCTTTCGGGAGGGGAACGACGACGTACGGAGATTGCGCGTGCCTTGGCGACAGACCCTAAATTTATACTTTTGGACGAACCATTTGCAGGGGTTGACCCCGTTGCGGTAGAAGACATTCAGCGCATTGTAGCCCAATTACGTAATAAAAACATCGGTATTTTAATCACCGACCACAACGTACAAGAAACCCTAGCCATTACCGATAAAACCTACTTAATGTTTGAAGGTGGCATTTTAAAAGCCGGTGTTCCCGAAGAATTGGCGGCCGATGAAATGGTACGGAAGGTATACTTGGGACAAAACTTTGAGTTGCGTAAAAAGAAACTCGAATTTTAACACCCGCCCAATGCGGCTCCCGAATCGCGTGAAGGATTGCAGCAAGTACCCACCGGACGTAAGGGAGGTGCGTACTGCGGAAAGCCTGACCCCGAGGAACCTGAACTTCACATAGCATTTGCGCACTATCACCGAGGGGGCACGCCCAAAAAATGTATGCTATGAACCCCATTTCTAAAGAAACGCATCAATCATGGATGGAAGACCCCAAAAATTGGCGTTGGGGAGGATTAATCTATCATAATTCGGAGGACCCACGGTATTTTCCACCCAAACCCATTGAATGGATGGGATGGATGGTGAATTTTGCGCATCCGAAGGCTGTGCTCGCTTTAGTGCTTTTGCTCGTCGTAATATTGCTTCCGGTTTGGTTTTTGGACTAAGGGTGTACGAGGTATTCAAGCATTTTGGGGGTACCATTGTACAAATTGACATCGACTTTTTCGGGAATTCCTTCGACCCTTCCTTTTTCGGAAAACTGCCAAAACAACCACTCTGACTGTAGGGTCTCGGCAAAGAAATTGTAATTGGCCACCCAAAAAGTATACGCTGAAAATTCTTCCTTTAAAAAATCTTCATAGAAGCGCTGCCCTGAATAAATAATCGGTTTCCGACGGTAATGCTTTTCGACAGCATCAAGCCATTTTTGCAAACCCATTTTCAGACGCTCCATCGATTGATTTTCGGGCAATTGTTCAATATCCAACACGGGGGGAAGATCGCCCGGCTGCAACAAAACGGTGGCGATAAATTTACGGGCTTGCTCCAATGAATTTTCGTCGGGACGGTAGTAATGATAGGCACCACGTATGTACTTTTTTGCTCCTTTCCAGTTAGTCTCAAATTGCGCATCTTTTCGGTCACTACCACAGGTTGCGCGCACAAATACAAACCGAATTGGACGTCCTTCGAGCGAATCAACAGCCTCCCAATCGATGCTTCCTTGGTATTCTGAAACATCGAGGCCGACACAACGATCGGGGTATTTTTGAAGGATTTGAAAAATACGGGCTTCGGCGACTTTGTCTTCTTGGAGACTGTGTTTGGACTTGAAGCTGAAGTAATACAAAAGCGCGTCACGGTAGTGGAGTACTACTCCTGCGGTAAATAAGAGGACAAAACCCCAAATAAGCACTTTAGCCCACGAAAAACGAGAAGCGGAAGTGGATTTACGACGAACGGGAGATTTTTTGCGCGGTGTGGCTGCCATGCTATTTTTTTATTCCTAACGGTGGGCGAGAAAAAAACGTATACAAGACTGACACAATAACGTAGGAAAGAATAATTAAAGGGACCGCCACTATTTTTAAAAAAACGAGTAAAAGAATTGCGTAGACCACAAAACCCAATTGCAATTTGTAGGCGCTGACACTAAATTTTTTGATTTTTAGGGAGAAAAGCGGAATCGGTGCATTCATCATCCCTGAACTCAGCAGGGTGATTCCGATTAAAACCCACGGCTGTTGCAACCCAACAAACCAAATTGGGTTTGGCGCATACCGAATCACAAGAGGTAAACTCATAATAAATAAAGCATTGGCTGGAGTGGGCAACCCAATAAAAGAATCGGATTGACGGGTATCAATATTAAAATTAGCCAAGCGATAACAAGCGCCCAAAGTGATGAGGAATCCGAGGTAGGGAAAGAATCCATGAATCGGCATCGGAAACGCATGCCCACTCAACATACACATCATCACATACCCTGGGACAACACCACTAGTCACCATATCGGCTAACGAATCGAGTTGCACCCCCAAGGGTCCTGCTACTCCTAACTTACGCGCGAAAAACCCATCAAAAAAGTCAAAAAAGATACCGAGACACACCCAGGAAAAGGCGCCTTCAAAATTGAATTCAGCCGCGTGTTGGAGTGCAATGCAACCGCAAAGCAAGTTGAGAAGAGTGAGAAAATTGGGAAGGTGTTTAAGCAACGCCATGCACTTGAATTTAAATCACAAAGGTAGCACAATAAGTGTATCTACAAACACGTTTAAAGACGTAGTTTTCGACAGTTTGTATGTTGGAAACCGCTCAGAAAATTGCTACTTTTGAAAAAAAATTGCGCTTGAAAAAAATTGCTCCATGGGTATTGTTTTGGATTGCAGGGGTTTCCTTTGGCCAATCGGTACGGAAATATTCCAATGAATTTTTGAACATTGGAGTAGATGCCGCTGCTTTTGGTATGGCCAATGCAGTCGTTGCGCAAACGCAGGATGTGAACTCAGTGTACTGGAATCCCGCGGGTTTGGTCCATTTGGAAGACGGACAAGCAGCAGCAATGCACGCCAGTTATTTTGCCAATATCGCCCAATACGATTACGCGGCGTTTGCCCAACCCATCGATACGGAGAGTGCTTGGGGAATTTCGGTCATTCGCTTTGGAGTTGATGATATTTTGAATACGACGCAATTGATTGACAGTCAGGGAAACATTGACTACAATCGCATCAGTAAATTCTCAACCGCCGATTACGCCTTCACCCTCTCCTACGCCCGCAAATTAAAAATTCCTGGATTCCAATACGGCATTAATGCCAAAGTCATCCGACGTACGATTGGTGATTTTGCTAGTTCCTGGGGTTTCGGATTTGATTTAGGACTACAATGGGACCGTGACGATTGGAATTTCGGACTCATGGTGCGGGATATTACAACTACTTACAATGTGTGGGCCATCAATGAAGAGGCTTTTAAGAGCATTCAAGGGGCGGTGGCTGGACAAAACCAGGAACTCCCCGAAAGCACCGAAATTACGGCTCCGAAAGCGCAATTTGGGGTATCGCGAGCCTTTGATTTACACAACGAAACCTATTTGCGGGTGTCGGGCAACCTCAACATGCAGTTTACCAAAACCAACGATATTTTAGCTACCGATGTGGTAAGTATTGATCCAGCTTTAGGGTTGGAATACAATTACACCGACTTGATTTTTGTTCGTGCTGGATTGGGGAATTTCCAAAATGTAACCCAAATTGATGGGAGTCGTCGTATTGGATTCCAACCCAATATTGGCATTGGATTCAAGTACAAAGGCATTCAAATTGATTATGCACTCACCGATTTGGGCGACCAAAGTGCGGCGTTATACTCCAATATATTTTCTGTGAAAGTTGATTTTAGTATTTTCCGTTAAGATGAAAGCACTCCTCCGTTGGCTGTTTTTATGGGTTCCTCTAGCACTGCTGGGACAGACTCCCACCCTTTCCAAAGATGCAAAAATAAGTGTGCTCACCTGTGGACGCGGTTCGGAATTGTATACCACCTTCGGGCATACCGCTTTACGGGTTCAGGATACGATACAAAACCTCGATATTGTTTATAATTATGGGATGTTTGATTTTCAGACGCCCAATTTTTACCCCAAATTTGTCAAAGGCGATTTGCAATATTTTGTGGCAGCGTATGCCTTTCCTGACTTTTTGATGGAATACCAAATGAGTGAACGGGAGGTAGTTGAACAAACCTTACGATTATCTCCTGAGCAAGTCAGCACCTTATTTACTGTGCTTAACCAATCGTTGTATTCTGACGAGCGTTATTACACATATAAATTCATTGACCGGAATTGTACCACCATGGTCTATGAAAAAATCAATGCTGTATTAGGGAAACCCCTTTTGCAAAAAGTGGATGACACCTCGATTTCGTACCGAGAATTATTGTACCCCTATTTCAACAATCACTTTTATTTTCAATTGGGGATTAATATTTTGTTTGGCGCGAAAACCGATGGAGCCGCCACCCAGATGTTTTTACCTGTTGAATTAATGCACAGTCTCAACCAAGCGAAAATCAATGGAAAACCTATCGTCGTTGAAGAGAAAAAATGGGTGGAAGGAAAGCCTTTAACCGCTGTATTCTCCTTTTGGAATAGCATTTTTGTAGTTATCTTAATTTTAGGTGCCCTTGTTTTAAGTCGCCGTGCTTGGATTTATAATGCATATTGGTTTTTGACCGGTGGATTAGGAATTTTTCTGGTTTTAATAGGATTATACTCAGATCATAAAGAAGTGTTATGGAATTACAACGCCTTATTATTCAACCCTATATGTATTGTACTTCCGTTTGTCCGTTCGTTAAAAGTCTTGGTGCGATGGATGGGAGTAACATTGGTGGCTTTGGGTATCTATGCCGTACTCTTATTTAACAAACCCTATCTTTTATTGATGCTTCCTTTTGTGGTTGCCCATGTGTTGATGCTGCGGATTCGTTTGCAACAAATTCGCAAAAAATCACTGCCCGCGGTAGAATAAAATCGTACTAAAGGTTTTAATCACAATATTGATATCCAAGAAAATACTGCGATGTTTGATGTAATACAAATCGTATTGCAACTTCACCAAACTATCATCGATGGAATCGCCATAGGAATAATTAACCTGCGCCCAGCCTGTTAAACCGGGTTTAACTACATGTCGGGTTTCATAAAACGGCATGTTTTCGGCAATTTGCTGCACAAAAACAGGGCGTTCTGGACGAGGCCCAATAATCGACATATCGCCGCGGAGAATATTAATAAACTGTGGAAATTCATCCAATCGGGTTTTCCGCATGAATTTTCCAAAAGCCGTAATTCGGGTATCGTTGATGGTGGTAAAAACAGCCCCGTTAGTTTCAGCATTTTTAACCATGGTGCGGAATTTATAAATACGAAATACTTCACCGTTTTTACCAATGCGTTCTTGCGTATAAAACAACGGTCCGCGATTGCCAAAGAGATTTCCAAAAAGAATTAATGGAAAAAACACGAGCCCTAAAAGAAGTCCAATCACCGAAAAAAGCACATCAAAAATCCTAGAGAAAAGCAAATACAAATGATTTTGATTGCTTCGGCTAAAGGGGAAATACCGGTAAAAATCGCGCGAAACATATTGCACAGGAATGCGCTTTGTACTATCTTCATACACTTGAGTGTATTCGCGAATGATGATCCCGTTTTCAAGCAAATGGATCAATTGATTGTAAAGATTTACCGTAATTCCATCCGTTTTTTGAGTGGCTATTACCAATTCAGAAATTGAGGTTTTGCGCACAAAAGCTTCGAGATTTTGGGAGGGAATTCGGCGAATAGAAAAGGTTTTTGCACTATCGGCATCCGTTTCATCCGAATTTACAAAGGCAATAAATTTGTAATGCGGATCCACGCTTTCGATACCTGAAATCAATGCATCCAACTGCTCTTGGTCACAGACCAAAATCGCTTTTTTTACAAAACGATGGGACGCTAAGAAAAATACGTAAAATAACCGCCATAGCAGCAATGTGATAAAAATCGAAAGGAAGAATATAATAATTTGAATTCGATTCGACGGTAAAACAGGCGTGTAGATAGGCGTTAACAAATAAAACAAAACGGTAGTCGAGGTGGTCAAAATGATACTTCGAATCACTTGAAACTGGTTGCTCGCCACTTGCAGGTTGTACATTTCAAACACCGAGCTGAAAATATTAAGATAAACAGCCAAAACGACCGACCAAATAAAATTGTCTTTGGAAAATGTAAAATACCGGAAATCATAAAGCGAGCTGATGATGTAAAGCGCCATAAGAACTAGCAAGGTATCAAACAAGCGCAGCAATAACTTCCGTTCGGAGATTTCAAAATGTATTTTCTTGTTGCTATTCATTTAGAAGTTCCTAATTACGGGTGCAAGTTACAAATTCTGAAATGAAAGTCTACGATTTTAAAAGTTTTATCCACGCTTCTTTTACCACCGACCAATCATACTTTTCCACTTGAGCGCGCGCCTTTTCCGTCATTTGCAAGGCTTTTTCAGGATGACGATGGAGTTGCAATACCGCCTCCGTCATCGCTTGAACATCTTCGGAAGGTACCAACAGACCCGTTTCATGGGGTGTAATCAAATACGGTAGTCCGCCAACATTCGTACTCACCACGGGCAATCCTAACGCCATCGCTTCGATCACACTAACAGGTGTATTGTCGGCTCGGGTTGTATTGAGAAAAATAGAACTTGTGGTTGCCCGCTGATGCCACTCGGCTTTGGTAAGTTTTCCTGTAAAAGTAACCGAGATACCTAATTGTTTTGCTAAAGCTTCGAGTCCAGGTTGACGCTGTTGTGGATCAGGTCCAATAACGGTAAGTTTACACGGCAGATGGCGTTGCAATGCGGCACAAACTTGCAATGCCATTTCGGGATGATATAGCGACACTAACGAACGTACCCAAAGCAAATGAAGTGCACGTGTATCGCGCGGTTGGTAGGTATACTCTTGAATCGGTATCGCATTGGGAATGGCAATCGTTTGCGAAAAAAGGGGCTTAAATACCGCATACAAATACCCTGAAGGTGCTACATTGGCATAGGCATGGGCAAACACCCAACGAGAAAGTCGGGGCCATTGTTGCAGACGCCGGGGTAGATGACCTCCATGTAAAATGGGAATGTAAGGCACTTGATATAGACGACAGAGCGTGGCCGTTACCACCACATAATAAAAACTCCACGTACTATACGTGTCAATGAGTACATAATCAGAACTTCGGGCATGGCGCAACACTGAACCTACCATATCGAGAAAACGCCACAGCAAGCCTTTTTTATCGGAGGCATACCGCACCGTAAACCCTTCCCGTTCCAAATCGGGACCCAAGGATTCCATAACCGTTTGTCCACGATTATGTTTAGACAGTTTGTTCCCGATGTAGAGTAATTTCATTGGGGTCGATTAGATAAACTTTCAGTAATGATAATGCATAAATAAACGAAGGGGCAGCCGTTCGCATCGCGGCATGGTTGATGGTTAATAGCCAGAAGACTACAAAACAGAAAGCATACACGTGTTGCCTATTCCCCAAAAACAAAATGGAAGGGGTAATCACCAACAAGACCAATCCCAACAAACCGAAAAAACCATGCTCGCCCAACATGCGGGTGATTTCGTTGTGGGAGGCGATGACCTGACCTGTCTCAGCCAAGCGAATTTCGGTTCCTTTAGCCACGCCCACACCAAAAAAGGGATTATCCAAAAAAGCATTTATTTCACTTTCGGCAATTTCTTCCCGACCGGTAAATTTACTCTCCTTTTCCCTACCTAAGGCATCTTTATTGGCGTAGCGGAGGCCGATTAACCCGCCCGTTTGGACTTCGGTATAAAACCAAACTGAGGTGAGAATAACCGCCATGATTCCCCCAAAGTAAAACATCTTTATACGGCCACGTTTACTCGAATTGAAATACATAAATGCAAACAAAATCACCAGCATGGCAAATCCCGTAATCATTCCACCGCGCGAAAAAGTTACTAAACCTCGGTAGGAAATATTTAGTGCAACCACCAAATTAATCAAAAACAAGACTTTGGTTTTGGAAGCCACAAAAAGCCGCGAAAGGAACACAAACATCCCCAGTCCCAAGGCCGTCGATACTTGGTTGGGACCAAATCCACCGGACGTTTCTCCATTGGAACCTGTACCGGTTAAAACCTCTTTTAATTCGGGAGTAAACAACCATAAATAGGTAGAACAAGCCACCATAGGGAGACCTACCATGAGTAGAATATTGTTCATCTCGGGAAAGGTGAGTTTCCTATTATAACAATACAGCGATGCCATTCCCAAACAAACTGGTCCTGAGATATTAAAGGCCAATGTTTTTCGAATATTTTGGGTCGTCAAATCCAATTCTTGAGTTCCTAAAATCAGTCCCGGTACCAATAATACCAAGAAAATCCAATACGGTATCGCATTTTTGGAAAACCCACTGTAAATCATTCCGATAGACACATAAAGGATGATACCGTACTTAGAAAATTCGTGGTTGGGATTACCCTCCGTCATTCGCAGAAATACTTCACTTCCTACCAGATAAGCTGAGGCGTAGAGCACTTCATTGTTACGATTACGCGTTTTAAAAATAAAATACAAACTCACGACGAAGATGAGTATGCCGTATATTTTTGAGATAAAAAGATTGTAATAAATCAGTACCCCTAACACCGCATGCACAAGGATGAGTAAAAGATAATTCCGTTCTTTTTGTTCTAAAAACTTAAACACACGTCCAATTTTTATAGCGTTGTATTATGGCGGTAGCCGAAAAATTCTCTTTTACAGCATGATGCCAAGCGGTCCCATAAGCTTGTTGCTTTTCTTCCGAAGCCATGAGTTCTGTAAGTGCTGAGACCAATGCTGAAACATCCCCCTGAGGCACTAATACTCCAGTTTCTCCCGAGTGAATGATGAATGGAATCTCCCCTACGGCTGTAGCAACAACAGGCAAACAGAACTGTGCGGCTTCCAACAAAGAAACGGGCAACCCCTCCGAATCGGAACTCAATACCATAAGATCAGCTTGTTGAAAAATCCAATCTGTATCGGGACAGGCCCCATAGCGAAACACTACCGTTTCCAGTTGATTGTCGTGGATAAAAGTAGTTATTTTTGCGGCATATTCATCGTTAAAATCTTTCCCCACCAAATGATAGGTCCAATCGGGAAACGCTTTGCGAACTTGTAATACGGCTTCCAACAAAAGAAGCTGATTTTTTTGAGGACGCAAATTGGCGAGATTCAAAACCCTCTTTCCTGCTCTCCCTTGCAATAAAGTCACTTTTTTCTCTTGTATTGAAGGAAATGAAAAATTTGGGAAATACTGAATATTTTTACACCATAAGCGCTGTTGGGACCATGTGGCTAACTTCTGATTCACCGGAAGGATGCCCCAAAAAAACAAAGAGAAAAACCGTAAGGGATACAGCGGTCGATCCTCAGGAAACTCACTCAAACCATAGTGGTCATGCCAAATAATCTGCAATCGTGGCAAGGTAAATTTTAACAAAACAGCCAAAAAAAACGAACTGGAATGCGCGTGAATCCATTCGATTTTATGGCGTTTGCAAAAGGCTCTCACGCGAAAAAGAGCTGCCATATCAATCGTTCCTTTTTTCTGTACAAAAAGATAAGGAACTTCAGGATGCAATTCGGCACGCAAAGGCCCCTCTTTTCGGGTTACTGCCAACGCCACAAAATCGCCTGTTTGGTGCAAAGCATTGGCATAATTCACCGCCATGCGTTCGGCACCTCCCGTTTCTAATGTATCGATTAACTGCAATATCCTCATGGTTGCATCAGTTTACGAATAGCCAATTCAAAAGCGTCCAACGTATATTGCCGTGACCATTCCATCGCTTGTTGCGCTTGTTGACGCAAAGCATTCGAATCGTTACACAACTGCTGAATACGGGCACAATCTCGGTCCATGTCTAAGGTCAATAGGAGTCCTCTTCGCCCTTCATCCAGCATTTGAGGCACGCACGAAACAGAGGTAGCCCAAGGAATAGCGCCCCAAAACATCCCCTCAGCCACCGCTTTGGGCCAACCTTCACTTTGCGAGGGCAGACACACAAAATGAGCCTCACAAAGGGCTTGTTGAATTACCTCACGGGGTTGATTGCCATGCAATACGATCCACTCCGACAAATGCTGCTCCTGAATGAACTGCGTTATGCGAGCCTGTTCAGCCCCATGCCCATATAGTGCCAAGGTGATTGGAATCCCTTGTTGTCGTATTTTTGCCACCAACTGCACCACATACATCGGACGTTTGTTGGCACCGAGTGTTCCTACAAAAACAACATGCCACGGACGACGGTCCCATCGATCAGGAACGGGGTGAATTTCGGAGGCATAATAACTTGCCGTGAAAAACGGTTTGATTCTTTTCGTACTGTTTTCCCATTCGCCATATACTAAGACCTGCATATTTTTAGTTAGGAAGGTGTTTCTCAAAATCCATTTTTGCACTCGATAACTGATTGGCTGTTTGGCTTTTAAATCCCAATTGCCGGCGTATTTAGCAGTTTTGGTTTTGTGCGGAAAAAAGATTTGTAACATACATCCCATCAAACCAATATTACCTGGACAACGCAAATGAATATGATCGGCCCAAAGCATTGACTTAAAAATCAAATAGCAATTAAAAAAAGAATACAGTAATGCTTGGAGCGTATTTTTTACTGTTTTTACATTGAAATCTTTAACTTCATATATTTTGGTCAAAGGGAAGGAAATCTTAGAAATCAACAAGCCGTTGTCTTGTTTCCAAATCGGACAAGTGAAAGCGATTTCATCAGCATATTTGGCCCAAATAACTAATTCTTTGGCATATGGACCATAGGCAAAATAATCATTATCTTTTTTAATGAATGGCGCGGATGAAATAACTAACAGCTTCATTAAATGTATCCTTTTGAGCTTTTATTCGAAACTAAAATGGCCGGTACACCCACCACAACTCCATTTTCCGGAACGTCGCTGCTGACTAAAGAACAGGCACCAATAAGCGAGTTGTCACTTATACTGATTTTCCCGGCGATTACCGCATTGGCGCCAATGTAAACGTTATTGCCAATAATTGGCACACCTCTTTTGACACCCAAACCAGAAACACCAATAGTTACCCCTTGTGAAATATTACAATTATTGCCTATTATGGTGTTAGAATTTAAAATGATGCCGCCAAAATGGGCCATGTAAAATGAATGACCAATTTGCGCAGAAGCCGGAATGGATATACCGGTCATGATTTCAACGCCTTTTTGCCAAACATACATCGGAAGCATGACCAGCATTCTGAAAGGCTGGATCCTAACTTTTTGGTGAAAAAAATGAGCTATTCTGTATTGAAACAGCGCCCAAAATCCCTGAGTAAGAAATAAAATAACAAAGCCATTGGCTCCATACTTTTTGTATTTACGGTAATCTGAACGAATTAGGCTGAATAGTGTCATAGTATAGTAATTTCGGTATATTCAAAAAAAACTGAACCAACCGATAAATCGGCCTAACGATTCGGTCAAAGCTTCTTGTTTTTTTGCCGGTGGTAAATATATTGCTAAATCTGATGAATGTCAACAATAACTCAATCGCATTCCATTTTAATCGTAATGTGAACAAAGGATTTAGACAATTCACTCACCATACTTAAAAGCTGTTTCTAACCCCGTTTTACGCTATTGGTATTGATTAGGTCTACTAGATTGATCGCAAAAATGACCAAGTTACGCATTCGTATTCCCATCCAATTTATTTGTTTTGCACAATCTATAGGCAACATCAGCGACTTCACACAAACCATAATCTTCAAAATAAGCTGAAGATTGAAACGATGTAAATACAGCGGTTTAAAAAAGAAAAAAGAATCTCTATTTTCTTGGAATCATTAGGGCGTTAAAGCATAATATTCTTCCAATAATGTAGCCCCTTTTCGCACTTCACCATCTCTTAAAAAAGTAAATGCATATCCCTTGGGGAAAGATACCGAACGTTGGTGTAGGGTAAAACGATCGAGGTATTTTAGCCATCCAAACATAAACCGTGAAAGGAAAAGTGCCCCACGACGGTAATGCTTTTGTGCCGATAAATTCATCAAATAATTGCCTAACGTAACCCCAACCATTGCGGCATTACTCTCGGTTATCGATACTTTTTCAATACTACATTGTTCAAACAAAACGCGTAATCCTGTGAACGTAAACCGGAAAAAATCATAAGGCTGCCCATGATAAGGATAATTTTGAGGGACTTCCATTTGAATACGACCACCAATTTTGGTCACGCGCTGCACTTCTTGAGCCACTTTCCAGGGATTGATGGTATGTTCTAATACCTGGGCCGCAAACACCAAATCAAAAAATGCATTTGGAAAAGGAATCTCGTGTGCATCAATGACACAATCGGCACCCAGTCCTAGGTGTACATCACTGCAAATGACCTCACAAGCATGAAATAGATTTTTATAATAAGTTACCTTATCCCCTGAACCGATTACGAGTACGCGACCGCCTTGTGCATTAACAGTTTGGGCCAATTCGCGGTAACGCTTTTCGATGTGAAAATCTTTGGCCAAAGAAGGGAGCACTCGTTTGCGGAGATAATTCTTGATCGAACCTTGGGTGTCAATAAAAGTTGCTTCTTGCGTGGTTGCTTCATTTTGTAAAACACCTTCGATGGTAAATAAGGAATCTTCCGAGAGTAAAATAGGCCGCCCTTGCATCATCGGTATGCTATGACCATCTGCAAAACGAATCCTATCGGTATCAACAGCGGTAACAGAAGCTTTCGTTTTGGGGTGAATAAGGGATTGAAGTATAGCGTCAGCGATCATGAATGTTCAATTTTGGGTTGATGGACGATAAGGCTAAGCCATCCCGAAAGCCGACCTAACGTTTCTCTAAGGCAGTCCATGCGATTAGCAGCGGTAAAGATATTACTAAATCGAATGGCAATCAATACGGCGGTGATGAGATTCCATTTCACACGGTTGCGCCATCCGGGTTGTGGAGCATAGACGCGCCACACATACCAACCATTTCGCACAACCATGCGTCCGTATTTATAAGCATTGGGACGACCCGAAAAATCGTGGTAGTGACTTAATCGTGCCGCTGTATTAACATACAAAGGCCCCAACTTTGAAAGACGTGAGGTAAAATCGGCATCTTCATAGAGCCCGTAGCCTTCAAAATAATGTGAAAATTGTAGACGATCAAAAACCGATTTCCGAAATGAAGAAACACCCCCCATGAATTGTTGCACGGGATAAATTTTCCCACTTGGCGGTAAAAATCCCACACTGCGTCCATGGGAAAACATCGGAATAAAGCCTGGAGGCACATCAGCATCCAATCCTAGTCGGCGACGAGTTTTATTCCGCAAAGGTTCATTTCGCTTCCAACCATCAAAGGCAAACCAAGAATTACTGTGGGTTTCATTGGCTTGCATCGGAACCCATTGCGTTTCATTGGTAATATAGCCTCCCACACCCAACGCTTCGGGATACACCGCATACGTTTGCAACAAGGCCTCAAAATAGTTGGGTTCTAGTAATACATCGTCATCCAAAAAACAAACAATATCGGTTTGGGGCTCCACGCGCTGAATCCCAAAATTGCGTTGTTTGGTCAAACCGCGTTGCGCTGGCGTCACTCGAAAATAAACCAGATTGGCAATCGAATTCGCTTGCAACATGACTTCCGTTTGATCGTCGGGCGAACCGTCAATGATGAGAATGGCATCGGGATACTGCGTTTGCGCACGTACGGTTTGTAGTAGGCGATGCAAACTTTCAGCGCGTTTGTAGGTGCAAATGATTAAGGTAACCTTAAGCGCCATAATGGACTTCTTGATTGAGGTAAAAAAATAAAAATCGCTTGGTTTTTACTGTGGCATACAAGGTAAAACCTGCTTTTTCAATTCCTTTTATAGAAGGAATATTTTGAATATCTACAATCACAAAAACCTCAGGTACTTGTTCTTCCACCAAAAGTTTGTTGGTGATTAAATTAAGCATGGCGGGGTAAATCCCGTGTCCGCGATAATCGTTGTGCGTAAAACAATTACCAATGGTAGGCCCTTGCTTATCAATGATTCCTAAAAAGTGAAGACGTTTGTAAACGGTACTCTCGTGAATCGTGCAACCGTCTTTTTCAATTCGGTAGGTGGTTTGGTTGGGTTTGTTGTGCTCAACAGTATACGAATATTCAGGTTCAAGCAAATCCACTACATAAGGCGTATCGCATTGATACACATACATGTGGATGGTTTTCATTTTAAAATATTTAAAAATACTCATGCCTGCTGAATCGGTTACTTCGTTGCAATAAAGATTAAATTATTATAGCCTTTCAATCGGTTGTAGGGAACACCCATTTCTTTGTACAGCTCTGAAAGCGATTTGATTTCTATTTTTTTAAAACCATTATCATTCAAATGATCATACAAACCCTCTTTAGAAAAATAATAGCCTTTTACATTAAACCCATAAAATCCTGTATTCCGATTGCCTACCTCATTGCGAAGGAACGGTTTAAACAATCGGCGCAACCAGAAATAAAAGGTTTTCTGAGGAGTACCCACTTGATTGTGAACAACACCGATTAAACAACCGTTGGGTTTTAAAATGCGATACACCATTTGAAAAAGGGTATACCGTTCTTTTTGAGTAGCCACAAAGGTAAGAATACAACTCATTAAGGTTACCAAATCATAGGTTGCCTCGGGAGCCGTGTATGTTACCGCATCTTGAACACCCAGCGTCACTTTATCGGAGAAACCCCAACGTTGGATATTTTCTTTCCCTTTGGCAATCATATTTTCAGAAATATCTGTAGCATAGATTTTCTGAATATCCATAAATTCCAAAAGTCCTTTTACCTCACGCGCTGTTCCACATCCAAACACTTTCGCTTGTTGAATGGAAACTTGTTGCTCTTGAAAATAAGCTACTGCTTTATCATACAAATACGCTTCATAATTGGCCGTATTTTCTACCGTCTTATCCTGAGAATAAATTACGTCTTCACGCTCCCAGAATTCCTTATTTTCAATCTTCATTTTATCGTTTAATCCGTTTTAAGAGTTGTGCAATGTGTCCTTTATAGGGTTTTATCCAAGTGTCAAAGTAACGAAAAATTTTAAAGCGAACCGGTTTCAGTACCCGGTAATAGGTTCCTTCCTGAAAATAATAAGGAACTGTACCGAAACTTCCTTTAAACGCCTTAACGCCTTCTGAGCCCCCTAGTGAAATATTGTAACCATCCATCCCTGCTTGAAGCGCCATTTCTATCGCTTTCATTTGAAGGTAATGGCCCGTATGTCGCGTGGGTTTTTCTTTCTTAGTGCCGCCCATAACGTAGGTGTAATACTGTCCCGCTTTCAAAAACAAGCCAGCTCCTTTCAGTTGCCCGTCCGATGTGGTGGTCAATAGTTTTAATCGCCCTTTACCAATCAAGGTCAACAGCGTGGGACCGATATCCGACCACGATCGAATTTGATACCCATTTTCGTCGGCATTTTCCTGACATAAAGCGTAGGCTTGAGCCACTTCATCAGGAGTGAGGGCAAAGGAGAGTTGTTCGTTTTTCCGCATACCGCTCCGAACGTCCCGGCGAAAAGAGGCCGAAGGAAAGGATTCAATCAAACCCTCAATGGTGTTTTGACCCGTGAGGTCCACCCAATTAAATCCGGGACTGGAGTATACGTATTTGAAGGCATTTCCCAATTGAAATCCCTGGGGAATGTAATCTTCATTCAATCGATACATGGGGCGACAGGATTGGCTTCCCATCGGAATGGTAACCTGAATCATGCAGGCACCCACTGCTTGAGCGCGATTCAAAGCCGCATCCAAACAGACTTGAATCACTTCGGGCGCTGTACCAATCGGTCCGTATGGGATAATGTAAAACCGAAAACCCAATACTTTGGCAATAACAGCACCGAAACCGCCCTGAATTCCCTCTGCCGTTTGATACACCCCAATTTCCGTTTGAAATCCGTAGTTTCGGTAGGTATGCAACCAATCGGAATACAACAAATGAGACGCTTGCGGATGCTGCTCTACAAAGGCATCCCAAACCTCAAATTCAGTCGTAGTGGTTAGAAATTGTATCATGATGTCGTTGTGCGATAGTTTAATTGACCGTTTCTTAATACAATAATATTGCCCGAAGCATCGCAGGTAAGTACCGTTTTTGTAAATCCTTTGACATAGGCCATCCATTCGTCAAGGGTTGGATTCCATACTACTTGCTCGCGGATTTTCTCCCCCAAATACTCAAAATTGGCACGCACCTTTGGTTGCACCGTTTGGTCATTCAACAAGACACGACCGCTATGGTAGGCCAAAGGAACCGAAAAATACGTATGGGCAATAAATACGCCACTATCTGCAATCAAATCGTCAATATTCGTGGGACATAAAGCGCGTTCAAAATCGACCATTTCGACAGTTTGAAAAATAGCAACGGGATGGGTATCAATGGCATATTCAAAAAAGAGGGTTTGGTATCGGGCCAACGGAAACGATTCGCAGCCACGGGAACCCCAGCCGAAAACCACTTTTGAAAGGGGACCCGCTAAGTGTATCATTTTGTTGAAAAACTCTAGGAACTGCCGCCATTGCCCACGGAATACTACCGCTTTAAATTGTGAAGCCAACGATTTATACTGACGAATCAAGGACTCTTGGGCATAATAATGAAATAAAATGGCTTTAAGGAGTAAAGAAAGTCGGGTGACTATACCCAAGGTTCGATTACCTTTATGGTATGCCTTTAACGTAAAATGCTGTGGGTTAAGTTGATTCAACACACCTTTCGTGGCGGTACCGCAATCAACATAATTCCAAAGATTAACTATGTTTTTGTTGGATAAATGTTGTCCCATCCAAGCACCACTTTTTCCTTCATTGGCATACAACGATACATTATACGGTTGGTACCCGTGGTCAATCCAAGTGGACATAGGTATAGGAGGAATGATTGTTTCAAATTCTTGAAATGCTGCTTCCTTGTCACGAATGGATTGGGTCAACGAATGGTAGGCTAGTTCATGTCCATCGTTTGCCCAAGCCTGCAATAACATCGCTTCCCTTTCCCAAGAAGCATTGTCAACCCGTTTAGAAAAATGGTGTAAAAACATCCCTTTGGTTACTCGAATACCACATTCTCGCAGTAATTTACGTTGGGATTCCAAATTTTCAGGGGTATCAAAATCACAGTGGTCAGTAAAACAAGCGGTCGCAGCAAACGGTATAGGCGCCCTACTCCACGACACATATTGGGCACAAAAAAGCAATCCCGGCAACGCAGGTAATGGCGCAAAGCCTGCCACCGATTCCAATTGCCGCTCGTGATGTATTCCGGTGTAACGAGTAAGTACCTGACTCTTTTCGGGATAAAACCACCACCGCAAACGATTAGGATAGCGCGCATACAATTCCCAATGGCCGCCTTGAATAGTGGCTTGAATCAATTGCCCATTGGCTAATCGGACCACTTTGGGGACCATCAAACCGCAAAATACGGGTTGTTTGTTGGGTAAAACCTCCCAATGGTAGCCGTGATTTTGAAAAGCGGTAATGGGAGCATCAAAGACAAACTCCAACAAACAGGGTTCGGAAAAATCGGTCACAGCAAAAGTTTCAGGCTGCCATTGCAACCCGTGAAACGCGGTATCCAATTTCCGACGAATGCCTTGTTTTTCCCAATGAACCGAGACGATCATATCATTGTGTTCGTTTGCCTAAAGCCATTAATTTTTTAGCATAAAAAACCGATTTTCGGTATTGCAAAATACGTAAAGGAAGTCGGAAAATCCGCATTGGCAATGTCAACGGTTTCCCTTTAAAAAGATAAAAAATAAAATATTTCACCCCGTATTCTTTTCGTTGTTCGACGGTAAAATGCTTGTGTAATTGGTACATGATAGTAGGACTAGGAACAGGACGAATCGTTTTTACAGGTGTATCCAATTCCCAGGGTTGGGCTTTGCGTTTTTTGCCCATCAACTTCGCCTGACTACCCCAAAAGCGATACCCTCCCATAGGGGGTTTTAAATGCAAATTGGTCGAAAAAGGGTTGAACAACACATCGACACCAATTTTTGTTAGGGACAATCCAAAATCACTGTCCTCGCCATAACCGCCATCGTAGTTGATGTCATTCCCCACAAGGGTTTGCACATGCTCACGTCGTACACAAGAATTGGCGTTATTGAATGTCGCCGCACAACCTACTAACCAACGTTGTGCTTTATAATGTTGCAATTTATAGGCTAAATCGGTCAGGTCCTGTTGCTGGTGGTCGGCACGAATATCCAATCCATTGGTGGCTCCTGCGCGGTACGTTTGCAACAAGCGAATATGATTTTCGACAAAATCAGGAGGGATACGGATATCGTCATCCCCAAAAATGATAAAGTCCCCTGTACACAACCCAATGGCTTCATTGCGAGCCCGACAGCTTCCTTTGGTCGTTTGCCAACGAAAAATCACCTCAAAGGGGTAATCCTCAGGACGGTATAAGGAAGCATCCCTTGCATTTTCGGGGGTAGCATCGACCACAACCACTTGGGACGGAAGATAGGTTTGCCGCTTTAAGTCACCCAACAAATTCAGCGTAAAATCTTGACGCATCATCGTGGGAATAATATAACTCACCGTGGGATTTCCTTGAACGGGTTCCAAAGGCTTGGGTGGAATGACTGGAAAGTCTTTCTTTTGATGAAGACGGGATTTCGCTTTGGCCATAGCCCACCACTCTAAAGGATTCCAACAGCCTTTTCGAAACGCCATATACAGCGCATGTGAGGATTTAAAATTACGACGGTAAAAATCGTAACGGTCTTGACGACTTATTTTTGGTGCAGCTTGTGGCGTAGCCGAGAAAAGTCCTTGCACATACATCGGAATCGCTCCTTGATAACGTAACGCATTGAATCCGAAATCGAACGCCGCCATCACCGGATTGGTGTACGTGGTATCGAATCCTTGCAAAGCATCCCAAACCGACTTCCGTACCACAAAAGCCTCTGGATTGATACGCCAACTCACACATTGGTCCAAATCATCAAAATCACTAACAAACCAAAAGAAAACAACGGCTTGATAGACAATATCGGAAAAAGCATTCTTAAATCCTTGATCCAAAGACGAATGCCAAAGATCACCATAGCCTTCTGCCAACGCCTCCAACTTAGTCGTATCGGGTTGACCCAAGTAATACAGCGTTTCTCCTTTGGAAGTCGTATAGGTTTGAAAATTCATACTGCAAAAATCGTTCAAATTCCCGCAAATGTAAGCAATTCTAACGGGTTAGCTTGTACGATTTTACACCGAAATACGGAAAATAGTGTTCTATTTTTTGGCTTGAATTTGCGCCTGGTAATAGGCTTCATGTTGGGCCGCTATGGCATTCAGTTGAAACGTTTGACGCACCTTTTCTTGGGCGGCTTTCCCCATATTTACAGCCTTTTCTGGGTGTTGAAGTAGGGCTAAAATGCGTTGGGCAAAAGTTACATGATCCCGCGGATCGACCAAAAAGCCATCTTCACCATCGGTGATAATCTCGGGTGCCCAACCAATATTGGAGGCCACCACGGCTTTCCCCATCGCCATGGCTTCAATCCAGGAAACGGGAAGTGCTTCTGCAAAAGAAGGAAATACACACACCGCCGCCTCGTCCAAATAGCCTTGCACGGCTTCGTAGGGAACCGCCCCTACATACTGCACATTTTGGAACGCATCGGGGTGAAAAAGCGGCTGCATCAAATCCCAAGTAGGCTGCCAGTGGGTACTGATGTCTAAGGCATTGGTGCCCACCAACACCAACTTTACCTCGGGGTCGTTTTGGAAAATGGCATTAAAAATATGCGGCAATTCCATCATCCCTTTTTTGCGAATTAAAGTCCCGATATACACTATGGTTTTGGTTGTAGTGGCTTGGGGTACACGGGTAAACTGTTGGGTATCCAACCCGTTGTGAAGTACGGAATACGATCTTTTCAAGCCAAACAACGCATTGGTGGTTCGCCCTGTAAAATCACTTACAGCAATGATACCATCGGCTTTGCGTAGGGCACGTCCTTCCAAAAACCGATTCTTAAATTTCACCTTTCGGTTTTCCAAATGGCAAAAGTAGGTGTCGCTACCGTGCAACTTGATAATGACGGGACATTTTTTAGGTTGAACAAATGCCGAAAAGCCTGTCCATTCAGGTACTTCGACGATATCCATTTTTCCTTCGGAATGCAACTTATTGATTAGGGCTTCCACCTTTTTTTGAGAAAAATACAAGGAAAGTCCGCGCACAACCACATTTTTGACCATGTATACTGTGATACCCTCTGTTTCAAAAACAGCATCCTCTTTTTGCGCATACAAAATGACCGTAGCTTGGTGCCCTCTGGCGATAAGCCCTTTGGCAAGGTTGTAAATACTGGTTCCAATGCCGCCAGAAGACCCTATACGGGGGTGCGGAAATTCCATAGCAATAAAACCAATATGCATCATGCAAGGGTTGACATTAGAAAATGAATCGCGCCAAATATAGCCATTATTTTTGGAAGCACCCTTCGTTAATCGCCTTGATAACGCCATCCGTAGCCGCTTGACGACCGCGGTAATTCACGTGAATGGCATCGTAATAATACTTCGCCTCAGTAAGGTATTGCGAATGATTAAGGAAACGGTATTTCGGATGTTGCATCACGACTTGCGTATGGTATTGCGGCGCTTGATAGACAATCAAACGGGTTTGATGCTGTGCACATAAATCGGCGATACGTTGTATAAACGGATTCTTCCACGAAAGAGTAACGGTTTTAAAAGGGACATTTTTGGAAATCCCTTCGCCCGGATAAGCATAATCGCCATGAGCATCAAAACGATTCTTTCGTTGGGGTTGCACCATTCCCAATAGCGAGGGAACAATCAATTCGGTATTGTAATAAGCCACCCCAATGGCGGGAACATATTGCGAAATCGTAAGGGGCTTGAAAAACCCAGATTCCAATTCGGCGTAATAGTCGTGGACATAGGGTTCATTGACAAATGGCAAAAACCGATAATCATTATTGTTCAACAGGGGCTGCGCATTGTCGGCATCCCAATAACTTACGGCCAAAATACAATTCTTCGCCGTTTTTCCTTGGGCAAAAAAATGCTGCAACATCAAGTAATTAGAACTTAACGAGGTGTCGTCGATACTTAGGTTAAAACCCTGTAAGCCTGTCAGACTGTCAATGCGTTGGGTGTTTAAGGTGGTCAATCCGATACTGGAGCCGATGACCACATAATCCAAACTTTTGGGCGCGTAATGCGAAGCCACATACGACGGCTTGTAAAACGAGGATTTTCGCAAACCATACAGCACTGCTATTGCCAAAACGTTGACCAGCAAAAATGCCCCAAGACCATACAGCGCTATTTTCTTTAAAAACTTGTGCATCAGAATTGAAAATAGATGAAACTCATTTGATTGCGATACGTACCCATAGCAAACAACATGACGATTACCCAAAGGGTCCATCGCGGAGAAAATACGGGTTGACTTTGTTTTTTAAACACCCAATACCCTTCTTGAACTAGCAGGTAAACTAGGGCTAAAACGGTAATTCCGGTGAGTAAGGTATACTTGGCATTTTTGAAGAAAAAGTCAACATCAAAAGGAAACAAATGCGTCATTTGTGTGAGATACTGCACCGCCTCGGTGAGCGAATCGGCGCGAAAGAAAACCCAAGCGATACTTACCAACACGAAAGTAGTCAGCATGCGAAATCCATCCGACCAACGATAACCCGTTTGGTGTACCGAATTTCGGTTTCGTTGCATGAGCAACAAAGGAATAAACAAGAAAGCATGTAGCAATCCCCACACGATGAATGTCCAATTGGCGCCATGCCAAAAACCGCTGAGCAAAAAAATCACCATTACATTGCGCAACTGCTGCATACGAGTACCTTGGCTACCGCCCAACGGAATATACACATAGTCGCGAAACCAAGAGGACAATGAAATATGCCATTTGCGCCAAAAATCAGCGATATCGGTGGCGAAATAGGGAAAGTTGAAATTTTTAAGCAACTGAATTCCAAATAATTTTGAGGTCCCTAACGCAATATCCGAATAGCCGCTGAAGTCGCCGTAAATCTGAAAGGAGAATAAAAACATGCCCCCCAGCAATTCCCATGCTGACAATGAACCGCTGTTTTTAAATATTTCATCCACAAAAAAAGCGCAATTGTCGGCCACAACTACTTTTTTAAACAAACCCCAAACGATTTGTTGCACTCCTTCAACCGCCAAGGGATAGGAGAATTGACGTTTGACCTTTATTTGAGGAAGCAAATGGGTAGCACGTTCTATCGGACCCGCCACTAAAAGCGGAAAATAGGTTACAAATAGCGCGTAAGTAATGGGATTTCGTTCGGGTTCGATGCGATTTTTGTAAATATCAATCACATACGAAAGACCGTGAAAAGTATAAAAGGAAATCCCCACGGGAAGCACCAACGATAGGGTCACTACATCGACCTCTAGTCCCAACTGCCCCATCAAGGCTTGAAACGAAGTCGCAAAAAAGTCATAGTATTTAAAGGCTCCTAAAAAGCTGATGTTGACGCCGATACTCAGCCAAAACCAAAAGGACTTGGCCTGCTGTGTTCGGGCTTGGTGCATGCGCAATCCGGTATAATAATCGAGTACCGTAGAAAACAAGAGCAAGAACAAAAACCGCCAATCCCAACACGCATAAAAAAAGTAGCTGGCCGCCAATAAAAAGGCATTTTGTATCGACAATGCCTTACGAGATAAGCGCCAATACACCCCAAACACAAGAGGTAAAAAGAGTAAAAAGCCTATGGAGTTGAAGAGCATTCGCGCACGATATTTAAATAATTTTCAACCATGTGAACCAACGTATATTGCCGTACTTCAGGGCAACGATGCAAGCCATTTTGAAGCATGGTCGGATTCAAAAGTAGCGTTTTTAGGTGATGCGACAATTCATCAACAGCCCCTTCCTCAAATAAAAGTCCGTTGACCCCGTGTTGCACCAATCCCAACACATTGCCTTGGTGTCGAGTCGTGATCACGGGCAGGTTGGCCATCAGGGCTTCGACAACAGCATAGCAATAGGTTTCGCCATGTGAAGGATGGAGAAGTGCGTCAAATTCGTGGTACCGCTGCTGTAACGTAGGTACACTTCCTTCAAAATGAATGACCGACTCCAACTGATGTTCGGCGACTTGTTGTTGCAACGCCGCGGCGGCAGGTCCTTCCCCAAAAATTGAGATTTTAAAATGAGGCAAAGCGGTACGATCCAATTGGGCTACCGCTGCAATAAGATCGTGAATGCCTTTTTCGGGGCGCAAATGAGAGGCCGTTAAAAAATGATAGCGGGGCGTAAAATCGGTTTTTTGAATCAAGCTAGCATCGGCAATTCCATTGGGAATGACGCGAATTTTAGGTTGAGGGATCGAACCGAAATCAGTGATAAGATCACTTTTCATCGCCTCGGAAACCGCAATAAATAGATCGATAGCGGCTTGATAGCGCCACCCTTTGATGCGTTTTTCAAGGCGCTTTTTCCAAGAATAACCTCCTGCAGGACGCGGATTATGGTCAACGGCAACAATACGGGCTTGCGACAATTGACGAACTTGTGCATAAAAAGGCGTGCAGAGTTCGAGAAAATGGGTAAAAATAACCTGATAGTTTTTCTGGGGCAAGTGCGCTAAAAATACGGTTTCCAAGGCATCGGGTTCGGCTGCAACTATGGAAAACGAGCCATAGTCTAAATGGGTAGCGCAATTGGGAAAATACCAATCGACAGCGATACCGGCAGCCAAACAATGTTGGTTGAATTGCATAAAAAAGTGATCCATCCCTCCTACCCGTTCGGGCATCAAACGATAGTTACACACAAGGGCGATATGCATGGGCGTTACGACCATTGGTAAAGGGTATCAGCGATTCGAGCACTGGTTCCGGGTAAGGGCAATCCGATTTCGAGGTCGACTAGTTGTTGACGGTTTTCTGAATGCAAATCAGGTCGTTCCAAATAGTCTGCTACAGCGTTTATCAAAGAGGCTTCATCCAAAGCAACTTGAGTGGCACCTGATTGGAGAACATGTTCGATGTGAGCATACTTTAAAAACCGTTGATCATTGTATAACCCATTATTTTCATTACCAAAAACAGGATTTACAACTGGTTTATCAAATTGCATAAAATCAAGACTCATCGTTGACAACATATTGACGTTAAGTGTTGAATACATCAAAATAGCACGCAAATCCATAACATCTTCCACCGAAGGGATACGCTGTGACCACGATTCTTGGTGGGAACTTCTCGACAACTCCCATTTCGGAAAATTCCATTGAATCCAAGGGTATTTGGCAACTAATTCCTTAAAACGAATAGGGTCTTCTGCGGGTGAAGTACGAACCAAAAGATTGGCTTCTGGTAATTTTTGTGACTCAATAGCTTTAGCAATACATTGAATATATAGTTCATCATTTTTACTGGTAGAACTATCACCACAGCTAAAACAAATGGTAGGAAGTTCTTTTTTCAATTGAAACTTTTCAAAAAAGGCTTCCTCTGAAGTTTCATAGCGCGAGAGGACATAAGGCTCAAATTGAGGTGTTCCAACAATGGCGATTTGATGCTCTTGAACTTTTTCATAAAACGACTTCAAATCATTTTTCATGAGTTTGCTCCACACCAAATAATAGTCAAAGTTTGCGGCCATACGTCCTTTGGAAGCTAAATTATCCCAACTAAAAATAAAGGTAGACGTAGTTATATTTTGCTTTTGCGCTTGGTATACAAGAGGAGCGATAAAAGGGGGTCGTTGGTGTGTGAAAAACAAATGGCTAAATCCTTCTTGAGCTAAGATGGTTTGGTATTTTTTAGTAATTGGATTATTTTTAAAACACAATTGTTGCCAGCGAGTATATCGTTGAATCCATCTTTCTGAGTGAAAAAAATGGGTAAAGCGAAAAATCCAACGTGTTGCAATGCCACGAGAGGTCATTGCTTTGGTTGTATTGGTTTGTAAATTATCTTGTATGCCGAAGTTTCCCTTTTGATGTTTTTTCAAATGAGCTACCTCTTTCGTTTTTCGAAAAAACCATTGAAGGAAATTTTCTTCAAGCGCTTCCAACTCGATAACCCTAACTGGAATTTTTAAATCAATATACGCTGATTGTGGAAGATACGAGAGAATGACCACTTCGTCAAATTGCTGCACAGCCTCTTTCATGAAATCACTCAACACGTAATTTCGGAAACCAACCCCATCAGTGATGACCACACCTAATTTTTTCATGGGTCAAATTTAGAGATAAAAAAACGCTGAACCAAAGCCCAGCGTTTTTAAAATGATCTTTAGCAAATTAGTTAAAAATAATCTTCTTGGTATCGGCTTTTTTGCCATTGATCCATAAGCTTACGCCTACACCCCAGCGCCGAAGTTGTCTTTGAGTAAGGTTTTTTGAACAGCGTTACCCCGCAAACGTTAAAATTTCTTGGCGGGTTAACCGAATGGTTTGATGTGGATACCCGAGTTGGGTCAAAAAGGCTTCCACCCATACATACGTGGGAGCACCGTTAACGATATGATAGGTCGCTATCGCCATCTTGGGGTGCAAGGTGCATAAGGTTTCAACAGCGCCCTCCAAAGCTTCAATCTCAGCGCCTTCAATATCCATTTTTATAAAATCCAAACGGGTCAATCCCAACGATTGCACCCAAGTATCAATGGTTAAGGCTTGTTTTTTTACAATGGCCTCACCACTGGAAAACCATACCGCAGACGAACCTACCGTACCCGATTCCTGAAAATCGACCCACGTATTGGCATTCCACAATAACTCAGGCTGCACTACAATGCGGTCTTGCAACTCGGGATTGATCGCCAAATTCCGCTGAACATCGCGAAGGTTATGCGCATCGGGTTCGAAACAATATACCTTGCCCGAAGGACCCACAAGTTGTGCAAAATACAAGGCCAACATACCGACATTGCCGCCCGCATCCATGACCACATCGCCGGGTTGGGGTTTGTACAATTTTTGATAGTAAAAAAAATCGTTGGCCACCGTATACACTGGGTCGACCGTGCGAATCGAAACGCCTTCAATCGTTGTGCGGTAAATCCAACCCGAAGCGGTGGTTTCTAAAGCAAATCGAATACCTCGTGGCGCACGCCATTGGTAATACCGCAACTTTATGTGCTCCCGAAATAAACCTTGGGGCACGAGACGACTGAGGATTGATTTGACTCTTTTTTTCACTACACCTCAAAAATTAACGGTCTTTAAACTGTTTTTGGTGGTTGATGTCCCACAACCCCGGGCGTTGCAAAGCTTCAAGAAATAGCGCTGCGCTATTACCCGCTCCAAAATCGGAAGCCGAAGGTTGCACAGCATGCGCATCGATTCCCTTCAAAGCTTCTCGAATGGCTTCAAAAGAATAATCGGTATTGATAATATCGGCATGCAAGGCACGATTTTGCTGACGGGTGCCAATATTTATGATCGGCACGCCATAATAGGGCGCTTCACGGATGCCCGCACTGCTGTTTCCAATGATGAACTGCGCATTTTTTAACAGGGTCAAAAAGTACTCAAACCGCAAGGAGGGAAACACCCGAAACCGCGAATGCCCTTGAAAAGCAGCGTAGGCGTCTAGAATTTTTTGACTGCCCAAATCATTATTCGGATAAATCACGACATAATGATGGGTATCATCAAGCAAGGCCTGCACCAATTGCTGGGCATACCCCTGCATGGCTGTTGCTTCGGTAGTCACGGGATGAAACATGAGAATTCCGTAGGTCTCAAACGGAATTTCATAATACGTTTTGGCGGTTTCGAGGGAGGGCAACTGATCGGAAAACATGATATCAACATCGGGCGACCCGATTGTCACAATAGACGGTTCCATTTCGCCCATTTGAATCAATCGGTTGGCCGCTTCTTCATGGGAAACAAAATGCACATGACTTAATTTGGAGACACTGTGCCGTATCAATTCATCAACCGTACCCGACAATTCGCCGCCTTCAATGTGTGCGACCAAAATATTGTTGAGCGAACCCACGATGGCACCCGCCAGTGTTTCCACCCGATCGCCATGAACCACAATCATATCGGGTTGAACCGTTTTGACATAGACCGAAAATCCCTCAATGGTTTTGGCCAAAGTCAAATCCATCGTGGTTTCATGCGTATGATTTTCAAAGGTATGAACGTGTGAAAACTGACACCGTTGAATCTCAATGAGCGTATAGCCATAGGTTTGTTGCAAATGCATTCCGGTGACAAAAACATAGGGTTCAAAATCGGGATGTTCCTCCAGAATTTGAATTAAGGATTTGATTTTACCAAAATCGGCTCGGGTACCAGTTAAAAAAACAATTTTTTTCATGGATTGGGATAACGTAAAAAGAATAGTTTTTTAAACACCTCTTTTTGAATTTTGTACCAAAACGTTTTATAGTCTATCATTTTCCCTTGTTGAAAAACAGGAGGGTCATAGGGTACTTGAGGCGCGGCTTGATTGTCTTTTTGCACGTCATACATCCAAGTATCGGCGGCATTCCCCATGTGATATGCCCAATTGGCATAAGTGGAAACCCGCATTTTTCCCGCCAAATCTACGGGCAAATCGATGTAATTATACACCGAATGCTTCCCGATTAATATCAACGTGGGATCTTTGGGAACAAAATCCCGTACAATTGAACGACGAATCGTCACGACACTATGTCCACCTCCCATCAAAACTTTGTGAGCGCCCAAGTCAATAACAGGCCATTTCACCTGAACATCGTCAATGGGTTTCCAATTGATACTAAGGAGAAAACGATTGTAGTCCTCCATATTTTGGGGTAACGATTCGTAGTAAAAACGGTATTTCCCGCGAAGCAATTTTCGCATCGTAGCCATGGTGACATAACTGTGTGTGTTGCGAACCGATATGGGAGAAACCGACCCGATATCGGGATACGCATCTAAAAGCTGTTCCACCGCTTGTTGCCAGCCGTTTTTGAATAAAATATCGGTATCCGAAAAGGTAATATATTCTTCACGAACGCCGCGAGCTGCCTGCATCATGGCATCTATTTTACCCATATTTTCTTGATGGTGAATCACACTATCTATTTGCCCTGACTCAAATAATACATTGAAATAGGTTCGTACTGCAGCACAACTCCCGTTGTTGACTAGGGTAATTTTTCCGTGCGCATTAAACGTTTTTATTGCCGATTCGACACAAAGTTGTAACACCTCAAAGGACGCTTGGTAATAATCACTAAAATCAGGAATATAACAAACCATGATCATCCGGTGCTTGGACGTCAACGAAATAAAGCCTTCGCTTTTTTGAGGGTTCATTCCTACGCGCATAGTACTTAGTTAAAATCTGAAAAGTCCAATTGTTCATCGGCTGCAATCGCACGGGTTGCTTTTTTTCCAAGCAACGAATCATAATGCTCCGCTAAAATCTTACCGGTTCCGGGTCGTTTTACCCAAATATTGTCCTTGGTTAGCGTTTCACCTTCAGCAATCGGTGCGATGGAACAAACCGTTGCAAAAGCAAAATCGATGGTCACTTGTTCTTCGGCCGCAGGACGTTTTTCACCACCCCGCATTTGCCAAATCTCATTGGAACTAATTATCAATTCACGGCACGCTTGTTCATCCATACTGCACACAATATCGGGACCGGTGCGTTGCATGTGGTCGGTAAAATGGCGTTCCAAAATACTCGCTCCTAGCGCCACTGCCCCAAGGCATGCATTGTTGTTTAGGGTGTGATCCGACAATCCGAAAACTTTATCGGGAAAAGCTTCATGCAACTGCGTCATGGCTCCCAGTCGGACCAGCGGTATAGGCGTTGGATACAAATTGGTGGTATGCAATAAGGCTACGGGGACCTGATGACGGTCAAAAATAGCCACCGCTTTTTGTACACTTTCGATGGTATTCATGCCTGTACTCAAAATCACGGGTTTTCCAAAGGCCGCGATATGCTCGAGTAAGGGATAATTGTTGCATTCACCCGAACCGATTTTATACGCGGGAATATCAAATTGCTTTAAACGTTCGGCGGCAGCTCGGGAAAAAGGAGTAGAAATAAATAGCATTCCTTTGCTTTCCACATAGGATTTTAACGCCCATTCGTCGGCTTCATTTAAAGCACAACGCTCCATAATTTCATAGATGGAAACCGAAGCATTGCCCGGAATTACCTTCTTGGCAGCACCACTCATTTCGTCGGCAACAATATGGGTTTGGTGTTTTACGACCTCAGCACCTGCACGATGCGCGGCATCAACCATCGCTTTGGCCACTTCCAGGTCGCCTTCATGATTGATTCCAATTTCGGCTATCACCAAGGGTGGGTAATCTGGTCCAATTTTGCGACCAGCGATTTCAAAGTAGGGATTCATGGGTGGTTTTCTTTAGGTTGAGTTTGATAATAGTTGAAACACAATGAGGCAAAGACAAAGTCGGCTTCTGTATCGATATCGACCGCAGCATAGGGATGCGTAACAACTAAGGGATAGCAGGTTTCATCCATCACAGCGCCACTGTCGATAAGCGAAGGCGTGCAAACATAGAGTAATCCATTTTCATAAAACAATGGTTCCATATCTTGACTGCGTTGACCAAAATGATAATTAAACGGCACAAACCGCTGCTGTTGGATGCGTCCTAATTTATGCGTATTAGGGGAAACGGTAAACAAACCCGACACTTTATTTTGCTCAAAACAATCCAAAGCCTCGTCCAAAAGACCCAGAGGTCGTAACGGATTGGTAGGTTGCAACACCACTACCCCATCGGGAAGATCAGTTAGTTGCCCTAACACATGTTGCAAAGCCGTTACAGTAGGGGCTTCATCGCCCGCAAATTCATGGGGACGTTGGATGACTTCGGCGCCATAGTCCAAGGCCACCGCTTCAATCGCAGGATCATCAGTAGTTACGATCACCCGTTGGATACGAGAAGAAGCTTGTGCATACCGAATACTATGGGCAAGTAAGGGCAGGTCACCCAATAAACGAATGTTTTTACCGGGTAAGCGTTTTGACCCGCCGCGGGCTGGAATAATAGCGATATACTGGTTTGTCATGGGTTAGGTTTCCAGAATATGGGATTCAAAGGTAACTTTTTCATCCGAATATACTGCATTTTGGTCAAACGGTATCGGTTTTGAAACAAGTCGCCTAAGGCACCTAATATACTAAAAATCGCTCGAAACGTAGCCCAAAAAGCCACATAATCCCGTGCTTTTAATTTGTTATAAAACTGCAAGACCGTGCAATACGCCAACGTATAGGGAAGTCGAAAGTACGGGTAAAAAGTCATGTAATTGCGAATCCCATTTACAAATGCTTTTCGTTGACGGTAGGCATAATCAGGATCAAATTTTCTTTGGCGAACTTCTACCCTATGGTGAACAAGTATATCGGGAACATAATACATTTCCCAACGTTTTTGGAGAAGGGCCATCGCAGCAAATTCTTCCTCGCCATAAAACCCATAATGCTCTGGATAATTGGGAATGGCTTCCCAAGCCGATTTTCGCCAAACATGTCCACAGCCTACAAATCCAAAACCATTGTGGGGTAACGCGTCCGTTTGGAGAGAAGCAGGCAACGTTTTTCCCCAAAAAACACGACAAGCAATGAGTCCGCAACGGGGATGTTTCTCCATGTGCTGTTGGATGAATTCAAGGGGTTGTGGCGACACAAAATGTGCATCATCGTCCAAACTTATTAGGTAGGGCGCCTTGGCGGTATGCAATAAAAAATTACGGTTATAAATATAACCTTTTGGCTTGGGGTTGGTAAAAAGTTGCACCTGAGGAAATTGTTCTTTGACAAACGCAGAAGTACTATCGGTAGAGCCATCGTCAACAATCAAACATTCCACATCGGATCGTTGTAATAAAGGCAATAGCTGTTGCAACGTAAACTGTAAGTCCGACCAACGGTTGCGGGTAGAGATTAAAAGGCTGAATACGGGATTTGTTACCATGTGTCTATGACCGTTTTTGGGAGTCCTTTCCGAAGAATGAATCGACGGAAAAGTATTGGAGTGTTCATCATAATTCTTCGCCAAAAGCGATACCGCCAAAAGTAAGATATACGATTAATCTTTGGAGCTGAGGGAGACAATTCAATATGGGTTCGACTGGAGGTCTTTGGCATCGTTGGTGGAACTTCCATCCAAGACTCCCAAACATTGCCCATATGAAAAGCAAAATTGGACTGCGTAGTCACTTTATGGTAATGAAACTGATAGGGTTTTTCTTCAAGATACCATTCCGAATCGCCCCCTAACTGATGCGGAACGGACTGTTGTAAATCCTGAAAAACATCCCGTCGAAATGTAGTGACCACATGACCGGAACCTACCCACATGGATTTGCCATTTTCGGTGTATTGCAAATTGTAGATGAGGTGATTGGGATTGTAATTGTCGTTCCAACCTATACTGTCGTAAAAACGTTCGGCAGCAGCGAGATCGGATATTTTTGCAAAACGCAAGCGGTGAGAAAACAAATGTTCCCACACCAACGAAAAACCATCGATACGAAACAAATTCATCTGCGGAATGAGTCCCACTGCTCCGATCCGCTCCACTTTTTCAAACAAATCTATAGTTTCCTCTTGCCAACCTGATTGAAACAGCACATCGGCATCGGTGAGTGTTACCAAAGGGATTTGATGGCCAACAAGTCCCTTAATCAGGGCATTGACTTTGCCTATGGCGGTGGTGTGGATAATTTCATGCACTGTACCCTCTTGGTGTCGGCGGTTCAATTCTTGTATTACAGCTTCGCAAGAGCCGTTGTTGACCACGGTGATTAAGGTAAACGGCTGTATTGTAGCCGTTAAAGAGTCGAGGCAATATTGTAAAATTCGAAGACTGTCCTTAAAATAGTCCGTTTGGTGGGGTATATGCACCGGTACAACTACTTGATGTAAGTATTTTGAAGGGGGAACCAGCTGATCTTTATTGGGATTAAAACCAGAGCGCATATTACAAACGGTTATCGATATAAAATGTATTGCCGAGATTTCCTTTGGTGACCACTTTACCAATGATAGTATACCCTACAGAAGCGAGATAATCATGCATCTCGGAAGCCAAATCTTGATTAAGTGGCAAATCAGATTCAACGACTAAAAATCGGGGACGAAAACGCTCCCAATTGTTGGTCTTCAGCACTTCAAGATCATATCCTTCCACATCAACATCTAAGAAATCCAAACGATCTCCAGGGTGCAGATGCCGTTCTAGAATAGTAGCCAATGGAATGGTCGGTACGTCGAGTACCTGCTGAATTTGCGATTGCAATTCCCGTTTTTCGATAAACCCATAATCAAGGGTGTTCATCGAACTATCGGGAAGCATATAATACTTTAAATTAAGGTCTTGATTACCCAAAGCACAATTTTCAAAAATATCGGTAGGACGAAACTTTTGGTACAAAGGACGAAGCTCGGGATTGGGATCGATGCAAATGCCTTTCCAACCGTGGATATAAAACAAATAGGTATTGGAAGCTTTCACGGGATGCCAGCAACCGATATCGACATAAACGCCGGGCGTACGATGAATGATTAATTTCATCAATTGCATGTCTTCTCCTGCCTTGGAAAAGCTAATATTATAACGGCGATAGATGAATTCTCGAATTTTGTTCGCTATCATTTCAACGTCCAATTTTGATTCAACAAAAAGGCACCGTGCTTCCGCGCGATGGGCATTTGACCCGTATGGAAAAAGTTGGAAGCCAACACTTCCACTTCAAACGCATCGGTAATTTCGTCACAAAAACCTCCTTTGAAGGCCATCCACGTTTTGGCTGTATATTTTCCTTCCGCCAAGGCCATAGAGGGCACGAGGCATTCAATGGATTGCACCTGACCCGAATCGGAGACTTGGGCATGGGCATCGTAACGATTAGAAACCGTAAAAACAGGATAATTTAATTCGTTTCTAAAAACGACATAAAACGCTAAAGACGAAGCCTCTTGCGCCGAAATGGGTTTATTTAGAAAAAACTGCATGCGTAAAGGGTCGCCTGAAGGAATTTGAGTATAATTCACCTCATCGCTATTGATCAAAAAGCGTTCTACATACAAATCGCCCTCCGATTTACGAATTAACGTACCATTACTTTGGGCCAAATTGGTAGCTAAATACTGCTGGATACCTTCATCGGTAGGCATTCGATCAGAGCATTCCCCATTTTTCAAAATAATCACCGAATCCGTCAAGGCATGAATGGCGGTCATATCGTGACTAACAAACAATACGGTACGCCCCTCGCCTTTGGAAATGTCTTGCATTTTACCAATGGCTTTCTTTTGAAACTCGGCATCCCCCACAGCCAAAACCTCATCGACCACCAAAATTTCGGGTTCGAGATGCGCCGCTACCGCAAAGGCCAAACGAACGGTCATCCCACTACTGTAGCGTTTTACCGGCGTATCAATGTAGCGTTCACAGCCAGAAAAAGCAATAATTTCATCGATTTTGCGATCGATTTCTTTTTTGCGCATGCCTAGAATCGCCCCGTTTAAATAAATATTTTCTCGGCCGGTCAGTTCGGGATGAAAACCCGTACCTACTTCCAGCAAACTAGCAATACGTCCTTTGATACGAATTTCACCGGTTGTAGGAGCCGTAACGCGGGATAAGAGTTTGAGCAACGTACTTTTTCCGGCACCATTTTTACCAATAATCCCCAACGCATTGCCTTCTTGGACATCAAAATTGATATCGCGCAAAGACCAAACAATATCCGAATCGGATTTTACGGTACGATCGTTTACCTCTCCTACTTTCAAAAAAGGGTCTTCACGGCGTAAAATTTTGGTCACCACAAATCGTTCTAGGTCACGGGAAATCGTTCCAGTACCGATTTGACCGATTTGATACGCTTTGGAAAGCTGGTGAACTTCTATAACAGTGCGTGGCATCAGATGGTATCGACGAACGTGCGTTCGGTTTTGTTAAAAATCAAAATTCCCAAAAACAATACCACTAAGGTTACCCCAGCGGTATACAATAAGCTATACGTAGTAAATTCTCCTTTTCCTAAAAAGGCATAACGAAACGCCTCAATGATCGTTGTCATGGGATTCCAAGCAATCCATTTTTTATATTCGGGTTGGATATAACTCAACGGGTAAATCACCGAAGTAGCATACATCATGAGTTGCACGCCAAACGTAACCAAAAAAGTAAGATCCTTGTATTTGGTGGTAATGGCTGTGATTATCAAACCCAATCCGAGTCCCAAAAGCGCCATCAGCAAGACTAAAAAAGGAAATAGAAGAATACCTTTCGTTATCTGAAACGAGGTGTCGGGGATAGGATAAAGCGTAAAATAGCCCATCATGGCGATTAGCAACAATAATTGCACTCCAAAACGCACCAGATTGCTCACCACGATACTTAAAGGCATTATCAAACGTGGGAAGTAGACTTTGCCAAAAATATTGGTATTGTCTTTAAATACAGTGCTTGTTTTGGTCAAGCAATCGGCAAAATAATTCCAAGCCGTGATACCACACAAATAAAAAAGCTGGTGGGGTAAACCGTCGGCGCTGATGCCTGCCAAATTCCCAAATACAAAAGTAAAGACTAAGGTGGTAAAAAGAGGTTGAATAAATAACCAAAGCGGGCCCAAAATCGTTTGCTTGTAGAAACTTACGAAATCGCGTTTCACAAACATGAAGAGTAAATCACGGTATCGCCATAAATCCTTAAGATGGAGCGCAAAGATTCCTTGTTTTCCTTTGATAATGAGATCCCAGGCTTCGGATTCGTTATGTGGGCGCGTGTTTTGAGTCACGAGGGTTGGGTTATTTGTCGAGCAAATATAAAACTAAATCACGAATTAGTTACCTTTACCCCGCTTTAAAAACGGATAATTTCATGTGGTTCTTTAAGAAACAAAAGCCTTCATTATCGTGCTTACTCCCTGAAGGTTATGTCGACATTCATTCGCACCTCTTGCCGGGGATTGACGACGGTTGTAATTCGTGGGAAGATACGCAACAGCGGTGCATGGAATTGAAAGCGTTGGGGATTCATCACTTTACCGCTACGCCTCATATTATGGCGGGCGTTTGGAACAATACTAGGGCTACCATCGAACCCTTAGCGCAGTCGTTTTCAGACCATATCCCTTTAGACTCAAGTTCGTTTCATTGGGCCGCCGAATATATGTTGGATGCCGATTTTACGCAAAAACTACAGGAAGGGCCTCTTTGCACCTTAAAAGACAATTTGGTTTTGGTTGAAATGTCTTACCAACAGCCTCCTTTGGCTTTATACGACTGGCTGTTTGAGCTTCAAGTTGAAGGCTATCGCCCGGTTTTAGCACATCCGGAACGGTACAATTTTTATCATGGTAAAATGGACGAGTACCGACGTCTTAAAAAAGCAGGGTGCTTATTTCAATTGAATCTTCCTGCGCTAACAGGGTATTATGGCTGGCCGGTCCTAAAAACTGCAGAATTGCTATTAAATGAAGGACTTTATGACTACTCGGGAACCGATGTGCACCATGAAAAACATGTGCTCGCCTTACGCCAGCCCCTAGCCTTAAAAAACGAAAAAGCCGTAATAGAATTACTCCAAAAAAATGTAGACTTTAACGCGAAATAAGTTAACTACTATTTCTTAAAAAAGCGGAGTATCTTATCCGTGAGGGTGAGTTTCTTTTCTTCTACACCATAACCGTAACCATAGCCGTAGCCATAGCCGTAACCATAGCCATAGCCGTAGCCGTAGGAACGTTGAATATCGGTATCATTCAACACCATAGCCATATTGGGCAACTTGTGATCCTTGTAAAGCGTTTCCACAAAGCGCAACATACGTTTATCCAAATAATTGGCACGCATCACATAGATAAAGGCATCAGCATTGTGCGAAATCAAGAAAGTATCCGTAACCACACTCACGGGAGCGGTATCTACAATGATATAATCAAACTCCGTTTTCAACTCATCAAAAAGGCGATTGATTTTATCATTCATCAAAAGTTCTACGGGATTGGGGGGAATGACGCCGGAGGGTAGTGCATAGAAATTTTCATACCCTTTCACTTTAATGATATAATCTTGAATAGATTCACCCGTTTTGGACAAGAAATTAGTTAGTCCTTTGGCGGGAAGATTGATATACGTATCCAATTTTGGATTTCGAATATCCAATCCAATAATCAAGACTTTCTTCCCAGAAAGCGCAATGGTGGTCGCTAAGTTTACAGCAATAAACGTCTTCCCTTCTTTGGGTATAGATGACGTGACAAAAATCGTTTTGCAACGTCCTTGTTGCACATCAGAAAGAACAAACTCTAAATTGGTACGAATCATACGAACCGCCTCTGCCGAACTGGAGCGGCTGTTGGAGTCGATAAGTTCTTCACTGTTATCCGAACGTGGAATATCGCCCAAGTAGGGAACAGACACTTTTCCTTCCACGTCCATGCGACTTTTAATCTTGGTATCTAACGCAAAAAGTAAGGTCAAAAATCCGATGGGCAATGCCAAACCTAACACAAAAGCAATCAAATACACTAGAGAAGCTTTGATGGATATCGGTCCTGTTAGATAGGCGGCATCAATAATTTTGGCTTTAGGGGAAGTGACTGCTAAGGATATTTCTGTTTCCTCTCGTTTTTGTAATAAGTATAAATAAAGTGTTTCCTTAATTTTTTGTTGCCGTGCGATTTCATTATAAAAACGCTCATTGGTAGGTACATTATACACCTTTCCTTCATAAAGCGCTCGTTGGTTTAATAAATCGTTCTTTTTGATACGCAAGTCCCGTTGATGGCTGATAATACTGCTGATAACACTTTGTTTTACGTCCTCCAATTCACGCTCAATTTGTTTAACGCGAGGGTTATTTTCCGTACCACTGATTAAAAAAGTTTTTCGACTTAATTCTGATTCATTGTACTTATTAATGAAAGATACTATGGAAGGAGAAGCCGTAACCACATTGGTTGGAATCAACATTCCTTTTTTCATTTTGCGAACTTCTTCCAACAAGAAGTCGCTGACTTTTAATTCTGTTTCAATTGCTAATACCGATTTATTGTATTCCGTTTTAGAGGTCAAGCTCAACCCTGCATCGGCCTCTAGGGAAGTTAAACCGCGTTGCTTTTTAAACACCTCTGCTTCGCCTTCAACGCCTCCTAATTCTTTGGTAATGATTTCCAATCGTCTATTGATGAATTCTTTGGTAAACTCCGCCACTTGGTTCCGATCACGAACCGCATCTTCATTGAACTGTTCAATGAGTCCGTTCAAATAATCCAACCCACGTTCCTGGGTTAAGTCAGTAAAACTTAAATTGACGATGTTTGTTTTTTCTTGGTTCAAGACGCCTAAGCTAGCACGAAGCGCATTGGCTTTTGCCTCTACCGAACTTTTGACGATAAGAATGTCAGACATCGGCTTGTTGACAGGGAAAGATTTGATTTGAATAAAAAAAGTTCCAACAGGCGAAGGAATTAACTGTCCAAAACGGTACCGTTGTGACTGTGATAAATCAGGTTGGGAAAGTTCAAAAGACTTAGAATCAAGTACACGGACACGCCAAGATATAGCGCGAGAATCATACGATTCATTCTTCTTGACAAAGACCATTTTAATGGGAGAATCCCGGTACAATTCTTTGGCAACCACCCGCCCTTCGCTGAAATAACTAAGATCAAGATCTAGTTTTTTTACGACATTTTGAGAAATGCCTCGCGATTTTAAAATAGCGATTTCATTTTCGATATTGTTTTTTCCCGCAAAGATGTTTAGGTCGCTAAAAGCAGAAAACTCACTCGTACCTCCTTTTTTTTCATCTTTGATAAGAATAGACGCATTAACACCATAGTAAACCTCTTTATAACGCAAAAAGAGATAGGCTAACGCCGAAAAGATAATCACTGATAACACAAACCACTTCCAATAAATAAGATATCGAAAGAGAATGTCTTTAATATTAAATTCGTCCGATTTTGTTTCGGTTGGGGTTGTCGTATTTTGTAATAGGGGTTGGTGCATAGTTCAATTATCGAGTAAGTAACAAAACCATTGTAGTTAAAAAACTTATGGATGAAACAATAATAGGTAAGTTGGGTAATGCTGTAGCATCAATTTTGGCTTTACGCTCACGCACATACACCACATCATTTTGATCCATATAGAAATACGGGGAATTCACTAAATCGGATTTGGTCAAATCAATGGTGTTAAACGATTTCACGCCTTGATAATCGCGAATAACCATCACCTCTTGACGACGCCCATAAGGGGATACATCACCCGATGCTGCAATCACATCCAATATCGTAACCCGATTGGTAGTAAAGGATTTCACCCCAGGACTTGCTACTGCGCCTAAAACAGTGACTTTAAAATTAAGAATACGAATATTGATGATCGGATCAACCAAATAGGCTTTTAGTTTATCGGTCAACATTAAGCGCAATTGTTCAATAGTGTATCCCGCCACTGATAATTTCCCTAGAGTAGGAAAATCAATGGTACCTTCACTATCCACTAAATATCCCATATTTGGATTATTCCCTAAATTACCCCCTCCCATATTTCCGTTAGCGCCTATATCAATGTTAAATGGCTCTGAAAGTTCGCGTTGATAAGTAAACACTTGTATAGAAATTCGATCATCTTTCTGAATAATAGGCTCATAATTGGCAGCCGCATTGCTCATATTGTAATCGCCTTGTAAATAGTAATACTTTTTCTTAGAGACACACGACACTTGGGTAAGAGCCAAAAGCAATAAAAAAATAAAGGAAATTTTCTTCATAGTATTCGTTATGAGGTGCAAATATAGGGATTATTCCCAAAGCTAGTGGTTTGGATTAACTATCCAATTTTTCGTACACCGAGTTCAAACTTTTAAAATCGGGAACCAACGCTTTCATTTGAGATACCGTGGCTTCATAAGCGCCTGTTCGAGCGATAGTAATCAGAGTTTCTACCTGTTGACTTACCTCCTCAAAATCGGCACTAGTTTCCATGGCAATCATAATTTTTTCGTGATGGGTAGGCAAGTTTTTGGCCGAATCATTCAACAATTCTTCATACAACTTCTCGCCAGGACGTAATCCTACTATCTTAATGGCAATATCTTTTTCAGGAACAAAACCTGCCAAACGAATCATTTTTCGAGCCAAATCAATAATCTTAACGGGTTTCCCCATATCAAAAATGAAAATCTCTCCTCCTTTACCCATAGATCCTGCTTCCAAAACCAATTGGCAAGCTTCGGGAATAGTCATAAAATACCGAATGATCTCAGGATGGGTAATCGTAATGGGACCACCTTCTTGTATCTGTTTCGTAAAAAGAGGCACTACGGAACCATTGGAGCCTAATACATTCCCAAATCGAGTGGTAATAAATCGCGTAAATCGATCGCTGTTCTGAAGTTGGTGCTTAAAATGCTTGGCCTGGACATACATTTCTGCAATGCGTTTACTGGCTCCCATGACACTACTGGGATTCACGGCTTTGTCGGTGGAAACCATCACAAAACGATCGACATGATATTGGTTGGACAAATCCGCTACATTGCGCGTACCCAAAACATTAGTAAATACGGCTTGCGCAGGATTGATTTCCATCAAAGGAACATGTTTATAGGCCGCAGCATGATACACTACATCGGGAAGATAAGCTTTAAAAACCGTTTCCATAAAAGCATAATCCCTCACATCGCCCACTACATCAATCAATTCAACTGCTGAATCTTTTCCCGATATTTCTAAAGAAAGGGAATGCAACGGTGTTTCGGCTTGGTCCAATAGAATAATACGCTTGGGTTGGAATAAAAGCACTTGACGTACAATCTCGCTCCCAATGGAACCGGCAGCACCCGTCACTAATATTGTTTTATCTTTTAAATACTCCGAAATCAATTGGGTATCCAACGTAATCGGTTTACGCTCCAATAAATCGTGAATTTCAAAATTCTTAATTTTCTTGGAAATTTCTTTTTGATCGTCCCAATCAGCAACAACGGGCAAGGTATAGACCTTAAATCCATACTCAATACATTCGTCCACTATAATCGAACGCTCTTCTTTGGTCAACGATCGATCGGCAATGATCAATGCTTCTACTCCTTTGGAACGCAGCAATACGGGGACACTTTTGCGAATTTGAAAAATGGGCAGATTCAAAATTCGCTTCGTAAAATTCTGATTGTCTTTATCGATAAACCCATACAACTTAAATCGACCTGGGCGCTCCGAAAATAAGGCGTTGGCTACCGCAATGGCATTGGCATCCGACCCGTAAATAATGGCTGAAATACGATGCTCGTCGGTCGTAGAAGTAAACATACGATCGAAAATTTGCTTCACTACCAAACGATAAAAAAACAAAAAACTGAACGACAATACCGCATTGATAAAAGCTCCTGTCGTTAAATATACTTTGGAGTTAGTAAATACAATAACAATAAAATTGAAAACCAAAATCGCAATGAAGGTTGACAATTGCGAAAAGAATAATTTTAAGGCATCAATTAACGAAGAGTGTCGAATAATCCCTGAATAGGTGCGGTATAACCAAAAGAAAAATACATTGATGAGGAGATAAAACACCAATGCAAAAGAGAGTGAATTGTCGGGAACATACGACAAACGGAGCCCTTTGAATAAAAAATAGGTGATGATACTGGAGAGTGAAACAATACACACATCCAGTAACAAAATGAGCCATCGCGGCAAATACCCGAGGTTACGAAAAGTAAATGACGTATTTACGTCCGCAAAAGCTCTTCGAAATAGGGCAAAATAATTATATCTATCCTTATCCTCCAATCCAACCTAATAATTGACGTAAAGTTAGGGAATTTTAATTCTTAAAAAAAACTAAAAAGAATTTATTACACGGGCTATCCGTTCGCAATCGTTATCGGTTAGATTTGATCCTGAAGGCAAACATAATCCGTTGTCAAATAACTGTTCTGCAACGGTTCCTCCATAGTATGGAGCCGAAGCAAATACAGGTTGTAAATGCATGGGTTTCCACAAAGGGCGACTTTCAATATTGGCTGCCTCCAAGCTCAAACGCAAATCTTCACGATTTTTACCTTGGCATTGCGAGGGATCGACAAGGATAGCAGACAACCAAAAATTACAAAAATAGTCGGAACTCGGCTCTTGAAAAACCCGAACGCCCTCATGGGATTGAAATAAATCGCTATAAAAATCATGCATCTTACGGCGTAAACCAATATGATTGTCCAATACCTCCATCTGTCCCCGACCAATGCCCGCACAAATATTACTCAAGCGGTAATTATATCCAATATGACTATGTTGATAATGTGGGGCGGCATCGCGGGCTTGTGTCGCTAAAAATACAGCATGGTCTTTTTGTTCGGTAGTACGACAAACCAAAGCTCCACCGCCAGATGTTGTGATGATTTTATTACCATTAAACGACAACACGCCAAAATTCCCGAACGTTCCACAAAACTGACCCTTATAGTGACTACCCAGCGCCTCAGCACTATCCTCAATCAACGGAATATCATAGGTGCGCGCCAATGCCACCACAGCATCTACTTGAAAGGGCATCCCATACAAGTGTACCGCTATAATCGCTTTGGGTTTTTTCCCTTTCGCCATTCGATCTTTGATGGCTTCTTCCAACGCTTGGGGACAAATATTCCACGTTTCAGGTTCAGAATCTACAAAAACTGGAGTTGCCCCCAAATATACAATCGGATTTGCCGAAGCTGAAAACGTCATCGACTGGCAAATCACCTCATCTCCTGCTATCACTCCCGCCATAATCAACGCCAAATGCAAGGCGGCTGTGCCCGAACTCAATGCGGCTACTGGATAGTGTCCACCCAAATACTGCTCTAAATCCAATTCAAAACCACTCACATTAGGGCCTAACGGTGCCACCCAATTGGAATCAAAGGCCTCTTGAACATATTTTTGCTCTGTACCGCCCATATGAGGCGAAGACAGCCATATTTTAGAATTATTCATACGTATTGTTATATTTTATTATTTTTCCTGGATTACCAACGACCACAGCACCATCGGGTACATCGCGAATAATCACTGCCCCGGCCCCAATGGTACACCCTTTACCAATAGTCACCCCTTGAATCACACAGGCCCCAATCCCAACATGAGTCGCTGAACCAATGGTGACATTGCCCGCCAAAGAAACCCCTGGGGATATATGTACAAAGTCGCCCACCACACAATCATGGTCCAAGGTTGCCCCCGTATTGATAATGCTATGCACGCCCACACGGGCATCGGTATTGATGACCACACCAGCCATAACCACAGTGCCCTCCCCAAGAGTAGCATGAGGAGAAATAACTGCTTGGGGATGTATGGCCGTAATAAATGGACCTGCATACCGTTGCGCCAAAGCAGCTCGGATCGCATTATTCCCGATGGAAAACAGCATCATATAGTTTTCGTTCCAATCGATTTCCTTAGTAGGTACTACCGGTACACCGTGAATGTGGGAAAATTTAGGATTGTCGTCACAAATACAATTGACGACAACACCCTGGGCTTGGAGAATATCCAACACCACTTTGCCATGCCCACTGGCCCCATATAAAAGTACTTTAGTTTCCATCAAACGGTTCTATTGAAGCGGAATCTGCCGCGTTGATTCCCTCACTAATGAGGACTTTTTTTACAGTCTTGAACAATATTTTGACATCCAAAAAAAAGGATATATGATCTACATACCAAACATCATAAGCAAATTTCTGGTCCCATGAGATTGCGTTACGTCCGTTGACTTGCGCCCATCCGGTAATACCGGGCTTTACTTCATGCCGTCGGTTTTGAAATGCATCATACAAATGGAGATAGTGTGTGAGCAAAGGTCGTGGCCCCACAAAACTCATGTCGCCTTTCAGTACATTCCACAATTGGGGCAACTCATCCAAGGAGGTTTTCCGAACCAAAGCGCCCACGCGAGTTAACCGATCCCCATCGGGCAATAACTTCCCCTCCGCATCTTTACGGTCGTTCATGGTTTTGAATTTGAAAATACGAAATATCTTTCCGTTTTTCCCGGGACGCTCCTGTATAAAAAAAGGTTTGCCCTGATTCACCCATACCAAACATAACGTTACTACAAGCAGTATAGGAAGAGCGATCAACAGGCCAAGAGTAGCAAGAAGTCGATCGAAAAATGGTTTTATCAGAGATATGTAAACCTTACTCATAGTATTCAAAGGTACGATATTCTTCCAAAATAGCTTCCCAAATTACTTGCTGTTCGTAACGTTGCATAATCAAACTGCGGGCATTCGCTTGCATTTGATTTCGTAAATCCACATCGGTCACCATAGTATACATGGCGTCAAACAAAGGTTGCACCGTTTTTACGGGAACAATCAAACCGTTGACCCCGTGTTCAATAATCTCGTTACAGCCATTGATATCGCTTACAATCGAAGGCAACGCCATCGCCCCCGCTTGAAGCACCACATTCGGAAAACCCTCGCGATAACTAGGAAACACCAACGCATCAGCCAAGGCATAATAGGGACGGACATCGTTTTGATACCCTGTAGTAAAAATATGTGGATGTTGCTCGATGACTTCCAAAGTGACCGCTTGCAACGGATCCAATTCGGACTCTAAGGGGCCTACCAACAACAACTGACAAGCAATCCCTTTTTCATGCAAAGCCTGAAACGCGGCAACCAACTCATGAATCCCTTTGTCGGCGACAAGGCGCCCCACAAAAATAAACACGAAAGCCGACGATAATCCAATCGTTTCCCGTAACTCGGCCAATGTTTCGAGAGAAAAATGATGTTTTGAAAAATGTGCTGTAGCAATCCCGTTGGAACTCCCAGCACCAATGATGTTCAATTTTTTAGCAGGCGCCAAGCGTTCTTGAATCATAATATGACACAATGCCTTGGAATTTGGATACACCTTAGTGGCACAAAACCCCGTCAATCGTTCTACTGCATTCAAAATCAATCGCTTCATACCAGTAGCTTCCAACAAGGGCAATCCCGCCACCGTATGCAACCGATGAGGAACACCGGCCAAGCGAGCTGCCAACATACCCACCAATCCTGCTTTGGGCGTATGGGTATGAACAATAAAGGGCTTTTCTTTTCGAAAGAAACGATACAATTGATACACCGCTTTCAAATCTTGAAAAGGCGTTATTTTTCGGGTCATCGTAACGGGATGGTAGCGCACCCCCTCCCGCTCGGCAACGCGCTTCAAATAAGATACCTCCGAAGACACAGCCACAACCTCATAATGTGATGCCATAAAACGGAGCTGACCTTCCAAAAGCTTATCCAAAGATAGCGGTACCGTAGTAATACGAATGAGCTTTTTCATAACAAACTTTGGTATAATGCGAGATAACGATCAACCATTTGGGTACTATCATATTCTGCGGCGCGAGCTAAACACTGGGCAACAATGGCTTCACGATAAGAAATATCATCAAGCAATCGCTGTAGTTTTTGTGCCAAATCATCGGCATCGCCATAGGCAAAAAGGACACCCGCACCCGCTACTGAATCGCGAATTCCAGGCACATCAGACGCTACAAAGGGTTTCCCTGAAGCCATCCCTTCGATAGCAGCTAGTGATAATCCTTCATATTTCGAACTTAAAACGATGATATCTGCCGACTGCAGCAATTGGGAAATGTCGGTACGAACCCCTAAAAAATGGACACGAGAAGCGACACCGCATTGGACAGCATGGGCAGCAGCGGCAGCACGTTCAGGCCCTTCCCCCACCAAAAGCAAATGTACTGAAGCATCCAAAGCTGTCATAGAAGAAATGAGAGTTATTGGATCTTTGGGTGGATAAAAACGGGCAACATGAATCAAAACGCGTACTTGTTCAGGGAGTCCCAAATCCGCTTTGTTATAGGGCTTGGCTTGGCGTAACGCAGCACCATCAATGCCATTGGGAATGACTTGTATTCGATCGTCAGCCCATTGTAAATGCGCTTTTAAATTGGCTTTCACCAAAGGGGTAATGGCTACGAGACGACGGTAACGCGCATAAAACCAACGGTCAAGTAATCTAAATAGCCAACGATCCCGGCGATTGTTGTGCGTACTATGTTCCGTGTATACCATAGGCGGTAAAGTACCGGGTAAAAAAGTCGCTAAAGCCGCCCAGTACAAAGCGGGAAACAAATGCACATGAATCCCATCATAGGATTGAAGAGAGGATCGAAGGGCAAACAACAACTTCGGATGGTATACAGAAGAACGGCCCAAATCAATGATCTTACCCGTACTTATGGCTTGTAAATGGGTAAGAAAAGGCGTTTCTGTGCCATTCAACAACAAAAGATCAACAGTAATCCCGCGTTGTTGAAGCGCTACAACTATATCGACGACTAATTTCTCGGCGCCTCCCGTTCCTAATCCGTTGATGACTTGAAGAATGCGCATGATTATCGGGTTTTAAAACGGATGTAGGCATGTAAAGCCAATCCCGGTAGGAATGCCAAAAGCGTCAACACAGGCCGTGGACTCCTAGTGAGAAGTGAAAAATCACCTGAAAATAAAGCCGAGGAAACCAAGTGCATGGCTTGTTTAAAATGATTTACGAACGTATCGGGATAGCGTAAACGGAGTAATCGAGCGTATCCAAAGCCTCGGGGACTCACCTTGTATTGCTTCAAAATCGTATTCGAAGATCCATCAGGCTGGTAGTCTACCACACACAAAACCGCTGGGGTATACAAAAAAGTATAGTGCTGATCGATTTGCAGGTAAAGCGTTCCCAAAGGAACCAACTTTTCACCGGGATAGATCGGATACGATGGAAACTGGCGCACTACTGCTGTTTTCAGCACCACTTTTTTATCCCCAGTAACCCCTTTTCGATACAAATCATTCAACGTCCCTCGCTCCCATTGCGCTGGAATAGGGGTTCCGATAAGCTTCCCTTGAGGATCACAATCCAAACCAATCATCCCCGCACAATCCGACGCTTCGAGTTGGGGAAGATGGGCCAAAATTTGTGCTATAGCATCATCGGGCATATAATCATCCGAATCAATACACACATTGTAGGGCGTTTTGATGTGAGCATAGGCGGTATTATGAGCCCCATGCATCCCTTGGTTCTCTTGATAGCAATAGGTAATGGGAATTTTTTGCGCGGCGATCCATCCCGCCACTAAATCATTTGTGGTATCCGACGATCCATCATCCACAATAAGCCAACAAAAATCGGTGGCCGTTTGCCGCAACAAACTTTCGTAAAGCTGTCCCAAGCAGTAAGCGCGATTAAACGTAGGCGTAAAAACTGTAATACCTTTTGTATTAAACATTATTTTAGACAATTTGAAACAGTTCTAATTAAAGACTTTCTAAATTTCTCTTTTTTATAAACAACAGCCTGAATTTCTAACATAGTGTCAATGTCCTGACGTTGTAATGCCTTAACAAAATTATCGTTTTTAAAATTTTCTAGATTTCGACTATATTCAATCACATCATAAATTTCTGGTCGACTAAATAATTCATTTAAAGATGTATTTATAAAAACTGGATCGTTTCTTTTATATTCAATCATCATTTTTACAAATGATTTAATATAATTTACCATTTCAATAATAATCCATTTATTATATTCTGGTTTGTTATATTCAACAATCATTTTTTTCTTTAAATTAAACATGCTAAGAGCAGACTCAATAATTTTTTCATTAAGCTTTGTAGTCATACCACCAAATCGATAAAAATATATCGGCGAGTCAATAAAATGGATTATATTGGCCTTGGGAAAAACCTGAATATTATAATTCAAATCCTCGCCCAAATCAAATCCACCGATTGTAATTTCAATTTTATCAATAAATGATTTCTTGTAAAGTTTAGCCCACATTGAAATTGAAAATCTATTAACACCAAAAAATCCGATAAAATAATCCCTGATAAAACTTTGACTATCAAGAATTAAATCGTTAGGGATATTATAAGGAGAGGCTTTTTGAAAGACTCCGTATCTATCCATTACACGAAAATATTTAGCAATAACAATATCAGCTTTTGAACTATCCGCGGCAATAATCATTTTTTCTAATGCCGTTTTATGTAACCAATCATCAGAATCAACATGAGTTATGTATTCACCTTTTGAATGAAGTATTCCA
>NZ_JAIXWA010000037.1 GCF_027482425.1 Flavobacterium sp.
AATAGCCCATCCTGAGGTAAAACTTCACAATATGGCTCCAAATCCATTGGTAATCATCATAAACAACCCTTGTGCTGAGGAACGAATTTTTGCTGATGTAGAAGTTTCTACGAATAACGAACCCGAAATATTGAAAAAATCAAAGGCCATTCCATACACAATACAAGACAAAATAATCATCCATAAACCATCTGTTGGATTTCCGTAAGCAAAAAGTCCAAAACGAAGTACCCAAGCCAACATAGAAATCAACATCACTTGTTTGATCCCAAATCGTTTTAAAAAAAATGGAATTGCCAAAATGAAAAGTGTTTCGGAAATTTGAGATATTGACATAATAATTGTCGAATATTTCACCACAAAAGAATCTTTATATTCAGCTACATTTTTAAATTCATCCAAAAAAACATCACCGTAGGCATTGGTTAATTGCAGAGCGCCTCCTAAAAACATAGAAAAAATAAAGAATAGCGCCATTTTATAATTGCCAAACAACTTAAACGATTCCAATCCAAGCGAACTCTTCTCTTCGGCATTGCGTTGGGGCGGACATTTTGGAAGAGAAAATGAATACAGTCCTAAAACAATGGCGCCAATCCCTGCGATATAAAACTGGTATTCGGTAGCTTTACTATCGGTTAAATTAGTGAGCCACATAGCCGCAATAAAACCAATCGTTCCCCACACCCGTATAGGCGGAAAATCTTTCACCACATCGCTATTGGGACTGTTTTTTAAAGCAGTGTAGGAAATAGAGTTGGATAACGCAATGGTGGGCATGTAAAAGCTCATGGCCAATAACATCACATAAATGAACGTTGATGGTTCATTTACTAGAGGTAAATAAAATAAAACTCCAGCATACAATAAATGCAAAACACCATACAACCGTTCGGCATTCACAAAACGATCGGCTATAATACCTGTTAAAGTGGGCATATATAGAGAAGCAATTCCCATGGTTCCGAACACCAATCCAAATTGGGTACCATCCCATTGGCGCGTTCCAAACCAATAATTAGCTATCGTTATTAACCATGCTCCCCACACAAAAAACTGCATGAAGTTCATGAAAACCAGTCTATTTTTTACACTCATCATCATTATTCGTTTTGGTTAATCAAGCTCGTAAAGCTACAAGAATAAATAAGATTCACAAAGATTTACATCGATTTCGTCTTCGCGGCTACCCATTCCATTACGAGTTGTAATTGGTCTTCCCGCCCTAGATTAGAATTATCCAATTCAATTGCATCTTCTGCTTTTACCAAGGGAGAATCGGCCCGATGGGTATCGATATAATCGCGTTGGTTAACGTTTTGTAAAACCTCTTCATAGGTAACCGAATCGCCTTTGGCCTGTAACTCTGAAAAACGCCGTTGTGCCCTCGTTGCTGGACTGGCCGTCATGTATATTTTCAATGCCGCATCGGGAAATACCACCGTTCCAATATCGCGGCCATCCATCACCACGCCTTTTTCTTTTCCCATGGCCTGTTGCTCTTCGACTAGCTTGGTGCGAACGGCAGAGATTTCGGCCACTTTACTTACTAACGACGAGACTTCTAACGTACGGATTTCGCGTTCAACATTGACGCCATTGAGGTACATTTCACCATATCCTAACTCGGAATTAAACACAAAATGTAAGGTAATTTTATTGAGATCAGCCGTTAAACCTTCAGCATCTAAATGATTGGGAGAAACGAATTCGTGTTGCATCGCATACAAGGTTACGGCCCGGTACATGGCTCCTGTATCCACATAAACATACCCTAGTTGTTGGGCCAGTTGTTTGGCTAATGTACTTTTTCCTGTAGAGGAAAATCCGTCGATGGCAATGGTAATTTTTTTCAATAAAGTAAAATTTTAATAATCATCTTGAAGGTTAATTGTTAACCCAAACAAACTTGTGTTGGCGGCCAAGGTATACCGTGAATAGGAATAATTGAATTTCAATCGTCCCATTTTCAACCCAAAACCAGCTGAAATTCCCGAAAAATTTCGTTGATCTACAATGCGTAATTCTTCGGCACGGCGAAAATTATAACCCAAACGCAAATTAACACTTTTCCGAGGAAACAATTCCAATCCAAAAATCACATGGCGTAGTGCATTGTTGATAAACCCTACTTTTTCTTCATTTGATCCCCCATCAATGGTTCCCACAGCTCGATTGGGATTGGAGAAAGCCACATTCCACTGCTGAAGATTTTCCAACGTTAAATGCCAGCGAATAGGCACATTATCCAATTCTTGGGAAACACCAACAAGGACTTCTAAAGGCAAACGTTCCCGTGTACCCGCAAAAGTGGTGATTTGGGTTCCAACATTTCGCACCGAAAGCGCCCAATTGACATCGTTTCGCTCGTCGATAAACAAGAATCCAAAATCGGCTGCCGCTCCAAACGAACTGTATGATTCTAAAGTCGAGGAAATGAGTTTGGCATTGGCCCCCAAATAAATACTGGTAAAAGGGATGTTGTAAGCATAGCCCAAAGACAACGCCATTTCACTTCCTGTAAACGAACTCGTCGGTGTTCCGAATTCGTCATACCCTTGAAAAGAACCGTAATTGACATAGTTGACTCCTGCGTGAAACGTTTGAATATGACGATCATACGTATAAGCGTAGGCTGCTGTGCCATACGTCACTTCGCCAAAAAGACTGCCATAATTCACCGCTAAATGATTGTCCATTTCAGGATTGATTGTGGCAGGATTGAATAATGCTTGATTGACATCTGAATCGTAAAGGGTAATTACCTTACCTCCTAAAGCAGCTTGACGAGGAGATGTCACTAAATTTAAAAACTGATATACCGAACGACCGCCCACTTGACTCCACCCAATAGAAGTACAAAGCAGCACACATAAAAGTTGCAATTTAGGGGTCATAGTTTTGAACAACACTCAGGGTATAACGGAAATGCGAAGATATTATTTTTAACGGGACTCTGAAAATCACTCCAAAAAAAAGCGCCAGGAGTTCCCAGCGCTATATTTATAAAAACTTGAATGCATTAGGCTATAGCTTTTGCATTTTTAACTTTTTGTGTGGTAAGTGCCAACGCGATAACTTCTTGCATTTCTTTAACATAATGAAAAGTCAACCCTTTACGGTAATCGGCATTGATTTCATTGATGTCACTCTCATTTTCATGACATAAAATAATCTCTTTAATATTCGCTCTTTTAGCAGCCAATATTTTTTCTTTGATTCCACCCACAGGCAAAACTTTTCCTCGAAGGGTAATCTCACCTGTCATGGCCAAACTTTTCTTCACTTTCCGTTGGGTAAGTAACGAAACTATGGAAGTCAACATTGCAATGCCTGCACTGGGACCATCTTTAGGTGTGGCGCCTTCGGGCACATGGAGATGAATATTATACTTGCCAATGACATCTTGATCTAACCCAAATAAATCGGCGTTGGCTTTGACATATTCTAACGCAATAGTAGCCGATTCTTTCATTACATTCCCAAGGTTTCCGGTCAAAGTAAGGCTCCCTTTTCCTTTTGAGATAGAAGATTCGATAAATAAAATATCACCCCCTACCGAGGTCCAAGCTAAGCCCGTGACCACACCAGCAACATCATTACCTTCCGCTTTGTCGCGTTCCAATTTGGGGGCTCCTAAAACAGTCACCACATCTTGATCGGTCAATTTCAAGTTGTAAGCTTCTTCCAAAGCAATCGATTTTGCGGCATTTCGAATCACTTGGGCTATTTTCTGCTCCAATCCTCGCACCCCAGATTCACGGGTATAGCCTTCTACGATTTTTTCTAATTGTTTTTTTCCAATAGTCAAATCTTTGGGCGACAATCCGTGTTCTTTTAGTTGTTTAGGAACTAAATGTTGACGTGCAATTTCGACTTTTTCTTCAATCGTGTAACCCGACATTTGGATGACTTCCATACGATCGCGTAAAGCCGGCTGTATGGTTGACATGGTATTCGAAGTAGCAATGAACATCACTTTCGACAAATCGTAGCCCATTTCAAGGAAATTGTCATAAAACGAATTGTTCTGCTCGGGATCAAGCACCTCCAATAAGGCTGACGAGGGATCGCCGTTGTGACTAATGGAGAGTTTGTCAATTTCATCTAAAATAAATACGGGATTGGAAGTTCCAGCTTTTTTTATGTTTTGAATAATACGTCCTGGCATCGCACCAATATAGGTTTTACGATGCCCTCGAATTTCGGCTTCATCGCGCAAACCACCGAGTGAAATACGAACATATTCACGTCCCAATGCTTCAGCAATCGAACGACCGATAGACGTTTTTCCGACACCCGGAGGCCCAGTTAAACACAAAATGGGAGATTTCATATCGTTGCGCAATTTCAAAACGGCCAAGTGTTCAACAATCCGTTTTTTCACATCCTCCAATCCAAAATGATCGCGGTCCAATATTTTTTGGGCATTCTTTAAGTCAAATTTATCTTTAGAGAAATGCTCCCAAGGCAAGTCTAGAATCAATTCTAAATAATTGCGTTGAATTCCAAAATCGGGCGATTGCGGATTCATACGTTGAAATTTCGAAAACTCTTTTTCAAAATTCTTAGCCGTTTTTTCATCCCACTTTTTGGCCTTAGCCCGTTGCCGCATTTCTTCAAATTCCTGCTCATTGGTTACACCTCCCAATTCTTCTTGAATGGTTTTCATTTGCTGGTGCAAGAAATACTCACGTTGTTGTTGGTCTAGGTCAATACGAACCTTGGTTTGAATATCGTTTTTGAGTTCCAATTTTTGTAACTCGACATTCATGTACTTCAACGTTTCAAGGGCACGTTCTTTCAACACATTCATTTCCAACAAATTTTGCTTCTCCTGAACAGACAAATTCATATTGGAAGAGATGAAATTGATGAGGAACGATTGGCTTTCAATATTCTTAATCGCAAAAGTTGCTTCGGTTGGGATATTGGGACTTTCTTTGATGATTTCGATGGCCAATTCACGCATAGAATCAATGATGGCATTGAATTCGGTATCGTAAACACCCGGACGCTTTTCAGGAACTTCTTTGATATCCGCTTTGAAATAAGGCCGTTCTGAAATCATAGCATCGATTTCAAAACGCTTTTTCCCTTGAAGGATAACCGTTACATTGCCATCGGGCATTTTGAGCACCCGTAAAATTCGAGCAACGGTTCCGATAGGATAAATATCGTTTATTGATGGATCTTCAATATCTTCATTCTTTTGGGCCACAACCCCGATGATTTTATCACCTGCATTGGCATCATTAATCAATTTAATGGACTTATCACGACCTGCTGTGATAGGTATAACAACACCTGGAAAAAGAACCGTATTGCGTAAAGGAAGTATAGGGAGCGTCTTGGGCAAGTCTTCATTGGCCATTTCCTCCTCATCTTCGGGAGTCATAAGCGGGATCATTTCCGCATCGGCATTGAAGTCCTGCAAGGACAAACTGTCAAAAGAGATTAATTTTTGATTCGACATAATGGCTTTTTGTCAAAATGACATTTAAATATTAACATTCCGTAAACAAAGGTAGGAGATGCTGTAGCAAAACCCAACAAAAATCGACATATAACCTAGAAAAATCCATTAAATAAAGGCTTTTTGTTATTCATCGATATTTTCATCAGATAAAGGTCAACATTTATGCCATAAAACAAAAAACCGCCAAAGTGGCGGTTTGTTAACTTTATATGATTTAATTATTGTTTTGTATAAATAAAGGTAATATCGGAATTCAAATAGATAGGATTACCTCCAGTGGATCCTACAATTGATCCATCTTCAATAACCATAACCAAAGTATTTCCAACAACAGTAAATTCATCTATATTAGGAACGCCACCCTCTGTATAAGACAACCTTAAAGTATTTCCTTGTATAGTCCAATTTCCATTGATATCCGGATCTTCAAAACAAGCTAATTGGGTCGTATTTAAATCAATTTCAATCCCTTTGGTATCGGCTGTAAAGGTTCCGTTAGTATTTAATGTCAAAAGAGAATTATTAAAGCAATTGGTTTCAGACATTTGATTAATGGATGCCGTTCCATCATTATTAAGATCCGTAGGCACACTCGTATTAAAGGCTGTTAATATATATGTACCCGTTATCGCACTTCCACTTCCACCGCCGTTTCCACCTCCACCGGGATTGTTAGCTGCATTAGCTAAAGCCACAGGATCCACTGGCTCAACATCACAAGAGTAAAAAGATAATGCAAATACAACTAGGACTAGGAAACTTAATTTTTTCATTGTTGTTAAAATTTTTTCAAATATATAAAATTAGTTTTTCAGATTTACATTTTTGGGTACACGAAGCAAAAGAATCAATCCCACTACAAAAAACAGTCCAAGAAACACGATGGCATTGCGCATAGATCCTGTAATTTGATCAATCACGCCATAAATCGTCATTCCGATGACAATACCCACCTTTTCAGTAACATCATAAAAACTAAAGAATGAGGCCGTATCGTCGGTTTCAGGCAATAATTTTGAATAGGTCGAACGCGCCAACGATTGAATGCCACCCATTACCAAACCAACAAACCCAGCCGTAGCATAGAAATGAAAGGGTAAAGTTATAAAATAGGCAAAGCAACAGAGTACAGCCCAAAAGGCACAGAGAAAAATTAAGGTTTTGATGTTTCCATACTTTTCAGAAGCCCGTGAAGTGAGAAAGGCTCCTAATACAGCCACCAATTGAATCAATAAAATGCTAATGATTAAACCGGTCGTTTTTTGACTTGGATTTTCCCATTGCACTTCGGTAGCTCCAAAATAAGTAGCCACCAACATGACCGTTTGAACCGCCATGATAAACACGAAATAACTATTCAAATAGCGCTTTAAAGGCAAGTTTTGTTGCATTTGTTTCCAAACCACTTTCAACTCGTGAAATCCTTTAAATATAAAATCTTTGGTTAGGGGAACATTTGTGCGGTTGCCTTTTGGTAAATAATAATAGGTAATATGGCTAAATCCGATCCACCAAACGCCCACCATAATAAAGGAATATTTCATCATGACGATTTTCTCCATTCCTTCCACCGACATCACCATGGCCAAATTGACAATGAGCAATATCGTACTTCCGATGTAGCCCATAGAAAATCCGCGTGCACTCACCCGATCTTGTTCTTCAGGAAAGGCGATATCAGGTAGGTACGAATTGTAAAAAACCAAACTAGACCAGAATCCAATAAGTCCAAAGAAGTAAAATACATAACCTAAAGTTAGATTATCAATATCAAACCAATACAATCCTATACAAGATAAACCGCCCATATAACAGAAAAAGCGTAAAAAAGATTTCTTATTTCCCAAGTAATCCGCTATTCCCGATAGAATAGGCGAACATATAGCCACCCAAATAAAGGCAAAAGCAGTAACGAAGGATATCATGGCTGTAGCTTTAATTTCATACCCAAGGAATAGTGCGTTTTTTCGGTTTGCTAACTCAAATATTTGCTCGTAGTAAATGGGAAATATGGCAGATGCAATTACTAAACTGTATACCGAATTGGCCCAATCATAGAATGCCCACGCATTCAACAACTTAGGATGGCCTTTGGGAAGATTTGACATAACGAATGAATACAATTAAAAAGTCATCACAACCATTGCGATGACTTCAAATATAGAAGAATTAAATGATTTATTTAAAGCTAACTCCGAATTTTGTAGCTTCGGTTTTAACGGCAGGTAACAATTCGCGAATTTGCGCCATACGGGTAGCATCAGAAGGGTGTGTACTCAAAAACTCTGGAGGTGCTTGTCCCCCGGACTTTGCCCCCATACGCTCCCAAAACGGAATGGCTTCATCGGGATTGTACCCTGCAATTGCCATCAATAAAAGTCCGATTTTATCCGCTTCACTCTCATGCTTGCGACTAAAGGGCATCATCCCTCCTACTTGAGTAGTAACCCCATAAGCAGTCATGGCGAGTTGTTGCGTTTCTGATGATTTATTTCCCACCGCAGCTCCAACACCTATAGCTCCCAATTGCTGTAACAATCCGGCGCTCATCCGTTGTTGTCCATGGTTGCACAAGGCATGCGCTACTTCATGTCCCATAACCGTTGCCAAACCCGTATCGGTTTGAGTAATCGGAAGAATTCCCGTGTAAAACACAATTTTCCCTCCAGGCATACACCACGCATTTACCTCTTTACTTTCCACTAAACGGTATTCCCATTGGTAATCCTTAAGATATTCGGGATGCCCATTGGCTTGTAACCAACGTTCGGCGGCTACTTTAATTTTGGTACCTATCTGCTCCACTTTGCGTGCTTCGGGCGTATTGTTCACCACTTTGTTTTCGGACAAAAATTGATTATACTGTTGAAAGGAAGAAGGTAGTATTTCGCTATTCGGCACAAATGCCATGGTACTTTTTCCTGTAAAAGGATTGGTAGCACAAGCCACAACTAGTAAAATTGCGACGAATCCAGAGGTCAATTTTTTGTAATTCATAGGGCTAAATTTTACACAAAAATACAAAACTTACATCCCAATTATCTGCAATTTAGAGAAATCCTTGTCAATAACAATTCCTTTGGCGACATTGATGACCTCCTTGTCAAAAAGGATTTTTTCATTATAAATTTCGATTCCTTTCACATCAAAAGGCAAACCAATCACTTGAATGGTAATGATTTATTTATTAACTTTTTTAAAATTTAAGAAAAAAACAAAAAAAACCATCTGTTAAGATAGGGTTTTCAAAAAACAAGGCGGCGACCCGAGGCTTTAGCCGAACGGGCGAAGCAATCGACCATAGGGACACGCCGTACCGATAAAAAAATGAGGCCCTTCAATTTGTGAAGGGCCTCACTAAAAAACAAGGCGGCGACATACTCTCCCACAGTGATGCAGTACCATCTGCGCTGTCGGG
>NZ_JAIXWA010000049.1 GCF_027482425.1 Flavobacterium sp.
GATACTGAGGGTGGTTTGGCCAACAGTTGTGACCCGCTGCTTTTAACAGGGGTATCCATTATTGACTATCCGCATTATTTCACGCCCAACGGCGATGGTATCAACGAAACGTGGAATATCGTGGGCTTGCAAAACCAACCCGCGGCGAAGATTTACATTTTTGACCGTTACGGAAAACTCTTAAAGCAAATCAGTCCCACGGCAGCAGGATGGGATGGCACCTACAACGGTGCTTTGATGCCTGCCACCGACTACTGGTTCTTGGTAGAGTACTTTGAAGGGAATGCTCCAAAGGAGTTTAGAGCGCACTTCTCGTTGAAGCGGTAGTGAGCCCCCTAGCCCCCAAAGGGGGAATAGTGGCTAGCCCCGAAACTTCGGGGGTGACTAGTGATTAGTGACTAGTGATTAGTTAAACTTTCGACTTTTGACTTTCTAATAAAAAAAGCTGTTCGTTCTACCGAGCAGCTTTTTTTATTATTAGAAATTTTATATTTTAATTTATAAATGGATTTAGGAGAACATTTAAAATGTATAATTTATAATTTAACATAACCCATCCGCGCGAGGGGTGGCAGTGGAAATCCTTGCCGTAGCTTGCGCAGGCAAGATTGCAACGAACGACCCGACCCCGAGGCGGTAAACTTTATTTGGATGATGAATGAGATTCCGAGGGGGCGCGCCCTGATTAATGGGGCAACCTGCCTGTGGAGGGCAGTCAGGTGAGGTTATTTACTTTTGCATGAGGGTATTTGATTATCAACAATTTAGCTTAAAAAACAGTTGATAACTTCACCAAACAACTGTTAAATTCAATATCATAACCCTTTAATTTTAATATTGTTAACCAATAAATATTTGATTATGAATTTGAAAAAACTTTTAGGAGGCGGAATCGTCGGAGGGATTTCTTTCTTTTTGTTGGGATGGATTACCTATGGAATGCTTTTGAAGGACTATTTCCCGCAAGAAGAAGGCACTGAAAATCTGACGTTTATTTTTTTAGGTTCGATGAGTTATGGATTTTTATTTGGTTGGATTTTCCAACTTAATGAAGGGATTGGAAAATGTGTCTCGGGAATTAAGGCAGGATTTGGCATTGGTTTGTTTACTACGCTTTATGTCCTTTTTTTCCAAGCGATGAATCAACCTCAAATTGATGTTCAATTGATGGTAATCGACACGCTTACCATGCTTATTATTTCGGCTTTAATGGGGGCTATCGTGGCGGTGGTCAACGGTAAACTCAGCTAAGTATATTGAATTGGGTTAGTGGAAAACACGAATCGTTGGGTTCGTGTTTTTTTATGTACATTCGTAACGTATCGAAATCTTACCTTATGTGTTTTTATATGCAAATGAAAGATCCCAAGCCCAAAGTAGAAGCGCGCTTTAAGGTGCAAGCATCCCCCGAATCCTTATGGCCACAATCGGAATACTTTAATGGGTTTAGCTTTCCAAAAATTGCCCTCATTACCGATACTGCACCCCATCAACTGCAAACGAATTTCAGCTGGGGACTCCTACCCTCTTGGGCTAAAGACAGTGATTTTCGTAAAAATACGCTGAATGCACGACTGGAAACCCTTACTGAAAAACCCAGCTTTAAAAACATTACACACCAACGTTGCCTGATTCCAGCCAACGCTTATTTTGACTGGCATTGGTTAGACCCACAAGGAAAAGCAAAGCAACGGTATTGTATTCATACGTCGGAGGAACTTTTTGCCTTTGCCGGACTTTATAGTTGTGGGCAGCATCCTGAAACGGGCGAAACTATCAATACGTTTACCCTACTTACTACAGCGGCCAATGCAACGATGGCGTTCATTCACAACACCAAAAAACGGATGCCTGTCATTGTAAAACGAGAGGATGAGCTACGTTGGCTAAATCATGAAATCGAACCCAAAGCACTGGCGTTTCCCTATGAGGTGCCGCTTTTGGCTTTTCCTTACTAAAAAATAGTTTAACTCGTTGCAACTTTTTTGTATCTTTAGGTCATAACCAATACAAAAAACTATGTTAGAACGAAATCATCACTTAGGCTTATTGATCTTACGCTTGGCGGTAGGCGGACTCATGCTGTTTCACGGCGTGGCTAAATTGGAACACGGAATTGACTTTATCGAAGAAGCGGTAGGTCCTTTGGCTTATGGCGTTTATTTGGGCGAATTACTGGCGCCTTTGGCCATCGTACTGGGATACCGCACCCGATTGGCAGCTTTGGTCTTTGGTATCAATTGTATCGCTGCGGTAGCCATTGCACATTCAACCGATATTTTGAAATTGAATGAATACGGCGGGTATGCTTTGGAATTGCTGGCCTTGTATTTAATGGGTGCCTTGTCGCTTTTTTTTACGGGCGGTGGAGCGCTTGCTGTGTCTAAAAACAGCCGCTGGGACTAATCGATTTTCCCTTCAAATTTTTGTTCCGCATGCCGTAATAGCTGTTTGATGAACGCTTGTTTATCCTGAATTAAATCACTTGAAAAAGGCAACTCTGGTAAAGCAATACCCATGCCTTGCATGACGGTATCCAACGGGGTTGCCTTTCCTTTTTGCACCATACGTAATTCTTTTAGCGCTACGCAATAAAGTTTGCCTTTACGGGTGATGACCGATTCGACAAATAATCTATGTTCATCCCAATAGACCAGTTGATTGGAGACCGTGAACTTCTGAAACAGTTGTAACGAACGGCGATAAACTATAGTGGTATTCACAACAGGAGCCATAATTTTATGTTGTAATGCATAACGAAAGAAACCTGAACGAATGACCAAATCAAACCGTCCTAGTTCCATGTAATTAAGATAGCGCGCATTGTTCATGTGAATGTATTCGTCCAAATCGAAAGGCGTTACCCAATAGGTATGTTTTACAACGGCTGAAAAATCAGTAATGCGCGGACGAAAAATACTCCGAAGCAGGAGCCAGCATTTGTATACAAAAAGATGCATCGGTTTTTTGGCAAAGTACGGGAATCGAAAGGAAATCCGCAACGGTAAAAAAACACAGTTTACAATACCGAGAAAATCGTATCGCGGTATTTTTGCTGCCCATTGACATAAAACATACGATCGGCGCGGAGCACCATCGTGTAGTTTCTCCCTAACAGTTCCATGAAACCGCCGTGAATTTCAATGGTATACGCCGTGTAGGGCTGCACACGAAAATGAGGGTTTTGAAAACGGGGCATATTCGTTTCCTTCCCTTGGATGGTGGGACTGATTTTTTTTCCCACATACAAATGAAATGGAATGCCATGGGTGTCCCAACGCAGGGTATCGCCAGGACGAATCCACACACAATGGCGAGCGGCTTGGCGTTTTTCTTTCTCATTAAAAAAAGCATCGATGACTTTTAAATCTGAAAAAAGAAGTACCTCAAAAGGTGACGTATTGATAAACGTTTGACCCGATTTATCTTGAGAGATAATCCGTTTTTGGAAAAAATCGTACCCCGTTTGAAGGGTATCGGGAAAAGGTGGACCAAGTTGAATGCCGTTTTTATCGTAAAAGTAAAGGGATGGATAAAACCCTATTTTGGCCATTTCTCTTTGGTTTTGAATGGCTTCGCGTTTTTTGCTACCGTAGTGGGCTGCAACACCAATCAGCATTCCAATAATCCCCAAAAGGATGAGCGTAAATTTAAAATCCCCCATGACCCGTTTACGCTTGTGCTGTTCTTTCGGATCGGTGGGATGATAAAACAAGTAGTAAAAACCCCCAAATAAAATTTCAAAAAAGTTTACGATGCCGGGTTTGTTGACACTTTCTAGAATATCCGTCAGTTGTTCGTGTTGTTGCCTGCGAATGTGTTGCACCAACTGTATCACCTTTTTCTCGCCGATTCTATTAGCCAATTCGGCATAATAGTCAAACAAACGATCCTCCACAGAAAGGGAGGAAGAGGTCAGCGCTAAACGGTATTTTTCTAATTTGGCTTCCAACTTGTTGATGATCAAACGACGCACCCCTGCAGGCATAATGTCAACGTAGCGCCAAGTAAACTTAAGGTAATAAAAACGTTCGGCTTCAAACTCCTCCGCTACAAAGGCTTCCCAATCGGGAGTGAGAAAAGCTTCGACATCAGCAACTAAGCAACTCCAACCGTAACGTTCATAATCGGGATCGGGATAGGGTTGTAACAAATCGGTTTGTTGACGAAAATGCAGTGCAAATTCGGGATGTGTATCGAGAAAAGCGAGTATGGGACGCTTCGTTTTAAGTACTTCTAAAAATTGCGCTTGGGCATTGACACTTTCGGCGGTGTCGTTGAGTTGACTTTCGAGACGTAAGCGTTTCTCAAACTTAATGATTAGCGCATCAAGCCATTGCGAAGGAGGATCCGCATGGAAATCTTTGGCAAAAAAATAAGCGTCTAAAAAAGTCATCGATTAAAACGGCAAGGTACGATTATTTTAAGAAAATACGCTTTGAAAGGCCTGCGTGAGCGAGTGAAGCGGCATCCTTGGGTGGAGGCTACGGAACCCAAGATACAGCGGAAGACGCGACCCGGAGGGGCACGCCCAAAACTAAATTTTGTTAAAATAAAATATATTTACCAACACTGTATGGCATTAAACAAAACATAACGCAACGCTTCTTTACATTTTACATAATTTTTTACAAATTCCATAATAGTTAGTATGCACGCATAATTTTTTTGTGATTTATTATGCGTGCATA
>NZ_JAIXWA010000012.1 GCF_027482425.1 Flavobacterium sp.
GTAGGAGAAGAAAGAAGAAAGAAGAAAGAAGAAAGAAGAAAGAAGAAAGAAGAAAGAAGAAAGAGAAAAGACTCATGCAGCGCAGCTGTCTTGCTTCTTGCAGCGCAACGGTCTTGCCTCATGCAGCGCAGCGGTCTTGCTTCTATTTTCCAAACACCTGCGTTACATTTCGTTGGATTTGTTGTTGGAGCTCTTTGACTTCCACATTACGATAAAGGGCGGCCTGGGCATATACCGCGGCGATGGATTCATCTAGTGTATCGGTCTCTAAAAAAACACGGTCTTCGGGGACCGTTAGAAACGCCTCGCGAAGGTCAGGATTTCGCAACAAGTATTTCCCAAACGAAAGGTACAATCCATGCCGCACGAGCTCTTGGGCCAATTGGGCGTTTTTGGAAAATCCATGTACAATTAAAGGAACGGAAACATTTAGTTGTTTTTTTATTGAAAGTAGTTCTTGAAACGCCCCAACCAGGTGAAGCACAACCGGCTTTTGATGGTGTTCTGCCAATAAAAGGTGGGCTTTAAAGACTTCGCATTGCAGGTCAAAGGGCACCTCAATACGGTTATCCAAACCGCACTCCCCTATGGCCCAACAGCCCTTTTGTGTAAGGTGATTTTCAACAACATCCAAATGTTGAGGCCATTGTTGTGCATCTATATACCACGGATGAATCCCAATGGAATAGATGGATGATTTTCCCTCAAAAGCCCAAGGATATTCATTGACGAGTTCGACAACTTCGGGCGAGTTTGTATAGCGATGGGTGTGAAGATTGAACATGAAACAAGCGTTAACGATCAAGTAGCCCCCTGTTATGCAAGGTCGTGGCCTTTAAAATCACCGACGAAAGTACGTAAAGATTTTCAGTTTTTGAAATACGAATTCGAAGGAGATAAGAAGTTTTTACCGACTTAAAGTGGTGTTTAAATGCGTTTTTGTTTGCTTTTGGAGCGAAAATGAGACAATTACTCTCTAGCTCTAACGGGAAATGGATTTTTAGATTTTATTATTTTAAATTATGGGGTATTGGAACCCTATTTTAGGGGTAATTGTCCATTACTCACATATTTCTCTTGCTATTTTTAATTGCTCAATATAGTATCATTTTGTTAACGATTTTATAATTCATTTTCAATGTTTTTGGACAATTATTTACACTTTTAGGCTATTGCTTTTTGCACTTTTTTTCATGGACTCCTCATGAACTATCTACGACGTATCTTAGAAGCAACGCTGGAGCATCGTAGGAGAAGATTTTTTTAAGGCCAATTTTTGGAATTTTGGTATACATAGATTACGGTTTTCTACACAAGAGTGAAGCGGGCATGAAGTGTTTTTTGAGGATTGATAAAAAAACAATACTTTTAACCCTATTAGTATATACCTATACATCTAATTGGTTCGATTAAGGATGAAATTTTCAGGGATATAAACGAGTTAGCAGTTAGCATAAAGAAAATACTTTTGTGAATTAACCAAATTATAAAATGAAAAAATCAGTATTTATTACATTAATAGCATTCTTATCATTTACATCTTCGTATACTCAAATTACAAAGAAAGATTTTATTGGCCATTGGACCTCTGATGGTACTTCAACTGAATGCGTGATTTGGATTGATAAAAATGACAACTTTCAATATGTTTCATGGGATAGAAATGGAGGTCAAGGGTTAGAGATTCTTAGTGTGAAATATGAATATAATAGATTAATTGTAAGAACTCGTTTTAAAGAAAATAACTGGGTTGTTACCATGTCATTTGCCTTGATTGATGAATATAATATGACCGCAAAAATTATTGGTGATGCAAATGCGATTATTAATTATAAAAAATTAAAATAATTTTGATAATATGCTTGTAAGAAAGCCGAACCGCTAACATCGGTTTGGCAAAATGGCGGGCATAGTGCTAAATTGAAAGTAAGTGCCTTTAAATCCGCCACTTCGCCAAGCTAAAAACTGTTAGGCGTAATTTATAGAAACATCTTATGCAACAAAATATCATCATTGAAACGAGAGACGGTTTAAAACTTTCGGCAACTATCCGAAGACCATTAACTGAAATAAAAGGAGTTGTCCAAATGAATTCTGGAACAGGTATTCCTCAAAAAGTATATTCTAATCTAGCAATTTATCTTACACAATCTGGATATGTTACTGTAACCTACGACTATCGTGGAATAGGTAATTCAAAACCTAAAAGTTTAAAGGGATTTGAAGCAAAAATTGAAGATTGGGGTATTTTAGATATGACAAGCATATTTGATTGGATAATTAATGAATTTCCTAACGAAAAAAAAATCATTATTGGTCATAGTATTGGGGGACAGCTTGTTGGACTTATGGACAATTATCATAAGATTGACAAACTTATATTAATTGCTTCTTCTACAGGCTACTGGAAGGACATGAGCAGCCCTTATAAATTGCTTATGCCACCTTTATGGTTTTTATTTATTCCGCTTACTACATTTATTTATGGCTACGCAAATGCAAAAAAAATTCGTCAAGGCGAAAATTTACCAAAAGGAGTCGCAATACAATGGCGAAATTGGTGCATCAATCCAAATTACTTTGACGACCATTTCCAAAAATCGAATACAAGGTTATTCTTTGACAAATTGACAATTCCACTAAAGTCAATTCAAATTACAGACGACCCAATTGCAAATGAAATAACCTGTAATAAAATATTGAAATACTACAATGCCGCAAAAATTGAAATTGAAAAAATAAGACCTGAACAACTTGGCGTGAAAAAAATTGGGCATACTGGTTTTTTTTCAAGACAATTCAAAGATACACTTTGGAAAAACTTAAAAACAGATATTGAAAAGATAAACTATGCCTAACACGGGTTTGGCAATAGTGGCGGTTCAGTGCTCCGCAGATACATTTGTGGTAAAAAAAGTCATCACCTTCGCCTAGCGTGGGAACGTTGGCAGCAATTTAAAAAAAATGAGAATAAACGGGACGATTTTTGAAAGAATTTTATATGGAAATTTATTACTCTTTGTATTTGTAACTGTATTTATATTAATTGTTTGCGGTGGAATAAAATCAATTGAAACAATAATTATGATGTCTTTATTTATGAGTACAATATTGATTATATTAATTCTTGTGGATATTATTAAAATAAAAAGAAATCTAAAACTTTCTAAGTCAATAATTAATAATAAAAACCTTTATATTGATAAACTTTTCATTAATAGCGAAGACATTATTTCAATAAAACCAATTCATATATCACATTATAGATGGAGTTTAAATATCATTGAAATCAAAACAGAAAATGAAGTTTATCATTTGTTAGACAAGCCTCTAATGTTTTGGGAATTATTAAGTAATAAAAAATCTAGAAGTATTAAAATAATTGAAAATAATATCTCTGATTTAAAAAACAAAATCCTTGAAAGAGAAACAATCTACAATAAGTTTCCAATTAGAAATAGAAAAAACTGCAGCTAACAGCCGTTTCCCGCTATTGCTGGTTTTTCTTGAATTGAACTTCTTTCTTCACGAAAATATTTTATCTTAGTTGAAAATAAGCCGTTCGCTGGCATCGCCACAGTCGGCTAGCAGCGGAACATTGGCGGTATTTTTTTTAGAAATCATAACAGTAAGTAATATAAAATTGAAAATAAACCAAAATGAAAAATAAACTTAAAAAAGTTAGCGCTTTCACTTTAGCATTTCTTATGTTTAGTACTAGTGTTTCTCCGTGTACAGGAATTACTTTAAAGTCCAACGATGGAGGATTTGTTGTTGCAAGAACAGTTGAATGGGCGCTTAACGATGCACAGCACAACAAAATCTTAATAGTTCCACGTAATAAAAAATTTATTGGACAAACACCTCAAGGTTATAACGGAAAAAAATGGGAAGGAAAATATGGTTTTGTAACACTTACAGCTTATGGGCAACCTTATGGGCCAGATGGCATGAATGAACAAGGCCTATATGTTGGAGTATATTATCTGCCTGATTATGCTGAGTACGCAATTTACGATAGCGCAAAATCCGAAAATTCAATGAGTGTGGGTGACTTGATGCAATGGATGCTGTCATCGTTTAAAACAGTAGACGAAATCGTAGCTAACCTAAAAAATGTTATAGTCGTAAATGTTGACAATAAAGAATTTGGCGGAGCAGCTCTTCCTTTTCATTTCAAAATTGTTGACCCAAGCGGTAATAGTAAAATCATTGAAATAGTAAACAAAGGCGAAGTAAAAGTATATGATCCATATATTGGCGTAATAACGAATTCACCAACTTATGACTGGCATTTAATTAATCAAAGAAATTATCTTAATTTATCTACAAACCCTAATAGTCCCATGAATTTTGAGGGTTATAATTTAAAACCATTGGGCGGAGGTTCTGGATTGATAGGATTACCTGGAGATTTTACGCCGCCGTCAAGATTTGTCAGAGCAGCCGCCTTCACCGCTTCTTGTCGCCCTTTGGAAACTTCATTAGATGCAGTTTTCGAGTCGTTCAGAATACTGGATAATTTTAACATTCCACTAGGTGCTCAAGTACCAAAAGAACATCTACCAACTGATATAGTTAGCGCAACCCAAGTAACTTCTGCATCTGATTTAAAAAACAAAGTATACTACTACCATACTATGTGGAATAGACAAATTAGAAAAATTGACCTAAAAGCAATTGATTTTGCTACAGTAAACGAGCAAATTATTGATGATGATCAATCGAAAATAAACACTATCAAAGATGTTACACCAAAAGTGAATCGTAAAAAGAAATAAAACTATTGCCAACACTTGTGAAAACTTATGGCTGGATTTTCGGTAAATTGTTCGTTTATTTTTCATAAGTTCGCATGAGCGGTAATTGAAAGAAAGCTTTCCATAAGCCACCACAAGCTCTAGCAAGAAAACGTTGATGGCAATTACTATTCAACAACAAAGTATACAACTATATGAAACGCAAATCAATTTTTATCTTAATATTTTTCCTTTTTAACGGTATTGCATTTTCTCAAAATTGGATATATGTTGGTAGTGCTACAAACGGTAATAAATATTATTTAAGGAATAATAACACTAGTGAAACTGGTTACAAAAAAGTTTGGTCTAAAACGGTTGGAAAAAGTTTTCAATACAAAAAAAATGGCAAAACTTACACGTTACTTAACGGATATAGCATTGACTTACACGAATATGATTGCAGTGGACGGCAAGTTAAATTACTAAGTTATGTTTATTACAACTCAAAGGGAACGCCCGTACATTCAGTAACTCTTCAATCATATGAAACCGAGTGGTGGGATGTAATTCCTGATTCAATAGGAGAAATGTTATTAGACAAAGTATGTGAATTGTTCTAAATAACCATATTTATTCTACTACTACTATTTTCGATTTCTTGAAAAATAAATCGAGAAAAAAATATTACTTCAACAATATTTAGATGTTTGAAGGGTAATGTAATAATATCATTTTCATACGGTTATTTTATGCGTTCCTGTAAAATTAATGATACCAATAATACCATGTTGGGAACGTGGATAAATAAGAATGGAGAACCAAGATCTTGGAGCGAAAAAATAATTGAATTTTAATTCGTAATACACTACAGTCACTTATTGTATACTTATAAACAACAATTTAAAAAAAGACTGTTGTTCTAGTCATTAAAGATTAAATTTGATGTTTATACAAACAAAAAACATTAGCGAATAAGCTGTCAAAAGCCATTCCCAAAAAAATGCCAAAAACATCAATATACTTGGTGTAGGTAAGACTCATGACAGCGGCACATTAGAAGCTGCCCTAACAAATTCTCATATAAATCAAGACCATCTTTTAAAATGCCTGCAAATAATTTCGACATACTAGGTCTAACTAATGAGCAGGTAATTCTTGCCAGGGAGAAATTTGGAAAAAACAAATTAGACTACAAAAAAGAAAACAGCTTCTTTGATACCGTAAAACGCATTACCCAAGACCCTATGATGATTTTATTATTGGTGGCGTCTTTCATTTACTTTAGCAGCGGTAAAACGGGTGACGGAATTTTCCTGACCGCTGCCATTATATTTCAAGCATCAATTTCATTATATCAATACTCTAGGAGTAAGAATGCTCTAGAAAAGCTGAAAGACTTTTCACAACCGTATTGCAAAGTCATCCGAAATGGTAAAATAGAAGAAATAAAAAGCGAAGATTTGGTAGTTGGTGACAACCTAATGGTGGAAGAAGGCACCTCTATTACAGCTGATGGCAGTATTATCCATTCTAATGATTTTTCAGTGAACGAATCCATACTCACAGGTGAATCGCTTGCTGTTTTTAAGGATAAGACAAAAAAGGATAATTTTATTTACAGCGGCACAACTGTGGCCAGTGGTTTAGCTATTGCAACAATAGTCGCCATTGGTAACGAAACTAAATTAGGTAAAATCGGTACAAGTTTAGAAAGTATCTTGGAAGAGAAAACACCGTTGGAAATACAAATTGCAAACTTTGTAAAAAAGATGGCGATTGCCGGTGGGTTAGTTTTTGTAATTGTTTGGACATTTAATTATTGGCATTCACAAAATCTATTGAATAGCTTGTTGCAGTCACTCACTTTAGCCATGAGTATTTTACCCGAAGAAATTCCAGTAGCTTTTACCACATTTATGGCATTGGGCGCTTGGCGTTTAATGAAAATGGGCGTTGTAGTAAAGCAAATGAAAACGGTTGAAACTTTAGGGAGTGCAACTGTTATTTGTACGGACAAAACAGGAACGATTACGGAAAATAAAATGAGTTTGGCAAAATTGTTTTTGTTATCATCAAATAAAATCTCTGACCCAAATGATACCGTAACCGAGGATGAAAAACAATTGATTTCCATGGCAATGTGGGCAAGTGAACCTATCCCGTTCGACCCAATGGAGGTAGCATTACATCAAACATATAAAGAAGTTATTCAAAATGACGATAGACCAAACTATAAGCTTGTTCATGAGTACCCATTAGATGGCAAACCGCCAATGATGACGCATGTTTTTGAAGACAAGAAAGGCAACAAAATCATCGCTGCCAAAGGTGCGCCCGAAGCATTGATGAATGTATCAATGTTAACAGAACCCGAAAAGCAACAAATAAATGAAGCTATTCAACTTTTGGCAAATGAAGGTTTCAGAATATTGGGGGTTGGCATGTCAAATTCTAAAGGTGACATTTATCCACCAAAACAACAAGACTTATGTTATGAATTTAAAGGTATTGTTGCCTTTTACGATCCACCAAAAAAGAACATTCAAAAAGTTTTAGAAGATTTTTATACCGCAGGTATTAATGTAAAAATAATAACGGGCGATAATGCCGCAACTACCGCAGCAATTGCTAAACAAATTGGGTTTAAAGATTACGAAAAAATAATTACAGGTGATGAGCTGATGAAATTAGATGCAGCTGCCTTGCAAACCTGTGTAATGGATACCACAATTTTTACCCGAATGTTTCCCGAAGCTAAATTAAAAGTTATCAACGCCTTAAAATCCAACAATCAAATTGTAGCAATGACTGGGGATGGTGTGAATGATGGACCCGCTTTGAAAGCTGCTCACATAGGCATAAAAAAAAAAAAAAAGGGAACGGATATAGCAAAACAAGCAGCATCACTTATTTTAATTGACGATGATTTATCAAAAATGGTGGATGCCATAGCAATGGGCAGAAAAATATATACTAACCTCAAAAAAGCGATTCAATATATCATATCCATTCATATCCCAATCATCTTAACAGTATTTATCCCTTTGGCTTTAGGCTGGGTATTTCCTTACATTTTTTCGCCCATTCACATCATTTTTTTAGAAATAATAATGGGGCCAACCTGTTCTATTATTTATGAAAATGAACCGATGGAAAAAAATACGATGTCAATGAAACCGAAAGCATTAAAAACTACTTTTTTTAATTGGAAAGAACTATCAATAAGTATTATTCAAGGATTAGTAATAACAGTTGGAACTTTGCTTGTTTACCAATATTCGGTTATGAATGGATACAATGAAGCACTGACAAGAACAATGACATTTACAGTTTTATTGACCGCAAATATTTTTCTGACTTTAATAAACCGGTCATTTTATTACTCAATATTCACCACTTTGAGGTATAAGAACAACATGGTTTTGTTGATCATTTTAATAACCATTGCTATTTTAGGACTTATTCTTTATGTAAAACCATTGACCGCTTTTTTTGAATTTGAGACATTGAATTTAGGGCAATTATTTATTTGTTTTGCCATAGGTTTTTTTGCCGTAATTTGGTTTGAAATTGCAAAACAGATAAAAAGGACAAAAGTAAATGCCGACTGAAAAGACAACGGGTAATTTCACATTTACAATAGGATGGGTTTTGAGCTCGGTATAAAGTAACATGGTAAAAATCCCGTCTATGGAAATCTGCAAAACGTTAGTAATTATCCAACCTAAAAAAAGTCAAGCCGATTAAAATAGCACTAATAATTTCTGTATCCTTGTGCGATTTAGATTTATTTAAAAGTAGTTGCGCTAGACAATTCCCGTATTTCAAGGCTTTAAAATTTGAGAAAAGCGAAAGTCATAAGCCAAAGATAATCGCTATTTTTGTGGCATGTTACGAGCCGCCCTACGCCGATATATTGCTAATTTCAAAGGATTTTCCCGCGAAATTTGGATCCTTACCTTGATTACGTTTATCAATCGAGCGGGCACGATGGTACTCCCCTTTTTATCCAAATACCTAAAAGAAGATTTGCACTTTGATTACCGTGAAGTCGGTTGGATCTTGTTCTTCTTTGGTTTGGGCTCTATGCTGGGTTCGTGGCTAGGAGGAAAACTATCGGATAAAATAGGGTTTTATAAAATCATGGTGTTCAGTTTGTTTACCAGTGGAGTGGCGTTCTTCGGTTTGCAATATATCGAAAGTTTTGAAGGCCTCTGCATCGCCATTTTTACCATTATGGTCATCGCCGACATGTTCCGCCCTGCTATGTTTGTTTCTATTGGAACCTATGCCAAACCCGAAAATCGAACGCGTGCATTAACCCTAGTTCGTTTGGCTATCAATTTGGGTTTTGCCGCAGGACCCGCATTGGGAGGTTTAATCATCATGGGAATGGGGTACAAAGGATTGTTTTGGGTTGATGGCGCTACGTGTATTATTGCCATTCTCATTTTTGTTGTTAAAGTCAAAGAAAAGAAACGCCCCTCAATCGATCCTGAAGCAAAAGCGACCCTGGAAGCGCAACGAAAATCAGTATTCTCAGACGGTCCTTTCTGGCTTTTTCTTTTTTGCTGTGTCATTACAGGGATTTTATTTTTCCAACTTTTCACGACTATTCCGCTCTACCATCGGATCCAATTTGGATTGAGTGAACTCCAAACGGGTTTGCTTCTTACCCTCAACGGGGTTTTGGTTTTCTTCCTAGAAATGCCGATCGTAAGTGCCGTGGAACGAAAAAAAATCGATAAAGTCAAGATTGTTACTTGGGGTTGTTTTTTTATGAGCATCAGTTTGTTTTTGCTTCTCATACACCAATGGGCTGGCATTCTCATCGTGATGATGTTGTTTATGACGTTTGCCGAAATGTTTGCTTTTCCCTTTTCAAATACGTTCGCTTTGAGTCGCGCCCCCAAAGGACATGAAGGCCGATACATGGCCATTTTTACGATGAGTTATTCCGCCGCTCATATTTTGAGTGCCAAAATCGGAATGAACGTAGTGGATCGGTATGGATACGCTACCAATTGGTGGGTCATGGGACTTCTCGGGTTGGTAGGTACCGCTTCGGGTTACTGGGTATACCGTATGGTGCAACAAGAGAAAACGAAACATCCTATTGGTCCCACTACGTTTGAGCACCCTGCAGAGGGAGGCGAACGGGAGATATAGGAATTATGAATTTAAAATTATAAATTTTGAATTAGAGTCTGTTTTCCTTATAAATACTTTCTTTTTATCACTTCAAGAGACAGGGTGCTGGAATTCCATTCGCTTAGAATTTGTTGGCGCACGAGGGTTGGATCGCCGTTATAATAACGTAACCACTGGTCTTCGGTAAGGTGTTGGCGGAGTACTTTTAAGCGTTTTAAGGTTTCAGAAGCGGTACGAAATACGGTCGTTACCGGAAAATCCTGACTGGCTTTATGCACATATTGCGCGGTGAGTGTTTCAAAATCAATTGCAATAGCATACAAAAGTTCGTGGTCATTATCTGGAAAAAAAGAAGTCCAAGCCGCATACCCGACAACCTTTCCCGAATAGCGCTGGGAAGATATAGTAGCTAAGCGCCATTTACAATTGGCGGCCCTTCCCCAATGATTGGATAAACGATAGACGCCTTCTTCTGTAAAATAATACGTACTCCCCGATTTACTGGTATACTGCGGTTGCAATGGGTCCAGTACGGTCCGATCCACTTCTTGGAAGATACAAAAAGTATGCTTGTGAAAATTATGGCGGTTGTAGCTTTTACAGGTCATAGCGCAAAGATACACATTCCGCTCAGACACTAATTTCTAAAAAAATAGTTAAATAACTATAAATTTAGTTTGTTAACTAAAAAAATAGTTATAAGTTTGAATGTACCAAAAAACGACTAGTTTCATGCAGAAATTAACCAACAAAGAAGAAGAAATTATGCACATTTTGTGGAAGCTTAGAAAAGCTTTTGTGAAAGAAGTGCAAGCCGAAATTATTGAAGATACGCCGCACTACAATACACTATCGACTATCATTCGTAATTTGGAAGACAAAGGCTATGTGGGGCATACAGCGTATGGAAATACCCATCAATATTACCCCATTATAGCTTTGGAAGATTACCGAAAAACATTCATGAAAACGGCGATTGCGAATTATTTTGGCAATTCATACAAGCAATTGGTGTCACATTTTGCCGAAGAAGAAAAAATCTCTGCCGACGAGTTACGGGAAATTTTAGCGTTAATCGAAAAGAAATCATAGTATGGAAGCACTATTCATTTACGGATTGAAGTCAGCGGGTCTACTCACTTGTTTTTATGTGGTTTATTACTTTTTGTTGCGTAAAGAAACTTTTTTTGAAAGTAACCGTTGGTTTTTATTGAGTGGTTTATTTGTATCGGCTGTTTTACCCTTATTGACATGGACAAAAACGGTCTATGTGGAACGCCCTCAATGGTCGGTGGAAGAATGGATGGCAATGGCAAAATCCCCGCAATCCCTCTCCCCGACTCCTGAAGCGACATTAGATTGGGCAACGCTAATTATAGGAGGATATGTAATAATCGTTTTGGTTATTATCGGACGGATTCTCTTGCAATTGGTATCGATTCTCGCGTTTTTGAAAAAACATCCGGTGATTTCAGAGGCTTCGATTCGTATGGTAAATGTGCAACAAGAAGTCACTCCTTTTTCCTTTTTTAACTATGTCGTCATCAACAATCAATTGTACTCTGAGGAAGAGCGCAACAGTATTATTTTGCATGAAAAAATTCACTGCAACCAATATCATTCCATTGATGTATTGCTTTCGCATCTTTATTGTGGACTCTTTTGGTTTCATCCTTTGGCATGGCGTTACAAAAAAGTCATAGCGCAAAACTTAGAATTTTTGGCCGACCAGAAAGCCATGCAACAATTGCAATCCCCCACTGTGTATCAAAAAACATTGGTCAAAGTAGCCACGGGACAACAAGCGCTGTCTTTAACTAACCCTTTTAATCAATCCTTAATCAAAAAACGAATTCTCATGTTACAAAAAAAACAATCGCAACGCCGTAATTTATGGAAATACGGCATCATGCTGCCAGCATTGGTAGGTTTTATGCTCATTTTTCAAGTAAAAACAGTCGCACAAGAGCGGAAAGTTACCTACACCACACAAACCCATTTTGAAGAAATGTACCAAGTTCGCTGGGATAAAAACACCAGCGAAACCGAAATCAAAGAAGATGTTGAACGGATAAAATCTAAAGGGGTTACGTTAAAGTATAGCAAACTAAAACGCAATGCAGCAGGCGAAATCACCCAAATTCGGGTTCAATATAAAACAGATGATGCAGAAGGAGAAACCACGGTTAAATCAGATACAGGGATTAAACCTTTGGTATTTATCAAGTCAGATAAGTACATCGGATTTGTAGCACCCAAATCGGAAACCATTATCGCTTCCAAAGTCGATAAAGAGGACGTTCAAGGAAAAGAAATTCGTATTGAGGAACGTATTATCCGTAATGAGGACGGTACCGAAATCATCATTAACGATACCGACAATGCAAGTCAACCCAAAAATGGGGAGCGCATTATCATTCGAAAAATTGATGCTTCTGACAAGCCTTTGGTTTTTATCAATGGAAAAAAGATGGATGTCGATTTTGACATGAATTCGTTAGACCCAAACACTATTGCATCGGTAAGCGTTTTTAAAAACAGTCCCGAAGCTCTGGAATATGGTAAAAATGGGGTCATAAAAATTATCACCAAAAAAGTAGTTACCAGTGACAATATAAAAGACGAAGAAGAGATCAATGCGGCCATAAACCGTGCCAAAGAAGAAATTAAAAAAGTACTTTCGGAAGATAAAAGCACGCAAGCTGAATGGGAAAAAGCCCGTCAAGATTTGGCAAAAATGCAAGAGGAAATGCTGAAAATGAAAGCCGAAATGGAAAAAGCAAAGGCTGAATATGAAAAAGCAAAATCCAAATTAAAAAAGGACTGAACGCGTTAAAAATCTGTCAAAGTCTAGCGATGAAATGCCCGATTTTTTAAGTTTGTTTTACCAAAAAAAATTAAAACTCGAAGTTTATGTCAGTTATTGTAAAATTATTTAATTGGTTTACCCTTGTGGTAGTGCTTTTGTTTGCACAATTATTGAGTGCACAAAACAAAATGGATTTAACGGAATCCCAAAACGATAATGTCGTCATGACCTGGCGAAAAAATACGCCTGAGCAAGAAATGAAAGATGATATCAAGGCTTTGGCGGATTATGGAGTAACTGTAAAATATTCTGGTGTAAAGCGAAACAGCAAAGGAGAAATTACGGCTATCAAAGTAGACTACAAAGACCGCAAAGGGAACAAAGGAACCTTGGAATACGATCAGGAGCAACCCATTACAGATATCGTTCTTTTCAAGCAAAACGGCACCATCGGTTTTGGAGCACCCGCTCAAAATGATGACATTATTGCTATGAATGATATTTTCGGCCGTTCCTTTGGCGGCAACAATATGCCTCCGTTTGGCAATGGCTTTTCTATAGAAGGGATGCCTGATATGAAGGAATTCAACTTTACTTTTGGCAATGGAGAAGGCTTTTCGGGTAAATCGAGAATGATAATCAAAGAAAATGGAAAAAAGCCGCTTGTAATTGAAGATGGAAAAGTTGTGGAAGGTGGCGATGATTATACCAAAGAAGAATTAGACGAAATTTTGAAAAACAACAAAATGTCAATCAATGGATTTGGTGAAGGCAGTACCCTTGAATATGATTTCAGGAATCCTGAAGGACTAGAGCAATTTAAAGAAAAGGTGAAATCTTTGCGTGGAGAATTTTCGCAGGACCGTCCTTCTGAAGAAGATTTAGAAAAAACGCGCACCGAGTTGGAAAAGGCAAAAGAAGAAATGGTGAAAGCACGTGAAGAATTGGAAAAAGCCAAAAAGGCTTTAGAAAGAGAGAAAAAAGCGACACCCGCCAAACCGAAAAAAGCTTAATACGAAAAAGACCCTTGTTTTAAGGGTCTTTTTTTATTTTTGTCAAAAAAAATATGTTTCAATTTTTAGCGCGATGCAACCGCTTGTTTTTACCTAGTTTTACCAAACAACAATTGGATCCTGCAAAGGCCAAAAAATGGCAACTCGCGATACTAGCTTGGCGGTATTATATCACTTGTAGAGCGCTGGATCAATAAGTCATAACCGCATGAATGGGACGATTATTTAATTGCTGTCGCCCGTTTAAAAAAGTAAGTTCCATCAAAAACGAACACAAGACTACTTCACCACCCAATCGCTCCACCAATCGGCAAACGGCTGCTGCGGTTCCACCGGTCGCCAAGACATCATCATGAATGAGTACACGGTCACCAGGTTGAATGGCATCGGTATGGATTTCTAATGCATCGTTACCATATTCGAGCGCATACGATTCCGAAAGTGTTTGAAAAGGGAGTTTATGGGGTTTACGAACAGGAACGAATCCAGCTTGAAGACGATCGGCCAGTAAAGTTCCAAAAAAGAAACCCCGACTTTCAACACCAACCACTTTATCGATGGAATGTTTAGCCACAACGGTAACCAATTGTTGTAAGCAATGGGTTCGCCCTTCTGTGGATAAGAGCAAAGGAGTAATATCTTTAAATACAATTCCCGGTTTGGGAAAATCCTGAATATCACGAATATAGTTTTCTAAGCTCATTTTTTTAAGGATTTTTACAAAAATACGTTTGCAAGTTACACATTTATACCTATATTTGCACCCGCAATAAAGCACTTACAATCTGTACTGCTAAGTTGTTTAAACGGCCTCGTGGCGCCCCCGAAGTATCGGGAGAATAACGCATCTGATTTCGACTCAGTAGGTAAATGTCGAAAAAATAACGGCCTCGTGGCGCAACTGAATAGCGCATCTGATTACGGCTCAGAAGGTTACAGGTTTGAATCCTGTCGAGGTCACGAATGAATAGTGTAATACAAAAAAAAACGCCAAGTTCACTTGAGCGTTTTTTTTTGTATTACACTATTCTCAAAGCGGAGCTTTGAAGGATGTTGCGCAGCAAAATCCTCTCGAGGTCACAAACAAACCCCTTATTAATTAAAAAAGGGGTTTTTTAATTTTTACACGCGTCCATTTTGTTTCCATGACTAATTTCAAGCACAATATACAAAGGAGTTGTTGTAAAAATTCAGCTTTTTTTTAATTTAGGGTACTGCTAAATAATTGCATTTTTACTAATAAAATCTACTTTGAAAAATTTTGATAGCTTTAAAATAATACCCCTATTTCAGCTTTTTCAACTCAAAAAGTGTAGAAATTACTTTGAGCATTTTTCATTTTTTAATTCTGCATATAGGCACGAACAAGGACAAAAAGCACTTATTGATTTAAACACAACCGATGGAACATTATTGTTTAACGTTTATATAAACAATTTTGGAACGTGAACATACAGTGTTACGGATGATTTTAAAGCGAATTTTAACAATCCGTTCATCCACGATACGAAGCAATTTTTCAAATTATTAGATACCGAATTTTTCTGCGAAAAGCTGTTTGAAGAAATGAATCGTTTGAACTTAGACGATACAGTGAAATTTTTCAATTCCAGAATGGAATTAGCCTTGTTTACAAGAAGTATTTATTTGCTCGAAACCCTTTACTACAGTACCGACGAATTGGATAAACTTGTTTTTAAACTTGCTGATTTTATTGAAAATATGGATGAATTAAAGGACGGAACAATTACTAGCAAGCACTTTTTTCCCAGAAAAAAAACTATTATTTGAATGCCCTTAAGTGTGTAGCCCCCAACGATGAAAAATTGTTCAAGAAAAGGTTAAACTTTTTAAAAAAAATGAATAATAATGTTCTGAAACTTCTGGGTGCTATCTTTAATAAATACGTAAGTAAAATGAGCTTCAATTTGATTAATCATCATAATAAAATGCTAAAAAACCTCTTTTTTTATTTTTATTCGTTTTTAATGGTTGATAACACGGAAAAAGTAACTACTACTGCCTTTAACCGAAGAAATTCTGATTTTCTTCGCTAGCATGCTTTCAAAACCCAAAAACTGGAGAAATCAAACCACTAATTTCCAAAATACTCTCCAGTTTTTAGGGCTGCTCTCTAATTCATTGGTTTTAATTTTGAAAAAAATAATTAACAATGAGAAGAGAGCTTGTAACCCAGAAAGAAGTCAGTGAATTATTACGATGTTCGGTTAAAACCATTAGCCGTAAAATTCGTTGTGGCTTTATTGAAACGTTTAAAATGGGCAATAAAGTTTTAATTTATGCCGAAACCTTAAACGAAGAGTATTTAAATGCTATTAAACCGAAGTTTTTAAAGAGAGGAAAAGCATGAGTCTACCAATAAAACAGTGTCTAAATATCGAATGCAGAAGAGAGATTAGCACTTATAAATCGGCAAAAAGGAAGTTCTGTAGTGATCAATGTAGAAATCGGCATGGATTCTTAAATCGGAAGAGAAAAAACAAGGAAATGGATCGGTTTATACGTGAAATAAAGCAACTTGGAAAGTTTTTACGAACGCTTATTGATGCAAACATTCATCGCATTTACATTAAAGATTTTATCCAATCCAAGTTTAAAAACTATAGTTTACCAAAATTAGACTATATGAAAATTGAAGGTAAAATGAAGTATGGATGCAAATTGGGCTCGGTTTTTCTTGAAGGAAAACAATCCGAAATACAATTATGGTATTACTTTTTTAAAATTGAATAACCATGGAATCACGAATTCATGAACAACTTTTGCATACGAAACTTCTCGCAGAAAAATATAAAAAAAGCCTATGTGAAAACGAGCTGCATGAAGTAAATATAGCAGAATCAAAGTTTGGGAACAACTTACTCCTGATTGGAGTTGGGATCCTTGTCTTTGGGGTTATTTTTTTACTCCATGAAAAAGAAAAAAATAACAAAAGGGTTTAACACTAATTTAAATGTCAAACCCTATTATTGTTTTACTTTCTAAATGACTTTGGTTTTATTGATAAATCAAGGCTTTAAGCTCTTCGAGATTTTTAACACCTTTTTTGGTATGTAACCGAATTTTTTGCCGCTTTTCACCGGGTTGTATTTGATTAAATTCCTCCGATTTTAAGTAGAGGTACTCCCCTTGTTTGGAAACACCCCAAAGCACATTTCCTTGTTCTCTAAAATAGGTGATTTTATTTAAATCATTACAAGACAAATAGGTCTTGCGCTTTTTATTTACCAAAAATAAGGTGTAAAATTCGATAGGTTTCCCATTAAAATCCTGAAAATCGGGTACAAAATAATCGGAGGGTATATTAAATAATATATCACAATTGACATAACCAAAATTGTCAATTTCCATGATTCGATTTATTTCACCGATACTTTCATCCCTGGTATCATATATGATTTTTTTTTCTTCTTTGCTTCTTACATTTTGCAAATGCCTATCTAAATACCGCTTGTATTTTTGCTGGTAAGTTTGCATTGCTTTCGAATACGCAATTCCTTCCTGAAATGCCAAATAGCAACGACACGATTGTTGGGAAACAACTTTATTTCCAATTTTCAGAATGCCTGTTACGGTAAAGGAACCGTCTTTATTACTTTTTAAATCAAAATCGGTAAAATTTCCTTCCGTTAAGCCACAATCGTTGTCAACCGGATCAAACAATACGTTTTCATACTCTTTGACTTCGGGATAGCGTTGGGTTTCATCTTGGATAGAAAAAGCATTCGAACTTGCCAATCGGGGTTTTGATTTTATGAACGTTTTATCCGATTGGTCGTTCTTGTTTTTTTGTGAAACTACTTCATCTTTTCCGGTGAGTTCCCATGCGTTTGTCGACTTGTTTAGATTAAAAATTCTGTAATCTTGAGAGCTAGTCCAACTCGCGTATTTCATTTTAATTTTTTGCTCAGGATTTACCAATAAGGTATCATTTTGCTGCAAAGCATTGAGTTCAAACATCCCCCCCGACTCCATAATTTTGCCCTGATATGTCATCGGTATTCGCGCAACTACATATTCTACAGGATTTGTAAACTTTCGGAATTTTAACGAAACCTTACCCGTTACTTTTTCACCTTTTGCATTCAAAAAAGCGCCGGCAGGTATGGTCAAGGTTTCACCTGAAGCGGTTGTTATTATTTGTGTCTTGTCAGCATCAACTTCTATCGTTTCATAGGGAATATCAATCGCATCAAAAAGCGAGTCTTGAATTGCTTTAACAGCAATGGGTTTTGTAGGCACACCTGCACCTTTCTTGGGAGCGCAACCATCACATTGTGACAAACAAAGTAGGAGTATTACAATACATCCTACTGCAAACAAAATTTGTTTTACACGTTTTTTCATAAAAAAAATTAGAATTGGTTAAAAATGTATTTGTTGCTGAAAAGATCCTTTGGGCGAGAAAAAAAAAGTTTGTTGGGTTTTGCCTTGAACTATAATACAAACTCGAAAACCGTTCGATTTATTGTCCTGGAGAACAACAACATCCGAGATACGGCGCAAAATCAGCGTAAAAGCTAACTTATGTTCTTGATTATTTACGCTGCTTATTAAGTTCAACAACGCATAATGCGCAGGCGCTTTTCGAAACCTTACATACCATTGCGGAAAATCGGAAATTGATGCTATAAGTTGCTTCTTTTCACGATTGGATAAATAATATCGAAAAAAACAAGTTAACGTTATCATTGGTAAGCATTTATTTGAACTTTATATTTTATTCGGAGTTACTTTGATTGCGGTCAGATAATAAACCAAGGCATTATATCGTTACCAAGGTGTTCCCTATTACTATTCTGATTTTTGGATTAAAATGTTACTTTAAAAATTGTATATTTTTTTATTAACTTTATTTAAAATTATACTCGATTGATATTTAATTAGTTAAGAAATATTTTGTGTGTATAATTCAAAATATTTTTAAAAATATGTAACAAAATGTGCCTGTTTTACTATATATAATAAAGGGGTGTTTGTTTTGAACCCTTTTGCTTTCTTTTAATTCTTTTTACTAATCCAAATACGTACAGCTATGGAAAATGAAATCATTGCAACGATTGTTAACGGTAATTTTGAAAATGAAAGTTCAAAGCAATTGCTTTACTTCAATTTGTATGAGGCCAACTATCGACGTGTAAAATCCTACATTAAGTCTAAAGTAGTACATGAGGAGTCTGTCAATGAAATTCTTAACGATACATTTATCGTTGCTTTTGGAAAATTAAATCTATTTAATCCCGAAAAAGGGAAATTTCCCTATTGGTTATACGGTATCGCAAAACACAAAATATTGGATTATTACGCAGCGCAAAAAAAATACAGAATGTTTGTGGATATCGATGAAATGGAAGACATTATGGATTATATGTATGAAGAAGTAATGCACCTTACCTTTCAGGGTTTAACCCAATATTTAAACGAAAAAGAAGCTTTAATCTTGAAATACCGAGTTGATGGGTTGAATTATGAGGAAATTGCCCAACTCGTTCAAACCAAAGAAAACGCTTGTCGCACTATGGTAAGTCGTTTATATACCCGACTCCGAAACAATCCAGCTTTAATCTATTGTGCATAGTTCATCCGTTTACTCTCTTTATTTTTTTATTAACCTTAATCAAACACACTATTATGAAAGCATCATTTTTATTTTTTGTACTGCTAGCACTATTGATTGGTATCGTAATTTATTTTAATCTTTTGTTTCAAAATTTAAATAAACAAATTCAGGATTTAAAAGATTCAATGGATAAAGAAAAAAAACTGCCTCATGATAAAAGGGACGAGACGGTTGATCGAGTTGCAGCAATGAAAATAATCGTAGACCGATTAGAAGCGTTAGAAAACCGTAGCAATACCCCCTTTGCTGAACCGCAAAAAGAAACTGTAAAGCATGGTAATGCTGTTACTGAGGAATCATTTAATGAACCCGCAGAGGCACCAATAACATATGAGGACGATACCGAAGCATCAATTACTATTGAGGAACCCACCGAAGCCGAAGCCATAAAATACCAGCAAGTAATGTTGGGTAGTAAAGTAAAACTTACCTATTTGGATTTAAAAACAACCAAAGAAATTGTTATTTCGGAGGAAAACAATCCAAAAAAAACTAACGAAGTTTTTTATAAAACGGGAATTGCAGCTGCTATTTTAGGTAAATCGGTTTCGGATATGGTTGAAATACCAATAAACAATACAATTCAAAAAATACAAATAACTGGTATCGACAATTCTGAGGCGTACCATTTGGAAGCAGTACATCTTAATGAATTGGACAAAGAAATCGGAACAAAAGACAGCAATTATCAGCACCGGACGATCTTACCCATTTATTTAGAGCCTCAAGGTCCTGAAGTATTTAAAACCAAGCTTATTGAAACAAAAAAAGCATGTATACAGGTGTTTTATAACGACCGAACCAGGGATACAAAAATTTGGAATGCTCATAATATCACCCCAAATTCTGATATCATTCGTAATTTACGCTCACGACCAGAATTTAGATCTGGAAACTGGCAAAAATTGAATATTTCCCATATTAATGTTAAAGTTATTAATTAAGAATGTTTTCCTAAACACTTATTTATAATTAGTTAATGACATAAATTAAATTATAAATCTATATTAATAACTTAAACCTTACATTTATAAAAACAGTTTTGATCATTCTATTTGGTTTTATTTCAATTATCATCAACGGGCAATGCATTTCAAATGAATATCTTCAAGGCCGATGGGAAGAGGATAAGGGTATTAACGGTAATTTCATAATATTTTTTTCTTATGAAACAGATGGAGAATTAAATACAAAAATAATTTCTTCTGCCACAGGAAATGAAATTAAAGTCCTTTCTGCTAGAATAGAAGGTGGTGAATTTTATTTAGTTACGTTTAATGAAAATCATGACTGGTATGCACTTAGTAAATATACCAAAATTGATGCAAATACAATGGAAGTAAGTGTCAAAAACGAATATGGTACAGACAAACTTACCTATAAAAGGGTGCGTTAATTTTTTTATTTAAACTTATTATCACTCCAACTCCACAATCTCAAACGATCCACTACCATTTTCGGGGTGGATTGTTTTGGAATAGGTATTCGAATCAAAACTTACTCCAGGCTCCATAGGATCAAATCCATCGCTATTGCCGTATAGAAAAGTATTCTTTTTCAACCGTTTGCGGTATACTAATGTTGCTGTGTTGATATTTAATTTTGCTACCAATTCTGCAAGACTGGGTTTGGTTTTGGCGCAAAAATCTGGACAAAGCGACCTAACTTTTTGTTGGTATAATGCGTAATAAGCTTTGTACTGTTTTTGATAGGTTTGAAAAAACTGAAGGAGGACATTCCAATCGTTGCCGGACAAACAAATATGCATCGGGATTTTCAGTTGGAGTTGTTGGGTTTCTGGATTGAAAAAGGGAAGTACTTGTTTTTCAAATAATGCAAAACACCGATTTAAATCCGAGTATGTAATCAACCATTTTATAACTGAAAATTCATGCGTAGCATCCAAATCATCCCAAACGCTAAGGGCTTCTTGGCAAGCATCTTTATTGGAAAAATACCCAACCAACGCTGTTAAATGGTAATAACTGCTCTGAAATGCAGCATGGTTTTTATAGAATTTGTACCTTTTAAAGGGAGTATCCAGAAGCGGTTTAAACGTGGTGAGCCATTGCTGTATGTCGGATACCAAAAAGTAGTAGGTTCCCGTTTTTGTAATTCGTTGAGTGCCTTTTTCCATCGTTTATTGAAATCGATATAGACCTTATCGGGAATAAAATTGGCTTTTTCATCGTCATAAAAAAAGGGGTTTTTGCAATTTTCTTCACGCAAAATCAGGTTTTCATTCGAACAAGCAAAATCATGGCACGCGTACATATCGCCTACTTGACCATTTTGATCTTCATCAATAATCAATGAGAAATGGCTTTTGTTTGCTTCGTCAAAAAAAAGCACCCCGCATTTACCTTGGTTTGGACACGCGCCTGATTGGCAATGGCCTTCAAACCCTAGCTAAGCAAAGTCTCCTGACTAATGTATTGACAATATGTGTATCATGAAAAGCAAATTCCTAATTATTATCTTTACAAAAAAATGAAAAATGAAAAATGAAAAAGAAGCTCAAAGTCAGGAGACTTTGAGCAGCGTGGGGAATTCGACTAAAAAAACACAAAATAGAAATGATCTAAGAACCAATTCTAAAGCTGTATTCTATTTTTGTAATCTTCACTAAAAATTTCACTTTTCAGCTCATAATCAAAAATAAATTTGTAAAGAACCATTTTTCTCTTTTTATTTTCTGCTTCAAAAGAAACTTTTATATATAGTTTTGAATCATAATGCTTAATATTATATTCAAGTGGCTTAAAACTACTTGGTAATAATATTTCATCTTTAATGTGTTCGTTTGATGTTTTTATGACATACCTTAAAACTTTATCATTGATTGGTTTAGTTTTTTTACTCTCAATTATATAATTTAAGAAACACTCAACCTTTTCTCCATTAGCAGTTTCAAAGATGAATTTTTTATCATTTGTTGTCACATCTTTTAATGTTGCGTATTCATATGTTTTTTCAGCAGCGTTTCCACAAGACAATAAAAAGAACACAGCTAAATAATAAAATATCTTTTTCATAGTTGTTTATTTAAAATTCAATCTAACTTTTTAATAATAGAAAAGGTAGTGGTTCTAAATTCTTTTCCTATCGATGTCGTAATAGCCCCTGATTTACTTTTTAAATTAATAAAGCAAGTAAATTCATCCCAAAGTCCTTTTGATACTTTACAATAAAATTCTCCTTCTTTAGATGGAGTAAAAAATGAATCTTTTATGTGTGAGCCTCTCAATGTATTGTCATCAATTATTAAATCAGAAATTAAAGTTATTCCTTCTTCAGTTACATAAATTTTTCCTTTATTAGCTGGATTTAACTTTACACCATGAAAGGTATAAATGGAAACTTCATATACTCCCAAATAAGCATTTAAGTTTGATAAATTATTATAATTATCAATTTTTTTCTGTATTTGTTCTTTTTTTATTTTTTCTTTTTCTAATTCTCTTTCTGAATAAAATTTATCACCCCAGAAATATTTGAATTCTCCACTAGGCATAGTGTAATTATCTCTGTCATTTTTTCCTTCATAATCTATTTCAATTTTATCAATAACATAATTATTTGTTTTATTTATATTTTTTTTAATTGAACTTATATCATTAGAATTTAAAATAACCACATTTTCAATAAAATATTTACTATAATCTGAAGGTATAAGCCTACCAAAATCTAATAATAATGTTTTAGAATTATTTGAAATTAAAATATATTTTTTGAAATTAATATCTAATATCTCAAATCTTCCCGAAAACAAATTTTCATTAACTGTTATTTTGATTTCGTTAATATTAAAATCAATATAGGAAGTATTTTCACTTACAAACTTTTGAGAATTTACTATATTAAAAAACAGAATTAAAGAAATAAATAATACCTTTTTCATTTGAACAATTTTAGTTTAATCAAAATTACTAATAAATGAGCAAATCTTTGTAGTCTATAATTTTATTTATATACCTATATATTAAATTTCAATTCGCTATAAATTCCAATTAAATTATAAACCCGTTGGGTGAAATTAAATTAATTGATTTTTTATGTTATTTATTGGTCTATCAAAGATAAATTTGTTGATATATTGAACCAGAGTTAATGCTGTTATTTTGGCTAAAATTCGGGTTTTAAATCCTTCAAAAGTTTTAGCATAATTTCTTCTAATTAAAAACTGGTCACATAATTGCGAGAACAATGTTTCTATTCTTTTTCTGGATTTTCTAAAAACATACGGCTGTGGTTTATAATTCACTTGATTCATTCTTTTTGGTGTTTGCAATTTAATATTTGCTGATTGGAATAAATCTAGTTGTATACTATCAGATAGATATCCTCTGTCTCCAAGCAGCACACAATCAGACATTTGCTGTTTTATATTTTTCAAAAAATGAATATCATGAACTTCCGCTTTTGTAATGTCTAACGAGTGGAAAACACCAGTAACAGAACAAACGCCATGAAGCTTATATCCGAAGAACCAACTATTTTGTGAAACACAAAATCCTTTTGAGGGAGCCGTTTCAAAATCGTCTTTACAGATTTATTTCCCGTTATGTCGTGAAAATTTACAAATCTCTAAAGGCATACTGTCAACAATAAAATAGTCTTCAAAACACACTGTACCCCATTTTACGCACTACCTTTCTGCACAGTTGTTCGTGGGTTACTTCTTTATGAGCAAACAAGTTTTTAAAAAAATTAATTAGTTTCATGCCGCTTGTAGTGTTAAATTCTTTAATTATATAATTTTTTGTAACCAATTGTAAATAAGTGCTTTTTATTCATAAATCAATACTTTATTATTTTTTTGTATTGAAAAGTTATCGGTAGAAAAATCATTGCATTCGTAGATATCGGTCACTTTATCATCTTTGATTTCTAGAATTAAATCCATGTAGTTGTTAGATTTATTACCCACAAAAGCAAATCCTTTGCAGTGTTTGTTTGTACAAATACCCGAATTACAATTGCCTTCAAATCGATTCAAGTAGGAATCACCAGTATCCAAAAAGGAATCAAAAGCATCCGACAGTTTTGTGATCAAAATTTTGTGATCAAAATTTTGATAGGTCAATTCTTTATCCAAGATTTGTTTCAACATAGGCGCATCCAAACGTTGTAAAAATTCAAGACGGCATCGAGTTGGGTTTGCAAGGTGACCTCGCCCTTTTTGTTTAATTCAAAGCGTTTGTCTTGACTCACTACAACTAAATCGCCCAGTTGTGCTAGATGTTGCAGAAGTTCTTTTTGGTGTGTATTCATTTGAGCTAATTTGAAATTCTATTAATTGGAGTTTATTGCTAATTACTTTTTGATGACTACTGCATCTACTTTTTGGGGCACTAAGGGCTCACCACTATTACAACCGCAACAAATTCCTCCACCTGCAAAGGATACTAAATTTCCTTTTCTAACTTCCTGAGCACTATAGGCCGTTGTTTCTTCTGGATTATCATTGGAACCATAATACGTAAGCAATCCTACAAATTCAAAATCGGACAAATCGGGTTCAGGATAACTATATGCACAATCTTCCGCTTCTTCTGGAAATGAACGCTTTGCCGCTCTAATTATTTTTTTCCATATATCCTCTTTCAACACCAATAGTTTATCCTTTGTAGCATTGGTAAACACGCCCTCCTCTTGAGTAGGCGTAAACGATTCGTCTACAAGATGCAAAGACCGTGTAACTTGAACAATGAGTGAGTCTTGAATTGCTTTTGCAGTTGCCACCGGTTTTTTACTACTGCTTTAGGCTCAGCTTGCTCATTTACTAAATAGTACTTTATCAACCCCACTGCTGCTGCAACAGTTGTAATGATTAGTTTCTTTATTGGATTCATAGTATTGCTGGTTTAATCTTTCGTATTTTTAACGAGTATTCGCTCCCAGAAACTTGCTTTTTTGGGTTTTTTATCGGCTTCTTGTTGTTCAATTTCATCGATCATTTTTTTGAGCTATTTCATAAAAGTTTTCTTTGAAATCTTTTTTCTGATCAATATTTAAACTAAACTTCAACCGGCTGTTGTATTCCTGATCAAACATTTCACGTATACCTTCTCTATTTTTTTCGAACCGCATTATATTTTTAATAGACAAATCATTGGCTATTTTTTCTACATCATGATCGGTGCCAATGTACGTAAATGTCCAATTACCTTCGCCGAGCGTTTCAATCATTGTTTTGATTGCAGTGCCTGTATATTCTTTTGAATTGTTTTCTAGACCATCCGTAAGAATAGTAACCAATACGTTATACTCGGTATCCGAAAGCTTGTCCAACTCGTTTTTGAGTTTGGTTAAAGCAAACCCCATCGCATCAAAAAGCGGAGTCATTGAATCGGGATTGTAGCTGCTTGCATCGATTTCATTGAGCTTGCTTGCATCGTCCATAAAGTGCAATACTTTATTGCCTAAATCGTTAAATGAAACGATGGAAATGTAATGTTCCTGTTCTAGAAACTGCTTTTGAATTCCTTTTATCGATTGAACCAATTCGTTAAAACCACTGATAATTAAAGGTTTAATGCTTTGCATGGATCCACTCTCGTCGAGTATAATTAAATTGTGTACTTGATGTTTTTTTTCCATTCATTTATGTTTTTAAATTATTTATGGGTATTGGCTTTTTTATTTTTAGGTACCAAATAACCTACGCTCCCCTTTACAACAATTGATACTATCAATTCTACTGCTGCTATTTCATTCGTAAAAGATCCGCAATAATAATACTGGGTTCTTCGTGTTCTGTTACAAGTTTTTCAATTGCCCAACAAACATCTTTGGTAACGTCGTCTGTATTTAATCTATTTTTTTACTTTAAAATTAGATTCCAAAAACCCCTTGACTCATTGATGCTATTTGAAAAATAAAAGTACGAAAAGTATTATTTTTTATTTTTTAGCTATATAAATGATTATGAATGATATTTTGTAATCAACATAAATTTATTTGCAAAATTTTGATTATGAGAATTTTAGGAAAAAACCCGCTATAATACAGGAAAAATACCTTGCGATCGGGGTATTTTTCCTATAGGATTTTTCCTCTTCATTGGTCAAATTTGTGTTTCAAATAAAATCAACTCCCAAACTTAAACACCATTAGTATGAACCTCGCACAAAACTTAACCCAACACATTGCTAACCCCCAAAACATAATTATTATTGATGGAGCCAGTGTCAATGCCGCTTGGGCGGCCACCAACACAGCTTATCTTGCTAGCAATATTCTACCCAGTCCTACTGCTCCCACCTATTATGTTGTCGACCTGAGTTTGATCAGCAATCAATTTTCAACGTTATCGCTATGGCTAACTAATCATGTTGATAAAATCAGTTATGTTGATAGCTATTCATTTATCCTTTTGGGTCATGAATTGGATAACACGGATTATAAAACACAAATTAATACAGCTATAGGTCAAAATGAATTTTATAGTATCGATGGTAAATCGTTGACAAAAATGGTCTCTGATTTCGGTCAAACCTACTATCCAAATTACTTGCAAATTATCACCGAAACAACGGGTGTTCCAGTAAGACTTAATTTGATAACAGCATACAGCGATGAAAATCTCTGTTTTTCAATACCCTTTTTTCAAGCCTTATTTTATGCTATGGATGGCGCTATGAAAAATCTTGAAGAAGTGAAATTTTATTTTACCAAAGTCACTAATGCCAGCGACAAAAGCACGGTAGCCTTCAAAGTTGTTTATGAAAATTTGGAAGCCTATTATGATTATTCTGGTGGTGCGAAATATAATACTTTAAATGCTTCAAAAACAACTGCAGCTTGTGTAAAATAATTAAGTAATGATCCCCATAAACGATTTTTTTAGTGCTGTAAAACTTATCATTTACTTTCAGCTATTTGTATTCATTATTGCATCCTTTATTTTGCCTTTAAAACGCAAAACAAACAGGATATTTTATTACATTTTGACCTATTACACCTTAACAGAGTTCATCACAATTATTTTGAAATTCCTAATTTCAAATGATGATTTTAGGTCAAATATGAACTTCAAAAACTATGAACTTTCTTTCATTATAACATTTTTACTGTGGTTCTATTTATTAGAACTTAATGGAGTAAATAGAAAGCTAATGCGTTTTATTTATCTGTTTTTTTTATTTTTTATCGCTATTGATTTCTTATTAATTCAAAAAAATGATGATTTAAAAACCTATATCTTTTGTATGGGTTCTTTTTTGTATCTAACCATTTTTTTTAAGTTGAGTTTTGATAAGTTAAAAGATGAAGATTTCAGATTTCTTTTCAATAATAATTATAGACTTTTAAGTGCACCAATCTTTATGTTTTTTGGTTTATCTTTAATTTTTGCTTTTGTAGATATTAAACTTCAACATGTGATCATTTATGCAGAAGTAAAAATGTATACTATCACTACCAATTACATCAACTTTATCAGCTACTCGCTCCTATTGTGGTATATTTATATCGAATACCGCAATCACAAACGAGTCATTACCGAAGAATAGCACCTATTATATCTTATGAGTAATTACAGTCTAGCCGTTGGAATCCTTATTTGCTTAATTTTTATAAGCCTTATCACCACATTTAGTATTATGCTGGCGCGAATGCATATTGGAAAAGTAAAGAAATACACGCAGCAACTGTTTGAAAAAGATCTTGAGTTTCAACGCAACATCACACAAACGATTATTGAAACGCAAGAACAAGTTTTACAAAACATCTCGCGTGATTTACACGACGATGCGGGGCAACAGATTACGGCTTTGAATTTTCAGATAGAGAATTACAAATACGACCATCCAGAACAATCCGAATGCTTGGAAAATCTCAGTGAGTCTCTAAAGCGATTGTCACAATCCGTGCGCAGTATCAGTCACTCGCTTAACAGTCAGTTGGTCTTGCAACAAGACTTGGCCAAAGCCATTCGAACCGAAATGGAACGTTTACAAAAAAATAGTAGCATTCAATTTGAAATGGAATTAGGCGAAGTACAACCTTTTTTGAAAGATGATGAAAAATTAATTATTTATCGTATATTTCAAGAGTCTATAAACAATTGCATCAAGCATGCCCGGGCGAAAACCATATGCGTTCAATTGGACGCTCAACCCAAATTTCGCTTGCAGATTGAGGATGACGGGAAAGGGTTTGATGTTACAACGAAAACTTTATCACTGGGCTTGATGAACATGAAAAAAAGGGCTGAATTAATTCATTGCTCCCTAACCATAGATTCAAAACCAGGTCGTGGAACCCTAATAACCCTTCAACGCAATTAATCCGCCTATGGAACCCATTCGCATTTGCCTTATTGATGATCATGCCATCGTTCGACAAGGCCTAAAAGAACTGATACAACGCTTAGGTGAGTATCAGGTAATTCATGAATTTGACGACGGTGATCAATTTCTCGAATCCTTACCGCTAGTCCCTATACCTGACATGTATATCTTGGACTACTCGATGCCGCATAAAAATGGTATTGAAGTGTTGCAAGAACTCGAAAAAAAATCAGGAGAATTCAAAGTATTACTCCTCACCCAACATATTGATGAACGAATCATTGACGATTCCTATCATCATGGAGCACGTGGATTTTTACACAAAAATTGTTCCGCTGCCGATTTAAAATTTGCGATAGACAACATCATTAATTTTGGCTACAATAACATCACTGAAATTTTGACTCGGATTAAAAATTATGATGTTAGAAAAGAAGAGGATTTACCCATTTCTTTTGAAATGACCGAAAATGAACTCGAATTCCTTACGCTTGTTTGTGATGAAAGGGAACTCACTTATGACCAGATGGCCAAAATCATGAATGTTTCCGTAAAATCTATTGATTCGTATCGAACCAGCCTATTTGATCGATTTCAAATACGGTCGAAAGTAGGATTAGTTTTGTTCTCCTTTAAACATCGTTTGACCGAACCTTTTTTATAATCAAAAAACCATTTCATTTTTAATATATAAAACCAAACTTTCAATCGATACGTTTGGTTTTTTTATTCTTTTCGAGATTGAAATAATCAAAAAAGCACTTCTGAACTTGCCCTCTAATTTTGTACTTTTGCGCCACAAACTAACATTCAACGGATGAAAAATACAGCTTTAACACCCATTCATATCCAACTTGGTGCCAAAATGGTTCCGTTTGCTGGATACAACATGCCTGTACAATATGAAGGCGTCAATGCCGAACATGAAACCGTTCGCAACGGAGTGGGCGTTTTTGATGTGTCACATATGGGCGAATTTCTACTTTCAGGGCCTAAAGCACTCGACTTAATTCAACGCGTTACTACCAACGATGCGGCAACCCTTGAAATAGGTCGTGCACAATATTCTTGCATGCCCAATGCGACAGGTGGCATTGTCGATGATTTAATTGTGTATCGACTCGATGAAATGAACTATTTATTGGTGGTAAATGCCTCCAATATTGAAAAAGATTGGGATTGGATTGCCGAGCACAATACTGAAGGAGCGAAGATGGAAAATCTTTCTGATGCTTATTCGCTTTTAGCCATCCAAGGTCCGAAAGCCGTTGAAGCTATGCAATCATTGACTAGTATTGACTTAGCAAGTATCAAGTATTATCACTTTGAAGTGGGAACTTTTGCTGGTATTGATGATGTGATTATTTCTGCAACAGGCTATACTGGGTCAGGCGGATTTGAAGTCTACTGCAAAAATGAAGACGCCGAAAAGCTTTGGCACAAGGTATTTGAAGCCGGCGCTTCCTACGGGATTAAACCCATCGGACTCGCAGCACGGGATACTTTACGCCTAGAAATGGGATTCTGCCTTTATGGCAACGACATCAATGATACCACCTCTCCTATTGAAGCTGGCTTGGGTTGGATTACAAAATTTACCAAGAATTTTACCAATCATGAAGCGTTAAAAGCACAAAAAGAACAAGGCGTAACGCGAAAATTGGTTGGATTTGAATTAACCGAAAGAGGCATTCCCCGTCATGATTATGAAATCGTAGATGCCGATGGAAATGCCATTGGAATTGTAACTTCAGGCACTATGGCACCCTCGTTAGGCAAAGGAATTGGTATGGGTTATGTTGCTACGACGTATGCTGCGGTGGGATCTGTGATTTATATAAAAATCAGAAACAATCAAGTGGCGGCCCAAGTGGTTAAACTCCCATTTTACAAAAAATAAGTACACAAAAAAAGGAAGGCAAAATTGATGATATAATGTAAATTTGCCGTGTAAAAATAATTAACTGCTAAAGAAGAATTCCTATGGGAAGAGCATTTGAATTTAGAAAAGCCCGAAAAATGAAACGATGGTCTGCTATGGCCAAAACGTTTACACGCATTGGTAAAGACATTGTTATTGCGGTAAAAGAAGGAGGCCCTAATCCGGAGACCAACGCACGTTTACGCGCGGTAATTCAGAATGCCAAGGCGGCCAACATGCCCAAAGACAATGTAGAACGCGCCATTAAAAAAGCATCCGATAAAGATACTGCTAACTATAAGGAAGTTTTGTTTGAAGGGTATGCCCCTCATGGTATTGCCATATTAATTGAAACGGCCACCGACAACAATAACCGAACCGTAGCCAATATTCGTAGTTATTTTAATAAATGTAATGGAACATTGGGCACCCAAGGCTCGGTTGAATTCATGTTTGACCACACCTGTAATTTTAGAATTCCCAATACAGGGCAAGACATTGAAGAATTGGAATTGGAAATGATTGATTTTGGGGTAGAAGAAATTTTTGCGGATGAAGACGGTATCGTTATGTATGCGCCCTTTGAAAGTTTTGGAGCGATTCAAAAAGAATTGGAAAGCCGCAGTATTGAAATTTTATCTTCCGGTTTTGAACGCATTCCACAAGTCACAAAAGAATTAACTCCTGAACAAATTGCCGATGTTGAAAAATTATTGGAGAAAATCGAAGAAGATGACGATGTGATGAATGTATATCATACGATGCAAGAGTAGAAAATTACACTGTTTATATCCTAGTAAACCAACCCTTTCGGTTGGTTTTTTTTATTTTAAAAACCATTCCAAATGTTAAATTTTCAAGAATTGGACGCTAAATTTTCGAAAGACTTACTCATATTTAAATAAAGTAAATCAACTAAAATTATTTAACACCTTGATATACATTTGATTAGATTTTTTCCTGCGGCCTACAAGGATTTTTCCCTAAAAGTTGAAGGAAAAATCCTTTGGTTTATCAGGAAAAACCCTAGAGATTATTTAAAACAAGGATAGTAATATTGCATTGACAATGACAAACATGATAACAATTCCATTTTGTCACGCAAGCCATTATTCGATTTATACGCCTTGGGTACGTGAGGGTCTTCGGACCCTTACGTCGTACCCAAATTAAAAAAATTAAACCAACGCTTCGGACGAATATTTAAACCAATACGTATGGCATGTGCATTAATAATGGGTGCAATAATGGGAATGTTAGGTCAAGGCTTATATTTGTCCATTCATTATTACTTATGTGCTTCATTTCATTCTAAATTTACCACTAGCGATAGTGTTCAGGCGGCAAAAACAGTTATAGCAAGTCTACTCATCGGAGGACTATCGGAATGCATCCTAGTCCATTTTACTCCCTCAACAACGCTAGGAATCATCCCACTTTTATTAGGCGCCTTTTTACCTTTGGGCTTTCAAAAACTCAATGGTATTGGACCGCATAAAGAAAAGCATCGTTCCACATTTTAGAAATCAAACCAAATCAATTACCCATGGTTGCGATCGATACAAAGTATGTAGAGAGTTATAATCGTTCAAGAAGGCTTATTTATACAGTGAATGCTTTAGTTCTCCATCGCTCTTTACCCTATTCGACCACCAAATCAATGTAAAATCGGATACAGTTTATAAATAAGCGACGGTACAACAACGAACGTCAATTGATGCTGTATGCACCACATTATATAATAAGCGAAACTGCAATTGTACAAACATTACCTGAAACGGAAACAGGATTTCATATTGGTGTTGCATTTTACAATTATACCCCCTTAGCCCTTCAATTAATGGGCAAAGAAAAATCAACAAATAATGTAACTTTTGGAATCGAACTCTGTGCTATCGATGGACCCATTTCTCAAAAAGTTTTACAAAATGTAA
>NZ_JAIXWA010000067.1 GCF_027482425.1 Flavobacterium sp.
CGTCACTCACTTTCAAGGTGTAAGGCGAGACAAGACCGTCCAAAACCGTATTTCGCAGGTCGTAATTGGCAGAAACCATCTCAAAATTAGCTTTTTTTAGTTGGGTCATCAAACCGTCAATTCCGTTGTCAAAATCATGATTTCCAATCGTAGCCACATCATATTCCATGAGATTCATCAGCTTGAACTCCAATTCACCGCCATAGTAATTGAAGTAGGGTGTCCCCTGAAAAATATCTCCTGCATCGACCAACAACACATTGGGATTTTCCTCCCGAATCATTTTGATTACAGCAGCCCGACGTGCCACACCTCCTTTATTAGGGTTTTTTGGGTGGTTGGCGGGAAAAGGATCAACGTAACTATGGACATCGTTGGTGTGCAAAATAGTTATCTGTTTTGTTTCAGCATTCGTAAAACTACTTAACCCAAGACTTCCTAGCCCTACATAAGCCCCTGCAGCTCCTGTTGTTTTGATAAATTCTCTACGTTTCATGCTGTTTTGTTATTCTTTAATGATAATTCGCGGAGTGGAATTTACCCGTATCGTATCGGTAGCCTTAAAATAATCGATGAGCAAATTTCGGATTTTATAGTCCGTTTGTTCCGTTTCCAAGGCTTTGCTAAAAAAGGTCATGTTGTCGCCTCCATTCGATAGATAATCTGAAGTAGCCACGCGATAGATTTTATTTTCATCCAACGGATTGCCTTGCACTAAAATAGTTTCAGCATGGTTATGATGCAGTGTAAATGTCAAACCCGACAAGGGGTGCGGTTTTTTTTCTTGCAGGATATAGTCAACCATTTCTTTAATCTGAGTGCCTTTCAAAGCCATAACCACGGCACTGTTTTCAAATGGCATGACTTCATACGCAGTACGTGCGGTAACGTTACCCTGAGGAATAACGGCTCGAATTCCCCCGTGATTGAGCAAACAAATCGCAGCAGGAGCTAAACCACGTTGTGCTAGGGTTTTGTTGATATATTCAAGGGTAACATCGGCCATAAAACAACCTATATTGGTTTGCCATTTTCCTTTGGACTTATCCAAGGGCTCGGGATTATAGGCCAACACCGTACTCAGGTCTTTTTCGATATGTTGACGATAGGGTTGTATCACCGCATCTATAGTGGAGTCAATCGGCTGACTTTCAGCTATAGCGATTTTCGTTCCCGTCACGCGCGTGGATGTCCACGGATTTCGGTGACAGGCTACAAGGGCGCCAAATGTTAAGATAAAAACAAAGTACTTTCGCAAGCTGCAATACTTTTTTAGCTTTACCATGTGCAATGCAGTTGAATTTAATTAAATTTGTAGTAAGTAAAAATACTATGTTTTTCCAAAGATTAAAGGATATATCACTTAAAAAAATCGTTAAGCGTAAATGGGCTGAAATCAAGCAATTGACCTCCAGCGATTTGGTGAAAAAGGTCGGTATTATCTTGGATGAGACTTGTTTTCAGGATAAAGATGCCTTGATTCGCGAGTTAGTCAAAAAAGGAATACGCCCTGAAAATATTGAGATTCTAGTTTTCAGAGACCATATTTCCAAAAAAGAAACGTTTGATTATCCCGTTTTTTCTTACCGCGATTTTAAATGGACGGGGTCGTTTGATAGTGCCGTTGTCCAACGATTTATCTCTCAATATTACGATTTATTAATCAATTATTATCCCACCGATAAAGGGATATTGCAATTCATTTCGCAATCGTCACGCTCTGGTTTTAAAGCAGGTTTTGCCAGCGTGGACAAGAAGTTAAATGATTTGATGATTGCCACCGATACTGAAGATCATTCACAATTCACCGAAGAATTGTTTAAATACTTAAAAATCCTAAACAAAATATAGCATGCGAGCATTAATTGGTACCGGTGTGGCGCTGGTAACTCCTTTTCAAAAAGAAGGTGCTGTCGATACAGAAGCACTCACTCGAATTGTCAATTTTCAAATTGAAAACGGAATCGAATATTTAGTCGTTTTAGGTACAACTGCCGAAAGTGCTACCCTAACGTCTGAGGAAAAAGAGTTAGTGATTCAAACCGTAATTCAGGTCAATCAAGGTCGTTTGCCGCTTGTTTTAGGGGTAGGAGGGAATAATACAGCGCAAGTGGTTCACGAATTGAAAACACGCGATTTATCTCCCTTTGCCGCAATTTTATCGGTCTCACCGTATTACAATAAACCGACGCAAGAAGGCATTTATCAGCATTTTAAAGCGATTGCAGAAGTCTCTCCCATTCCCATTATCTTGTACAATGTACCTGGTCGTACGTCGAGTAATATGTTGCCAGCTACCGTAATTCGTTTAGCTCAAGAATTTTCCAATATTGTAGCGATCAAAGAAGCAGCAGGAGATATCGTACAAGCGATGCAGTTGTTGCAACATAAACCTGCTCATTTTCATGTGATTTCGGGCGATGATATGATCACATTACCGATGGTTTTGGCTGGTGGAAGTGGTGTGATTTCGGTGATTGGCGAAGGATTTCCCAAAGCGTTTTCCGACATGGTGCGCTTGGGATTGAATCGAAAAGTAGATGAAGCCTATGCCATTCATTACCAGTTGGCTGATGCGATTAATATGATTTTTGAACAAGGAAATCCTGCGGGAATCAAAGAGGTGTTTATGCATTTAGGCTTGTCCGAAAATACGGTACGCTTGCCTTTAGTCAATGTTTCTGCCGATTTATCACAACGGTTGAAGCAATTTGTGGATGCATTTCCATTGTAAAAAAATATTTTAAAGCTATACAAATAATACCTACTTTTGCGTTTCGTTTTGGCGAAAGTCGAAAGAACCTATTTCCGAATGAAAAAACGATTGATTCTTAGTATACTTGGATTATTTTTGGTTAGTTGTAGCGAATACCAAAAGGCGTTTAAATCTGAAGATACCGAAGTAAAAAAAGCGGTGGCCAAAAAAATGTATGATAAACAAAAGTACAACAAGGCGATTCGTTTGTATGAAATTATTGCTCCGGTTTACAAAGGAAAATCGGGTGAAGAAGAGATGTCCTATAGTTTTGGGATGTCATACTACAATACGAAGCAGTACTATTTGGCGGCCTATCAATTGGAAGGTTTTGCCTCTTCCTATCCTAGAGATTCTCGTGCAGAAGAAGCTTTCTTCTTATCGGCTAAGTGTTTTGCAGAATTATCTCCAACCTATAGTTTGGATCAAACGGAAACGGACAAAGCGATTTATAAAATGCAAGAGTTCATTGATCGTTACCCCAATTCAACGTATATGGCTCAAGCAAATGTCATTGCGAAAGACTTGCGCGTAAAATTAGAGCGAAAAGCTTTTGAAGTAGCTAAACAATACAACACGATAGGTGATCACAAAGCAGCTCAGGTGGCTTTCGATATTTTTTTATCTGATTTTCCAGGAACCGTTTTCAAAGAAGAAGCGTTGTTCCTTAAATTAGATTCAGCCTTTCAGTTGGCTATCAACAGCGTTCCTGCCAAAATGCAAGAGCGCTTAAATAATGCCAAGGGCGCTTACCAGTCTTTAGTTAAATTTAAAGGCGACTCAAAATTTAAAAGCAAAGCCGACGTTATGTTGGAACAAATTGATAAAGAATTACAACAATTTTCAAAGTCATGAGTAAAATGGATTTAAAAAAGACAACAGCACCCGTAAATACAATCACGTATAACCGTGCTGTTATCGAAGAGCAGACAGGTAATATTTACGAAGCCATTACCATTATGGCTAAAAGAGCAATTCAAATCAATACGGAAATCAAGAAAGAATTGATTGAAAAATTGGAGGAGTTCGCAACGTATAATGATAGCTTGGAAGAGATTTTTGAAAATAAAGAACAAATCGAAGTTTCAAAATTCTATGAGAAATTGCCCAAACCCCATGCGCTAGCCGTGCAAGAATGGGCCGATGGTAAAATTTATCATAAAGACGTTTCGAAATAAAAATTGATCCCATGGCAGTGTTGAGCGGTAAAAAAATAGTTCTCGGGGTTTCCGGAGGCATTGCTGCTTATAAAGCCGCTACATTGGTTCGATTACTTATCAAAGCAGGTGCTCAGGTCCGTGTGGTCATGACACCTGCTTCTGTTGATTTTGTAACTCCCCTAACGCTCGCCACACTATCCAAAAACCCTGTCTACAGTTCGTTCTACAACGATGATGAAGAAATTCAGTGGAACAATCACGTGGAATTAGGATTGTGGGGTGACCTAATGTTGATTGCTCCCGCTACCGCCAATACATTGGCCAAAATGGCACATGGAAACTGTGACAATCTTTTGATTGCAACCTATCTTTCGGCGAAATGTCCCGTTTATTTTGCACCTGCTATGGACCTAGACATGTACAAACATCCGTCTACTTTGGCTTCTTTTCAGTTGTTGCAACAATTTGGAAATGTCATGATTCCCGCCGAAAAAGGAGAGTTGGCTAGTGGATTGTCGGGCGAAGGACGTATGGCAGAACCCGAAAACATTGTGGCGTTTCTCGAAAAGGATTTATTGGGCAAAATGCCACTACGCGATAAAAAGATATTGATAACAGCTGGACCCACTTATGAACCTATTGATCCTGTTCGGTTCATTGGAAATCACTCTACAGGGAAAATGGGTTTTGATCTTGCTGAAACTGCCGCATCGTTAGGAGCCACCGTTTATTTGGTTACAGGGCCGACCGCTTTATCAATAAAAAATTCAGCCGTGAACCGTATTGATGTGCAAACGGCTGAGGAAATGTACACCGCTTGTTTACACTATTTTCCTGAGGTTGATGTGGCTATTTGTGCTGCAGCAGTGGCAGATTATCGTCCCGAAATTGTGGCTCAGGATAAGATAAAAAAATCCAATGATACGCTATCTCTTACCTTAGTCAAAAACAAAGATATATTAGCTGCATTAGGAGCGCAAAAGAAAGCTCAATTTTTAATTGGTTTCGCCCTAGAAACGCAAAACGAAATTGAAAATGCGAAGTTGAAAATTGCGAAAAAAAACTTAGATTTGATTGTGCTAAATTCCCTTCGTGATGCCGGTGCTGGATTTGGAACACCCACCAATAAAGTAACGCTCATCGATCGGAACGGAACGGTAGAACCCAAACCTTTGCAGTCGAAAGAGGCCGTTGCTCAAGTGATTTTGCAAAAAGTAATACAACATTATGAAAGATAAATTACTCGTTTTTTTGGTTTTAGTTTTGTCTTTGTGCACCGTAAATGCACAAGAAATCAATTGTAGGGTAGTCATTAACTACGACAAAATTACCAATGTCAATACCCAAATTTTTAAATCGTTGGAAACCTCAATCAATGATTTTATCAATAAAACGGTTTGGACAGAAAAAACATTTGAGAACCAAGAGAAAATAAGCTGTAGTATGTTCATCACGATCAATTCGTATGAGAACAATAATTTTGACGCTAGTTTACAGGTGCAATCTTCACGACCTATATTTAACTCAGGATACAGTTCCAACTTGTTAAATATCAACGATAAAGACTTTCAATTTCAATATGTTGAGTTTCAACAAATGTATTTCAACCCCAATAGTTATGACTCCAACCTTATGTCAACCTTGGCGTTTTATATCTACATTATCTTAGGGATTGACGCCGAAAGTTTTGAATTGGATAGTGGCTTGCCTTATTTCCAAAAAGCACAAGAGGTAGTCAACTTAGCAATGCCCGGCGGTGGAAAGGGGTGGCAACAATCGGATCGTACGAACAATCGCTATTATTTGGTAGCCGATTTGTTATCGGGGACCTTCAAACCGTATTTAGAGGCCATTTATAAATATCATTTTCAAGGTTTAGACTTGATGCACAAAGACCTAAAGGCGGGTAAAAAAGCGATTATTGAATCGATAAGTAGTTTGGAAGCCTTGCACAAAACGCGTCCCAATGCCTTTTTAACACGATTGTTTTTTGATGCCAAAGCCGATGAATTGGTCGCGATATTGTCAGGTGGTCCTGCAGTGCCCGCCGAAGGAATCGTCGATAAGTTATCGCGAATTTCTCCTCTTAACAGCAGCAAGTGGAATGCCATAAAATTCTAATTGAATCGAGAATACCTAGATGATTACAGCCCTTTCGATAGAAAATTACGCTTTAATCGAAAAGCTTTCGGTTAATTTTTCCTCTGGTTTTACCGTAATTACAGGTGAAACGGGGGCCGGTAAATCGATTCTGTTAGGTGCATTGGGTTTAGTTTTGGGCAACCGTGCCGATTTATCTGCACTTAAAAATTCAAATGAAAAATGCGTGATTGAAGCGCATTTCTCCATTGCCTCGTATCAACTTCACGATTTTTTTGCGGCCCATGATTTGGATTACGATGCCGATACGATTATTCGACGCGAAATATTACCCTCAGGGAAGTCAAGAGCTTTTATCAACGATACGCCCGTTAATTTATCGGAGTTGCAAGCGTTGGGAGCCAAGTTAATAGATGTACATTCCCAACATGAAACGCAAGCGCTCAATGACGATGATTTTCAATTTCAATTGGTCGATGCTGTCGCGGGTAATAACGATATTTTACGAACCTATCAGCAAACCTTAAGGAATTACCGTAAATCACAAAACACTTTACAAGAAAGGCAAGCAGCACGCGCAAAAGCCTTTCAAGAACAAGATTATCATTCTTTCTTGTGGGAGGAATTGGTGGCTGCTCAATTGGTTGCAGGATCACAAGAGGAAATGGAATCGCAGTTGGAGAAACTAACCCATGTTGAACTGATTCAATCCCAATTAGCTAAAGTACTTAGCGCATTGCAAAGGGAATCGTTTGGCGTTGTTGATCAATTGAAAGAATCCAAAAATGCGCTTTCCAAAATTGCTTCTTTTTCACCCGAATACCAACAAATTTTAACACGGATTTCGAGTGTTTTAATCGAAATTGATGATATCGCTACCGAACTGCAAGAAGGGGCTGAACAATTGCAGGCCGACCCTGAAATATTGCAAAGCCTTCAAGAGCAGTTGCAAACGATTTATACGTTGCAAAAAAAACATCAAGTTCAAACCATCGATGCTTTATTGAAAATTCAAGAATCGCTTCAATCTAAAATGGTTTCACTTACCAACTTAGAGGAAGAAATTGTACAATTGGAGCAGGAGGTAAGTGGGTATCTTCATGAATTAGAGCAATTAGCCCAAACCCTTACACAAAATCGTCAAGCAGCTGTTGGGCCATTAGTTCAAGAACTACAAAAAATAGTAGCCAATTTAGGAATGCCTAATGCACAGTTTGCTATAGAATTTCCAGCGAAAACTACCTTAACACCACAAGGAGATACCGGAATTCAATTGCTTTTTGCCGCCAATAAAGGTGTTCAGTTAGGTACGTTGAAAAAAGTAGCTTCAGGTGGTGAATTATCACGTATTATGTTGGCTGTCAAAGCAATTTTGTCTACAAAGATTCAGTTGCCATCCTTAATTTTAGATGAAATTGATACAGGTGTTTCTGGGGAAATAGCACATAAAATAGGGGAAATTATGCGCGGTATGAGTCGAAATATCCAACTTTTTGCAATTACCCATTTGCCACAAATAGCGGGCAAAGGACAACACCATTTTAAAGTTTACAAAGTGGACGACGATACCCGTACCAAGTCCAATGTTAAAGCCTTGAACGAAGAAGAACGCATTCAAGAAATTGCCCAAATGCTTTCGGGAGAAGTCGTTACTCCTGCTGCAATCGGGCAAGCACGCGAATTGCTTAACTAAAAAAATGCCTTATCTTTGGCGAAGTACATAAAACATTAAATAGAAAAGTATGATTATCGAACCCAGAATGCGCGGATTTATTTGTTTGACAGCTCATCCAACAGGCTGTGCACAAAATGTAAAAAATCAAATTAATTATGTAAAGGCGCAAGGGAAAATTGACGGAGCAAAACGCGTTTTGGTCATTGGGGCCTCAACCGGTTTTGGTTTGGCTTCTCGCATTACAAGTGCATTTGGATGTGGCGCGTCTACCATTGGTGTATTCTTTGAAAAACCTGGTACAGAAGGTAAAACAGCCTCACCGGGTTGGTATAATTCAGCCGCATTTGAACAAGAAGCTCATGCCGCTGGATTGTATGCCAAGAGTATCAATGGCGATGCTTTTTCGGAGGCCATCAAAGAGCAAACGATTGCTACCATCAAAGCCGATTTGGGTCAGGTTGATTTAGTGATTTACAGTTTGGCTTCCCCAGTGCGTATGCATCCAACGACAGGTGTTTTACATCGTTCGGCATTAAAACCAATCGGAGGAACCTTTACCAATAAAACTGTCGATTTTCATACGGGTAATGTGACCCATGTCTCTATCGAACCCGCAACGCAAGAGGATATCGACAATACCGTTGTGGTAATGGGTGGCGAGGATTGGAGTATGTGGATGGATGCCCTGCAAAAAGAAGGCGTATTGTCTGAGGGCGCTATGACATTAGCGTATTCTTATATCGGTCCTGAGGTAACCAAAGCGGTTTACCGTAATGGAACCATTGGTCGTGCCAAAGATCATTTGGAAGCTACGGCAGCCACCATCACAGAACGATTGCAAAGTTTGGATGGAAAAGCGTATGTTTCTGTAAATAAAGCTTTGGTGACGCAAGCAAGTTCGGCTATACCGGTTATCCCACTTTACATCTCTTTGTTGTATAAAATTATGAAGCGTGAAGGAATTCATGAAGGCTGTATAGAACAAATGGATCGCTTATATCGTGCGCGATTATATGCGGGATTGCCAATTCCGGTTGATGCTGAAAATCGAATTCGTATTGACGATTGGGAAATGCGAGATGATGTTCAAGCAGAAGTGGCCCGTTTGTGGGAAGAAGCTACAACAGAATCTTTGGGCGATTTGGGCGATTTGACCGGTTATAAAAATGATTTTCTTAATTTATTCGGATTCGGATTAGAAGGGGTGGATTATTTGGCTGATGTAAATGAAGTGGTGTCAATTCCCAGTATTTCCTAATAATTTTAAATTTTAACATATCAACAGTCTGAATATTTTTTCAGGCTGTTTTTTTTGGCTACATTTATCTCGCAAAAAATTAAACCTAACAAAGTATTTTATGAAGAAAATTACAATGACTTTAGCGTTGTTGTTGTTTCTACAGTTAGGATTTAGTCAAACGTTAAGTCAATATACTTTTTCACAAAGTAATGGAACGTATTCGGCTATTTCTGGGGGGACTGTTTTAGGAAACACAGCAAGCGATGATGAACGATTCTTGGATCCAGCAGTTCCTCTTGGGGGGAATGCTTTCACAGGAGTGGGATTGCCCATTGGATTCAATTTCGTTTTTAACGGTACGACTTATGACCGTTTTGCCGTGAACACCAACGGATGGATTTCTTTGGGATCAACCACGTTTACGCCCGCCGTAGATATGAACTCCTCTTCATCTTACACGCCACTATCTTCAACCAGTACAGTGGTAGCTAGTGATCGAGTGGCTCGAATTGCTGCTTTTTCCCGCGATTTGCAAGCTCAAGCTGGAGCAGAGATTCGCTATGAATTAATAGGTTCAGCGCCAAACCGTGTTTTGGTAGTGCAATGGAAAAATTATGCAAAGTATTTAGCAATTGGGGATTCATTCAATTTTCAAATTCGTCTCCAAGAAACTACCAATGCAATAGCAATTGTATATGGTACAATGACTAATAATGCGACACCGACTACAGCCGATTGTGGTTTGCGTGCAGCACCCAATACGCCTGCTTCTAATTTTTCTAATAGAAGCACTGCTACCGATTGGAATGCTACCACTGCTGGAACTACCGCAACGGCAACGGTATTACTTTCCAACACAATTGCACCAGTTTCTGGATTGAACTTTACGTGGACACCACCTCCTTCATGTACTGGGACTCCTAATCCTGGGAATACGATTGCTCCGAGTGCCACAGCATGTGCCGACGTTCCATTTAACGTAACGTTACAAAATGCTACATCCGGTTCAGGTGTTACCTACCAATGGTTGGTTTCTTCAGATAATATAACATATACCAATGCGCCTGGAATTTCAAATGCAGAAGCCTACAATGCTTCTCAAACTGTCGCTACATACTACAAATGTATTGTAACATGTACCGCTTCTGGGCAAAGTGCTGAAAGTACACCAATTTTGGTTGGAATGACCGCCCCGAATGCTTGTTACTGTGTACCTATCTACACGGTTGGGAAAACCGATGGCGATTTGATTTCAAATATTGTAATCAATGGAACTACTTTGTCAAATAACTCAGGAACTAATCCTGTGAATCCGGCATATACTTATTTTACGGGACAGCCTAACTATACGGCTGACTTACAAGCGGGTGGAACTTATATTGTTTCAGTTACAGTTGGAACATTTGGCAACCAAAATATGGCTGTTTGGGTCGATTACAACGATAATGGTGTTTTTGAAACCAATGAGCGTGTTGGATTTACTACAGCCGCAATTGGAGCCAATGGAACAGCGACGTTTACCATAACTTTAGCCTGTAATCCACCACTAGGAACGCATCGTATGCGCATTCGCGATGTATGGAATACACCAGGTAATACCATTGACCCTTGTGCATCTTATGGATATGGGGAAACTGAAGATTACGATGTGACCATTACTAACGCGGTGGCTTGTCCTCAACCTTCCAATATCATTACAACAAATGTTACGACTACATCAGCAAGCATCGGTTGGACAGCAGGTTGTACAGAAACACAATGGGCAATCTATGTTACTCCCAATGGAGGAGCAGCCCCAATTGCAGGTGCAGGAACTGTTGTTACAACAAATCCTTATGTATTGGTTGGTTTAAACCCAAATACTTTATATGATATTTATATTAGCGCGATTTGTGGACCCAATGAGTCGAGTCTCTGGACAGGTCCATTTTCATTACGCACATTGATTCCACCTCCAGCCAACGATGACTGTGTCAATGCAATCGCATTAACTGTTGGTACAAATGTCAACAATATTCCTGTTACAACTACAAATGTTTCTGCCACCAACTCCAATCCACCAGCGCCTGGATGTGCAGGTTTTACAGGAGGAGATATTTGGTTTACCGTGACGGTTCCTGCTTCAGGAAGTGTAACCTTGGAAACCAATGCTTTGTCGGGTAGCGCCGTTACCGATACCGGGATGGCGGTTTATACAGGTACTTGTGGAGCGCTAACATTACTCGCTTGTGATGATGATAGCAGTACCAATGGAAACTTTTCTTTAATCAGTTTAAACGGATTAAATCCAGGACAAGTGTTGTACGTTAACACATGGGAATACTTAAACGACGCTTTTGGTGAATTCCTAATTGCAGCATACGATTGTGCTTCAACAACTCCAGCTCCAACCGGCGATGCCGTCGTAAGTTTTTGTGGTAACGGATTTACAGTCGCCAATTTATTTGCCAATGGAACCGCTATTCAGTGGTATGCAACACCAACCGGTGGTACCCCACTGAGTGCCTCAACGGTATTGGTGGATGGCACATCGTATTATGCCTCTCAAACCTTAGATTGTGAAAGTTTTCAACGTTTACAGGTAACAGTTGATGTTGTTCCACTGCCTGTGTTATCAGATGCGACGCTTACTTTGTGTGATTTGAATAATAATTCTACAGAGGTAGTAGATTTAACAAGTGCAATTTCTTTAATTTCAAATGAAACGGGTCTTACGTACAGCTTTTATTTAGATTTATTCGATGCTGAAAATCTCGTTAATGAAATTCCTAATCCTACTGATTATGTTGCCTTAAATGGAGAGACAATTTTTGTCGTTGGACAAAATAGTTTAGGTTGTACTTCAATTGTTGAATTAGTATTGGTGGTTACAGCACCTTCAGCTGCCCCATCAGGAAATCCAACACAAGATTATTGTACCAATGGGACTATTGACGATTTATCGGTTATCGGGACACAAATTGTTTGGTATGACAGCGCAACGGGCGGAAATGTACTTCCAACGTCGACTCCATTAGTGGATGGTGCTACCTATTTTGCTTCTCAAAATGAATTAGGATGTGAAAGTGCGTCTCGTTTGGCTGTTACCGTAAATGATATTTGTGCTACTACGGCTTGTTTGGATACACCCAATGGTGTATTCCCTACACAAACGTATACTCCTGCCTGTATTGGTTCGGCACAAGCCATTACCACAGTAGGTTGGGCGGGAGAATACTCTAATGTAAATGTGACTGCAGGAGTGCAGTATACATTTACTAGTTCGTTAACATCAGATTTTATTACGATCGCTAATACCGACGCTACATTGGCGTATACTTCGGGTATAACTCCAGTAACATGGACAGCTACCGTAACGGGTGTTATCCGTTTTATTACCCACGCCGATGACCAATGTACTGATAACCAGGATGGCCGTACTCGATCAGTAGCTTGTGGAACGCCACCGCCTGTACCTAATAATGATTCTTGTGCTACGCCCACCGCGTTAACTGTGGGTGGAGTATATGCAGACCAAGATATTGATACTTCCAATTTGGGTGCTACTTTAAGCACAGAAACACCAGCTCCATTTTGTGGTGCCTTTGGATTTGCAACCTCAGGAAAAGACGTGTGGTATAGTTTCGTTGTTCCTACATCTGGTAATGCTACGATTGAAACAGCCGGTACTTCAATAGGAGGAGCCGGAATTGATACGGTGCTTCAAGCCTACATTGGCGATTGTGCTGTTTTAACCGCCGTAGGTTGTGATGATGATGGCGCTGCTGAAGTAGCTGTAGGACACTCAAGATTAGTACTTACCGGACTTACACCAGGAGTTACCGTATTGATAAGAGCTTTTGGTTACAACGGTAGTCAAGGTGCATTTGGTCTTTCAGTGTATGATGCTTCATTGAATACGCCAGGGTTTAATGATATCCAATTTACAGCCTATCCAAATCCGGTTAAAGATGTTTTGCAAGTAACTGCCTCTGAGTCAATTGATCGTATTGAAGTAATTACTTTACTCGGACAGTTAGTTTGGTCACAAACCATTCAAGCGACTGAAACACAAATCGATCTCTCTCAGTTGCCCACCGGAACATACTTGGTTCGGGCCACAGTAAATCAACAGGTCAAAACATTAAAAGTGATAAAGCAATAATTTTACTCTTTTTTTAATCTATAAAAATGTCCCGAAACTTCGGGACATTTTCTTTTAGTATCGAGTATATTTGCCAAAAAAATAGGAATGCAGTTTTCTATCATCATACCCGTTTACAATCGACCTGACGAAATCGATGAGCTTCTGTCAAGTTTGGTACAATCAACGTACCCTCATTTTGAAGTTGTAATTGTAGAGGATGGGTCTAGTATCGATTGTAAAGCAGTGGTGCAAAAATATGCGCAAAAACTAAAGCTGTCCTATTATTACAAAACCAATTCAGGTCCGGGTGACTCTCGGAATTTTGGGATGCGAGTGGCCAAGGGAGATTATTTTATCATCTTTGATTCCGACTGCATTATACCACCACACTACATGTCTGAGGTAGTCAAAGAATTGAAAATGAATTATGTAGATTGTTTTGGCGGACCCGATCAAGCCTTGAAATCATTCTCTTCAATTCAACGGGCTATCAATTTTGCCATGACTTCTTTTTTAACAACTGGCGGTATACGTGGCGGATCGGAGAAAATTGACAAGTTTCAGCCCCGAAGTTTTAATATGGGGATTTCCAAAAAAGCCTTCGAAGCCTCCCAAGGTTTTGGGAATATTCATCCGGGGGAAGATCCTGATTTGTCCATTAGGTTGTGGAAAATGGACTTCAAAACGCGTTTGTTTAAAAAGGCCTACGTCTTTCACAAACGACGAATCGACTGGGATAAATTTAGTCTGCAAGTCACCAAATTCGGAAAAGCACGTCCAATTTTAAACCGTTGGTACCCCGAATATGCAAAAATTACGTTTTGGTTCCCTACGCTTTTTATGGTTGGACTCTTGGTTTCTTTTCTTGGATTAATTGTACTTTGGGATTGGGGAATGCGAATGTATATGGGGTATTTTGCCCTAATTTTTGTGGTGTCCTCCATTCAAAATCGCAATCCATGGATTGGCTTGCTTTCGGTTATTGCCGTTTGGAAACAGTTTAAAGGGTATGGTAGCGGTTTTATTCTCTCGTATTATCGAGTCCATTGGCTTAAAAAAAATCCGCAAGAGGCTTTCCCTGAATTATTTTTTACCACCAAAGAAGCCCGTCTCACGGAAGAAATTCATATTCAAAAAGAAGCCGAGGAACCCATTCATAAATCTGTAGAAAAGACACTTGATAAAATTATAGCTCCCCTTCAGAAAATTGTCGAAACAACACCAATAAAAACCAAAATTATTGGTTTGACTGGGGGAATCGGAAGCGGGAAAACAACACTTGCCCAGTATTTAATAGCCAAAGGGTATCCTGTCTATATCTCTGACCTAGAGGCCAAGAGAGTCATGGATTTCCCCGAAATTGTAGCTCAAATTGCGACTTCCTTTGGTCCTGAAATTTATAATGCAGAACGAAAATTGAACCGCGATCAGTTGGCTGCCGTAGTTTTTAATAATCCCGAAAAGCTCAAACAACTCAATACCATCGTTCATCCCGCAGTAAAAAAACATTTTGAGCAGTGGCTTATTTCACACCAACGCGAACCCATTGTATTTAAAGAAGCGGCCATTCTTTTTGAAAGTGGAAGCTATAAAGATTGCGATGCCGTGATTACCGTTACCGCTCCTTTAGAATTACGCATCGCCCGTGTTTTGAAACGCGATCAAACTACCCGAGAAAAAATTCTACAAAGAATTAACAATCAACTCTCCGACGAAGAACGTGCCGCACGCAGTCAGTATGTCATTCAAAATGAAAATTTTGAAGAAACCAAGCGCCAAATCGAGGAAATCCTTATTTCTTTGAAAAAAAAGCAATAAAACACGCCTGTGTTAATGTTTGGTTAATACATTAACATCACAAATGTTAAAATATTAATTTTGATGTGATGAATAAATTTGTTTTTCGCCTCCTGGTTTTCTTAATGAGTATTTCCCTTTTGGGAATCATTTTGGTACAGGTGTATTGGTTCAACAGTTCCCTAGAGAAAAGCGAAGAACAATTTAAATTTCACGTGAAGCAAGTCCTTGGGAATGTAGCCGAAAAGCTCGAAAAACAAGAGAAATACTCGTTTTTAAATCGCTACAACCAACTCAAGGCCAGTACGGGTAAACTCCCTCAAAAAGAAGATTTTTTGGAGTATAAATACGTACAGCGAAACAAAAAAACAAACCAAACAATAATCTACTCCAACAGTATTACGATGGAGGATTATTATATTATGCAGTCGTTCTTTGATAAAAATGATGATAGTACTACCGTAAAAAACTTCACCACCAAGCGAAAAACCGCTGTTTTTAACGGTAAAGAATTCGAAGACAAAGGTTTTCAGAACAAATTAACGCCCGATATTTCCATCGAACGCGACGGAACCGTTGATATTCTTCAAGATGTTCAGTTTGAAATCGCCTACAAAGATGTGGCCGCACAACGACCCATTCAAGAGCGGATAACGGTAGCGCAACTCAGGAATTTACTCAACGCCGAACTCAAAGAATACGGTATCAACACTCCCTTTGAATTTGATGTCTACAGCAACGGCTTGGCAACCAAAATCAAATCGGAGCATTTTAATTACGATAAATATTCGACCTATTCCATTCCGATTCTTATCGATAATGACGGACATAACCGTTACAATCTCCTGGTTAATTTTCCCCAAAAGAAGAAGTTTCTTTTCTCCGAAATTTTAGCCATTACCCTTTTGTCTATCGTTTTTACACTCATCATCATTATTGCGTATGCCAATGCATTGCATCAGTTGATAAAACAACGACAGATTTCCGAAATCAAAACGGACTTTATCAACAACATGACGCACGAGTTCAAAACTCCTATTGCAACCATCAATTTGGCCCTTGATGCGATTCGAAATCCCAAAGTAATCGAAGACAAAGAAAAGGTTTTTCGTTACCTGCAAATGATTCGTGACGAAAATAAACGAATGCATGCTCAAGTAGAAAATGTGCTACGAATTTCTAAGCTCGAAAAGAAAGAACTCGATATTAGCAAAGAACCTCGTGACATTCATGAAATTATTGATGATGCTATTGAACACGTGAATTTAATCGTAGAAGATCGTAACGGAAGCATTCAAAGTCACTATGAAGCCACCCGTAGCACCGTGTTGCTCAATGATGTGCATTTCACAAATGTAATTGTTAATATTTTGGATAATGCAATAAAATATTCTACCGAAGAACCCGTTATAGAAATACGCACTGAAAATATTAAGGATTTTATACTGATAAAGATAAAGGATAATGGGATAGGAATGAGCAAAACCGCTCAAAAAAGAATTTTTGAAAAATTCTATCGCGAACACACCGGTGACGTGCACAACGTGAAAGGACACGGGTTAGGTTTGGCATATGTGAAACGAATAGTGGACGATCACAACAGTCAAATCTTCGTGGAAAGCGAAAAAGGAAAAGGAAGTACATTCATCATTAAAGTCCCACTGATAAACTAGATTACCATGGAAAAAGAGACAAAAAAAATCCTACTTGTAGAAGACGACCAAAATTTTGGCGCCATCCTCAAAGACTACTTAACCCTCAACGACTTTGAAGTGACGCTGGCCAAAAACGGTATGGAAGGCTTCGAAAAATTTAAAAAAGATACCTACGACCTCTGTATATTGGACGTGATGATGCCCTACAAAGATGGGTACACCTTGGCCAAAGAAATTCGCGAGAAAAACAAAGAAATTCCTCTGATTTTCCTCACCGCCAAAACCATGAAAGAGGATGTACTCAAAGGCTATAAAGTGGGCGCCGATGATTACCTCAATAAACCCTTCGATTCGGAAGTGCTGCTGATGAAAATCAAAGCGATTATGCAACGCAAATCGTCCGAAACAAAGGCCGAAAATACGCAGTTCGAATTCACTATCGGGAAGTTTCACTTGAACTCCAAATTGCGTTTTCTTACGTTCCCCGGCGAGGAACCCATCAAACTTTCACCGAAGGAAAATGAGTTGTTGAAACTCTTAGCCTTGTATGTCGAGGACTTGATGCCGCGCGAATTAGCACTAACCAAAATCTGGCGCGATGACAATTACTTCACCTCGCGTAGTATGGACGTGTATATCGCCAAATTGCGTAAATATTTAAAAGATGATCCCAATGTCGAAATCCTCAACATCCACGGCGAAGGTTTCCGTTTGGTCGTGAAAAAATAATTTCAATCCCTGTCCTACGACGGGGATTTTTTTTGGGCGCTTTTCGGGCTATCTGTTCCAAGCCGCCCACCGCCCCAAAGCAAAAAATCCCGAAAACAAGCGCTTCACAAGGTCGCCTTGTTTTCGGGGTTTTGCTAGTTGGGCCGTCAAGGCGGGCTTTCCACGACTATCCCGGCGCTACATACTGCATCAATCGGCCCAGTCCATCGCCAATGCGAAACAATTTTTTCCTTCCTGCGATACCACAAATACACCATCATGTTGCCCGATTTCGGCCTCTTGACCTAAATGCATTTCCCGCATAAAATTCATATCAAAGGCTTGTAAACGACCTTCAAACAAGCGATCCGGGTCGCAATGATTCAAACACCATTCCAAATATTTTACATTATTCACATGATTCACTATATCCAAATCGGATAACCGAATGCGATAGGTTTCAACCGTTTCAATCGTGTTCGGTAAAGTTATTTTATGGGTTGGTAAAGCGGTAGCTCGCTCGTCATAGCGTACAAAATGATCGTTGGGTAAAGCTAGCGTATCTGGGCGTCGGGTTTGGGTATTCAAAACCGCCCAATAGGTTTCACAACCTACCCATTTCTCATCGCCGTGCCATAATTCCAAACAACGTGTCGAACGGGAGTTCTCCAAAGCATGAATCCACGTATTCACCGTCACGGTGTCTTGCCAACGGGGCAAGGCTTTAATCTCTACCCGCATCCTACTCAAAACCCACGCTTGATGGTGGCGCTGCATGGCCCGATAACTCAATCCGCCAAGATCGGCATGTGCCCCGGCTGTGAGTTGCAATAAATTGCATAAATCGGTGTATTTCAACATACCGTTAGGGTAACAATGTAAAAAATTAATAGTCCATTCTTGTGAATAGCGCGACGTAAAATGAGGCGATATAGCCATATTAGTGAATTAAAATACCCAGCGAAAGTACGAGTTTATTTCCTCTTCCAAAATAGTCCTCGTCGGCAGGTGACGCCTTTAAATCGTCATTGTATAAAAAAGCATAATGCAATCCAGCATACCCTGCATAGGTTTTACTGAAACTATAATTGACATACGATCCCAGTCGTATTTCCTCCCAACTTTGTCGGGCTAAGGTACTACCGCTGCGTGTGGCGCGATAGGTCATGCGACTTTGGCCGTACGCCAGCGTAGGATTCAATACCCATGCGCCCTTCAAAGGATGTTCATATTCAACTTGAAACAGCGCAGTACTTGATTGAATGTGACTAAAATTTCCGATCCGATTTGGATTGGTGTTGCGGTAGCCTTGCAATTCCCAACCCACAGTAGCCCGAAAATTGGCAATTTTGACCAGTGACAAACTGCTGTGAAACCCCATGGACTCGGTTAAATCGTCGGCAAAAAAATTGGATCCAACTAGCTTAGGGTACTGAAATCCAAAACGAAAAGCGGGATAAAAATCAATCCAGGGTTCTTTTTTAATTTTTTGACCCTGCACGGCAAGACTAAAACACCCTAAAATAACAAGTATTAAATTCTTCACTTTCATAAATTAAGGGTATAGGTTAGTGCCGTTTCAGCGATTACAATAGGGACGGATAATTCGGATACTTGTTGGGTAAGTCCATTTTTTACTTTATACTGCAATGTACAGGTTTGATTTTTTCGCACTTGATAATCCAACCAAAACGGATCTCCAGTGGTGAGGGGATGAAAATCATAGTTGGGTGTATAAATCATTCCCGTAAGATTTAATTGCTCCAAAAAACTATTGGGATTCACGGTATTGACTACGATATTCAATGGAACCAAATCAGAGGCTTTATACCGAACAAGGGTTCCCAGATTCCATTGCAATCCTGAAAAGTTGGATTTATGCAATCCCGTGCAAATCAGCGGCAAATAAGTACTGTTTTCCTCAAAAATCAGTTCCGCCCCCTCATTGGGTCGAAATAGCGTTAAACGGAAGGCACCCTGTCCATCCGTTGCGGTTTGGTAGGTAGCCGTGTCGTACCCATCTTCATCGTATTGGGCTCCGAGATAGGCCCGTTGGTTGGGGAGTGGTTGGTTGTAGGCATCGACAACGCGTCCTTCAAGGTTGATAATCGTTTCTCCATCATACGGAATGCCACAACACGTAAGGAACAAAAGGAGTAAGCCACTTAATAATCGCATAAATGATTGTTTATATAAATGATGAATTCAAGCGCTATAGGTTGCGTTCTCTAGCAGAAAAGGGCAACGATTTAACAATTTCTTCCAATGGGGTTGCGTAATGAAACCAGATTGTATTAGGGTCGCGTTTGAACCAGGTTAGTTGTCGTTTCGCAAAACGACGGGTGTTCATTTTGATATTTTCGACGGCGGTTTGCAAGTCCACTTCGCCTTCAATATAAGCAAACAGTTCGCGATACCCCACCGTTTGAAGCGCATTTAAATGACGTTGCGGGTAGAGGGTGCGAACTTCTTCCAAGAGTCCGTCGGCCATCATTTGATCTACTCTATGATTGATTCGGTTGTACAATTCGTGGCGCTCTGCTTCCAATCCGATACAAATCGACTGAAAAGGACGCGTGTTTTCTTTTTTTCCAATGAAGGAGGAGTAGGGTTTACCCGTGCCTAAGCAAACTTCTACAAAGCGTTTCATGCGTTGTGGATTTTGTAGGGTTTGCGGATTCTCGGCAGTTAATTTGGCATAGTAGTGAGGATCTAATTTTTGCAATGTTTCCTGCAAATAGGCCAAACCTTCTTCCTTAAATCGTTGGTTAATGGTGTCCCGAATCGAGCCATCAAGGGCTGGAAATTCATCAAAGCCACGCAAGACGGCATCGACATAGAGGCCTGAGCCGCCTACCATAATTTGGATTGGATTTTTTTGAAACAGCTGGTTCAGCAAACGTAAAGCTTCCATTTCAAAGTTGCCTACGCTATACTTGTCGTGAATCGAAATGTGTTGAATGCAATGGTGCCGCGCGGCTGCCAGTTCTTCAGGGGAAGGAACCGCTGTACCGATGCGCATTTCGTGATAAAATTGACGGCTATCACAAGATAGGATCTCACAACCAAAATGTTTTGCCAATGCTATAGCTAGCGCTGTTTTCCCGATGGCGGTGGGTCCGATTACCGTAAGTAAAAGTGGGGGCGTTTGCATGAGGCCAAAGGTAGCAAATTGGTTGTATTGATGGGTAATTTTTAGCTCGGTTAAGTTCAAACACACGTACCTTATAGCGTGAATCCTCCCAACGGAACGGGGAACGATATTGTAGATAGCCTGAAGGTCTAGTTTAGCTGCTACTGAATTTTAAAACAAAAATTAAAAAGTGAGCACTTTCAAGACTTTATTACGACGTAAATAGCCCTGAATAATGGAGCGGGTATCCCGATTGTTTTGCATAGGGATGATCAGATTTTTTAATATCTCGAGGTTGTGAATTTGGTAATTCAAATCGTAAAAACAGTAGCCTTTGTAAATGCCATTTTCAATCAAAATAGCACTGCGTTCTTCGGTACGTCGGCCGCGATCGATGACCACTAGCGTTTGGTTACCCAATTGATTTTCTTCGAGGTAGGCTTCGACGCGCGCGTTATAACTATCGGGAGATTCGGCACCGATACAAGCCCCAGCACACTCTTTGATTTTGTATTGAAAGCAACTGTTTTGGGTTTCATACAGCCCATTGATTTTTTGGCAGAGTTGGAATTTTTCGGTAATGCGAAATAAGTAGTTTTTACCCTCTTGAACGCTACTGAAAGCAGTAATTTCTTTTTTTCGCCCGTCGGCTTTTTGAAGTAAAAGACTTAAATACCCTTGATCGTTAAGGACTTCATACAAGGCCCACTGAAAAATGCTTTTGCGTTGCGCGCGGTTGTAAATGGGCTTATTAATCTTGATTTCTTCACTTTCTTTAAGCAAAGCAATCAGTTCGCTACCCGTTTCTTCGTAGGTTACGGCAAATACTTCGCGTTGAATTTTTTTGCTTTTGCTGGTCGTACCCGTAAAATGTTGGTTGACCCTTTTTTTGATGTTTTTACTTTTCCCGATATAAATCAAATCGCCTTTTTCATTGTGGATGTAGTAAATCCCTGTCTTGGTTGGCAAAGCTTCTACTATATCGAGGAGTTTTGGAGAAAGTCCCGATTTAATTTCGGTTTTCACCAATCCTTTTAGAATTTCTTTTTCCGTGTCTTTGGCGAGCAAAAGTTTAAATAATTTCACCGTAGCCATCGCATCACCACTTGCACGGTGTCGGTCGGCCATAGGGATGCCTAAAGCGCGCACTAATTTTCCGAGACTGTAGGATATTTGGTCGGGAATTAATTTCTTGGATAACTCTACCGTACATAAAGTGGGCCGTTTAAATTCGTACCCCAATCGTTGAAACTCGGTACGGAGAATACGGTAATCAAAGGAAGCATTATGCGCCACGACAATACAGCCTTCAGTGATTTCGATAATGCGTTTGGCGACTTCAAAAAACTTAGGAGCACTGCGAAGCATGGCATTATTGATACCCGTTAACTTCACCACAAAGGGTTGGATGGGAATTTCAGGGTTGACCAAACTAATAAACTGATCAACCACCTCATGTCCATCAAATTTGTAGATAGCAATTTCGGTAATGCCTTCTTCGTTAAATTGGCCGCCGGTGGTTTCTATGTCGAGAATACAGTACAATGGGGGTGTTGCTAATTTACAATTTTATAAACTTATAGTGATTACAAGTTCAAACAAAAGTACAGTTTTATAGTGAAGGATGATTGTCGTCAGGAATATTAGTTTTCAAGGACTTACCCATAGTTACGAACACCAAAAATACTGCTTCCGATGCGCACCATAGAACTGCCACAAGCTATGGCCAAAGCGTAATCGCCCGACATGCCCATCGATAGCGTTTGAAGAGTTACATTGGATCTTTTGAGCGGTTGGTATTGATTAAAAAGGGATTTTAAGTACCTAAATTCCTTTTCAATTTGCACTGTATTTTCGGTAAATGTCGCCATGCCCATAAGTCCCACAATATGCACGTTGGTCAAAGTTTCTAATGCTTTATGATGCAATAGTGAAGCTAATTCCTCGGCATCGAGGCCAAATTTAGTTTCTTCTTCGGCAATATGTATTTGGAGTAAGCAATCAATAATTCGGTTGTTTTTGGCTGCTTGTTTGTTGATTTCTTCCAATAATTTAAAACTATCTACGCCGTGAATTAAAGCCACATAAGGAGCCATGTATTTCACCTTATTCGTTTGTACATGTCCGATCATATGCCATTGGATATCTTTGGGTAATTGTTCCCATTTATCGGTCATTTCTTGGATTTTATTTTCTCCAAAAACAC
>NZ_JAIXWA010000064.1 GCF_027482425.1 Flavobacterium sp.
CTTATTGGTTCATGGAATCACAAAATAAGTTATATGAAAATAATGTGTTTTGATGCCATTGTAAATTATAATGATTGGGATCAATCAATAGAAAATCTAAATAAAGAAGTGCAATTGTATATGGCTTATGCCGATAATAACAGTAATAAAGTTGATGCCGATAAATTTCGTCAAATATATAGTATTGAAGAAAAGATTAAAAATTCAAAAAATATAAAAGATAATAACAGGAAAACAGATGAATGGAAAAAAATGTCGGAAGATATTGAAGGTAGAAAAGCATTAAATAATGGAGATTATAATTTAGCCTTTAAATATTTTAAAAAAGCTGCAGATAAAGGCAATGGCTGCTCTATGGAGGCTATTGGATTTCTTTACAGAGAAGGATATGGTGTTGAAAAAAATTATTTTACTGCCTTAGAGTGGTATAAAAAGGCATTTCAAAGTGGATTTTTAGATTGTTCTACTCTTATTGGAAATTTATATGATACCGGATTTAATGATTTTAAAGAAAATGACCAAGAGGCTTACAAATGGTATCTTAAAGCTGCTGAAACTAATTTTAGAAACGCAATAAACAGGTTAGGTGATTTTTTTCGATATGGTTGGGGAGTTAATAAAAATCTAGACGAAGCAAAAATATATTATAAAAAAGCTGCTTCACTAGGAGATCCCAACGCGATGAATTCTTATGGTGAATTAATTGTAAATGAAAACCCAACAGAGGCATTAGATTGGTTTAAAAAAGCCGCCGCACTTAACAATAGTGATGCTATGGTTAATTTGGGTGATTTTCACAGAAAAAGAAATGAAATAAACTTAGCAATTAAATTCTATGAAGATGCCGCAAACTTAAAAGATGATGATGCTTTTTACAAACTGGCAGAATTTTATCATAATGGTTGGGGAGTTACATTAAACAAAGTTAAAGCTTTGGAGTATTATAAGTTAGCAGCAGAATATGGTTGGAGAAATTATGAATACAGATATGGTGAACAGTTGTATTTTGCAAAAAGATATGATGAAGCAATAACATGGTGGGATAAGGCTATTGCTAAAGGATATAAAATTGAAAGTCATGATATTAAGAAATCAGAGGCTTACTGGGACAAAAAAGACTATGCTAAAGCATTAGAAGCTCTCATTGAAGAATATAACATTGGCTTTAAGAACAATAAATGGAGGATAGCTAAGATTTATAGAAATGGGTTGGGCGTTCCAAAAAATAAAGAGTTAGCACGAGAGTGGGAAAATAAATAAAAAGCAATTTCAAAAAGATAAAACATAGATGTTAAGTATAAATTTATTAGTATGAAAAATATTCTTTACCTATTGACCATTTTATCAACCCAATTCCTTTTCTCTCAAAGCAATGAAATTAAAGCACGAATTGAATTTGAAGATGCAGAAAAATATTTTAGCGAATCAAACTATAATGAGGCACTAAACCATTTAAATAATGCACAAAAACTTATTGGTTCATGGAATCACAAAATAAGTTATATGAAAATAATGTGTTTTGATGCCATAGTAAATTATAATGATTGGGATCAATCAATAGAAAATCTCAATAAAGAAGTGCAATTGTATATGGCTTATGCCGATAATAACAGTAATAAAGTTGATACTGATAAATTTCGTCAAGTATATAGTATTGAAGAAAAGATTAAAAATTCAAAAAATATAAAAGATAATAAAAGGAAAATAGATGAATGGTTTAAGATGGAGGAAAACATTGAAGGAAGAAAAGCTTTCAAAAATGGAGAATATAATTTAGCGTTTAAATATTTTAAAAAAGCTGTAGATAAAGGCAATGGCCTTTCTATGGAAGCTATTGGCTATCTTTACAGATATGGATATGGTGTTGAAAAAAATTATTTCACAGCCTTAGAATGGTATAATAAAGCTATTGAAAATGGACACTCACTTTGTTACCAATACATTGGTGATTTATATTATTCAGGGTTTAAAGATTTTAATAAAAACGATCAAGAAGCTTATAAATGGTATTTAAAAGCAGCAGAGTCTGGAGAAAATGCATCAAAGTATAATATTGCTGAGATGGCCTTTATGGGTGTCGGTACTTCTCAAAATTATAATGAAGCATTTTTATGGCATAAAAAAGCTGCTGAAAATGGATATATTTATAGTTATGCAAAGTTAGGGACTTGTTTTTTAGAAGGTTATGGAGTCAATAAAAATTTAACAGAGGCATTTAATTGGTATAAACAAGGTGCTGACGCAGGTGATCCTAGTGCTATGGTTGGATTAGCAAATTTATATTATGGTGGTCTTGGTGTAACTGAAAATTATGCCGAGGGAGAATTTTGGATAAAAAAAGCGGGGGACAATGCAAATAAAGAAGACCAATTTGAAATTGGAAAGTTCTTTTTAGAAACACTTAACAATGCTAAATTAGCTATTAAATATATGGAAGCTGCTATTTCGAGGGGTTATAATATCAATGACAATAGAGTTTTAGCTGATGCTTATTTTAAAGACCAACAATACATTAAAGCATTAGAGGCCTATATTATTGCATTTAACAATGGAAATACCAATACCAAATATGCTATTTCGAATATTTATAAAAATGGACTTGGCGTTCCTAAAGACAAAAAAATAGCTAAAGAGTGGGAAAATAAATGATATATAAAGCTAAATATCTAAACAAATTAATAAAAGTTAGACACATCAACTTATAAGTATTTCCTTCCCTTGAAAAGCAACAAAGGGATTTCTACTTTGATCCCAAAACAGGATTCCAGTACAACACAAGGGCAGCGCTACACACTGTGGCCCTTTTTGCATCCTTCAAATCGGACTAACGTCTAAAGTCCAATGACTAACGACTCCAAGGGATTACTACCGTGATCCCAAAACGGGATTCCGGTACAACCCAAGGGCAGCGCTACGCACTGTGCCCTTTTTGCATCCTTCAAATCGGACTAACATCTAAAGTCCAATGACTAAAGACTCCAAGGGATTACTCACGTGATCCCCAATGTGGACTCCGGTACAACCCAAGGGCAGCGCTACGCACTATGCCCTTTTTGCATCCTACAACCCTTCAAAAGCAAAGCTTTTGGGGTTTTCGGATGCAAAAAGGGCAGGCCACCGGCCTGCCCTTGTCTTGCAGAGAGGAAGGGATTCGAACCCTCGATGCAGTTACCCACATACAAACTTTCCAGGCTTGCTCCTTCAACCACTCGGACACCTCTCTAATTTGGATTGCAAATTTGATGTATTTTTCGCAATAATCAAAATGTTTTACGAAATCATTTCGCCCCGTAAAGGGGTTTCAAATAGGGTCTTAAACACCTTGGAAGCGACCTGTTGACCAAGCAAATACATGAGTTTAGTAACGGCTGCTTCGGTCGTTATATCTTTTCCTGAAATGACTCCAATTTGCTTCAACTGCGTACTTGTTTCATACTGTCCCATACTCACACTTCCCCCCGAACATTGCGTCACATTCACAATCGGGAGTCCTTGTTGAATCGCTTTCTCTAAAATGGAAATAAACCACTCCTCAGTAGGAGCATTCCCCGATCCATAGGTCTCTAAAATCAACCCATGCAAATTGGGTATACCCACTACAGCCTCTAAAACCGCAGCGGTAATACCCGGAAACATTTTTAAAACCACCACGTGAGCATCCATCATTTTGTGAACGGTCAATCCTTTTTTGGAGGGTGGTAACAACGCTGCCGTATTTACATTCAAATGCACTCCCGACTCGGCTAAAGCAGGATAATTGGGCGATGTAAAAGCATTAAAATGTTCAGCATTGATTTTGGTCGTGCGATTCCCTCGGTATAACTTGTATTCAAAATACAAACAAACCTCCTGAATCAAGGGTCTCCCCTTTAGCTGTAACGAGGCAATTTGTATAGCGGTAATTAAATTTTCTTTTGCATCGGTACGCAAGTCGCCAATCGGTAACTGCGAGCCTGTAAAGACCACCGGTTTGGCTAAGTTTTCGAGCATAAAACTTAAGGCCGAAGCCGAATAGGACATGGTATCGGAACCGTGTAAAACGACAAATCCATCGTACGCCTCGTAATGGGATTCTATAAGCGTCGCGATTTCCTCCCAACGCTGGGGATTCATATTGGAAGAATCAATTGGATGTGAAAAAGAAACCGTATCGATATGGCAATCCAATTGCTTGATCTCGGGGATTTTTTGAAGCAGCTTGGCAAAATTGAAGGCTTTGAGCGCACCGGTTTTGAAATCTTTCATCATCCCGATGGTGCCTCCCGTGTACACCAATAGTATATTAGGCTTGACTTGCATGACGGTACTTCGATTGATTGATCACCGGATTGGCATACATGGCCAAGAATCCTTCACGCATTACTTCATTGTTGCCATCAATACGCATTTCCAAACGCCGTTCAAAAAGCGATTTCTCAGCTTCGGTATACTCAGCGGTATACATATCGGTATGGTGCAATAAATCGTAAGCAATATAGTTCGTTGGCCACAGTTTATACGATTGTAAAATGGAATCGTCAATCACTTGCGCCAAGGATTGAATTTGTTTGTTGGTATTGTCGTTTTCGGCTTGAATCTGATCCAATTCGGTGTCCAAAACTTTTCCCACATGCAAATGGATACGCTTCTTCTGACCGATGATGCCACTTAATAACGTAATAAAATCTTCATTTTTTTCTTTGATATAAATCTCTTCTCGTGCTTCCGCCATTAATTGAGGCATTTTTAAAGCATCGGTCGGGTCGTATTCATAAGAAATGGAAACAGGAACAATTTTTATCTTTTTAAAGTAATCCAAGATGTTTTTCTCATCCGATCCCATGGCCAACATTTTCAACACGCCACTATGGGTGGCATCATTACCATCTTTCGTGCGCCCTTCGCGTTGGGCAATCCACACTGAACGATTTTCGCGGAGCAACAATTGCGCAATGTATTCGGACATGAGTTTGGAGCTTTCCAACAATTCTCGTGGCGGTAACCCGCGTTGCACCACAAAATTACGGTTCAACTTGGACAAGGTTTTTAAAAAATCTTTCTTCACCAAATTATCGCCAATCGCTGAGGCCGTCATCACCAACCCGTGATCAAAAAGACACACGTTCAAAATGGACGTGTCCAAAATAATATCACGGTGATTGGAAATAAACAAATAGGACGTATTGGGTTCCAACGTTTCAAACCCAGAAGTTGACAACCCATCAGAGCTTTTTTCCAACACTTTTTGAACCGCTTGGTAGGCAAAATTGATTTGAAAATCACGAATGGAATGGGTACGCAATAGTTGAGCTTTCCATACCTCTTCTTCCACTTGTGGATAGGCAAAATTCATCAACGCTTTCATCATCGGATGGTTGGCCACCGCCTGAAGCGCCGCATTGACTTCTGCATCGTAAAACGGACGAATGGCATCGAACTTTTGCATGGGTTTTTGTTTGATTAGGATAACAAAAGAACAAAAAAATAATGACTTTTTGGTCAAATTGGTGTTATATTCCGAACACGTTTTGTGCGTTTTTGGTCGTTATTTCAGCGATTTCTGTTAGCGTAACACCATAAATCTCGGCTAATTTTTGAGCAACCAACACGGCATAACTACTTTCATTCCGTTTGCCACGATAAGGCACAGGAGCCAAATACGGCGCATCGGTTTCCAAAACAATATGTTCAATATCAATTTGATTCAAAAACTGATCGATCTTGCCATTTTTAAACGTCACCACACCGCCAATACCCAACTTCATGCCCAACCCAATTGCGCGTTGGGCCTGATCAAAATCGCCGGTGAAACAATGGAAAATGCCAAATAATTCAGAAGACCGTTCGCTTTCTAATACCTCAAAAACTTCCTCAAAAGCGTCACGGCAATGAATGTTTATGGGTAATTTCATCGCTTTCGCCCATCGAATTTGCTGTTGAAAAGCTTCCTGTTGTAGGGCCAACGTCGTTTTATCCCAATACAAGTCAATACCGATTTCCCCCACCGCACAATACTTTTGGGTTTCTAGCTGTTGCAACACCCACGCCAATTCCCGCTCATACGTTTCCGGTTTGACATAACATGGATGCAAGCCCATCATTAAAAAAACATTATCGGGATAGTGTTCCTGCAAATCCCACATTTTTTGGGTATACGAAGCATCGATAGAAGGCACAAACAAACGGCGCACTCCCGCCTCCAAGGCACGATGCATCATCGCCCCTCGGTCGTCTCTAAATTCTTCCGAATACAAATGGGTGTGGGTATCAGTGAAAAGCATAGCCAAATTTTTGCGGCAAAGGTACAAAGGAAAGCGAATCGTAAGCTAGTATTCTGAGATATTCCTACCTTTGACCCATGAATCAAATCCCCGACATTTTACACCAGCAAGGCTACAAATCCATTCCCTTTCGCGTGACCAAAACGCAACATTTGGTTCTTTATGCAAAAATCAATGGCGTTCGTGGACGGTTCATTTTAGACACCGGAGCCAGCAACAGTTGTTTGGGCTTTGAAGCCGTGGAAAAATTTCATTTGCAAACGCAACACTCCGCTACCAAAGCTGCAGGGGCAGGAGCTACGGGGCTCCATACCGAACAATCGGTGAGCAATATACTGCAACTTGGCCGATGGAAAAACCGCTATTTTCCGCTCATTGTTTTGGACTTAACGCATGTAAACATGGCATTGCAACACTATAACGTCAAACCCGTTGATGGAATCATAGGGGGCGATGTTTTGCTCGAAGGACATGCGCTAATCGATTATAAAGCGCGAAAACTGTACTTACTTTAAGCCTTATGGCGTAAAGTGATAAACGAAATCACCGTACTCACCAACATCAAAACGCCTCCTAACACAAAAGGAGCCCCTGCAAATTGAAACGGGGCTTGGTCGTGGGTGAAAAAGTAAAATAACGACGTCATTAACGGTGGCCCTACGATAGCCGAAGCGCTCATCAAACTCGAAAGCGTGCCTTGAATTTCCCCTTGTTCATTGGCAGGTACTTTTCCCGAAATAACCGATTGCATCGCCGGACCCGCAATTCCTCCCAAACAGTAGGGAATCAAAAAAACAAATAGCATCCAACCCTCCGTGGCAAAAGCAAACAAAAACATCCCAATAGTATACAGCGCATTTCCCACATATATACTTTTCTCGTTGCCGAGTTTTGGGTTAATCCAGCGAATCAAGCCGCCTTGCACCAAGCCCACTAATAGTCCGATAACCCCCAACGAAATCCCAATCATCCGCTCTTGCCACCCAAACTTATACATGGTAAAAAAGCTCCAATTACTATGCACCGCATGGGAAGCAACGTACAACAAAAAGATAGAAATCACCAACGGAATCAACACGGGATACTTGCGTAAATTAAGAAAAGCACCAATCGGATTCGCGCGTTTTAAACTAAAATTACGTCGGTTGTCGGGCGCCAACGACTCGGGTAAAATAAAGTAGCCATATAAAAAGTTCAACAAACACAACACCGCTGCCGCATAAAACGGAACCCGCGCTCCATATTGACCCAACAAGCCGCCCAATACGGGACCGATGATAAAGCCCAATCCAAAAGCAGCTCCAATCATTCCAAAATTCTTCGCCCGATTTTCAGGGGTACTCACATCGGCAATGTACGCCGACGCCGTGGTAATACTCGCGCCCGTGAGCCCTGCAATGATGCGCCCAATAAACAACCACGTAATCGTAGGCGCAAAAGCCAACAACAAATAATCCATCGAAAACGCCAAAAGCGAGAGCAAAATGATCGGACGTCGTCCAAATTTGTCACTCAAATTCCCTACCAAAGGGGCGCAAACAAACTGCGTAATCGCATAGGCAAACGTCAGCCAACCCCCAATTTTAGAAGCTTCACTCACATCACCTTGAATCAATTCTTGAATTAATTTCGGGATCACCGGAATAATAATGCCCCACCCCGTAATATCGATAAGCATCGTGATAAAAATAAATCCGATGGCGGCTGACTTGTTTTTTTGCATCGTTCTGTTGGTTTGGGCGTGTCCCCGCCATTTACTTTTATTTTCCCATTTCAATTCACGGGGCGGGGTCGCGCTATCCGCAGTATCTGCCTCCCATTCGTCCGGCAGGATACTCGCTTCTATCGCTCACGCAGCTGCAAAGAAAAGCAATTCTGTGCGATAAATTACTGTGGCCTCGAAGTTGCTTTCCCCAAAGAAGCAACACCATAAAAAAATCCCAAACCTTTGGAGTTTGGGATTTTTACATATAGAGGCGCCTCATCGGAGGCGGAAGAAACCCTAAAGCTCTAAGGCTTTCTTAGGGTTGTTATTCATTAATATTTCCACTGGATTTTCTAACGCTTCTTTCACCGCCACCAAGAATCCAACCGACTCGCGTCCGTCGATAATACGGTGGTCATACGATAAAGCGACATACATTACGGGAGCAATCACGATTTGACCGTTACGAACGATAGGACGATCCACTACATTGTGCATTCCTAAAATACCAGATTGCGGAGGATTGATAATCGGGGTACTCAACATACTTCCGAAAACACCACCGTTTGAAATGGTAAAGGTTCCTCCTGTCATTTCGTCTACCGTGATTTGTCCGTCACGGGCACGAATCGCCAAACGCTTGATTTCAGCCTCTACCCCACGAAACGATAAGGCTTCGGCATTGCGCACTACAGGAACCATCAAACCTTTTGGCCCTGAAACGGCCACAGAGATATCACAAAAATCAAAAGAAACTTTCTCTTGACCATCGATCATGGAATTGACATCCGGATATAATTGTAATGCACGGGTTACCGCTTTGGTGAAGAATGACATAAAGCCTAAGCCTAGACCGTGTTTGCTTTTGAATTCATCTTTGTATTGGTCACGCAACGCATAAATATTGGTCATATCCACTTCGTTGAAAGTGGTCAACATGGCGGTTTCGTTTTTCGCAGACACCAAACGCTCTGCTACTTTACGACGTAACATGGACAATTTTGTACGTTCCGAACCACGGTTACTACCCGTTGGTGTACCCATCGAAGGCGCAGCGTTGATCGCATCTTCTTTGGTGATGCGTCCACCTTTACCGGTACCTACGATATCCGAAGGTTGTATATTTTTTTCATCTAAAATTTTACGCGCCGCAGGCGAAGGTGTTTGTGCGGCATACGTGGGAGCAGGTGCGGGAACAGGGGCAGGTGCGGGAACCGCTTTTGGCGCTTCAGCAACCGGTTTTGCTTCTTCTTTAACCGATGCAGGAGTGCCACCTTCAGGTTTTGCAGCTGCGGTATCAATAAGACATACGACAGCGCCTACGGCTACAGCATCACCTTCTGATGCTTTTAATGTGATAATTCCACTGGCTTCTGCCGGTAATTCCAAAGTGGCTTTGTCCGAGTCTACCTCAGCAATCGCTTGATCTTTCTCAACATAATCACCGTCTTGGACTAACCAGGTAGCGATTTCCACTTCTTTAATCGATTCGCCCGGAGAAGGCACTTTCATTTCTAAAATCATAATCCTTTAGTTTAAAAGTTTTGTCTTGTATGTGTTGTTCTTTAATGGAACGTTATTCATTGCAGGTTGCCCTAGCCCCGACTGAAGCAAGTATCCTTGCCATCCTGTAAGGTGGGAAGATACTGCGGAAAGCGGGAAATAGCTCCTAAAAAAATTAGGAACGGAATAAATTTTTATCAAATACCATGCGGATCGCATCGGCGTGACGACGACGGTCACGGGTATGACTACCGGCTGCTGGTGCGGCATAAGCTTTCAAGGAAGCCAAACGCCAAGGTACTAAATCAAAATTCATCAACATATAGCCGTAAGCTCCCATGTTCTTTGGTTCTTCTTGTGCCCAAACATAATCATCGGCATTCGGATAGGAAGCGATAATTGCTTTTAATTGGTCTACCGGAAGTGGGAACAACTGTTCGATACGCACTAATGCAACATCCGTACGGCCTAAGTTTTCGCGCTCGGCCAAGATGTCGTAATAGAACTTACCGGTACAGAATACTACGGTTTTTACTTTTTTCTTATCTACGCTGGTATCGTCGATGGTTTCTTGGAAATGGCCATTAGCCAATTCATCTACTGAAGAAACACACAACGGGTGACGCAACAAACTTTTGGGTGAGAATACCACCAAGGGTTTGCGGAATTTCGTTTTCATTTGACGACGCAACAAGTGGAAGAAGTTGGCAGGTGTCGTACAATCCGCTACATACATGTTATGGCGCGCGCACAATTGTAAATAGCGCTCCATACGTGCAGAGGAGTGTTCGGCCCCTTGTCCTTCATAGCCGTGTGGCAATAAGAGGACGATACCGTTTTGGTTGTTCCATTTGTCTTCGCCACACGAAATGTATTGGTCGATCATGATTTGGGCACCGTTGGAGAAATCCCCGAACTGCGCTTCCCAAATCGTTAAGGCATTTGGATTGGCTAAGGCATACCCGTAGTCAAAACCTAAAACGCCGTATTCAGAAAGGAAAGAATTGAAAATATGGAATTTCCCTTTTTTTCCTTTCAGTGTATCTAATAAAACAACTTGTTCTTCGCTGTCTTCTACTTTCACTACTGCATGACGGTGCGAGAAGGTTCCGCGCTCCACATCCTGACCTGAAATACGCACATCATACCCTTCGAGCAACAAAGTTCCGTACGCCAAGGTTTCGGCCGTTCCCCAATCTAAGGCATTATTATCGTACATGGTTTTACGATCGGAAACAATTTTTTGGATTTTGCTGATGAACTTTTTATCAGAAGGCAAGGTAGCAACCGTTTCGATGATTTGATCCAATTTCTTACGGTCGAATTTGGTATCTACACTTTTCAACATTTCATCATCAGACACTTGCACAAAGCCTTTCCATTCGTCTTGCATGAATGGAGTGATGATGGTTTTATCTTTTTTACGCGAAGCTTGGAGATTTTCATCCAATTTCGCTTTGTAATCGTTTTCAATTTTGGTCAAATACGCCGCATCAACAATTCCTTGCGTAATCAATTTCTCGGCATAGATGTCCCGTGGATTCTTGTGACGGGCGATGATTTTGTACAACACTGGTTGGGTAAAACGAGGTTCATCCCCTTCGTTATGTCCGTATTTACGGTACCCTAATAAATCGATGAACACGTCGCGCTTAAACTGCATACGGAAATCGAGCGCAAACAACATCGCGTGTACCACGGCTTCGGTATCGTCGGCATTCACGTGTAATACAGGCGAAAGCGTTACTTTGGCGACATCGGTGCAATAGGTTGAAGAACGGGCATCGAGGTAATTCGTGGTGAATCCCACCTGATTATTGATCACAATGTGAATCGTTCCCCCCGTTTTATACCCGTCGAGTTGCGACATTTGAATGATCTCATAAACAATTCCTTGACCGGCTACCGCGGCATCTCCGTGCACGGCGATAGGCAACACTTTGGAGAAATCATCAGCATAATATTTATCTTGTTTGGCACGCGTAATTCCCTCAATCACAGCTCCTACGGTTTCAAGGTGCGAAGGATTCGGTGCTAAATTGATGTTGATTTTTTTACCCGATTTGGTTTTGCGTTCAGCGGTCAACCCCAAATGGTATTTTACATCACCATCGAAGTATTCTTTGTCGTAATCTTTTCCGTCAAATTCAGAGAAAATATCTTGGGTGGGTTTGCCAAAGATATTGGCCAATACGTTCAAACGACCGCGGTGCGCCATCCCCATAACAAACTGCTCAACGCCTTTTTCGGCGGCCGCATCAATGACAGCATCCAAACCAGGTATTAAACTTTCTCCTCCTTCGAGAGAAAAGCGTTTTTGACCCACATATTTGGTGTGTAAAAAGTTTTCAAAAGCTACCGCTTCGTTCAATTTACCCAAGATGTACTTTTTCTCATCAGCATTAAAGTTGGGCAAATTATCGTTGATATTAAGACGGTCTTGAATCCACTGAATCACTTCGGGTGTACGCATGTACATGTACTCAATGCCGATGTGTTGACAATACACATTTTTTAAATGTACCAAAATCGCTTTTAAAGTAGTGGGTTGGTGACCTAAAGCGCGGGCTGCGTCAAAAACGGTATCTAAATCTGAAGTGGATAACCCAAAATTTTCGATGTCAAGATTGGGACTGTAAACGCGACGTTCCCGCACCGGATTGGTCTCGGTAAACAAGTGGCCGCGAGTGCGATAGGCATCGATAAGTTTTAAAACATTAAACTCTTTTTGCAACTTCTCAGAGGTTGCTGAAGTTCCAGCATCACTGTTGGCATAAACGACCAATTGTTCTCCCGCATTATCAGCATCGCTGTAATGTTCCAAGGCAAAGTCAAATCCTTGAAAAAAAGCGCGCCAACTGGGCTCTATGCTGTCGGGACTAACGAGGTATTGTTCGTATAAATCTGCAAAAAATTGCGTGTGTGCTGCATTTAAAAAGGAAAACCGATCCATGCTATAGTTGGGTATGTAGACTTATTATGTGAAAAATTAGGGCAAAAGTATGACATTTATAACAATCTTTCAATGTTTTTACTACATTTATGTCGCTAAACAAATATATGCCAAAACATGCGAAATAAAGTTGCTAAATTTTTAACAAAACCTTTACAAATACTGCTATTTTTAACCCTAACTGTTTCAGGTTTTGCACAAGATAAAACACCTCCTAAATTCTGGGATAATTTGCAGTTTGGCGGCGGATTTGGATTGGCGATTGGAAGTGGATTTTCGAGCTTTTCGGTGGCCCCGACAGCGTTGTATAACTTTAACAATTATTTAGCAACGGGCGTCGGACTTCAGTACAGTAGTTTGCGGGAAAGAAATAACTTTTCTTCTCAAATGTATGGCGTCACTTGGATCGGCTTAGTCAACCCCATAGAAGAGGTACAAGTTTCCCTAGAATTGGAACAATTACGGGTGAATTTAAAGTCCGATTTTAACAACCTTTCCGATAACTTTTGGAATACGGGTTTGTTTTTGGGGGCTGGGTACCGTGTGGATGGAGTGACCATCGGATTTCGTTATAATGTGTTATTTCGCGCCGATCAAGGCGTGTATGGGGATGCCTTTATGCCCTTTGTAAGGGCGTTTTTTTAGTAGTGCGCCCGAAACCAGACTTTCATCCATTCGCGACGTAAAATCAAATAGGCAATTTGTTCAGCCAAAGCTACGGTATCGGTACCGTCTAACTGTTTGACATTATCTTCAGGAACGTCAATGATGTACAACAAATTGAGGAGTTCGGCATATTTGTGTTGAAGGAGTCGATAGATCTTTTCGTACAATTGGATTTTCAGCTCCTTAGGAGACGTTGAAGGATGAAAATCCACGGGTTCGTTGGCAAAATTAAAATCCTTGTTGATTTGCTCCAGCAACTTCTCATACAGTTGAATAGATGCTGCTTCATGCAGCAATTGATCCGTAGTGGTTGGAGCTTGAAAGGTCATACGTTACACTTTTCGATTCATCAATTTTTCACCAAAAGCTTGCAACATGGCTTTCTTGTCCTGGTAAATATCCATTTGGTCAAGGGTTTCAAAAGATTTGAAAGTAAAATTTTTAATGGCTTTTTGTGTGGCCGCAGCAGCCCCTGTACTTATAAACAATTCTTTCACGGAATGAATTTTATCGGTATTATCCGCGGGTTGAATCGAAAAAAGATGTGCCAATTGTTCCCGTTCGCTGGGCGAAGCAAACTCAAGGGCTTTCAAATAAAGGTAGGTTTTTTTATTTTCAATAATGTCCCCTCCTACTTGTTTTCCGAAGGTGGCGGGATCCCCAAAAGCATCCAAATAATCGTCTTGCAATTGAAACGCGATGCCTAAATTTCGCCCAAAATCATAAATCAAATTGGCGTTTTCGGCAGAAGTTCCCGCCACGATAGCCCCCATTTTAAGGGCTGCGCCCACCAATACCGCGGTTTTGTATTCAATCATTTTCAAATATTCCTCCAAGGTGACATCATCGCGGGTTTCAAAATCAACATCGTATTGCTGACCTTCGCACACTTCAATAGCTGTTTTGCTGAATAATTTGGCCAACTCACGGAAAATCTCAGGTTCGTAGGCTTCAAAATGCTGGTAGGCAAGAATCAACATCGCATCACCGGACAAAATTCCGGTGTTGACATTCCATTTTTCATGCACTGTTTCATTCCCACGACGCAACGGAGCGTCATCCATAATGTCATCGTGAACAAGCGAAAAATTATGAAAAACCTCAACCGCAGTAGCTGCTGCCAACGCTTTTTTACAATCGCCATCAAACACATCCGTGGCCATCAAGGTAAGTACGGGTCGCATGCGTTTTCCGCCTAAGGATAAAATGTATTGAATGGGTTCGTATAAATTGCGAGGTTCTTTGATTACGGCAAGCGATTCAAAATAATCGGCTATCAATTGTTGGTAAGAAGCGAGCGGCTGCATAGAATGTTAAATTACTCCCGACAAAGCTAATGAATTTCAATGCGATTCCTTCTACCCTCTCCCAATTTCGAGCATGTTAAATTAGCGTTAAGAACTTGGAAACTATTTTAGTATTTAAAGTTTCCTCTCTATTTTTGTACCAAATTTTAAATCGCCTACCCATGAAAAAGCATGTGGTTATTGTGGGCGGAGGATTTGCGGGAATGAACGTTGCCCGCCAATTGGCCAACCATCCGTACCTTGACATTACCCTCGTTGATAAAAACAATTACAATTTTTTTCCACCCCTTTTATACCAAGTGGCCACTGGATTTTTGGAAATATCGTCCATCAGTTATCCTTTCCGAAAAATGTTTGCAGGCACACGGAATTTGAAATTTTGGATGGGCGAATTGCAGTCGATTGATTTGGAGAAAAATACCATCGTCTTACACAACGGAAGTCTATCCTACGATTACTTGGTTTTGGCTACAGGAACCACAACCAATTTTTTTGGAATGGAAAATGTGCAGCGCCATGCCATTCCCATGAAAACTTTGGAAGAAGCCTTAAACATGCGTAATTTGATGTTACAACGAGTTGAAAAAGCCGCCAACAGTCTCGACCCACAAGAACAACAAGAATTGATGACGATTGTGGTCACCGGCGGGGGTCCAACCGGTGTGGAATTGTCGGGTATGTTTGCTGAAATGAGTAAAACCATCATCGCACAAGAGTATCCCGAATTGGCGCATTTAACCCCTTCCAAAATTCACCTCATCGATGGCGGTTCGGAATTACTTTCTCCGATGAGTCCTCATGCCCAAAAAGCCACCTTACAAGCCATCCAAGCATTGGGAGTTGAAGTACGCTTAAACAGCCATGTAGTGGATTATGATGGGGAAACGGTAACCTTGCGCGATAGAAGTAAAATTCGGGCGCGAAACCTGATTTGGGCCGCGGGAGTCACTGCACGTCGATTTGAAGGGTTGGATGAAAAGAGTTACGGTCGGGGCAATCGTTTGCGCGTGAATGCCTATCATATTGTGGAGGGTACCACCAATGTCTATGCGCTAGGCGATACCGCTTTGATGGAAACCGATTCAGATTTTCCCAACGGCCATCCTCAAGTGGCTCAAGTCGCCATGCAACAAGGGAGCAATTTTGCAAAAAATATCGTGCGCGAACTCAAAAACCAACCTCGAGTTCCTTTTCATTATAACGATAAAGGCTCGATGGCCATCATTGGACGTAATAAGGCGGTGGTCGATTTGGTGCGGCCCAACTGGCATTTCAGTGGATTCTTGGCTTGGCTCACCTGGTTGTTGGTGCATTTGATGTCGCTATCCATGCCGCGGAACAAAGTAAATACGTTATACCATTGGGCATTGGCCTATTTCAGTCGCAATTCCTCTTTGCGTATGATCATTCGCCCAGATCGAACGAAAACACCATGATAGTGTTAAATTTCAGTTAAGAACACGGAAACTATTTTAGTATAAAAAGTTTCCTTTTACTTTTGCCCGTAAAAAATTACCTACTATGCTTCCGAATACCAATTGGACCCTTGACCCAGAAGCTTCTGCCATTGTGTTGAAACCCTCCCGTCGTGTGCGTCGGTACATCAACAGCACCTTACAATCGGGAACAGGCTCTATTGTTTTGAATGCCAACGAAATAACCGATGCGCAACTCGAATTTGATTTGGCCCTCACTGCTAGATCTTCCTTGGGAACCATAACCACACATACACCATCGCGTATCAGTTTTAAATCTTTGTCGTTCCAAAAAATAAATCCAAATATCAACTTTATCAAAGGAATCCTCACCCTAAACAACGTGAGTCGTATTGTGGAATTGGAATTAGTGCGTACCGATTTGACGCAAGAAAACGATGGGGAGAAAGCGTCCTTTGAAATTTATGGCATCTTGAATAAACGTGAATTTGGATGGAATGACAACGGCCCTATCCTTATCGATGGCTATCCTTTGGGACAAAATTTAACTTTAACGGCCCATATTGAATTTAAACACTATGCTGTCGCTTAATCGAATAGTATGAAAGAGAAAATCATCAAAAAAGCAACCGAAATGTTTTTGAAGTTGGGCTTCAAAAGCGTAACGATGGATGACATTGCCTGTGAAATGTGTATTTCGAAAAAAACGATTTACAAGTATTTCAGCAACAAAGAGAAATTGATCGAGGAAGGTACTGAAGTAGTGCATCAAAAAATTCATATGCTAATGGATGAAGTGGTCGCTCAAAACTACAATGCGATCGCTGAAAACTTTGAAATCCGGAAAATGTTTAAGGAAATGTTTCAGTCTTTTGACCATTCTCCTGCCTATCAATTGAAAAAACATTACCCTGAAATCTATGAAAAGATGATGGCCAACGAAATTGAAGATTGCAGTCAACTTTTTACCCAAAACATTGAAAAAGGAATCGGCGAAGGATTGTATCGCCCTGAAGTAGACATTGCAGCAGCAGTACAATTTTATTACACGCTAATTTTTTCTATTAATGAAAATACCTTGTTTGAAAAGGAGGCCTCTGAATTGGAAGCCAAAGCCCTTGAATACCATACCCGAGCCATTGCAACACCCGCTGGTTTGGAAGAACTAGAACGACAATTAACCCTACATACTTAATCATCAATCCAATGAAAATCAGAATCTTTGCAGTCTTACTGCTGCTCCCTGTGCTGCTGAAGGCACAAGAAAAGCCTCAAGCGTATGCCTTTACGCTCAAGGAGGCGATAGATCACGCCATTCAATACAACTATTCGGCCATCAATGCCAATCGCGATGTAGAAGCGGCAAAAAAGAAAAAATGGGAAACCACTACCATAGGATTACCTCAAATCAGTGGAAATGTAAGTTACCAAGATAACTTTCGCCTCCAACAATCCTTGATTCCTGCTGAATTTTTTGGAGGACAACCCGGCGAATTTATTCCGGTGGCCTTTGGCACAAAACACAATATGAATGCCGTGGTGACTTTATCACAATTGATTTTTGACGGTTCCTACCTAGTGGGATTACAATCGGCGAAAACCTATTTGAAAATATCCGAAAATGCCAAAGTCAAAACCAATCGCGAATTGCGAGAAATCGTTACGACAACCTACGGAAATGTGCTTTTGGCTGATGAAAGTATTCTTATTTTCGAACGCAACAAAGCGGCTTTAGAAAAAACCCTTTCAGACACCCGTGAAATCTACAAAAACGGTTTTGCCGAAGAGGAAAGTGTCGAGCAACTACAAATTACTTTGGCCTCTGTAAACAGTGCTTTAGAAAATGTAAAGCGGCAGAAACGAATTGCTTTGGACATGTTGAAACTCGTTTTGGGCATCAACCTTGAAGACCAATTGACGCTGAAAGAAAAACTTGAATTTTTGACCCAAACTAATATGGATTTGGCCATTTTGAAAGAACAATTCGAAGTCAAAAATAACATCGATTATCAAATTGGACTAAACACCTTGACCAGCTCGGAATTGTTGTTAAAACTCGAAAAAAGCAAAGCCTTGCCTTCTTTGGGCGCGCAAGTCAACTTTGGAGCCAATACGTTTGGCAACCGCTTTACCATGTTCAACAGCGACCAATTATGGTTTAATTATTCCAATGTAGGATTGGGATTAACCGTGCCTATTTTTAGTAGCTTGGGACGAAGTGCTCGCACGCAACAAGCCAAAATTGCCGTAGAACAATCGAAAACCCGTTTGACCGAGTTGGAGCAAACCTTAAAACTTCAATTTGAAAAAGCCAAAAGCGATTATGAATTCTCTTTGGAACAATTGGGCACCTCCAAAAACAGCATGAATTTGGCAGAGCGCATTGAATCCAAAAATCAAATCAAATTCAAAGAAGGATTAACCTCAAGCTTTGATTTGACCGATGCCCAGCGTCAATTGTACAGCGCACAACAATCGTATTTACAAGCGATGGTTGATGTGATCACCAAACGCGCAGCTTTAGAAAAATTACTCAGTAAAAACTAAATAAACTTTCCTCACATGAAAAAATATATCACCCTCGTTCTGACCACAGCCCTTTTGATTTCTTGTGGCCAAAAAGAAGCATCATCCGCTTCGATTGACGCCTTGATTGAAGGCAAAAAAGTAACCGAATTACAAGCAAAAAAATCGCAACTACAAGCCGATATCAATAAAATTGACGCTGCCCTAAGTGCCTTGAATGTTAAAGTGGATGAAGCGTTAGTAGGCATTGCTACGGTAAAAGACACGCTTTTCAACCATTATCTTGAAGTACAAGGAAATGTGGATACGAAAGAAAACATTCTTATTCAACCTGAATTCAGCGGAACCTTAATCGCCTTGAATGTTAAAGCGGGGCAGCCAGTGAGCAAAGGACAAATCTTGGGCCGCGTGGACGATGCTGGATTAAGTCAGCAATTGGCGAGTTTGGAAAACCAATACGCTTTGGCCAAAACCAATTTCGACCGTCAGAAAAACTTATGGGACAAGAAAATTGGTTCTGAAATGCAATACTTACAAGCGCAAACCAACATGGTAACTGCCCAAAAAGGAGTAGCGCAATTGAAAGCACAATTGGCCAAAACCATCATTCGCGCTCCGTTCTCGGGAACTATTGATGAAGTGTATGTTGAAAAAGGACAAGTGGTAGGTCCGGGTTCACCACAAGGATTGATGCGTATTGTCAATGTTAGCAACATGTATGTGTCGACGACTGTACCTGAAACGTATGTAGGTAAATTAAAAGTGGGTACTGATGTGGATGTATTACTAACCTCTATTGGGAAAATGTACAAAGGTAAAGTGCGTCAAGTGGGTAAATTTATCAACCCTAGCAACCGTAGCTTTGGTATTGAGGTGAGTGTGCCCAACCCCCAAGGATTATTGCGTCCGAATCAGGTTGCTAAATTGCGCATCATTGATTATACCAACAAAAATGCGGTGGTTGTTCCTTCCAACGTGATTCAAAAAGATGCCGAAGGAAACAGCTATGTCTATACGGTGATCGATCGGGATGGAAAAACAGGTAAAGCCAAGAAGACCCTAGTGAAAACAGGACAATCTTCCGATAATTTGACCGAAATTTTGGAAGGCGTTAGCGCTGATGATGTGATTGTCACCGATGGCGTAAACACGATTTCAGAGGGAATGAAGTTGAATTTTTAATAAAAATAAAACCATCTCATAACAACAAACATGAGCAAACATAACAAAGAATTTAGCATATCCAGTTGGGCGGTAGATAATCGCGTTACGGTTTACATTCTCACCTTCATCATCGTGGTGGCTGGTATCTACTCGTACATCACCATGCCACGAGAGGATTTTCCAGAAATCATTGAAAACAAGGTTTATATTTCATCGGTTTTCCCCGGGAACTCGGCCGAAGATGTGGAAAAATTGGTTATCAAACCCTTGGAGAAAGAGTTTAAAAACATCAGTGGGGTAACCAAAATTACCTCAAGCTCTTTTCAAGATTATGGAATGATTATTGTCGAATTTGATGATAAAATTGGCATTGAATTGGCCAAACAGAAAATCAAAGACAAAGCAGACAATGCCAAAGCCGATACCGATTGGCCCAATCTAGACAACGGAAGTAAAGTGGAACCGAATGTTTTTGAATTGAACATTTCGGAAGAAGTACCTATTTTAAATATCAACCTCAAAGGAGATTATACCGCGCAACAATTGAAAAAGTTTGGGGAAAAACTACAAGATGCTATTGAAGAAGTGCCCGAGGTAAAAAAGGTAGAAATTTTAGGGGTTGACGATAAAGAAGTGGAGATTGCTGTTGACATTTTCAAAATGACGGCAGCGCAAGTGAGCTTTGACGATATTCAAAGTACCGTTCGCAATGAAAACATGACACTTTCGGGAGGAAACTTAATTTCACAAGGATCGCGCAACAACATTCGCATCATCGGAGAAATGAAAGATCCCGCCGAACTGAATGATATTATTGTAAAATCATTTGGTGGTTCCGTTTACCTCAAAGACATTGCGACCATTCGCTTTAAAGAAAAAGAACGCACGACTTATGCCCGAGAAAAAGGGAAAGAAGTGGTGATGCTTAATGTGAAAAAACGTTCGGGTGAAAATATGATTTCGGCCATTGAACAAGCACGTGAAAAAGTAAGTGAAGCGCAAGCCAATTATTTGCCGAAAAATTTAACCATTGAATTAACCAGCGACCAATCGTCACGCGTTGAACACCAGGTAGACGAATTGTCCAACCACATCATTTTTGGGATCATCTTGGTAATGCTCGTATTGATGTTTACTATGGGCTTACGCAACTCACTTTTCGTAGGGGCTGCCATTCCGCTCTCCATGTTTATTGCCTTTGCCTTGTTGGCTTCTATGGGGAAAACCTTAAATACGATGGTGCTTTTCGGTTTGGTCATGGGACTCGGGATGCTCGTAGATGACGGAATCGTGGTGGTAGACAACGTATTTGCCAATATGAAAAAAGGAATGTCGCGCATTCAAGCGTCCAAATTGGGTATTGGTGAAATTGCTTGGCCGGTAATCTCTTCAACAGCGACCACTCTTATGGCGTTTTTACCCTTTGCTTTATGGCCCGGCACGATGGGTAAATTTATGATTTACTTCCCGCTTACACTATCAGTAACCTTAGGCGCCTCGTTATTTGTAGCGATGGTTGTCAATGCAGCGATGACAGGAGGTTCGATGGATATTGAAGACCGAAATATCAAACGAAAAGGGTTGAAACGCAATTCGATCTTTATCGGATTGGGCGCTGTAATTTTCCTCATAGCGGGCTATACCACAGGAAGTGTTTTCTTGAAATCAATGGGGCATATTGCTGTTTTGGTTTTGGGTATGATGTGGGCTTACCATTTGAAAATTTACCAATGGACCCAAGATTTTCAGCACAGCTTCTTTCCTAGAATGGAAGAAAAATACAAAGTGTTTTTGGCAAAAATCCTCACCGGAAGACGGGCTTGGTATGCCTTTTTCGGAATCATTGGTATGCTGGTACTCTCGTTTGTTTTGTTGGGAATTTTTCCGCGAAAAGTATTGTTCTTCCCCGATAATATTCCAAATCAAGTCATTACGTATATTGAATATCCACAAGGAACTGACATTGAAAAAACCAATAAAGCAACCCTTTTTGTGGAAAAACAAATCATCGGAATTCTTAGCAAATACGTGGATACCCAAGAAAATAAAAACTTCTTGGCCGAATCCATTGTTTCGCAAGTGGGTGTCGGTGCTGGAAATCCGAATATAGATGCGGGTTCTGCTAATGAAACGCCTTACAAAGGAAAAGTAACGGTAAATTTCAGAGAGTTTAAATTTCGTCGGGGCATCAATACCGCCGATTTATTGGAAGAAATTCGTCAATCAGTAAAAGGAATTCCTGGAGCAACGGTAACGGTTGAAAAAGATTCCAACGGACCACCAGCGGGGTACCCTATCAGTTTGGAACTTCGAGGAGAAGATTATGAAGCCATGCTTGCCGAAGCGCAAAAAATTATTGCCTATCTCAATGCCAAAAATATTGAAGGAATTGAAAAACTTCAAGTCGACATCAACAAAGACAGTCCCGAACTTGAAGTGACCGTCGATCGCGCCAATGCAGGGAGTTTGGGTATTTCAACCGGTCAACTCGGATTTACCTTACGTCGTTCGGTGTACGGCCAGGAAATTTCAACCTACAAAGATGGCGACGATGACTACAATATTGTGATGCGTATGCAAGAAGACCAACGAAAAAATGAAAATATTTTATTCAATCAATCGTTGACCTTCCGCAATCCGAATAACGGTCAAATCATGCAGGTGCCAATTTCGGCAGTTTCAGACACCAAGAAAACAAATACCTTCAACATGATCAAGCGCAAAAATCACAAGCGCGTCATGACTATTTATTCCAACGTGTTGACCGGATACAATGCCGATGCTATCACCAAAGACATTGCCAAACAATTGGAAGGCTATCCTTTTCCAAAGGACATTAATTATGGCTTCTCGGGTGTACAAGAAGAGCAAGGAAAAAACCAAGCGTTTTTGAATATTGCATTTTTATTGGCTATTGCTGGAATCACGTTGATCATTGTTTTACAGTTCAACTCCATCTCAAAAACAATGGTCATCTTGTTCACCGTATTGCTCAGTTTTAGTGGTGTATTCTATGGCTATGTAATTGCCAATATGGATTTCGTTATCCTAATGACCATGATGGGAATCATTTCGCTGGCAGGTATTGTGGTGAAAAATGGTATTGTACTTATGGACTTCTTCGTTTTGTTGATGGATCGAAAAGTAGAAGAAAAAGGAGTGGAAAGTCATGATGATTTGACCTTAGACGAAATCAAGGAAGTCATCGTGGAATCGGGCAAATCACGTCTTCGTCCCGTATTGTTGACGGCACTGACCGCTGTTTTGGGATTGATTCCCTTAGCGATCGGACTGAACTTCAATTTCTTTACGTTGATTACCGAGTTGAATCCGCACATATTTATAGGAGGTGATAACGTTATTTTCTGGAGCCCCTTGGCGTGGACCATCATCTTTGGACTTACGTACGCGACCATTCTTACCTTAGTAATTGTACCCGTGATGTTCTTCTTAGTAAAACGCATCAAGTACCGTTTGCGTGATCGAAAAAAAGCACGCTTGGAAGCGGAAGCATAAAAAAAGGGACGTTCAATTGAACGTCCCTTTTTTTGAATCAATATCCTTTATTAATTTTTGTCGGCTACGGCCTCACGACTCCAGACTTTCACTTCAGCAATTGCGCCTTGTGTATAATCTACTTCCGAAAGATTACGCTCATTCCAGAAGAACCATTTACCAGTTTTCTCACCATTGGTATATTCCGCAATAGCAATTTTATTTCCCGTTTGGTCGAAAGAAATCCATTTCCCTTCTAATTTCCCGTCTTTGAAGTATCCTTCTTGTTGTACTTTTCCATCTTCATAATAATAGGTAGCTTTTACCATACCATTCACTTCCTCCAACACCGGTTGCTTTTGCTGCGCAGTAGCCAATCCACCGATTAACACAGCTGCCATTACGATATACTTTTTCATTTTCTAGTAGGTTTTTCAAATTATTGATATACAAATGTATCGAACTATTTTACACAAACCAAACATTCGCTTAACAATTTGGTAACATTAGGGAAAAATTTAACATTGGCTAATGAGCAAAAAAAACGCCCGTAGTAGTATTTACGGGCGTTTCAGAAGTATATTGGTAAAAAAGTCTACAAGGGCAATTTATCTAAAATAGCGGTCAATTTTGGATCAGAAGGGCGATTGGCATCAGCATTTACCACATTTCCTTGAGGGTCGATGAGTAAAAATCGCGGAATTGACGTTACCCCAAAATGCTTCATAAAATCGGACTCCCAATTTTTATCAGCAAATAATTGTGTACCCCCCAATTCCTTTTCGGCCACAAATTTTTTCCATTTTTCAAAATCCTTATCCACATCAACGGAAATACTTACAAAAGCAATTTTTTTCCCATGATATTTGGCTTCGGTTTGCTTCAACGCTGGAATTTCCGCACGACAAGGACCGCACCACGTAGCCCAAATGTCAATATATACGTACTGCCCTTTGAAATCTTCCAACTTGACTTTTTTTCCTGTCACATCAACATATTCAAAGTTAGGCGCTTTGGTTCCATTCATTTTGGACTTGGCTTTCGACTCTTTAAAATATGTCTTCATTTGCATCAACTCTTGCACCGCCATCAACTTTACATTGGACACAAATTTGGGATCAAACGTGCCCGCTTCCAATTTTTGATAGACGGCATTTTTTTGTTGCTCACAAAATTGATTGACGGCTTCATCGGTTTCTAACTTCATAAATTCAGCTTCCACGGTAGCATCTTGACGGGTCTTGTCGGCCAAGAAATTATTTTCAGGAGCACCTTTCCCGCTAAATTTTAAAGTAGCATCAAACGCTTTTGCATCCAACTGAGCGGTTAAATCAAACCCATTTTTCAAAAACAAACGAGCGTATTCGGCGCCATCAAACAAAAAGTACATCCCCTCAGCTACGCCAAAACGCGCTTCAAAGAATCCTTTGTCATTGACATTAATTTGTTGTACATCTTTACCCATACTGTTCTTGATGTACACCACATCGCCGATACGATTGGTAATTTCAATTTTCAACGCCACTTGATCTTGCGCCCAAACCATCGCACTAAATAAAACGGCCATTAAGCCTAGCATTTTTTTCATACAAAAAATAGTTATCTTCATTTACATCAATCAAAGGTAACGAAAAAAATGAGAGCGTGTCGATTTTAACATCGGTTCAGTTTAGGGTAAACCCTGACGCGCTAAAGTTGTAATTTCCCATGCAGTTGTCGTGGCTTTTCGTTATTTTTGCAATCGAATTTTGAATGCAAAACAACGATTACAATCAAATAGCAGGAAACATGTATAGAACACATACTTGTGGCGCCTTAAATGCAGCGCACGTAGGACAAGAAGTTACTTTGGCAGGATGGGTACAAAAAACCCGTGACAAAGGATTTTTGATTTGGGCCGATTTACGCGATCGCTATGGGGTTACACAACTAATTTTTGATGAGCAACGTACCCTGGGACATGTATTTCAACAAGCCAAATCGTTGGGACGCGAATATGTGATTCAAGTAAAAGGAACCGTGATTGAACGGGAATCCAAAAACCCAAACATGCCTACAGGAGATATCGAAATCTTGGTTTCAGAACTTACAATTTTAAATGAAGCGCAACTTCCACCTTTTACCATTGAAGATGAAACGGATGGAGGGGAAGATTTACGCATGAAATACCGCTATTTAGATATTCGTCGAAATCCTGTAAAAAATGCGTTGTTGTTTCGCCATAAGGTTGCCATGGAAGTTCGAAACTACCTATCTAATTTGGATTTTTGTGAAATTGAAACCCCTTATTTAATTAAATCCACCCCCGAAGGCGCGCGCGATTTTGTGGTCCCTAGTCGTATGAACGAAGGACAATTTTATGCCTTACCGCAATCGCCACAAACGTTCAAGCAATTGTTGATGGTGGGCGGTATGGATAAGTATTTTCAAATTGTAAAATGCTTTCGCGATGAGGATTTGCGTGCCGACCGTCAGCCTGAGTTTACGCAGATCGACTGTGAAATGGCCTTTGTGGAACAAGAAGATATTTTAAATGTATTTGAAGGATTGACCCGTCATTTGCTAAAAACCTTAAAAGGAATAGAGGTGGCCGAATTTCCGCGCATGACGTATGAATATGCCATGAAAACGTATGGAAATGACAAGCCTGATATTCGTTTTGATATGAAATTTGGCGAACTCAATGCGGTAGCGCAACATAAAGATTTTGGAGTTTTCAATGCCGCCGAACTGGTGGTAGGTATTGCCATACCCGGTTGTGCAGGCTATTCCCGAAAAGAAATTGATGCGCTGATTGATTGGGTAAAACGACCCCAAATTGGAGCACAAGGAATGGTCTATGTCAAATACGAAACCGACGGCACATTAAAATCGTCTGTCGATAAATTTTATGATCAAACCGATTTGAAAAAATGGGCAGAAGCGACTCATGCTCAACCCGGTGATTTGATTTTGGTATTGTCGGGTGCAGCGCATAAAACGCGTTCGCAATTATCGGCTTTGCGCATGGAAATGGCCACACGCTTAGGGTTGCGTAAATCCGATGAATTTGCGCCGTTGTGGGTAGTTGATTTCCCGCTATTGGAATGGGATGAAGAAAGTGGTCGTTATCATGCGATGCACCATCCCTTTACTTCCCCCAAGCCCGAGGACAAAGCCCTTTTACAAACCGACCCAGGAAAAGTTCGAGCCAATGCGTATGATATGGTGTTAAACGGAAATGAAATTGGAGGAGGATCGATTCGAATTCACGACAAAGCCTTGCAAGCCGAAATGTTCTCGTTGTTAGGATTTACCAAAGAACAAGCCGAGGCACAATTTGGCTTCTTGATGAATGCCTTCCAATTTGGCGCACCTCCACATGGTGGTTTAGCCTTTGGTTTGGACCGATTGGTGGCGATTTTAGGGGGACAAGAAACGATACGCGATTTCATTGCTTTCCCGAAAAATAATTCAGGAAGAGACGTGATGATTGATGCCCCTTCACCGATTGATGATGCGCAATTAAGTGAACTTCATATTCGACTCGCCTAATTTTTAGGAGATTCCCATTCAACATATCGCAAGTGTGGTTTTTTGGCAACACTTGCGGTATTTTTTTGTCATTTTCACACAATTTAAAGCATTTCATAAACACATTCTTCAGTGTTAAAAATATTTTTTTGTAAAGTTTTTATTATTTTAACATTAAAAATTTGCGGTATCAAATTTTAAGTTTACCTTTAGCCGAATTAATTTATTACCCATTACAATGCAAACAGGAAAAGTGAAATTTTTCAATGAGTCTAAGGGATTTGGATTCATCGTAAATGACGAAACTGGGAAGGACATTTTTGTTCATGCTACCGGTTTAAAATCAGAAGGCTTAAAAGAAGGTGACCATGTGTCTTACGTTGAAGAAGACGGTCGCAAAGGAAAATTAGCCATTGACGTAGTAATTATTGAAAACTAAATATATAGATTTCAGATTACCGAATGAAAACACTCCCGAAACGGAGTGTTTTTTTTTGACTTGGGAACTGAATTATTTAGAATAAATTTAAATAAACATTTTCGCTTGAATAATTCATAAAGGGGGGTTAACATCTTTGTGTTTTCAATATTGAGGCGTATATTTGTGGCTATTTTAAAAAAACGAGTCGTATGCAGTCTACACAAACTGACTTTTTACCGATTTTAATACAGGTTGGCATCGCTGTATCTTTTGTGGCTTTGACGATTATTGGTTCCGACTTTTTAGGCCCAAAAAGACATTCGCAAAACAAAGACAAAAACTTCGAATGTGGAATTGAATCGATTGGTAATGCCCGTATCCCGTTTTCTGTAAAATATTTCTTGGTAGCTATCCTATTTGTGTTGTTTGACGTTGAAGTGATTTTTCTTTATCCTTGGGCGGTGAACTTCAAAGAATTGGGCTACGATGGTATGATAAAAATGATTATTTTCATGTCCCTTCTACTGGTTGGCTTCTTTTATATCATTAAAAAGAAAGCCTTGGAATGGGAATAAAACTTCTTTGCTATGGAAAATAATACACCCAAAATGGCAGCTCCACCAGAAGGAGTCACAGGCGAAGGATTTTTCGCAACCAAATTAAGCGATGTAGTCGGTTTAGCACGAGCTAATTCACTTTGGCCGTTGCCTTTTGCCACTTCTTGTTGTGGTATTGAATTTATGGCTACCATGGCATCGCATTACGATTTAGCGCGTTTCGGATCGGAGCGTGTAAGTTTCTCTCCGCGACAAGCGGATATGTTGTTGGTGATGGGAACGATTTCCAAAAAAATGGCGCCGATTTTACGTCAGGTATACGAGCAAATGAGTGAGCCTCGCTGGGTCATTGCTGTTGGAGCTTGTGCCTCATCGGGAGGTGTTTTTGACACGTATTCTGTATTACAAGGTATTGACAAGGTAATTCCAGTAGACGTATATGTGCCTGGGTGTCCTCCACGCCCCGAACAAATTGTTCAAGGTGTAATGCAATTGCAGGACTTAGTGAAAAACGAATCGGTACGTCGTAGAAACTCCCCAGAATACAAAGAATTATTAGCTTCCTACAACCTGTAATTATGGCTATAGAAACCGTTCATATTCAGGAAAAAGTCACGAGTCAATTTGGTGAGCAGGTACGCTCCTTCGAAATGCAACGTGACATTTTTTCGTTTGAAGCAGATGCTTCAATTATACACGAGGTTATTCGTTTTTTAAAAGAAGACGAAGAATTAAACTTCCATTTTCTAACTGATTTAGCAGGAGTACATTACCCAGATAACGACGATGATCATCAGTTTGCAGTAGTTTACCAACTTCACAATTGGGTCGAAAATACACGCATTCGTGTACGAACCTATCTAAATCAAGAACCTGAAGTGGCTACAATTACTGATTTATTTTTATGTGCCAATTGGATGGAACGAGAGGCGTATGACTTTTATGGCATACAATTCCAAGGCCACCCGCAATTGAAACGCATCTTAAATATGGATGAAATGGTGTCGTTTCCGATGCGTAAAGAATTCCCAATGGAAGACAGTGGGCGCACCGATAAAGACGACCGATTCTTTGGGAGAACTCCCGCTAATTGTTAATGTAATTCATACTCATACATGTCCGATTTACTCTTACCTCCGGAACATCGATATGCCAAGATTATTGAAAGTCGTCGCAACGAAGACGGTAGCGAACTTTCGATTCTCAATTTGGGACCAACACACCCCGCCACGCATGGTATTTTCCAAAACATTCTTTTAATGGATGGGGAACGCATTTTGGATGCCGAACCTACTGTAGGCTATATCCATCGTGCGTTTGAGAAAATTGCCGAAAATCGCGCTTTCTATCAAATCAATGTATTGACCGACCGAATGAATTACTGTTCCTCCCCCATCAATAATATGGCGTGGTGGATGACGGTCGAAAAACTATTGAAAATTGACGTTCCAAAACGGGCGCAATACCTTCGCGTTATTGTGATGGAATTGGCACGTATTGCTGACCATATCATCTGTAATTCCATTCTCGGTGTGGATACAGGAGCCTATACAGGATTCCTCTATGTATTCCAATTCCGCGAAAAAATATATGAGATCTACGAAGAAATTTGTGGGGCACGATTAACGACCAACATGGGTCGTATTGGCGGTTTTGAACGCGATTGGTCGGAGGAAGCGTTCCGCAAACTCAATGCCTTCTTAGAAGAATTTCCAGTGGCTTGGAAAGAGTTTGAAAACTTATTCGAACGCAACCGAATTTTCATCGATCGCACGGTAAATGTAGGTCCAATTACCGCAGAACGCGCCATGGAATATGGATTTACGGGTCCTAATCTCCGCGCGGCGGGAATTGACTACGATGTACGTAAAGCCGCACCGTATTCTTCGTATGACGATTTCGACTTTGAAATTCCTGTAGGACAATCAGGAGATACTTATGACCGTTTTTGCGTCCGTAATGCAGAAGTTTGGGGAAGTTTGTCTATCATTCGCCAAGCCCTTGCCAAACTCCCTGAAGGACCTCATCATGCTGATGTTCCTGACTACTATCTTCCACCTAAAGAAGAGGTGTACAACAACATGGAAAGCTTAATTTACCATTTCAAAATTGTAATGGGAGAAGTCCCTGTTCCTGTGGAAGAAATCTACCACGCAGTTGAAGGAGGTAATGGTGAATTAGGTTTTTATTTAATTGCTGACGGTAGTCGTACTCCTTATCGTTTGAAATTTAGAAGACCTTGTTACATTTATTACCAAGCTTACCCTGAAATGATTAAAGGAGCCATGCTCTCGGATGCTATTGTGATCTTATCCAGTTTAAATGTAATTGCAGGCGAATTAGACGCTTAATCTTATGGAAAAACACCATTACACCCAAGAAATAAATATTACGGATGCTTTGATGGCCCGTATTAACGAGTTGGTGAGCCATTATCCTGCTGACAAAAAGAAGTCGGCATTGCTCCCTGTTTTGCATGAAGTCCAAGATGCTCACGAAAACTGGTTGAGCATTGAACTCCAAAACAAAGTAGCCGAAATTTTGGAATTAAAACCTATTGAGGTCTATGAAGTGGTGACGTTTTATACCATGTTTAACCAGAGACCCGTTGGAAAATATATGTTGGAATTTTGTCAAACTTCACCCTGCTGCCAACGCGGTGTAGAAGATTTGATGGAATATACCTGTCAAAAACTCAATGTAGGAATTGCGCAACCAACTACTGACGGACTTTTTGAAGTGCGAGGTGTAGAATGTTTAGGAGCCTGTGGGTATGCCCCGATGTTGCAATTGGGCGATTACTACCATGAACATTTGACCAAAGAAAAAATTGATCAGCTCATTGACGACTGCAAAGCGGGTAATATAACTTTTTACGACAAATAGTATCATGGGAAGAAAGATATTACTGGACAAAATTAATGTCCCTGGAATTAAATCGTATGAAGTATATCGTCGTGAGGGCGGTTATGCTTCCGTCGAAAAAGCGTTAAAAATGACTCCCGAAGCCATCATTGAAGAAGTAAAAGCTTCTGGATTGCGCGGCCGTGGTGGAGCAGGATTTCCCGTGGGAATGAAATGGAGTTTTATCGACAAAAAATCAGGTAAACCGAGACACCTCGTATGCAATGCAGACGAATCGGAACCGGGGACTTTTAAAGACCGTTACTTGATGGAATACATTCCGCATTTATTGATTGAAGGAATGATTACTTCGAGTATCGCGTTAGAGGCCAACCTCTCCTATATTTATATTCGCGGGGAATATATGTGGGTCTATAAAATACTCGAGCGCGCGATTCAAGAAGCTTACGCTGCGGGTTGGTTGGGTAAAAACATTCAAGGGTCAGGATTTGATTTGGACTTATACGTACATTGTGGTGCCGGTGCCTACATTTGCGGTGAAGAGACCGCATTGATTGAATCGTTAGAAGGAAAACGAGGAAACCCGCGTTTGAAACCGCCTTTCCCGGCTATCAGTGGATTGTGGGCTAATCCAACCGTAGTGAATAATGTAGAATCTATTGCTGCGGTGCCATGGATTATCAATAATTCGGGAGCCGATTATGCAGCGATAGGAATTGGACGTTCTACAGGAACCAAATTAATTTCTGCTTCAGGAAATATCAAAAAACCTGGGGTTTACGAAATTGAGTTGGGTATTTCGGTAGAAGAATTTATTAATTCAGACGAATATTGTGGCGGTATGGAAACTGATCGACCTTTGAAAGCCTTGGTGCCTGGAGGTAGTTCTGTACCTATTTTACCCGCTCATTTAATTTATAAAACAGCCAACGGAGACGACCGCTTGATGACCTATGAAAGTTTATCAGACGGTGGTTTTGCCACAGGTTCTATGTTGGGTTCAGGCGGATTTATTGTTTACGATGACCGAGCCTGTATCGTGCGAAATACTTGGAATTTTGCCCGTTTTTACCACCATGAAAGCTGTGGACAATGTACCCCTTGCCGGGAAGGAACGGGTTGGTTAGAAAAAGTATTGTGGCGCATCGAAAACGGGGAAGGCCGTGAAGAAGATATCGAATTGTTGTGGAGCATTCAATCTAAAATTGAAGGAAATACAATTTGTCCTTTGGGCGATGCCGCATCATGGCCTGTAGCAGCTGCTATTCGTCACTTTAGAGAGGAATTTGAATACCATGTTCGTTTCCCTGAAAAAATTAAAAATCGAGACCATTTCACACACGAACCTTTCGAAAAAGTTCGTCACCTAGTGGCTCCACAAACTGTTTAAATCAATAACTGCGTTAAGTCGTTTGCTTACGCACTAGATAACCTACAAGAAGATGAAAGTAACAATTGACGGACACGAAATCGAGGTTGAAGCTGGAACCACCATCTTACAAGCAGCACGAATGATTGGAGGGGATGTAGTTCCTCCAGCGATGTGTTACTACTCCAAACTTAAGGGTTCTGGAGGAAAATGCCGTTGTTGTTTGGTTGAAGTAACCAAAGGAAGCGACGCCAATCCTACCCCAATGCCAAAACTAGTAGCCTCTTGCGTTACCGGTTGTATGGACGGTATGGAAGTTAAAAGTAAAACGTCTGACCGCGTAACGGAAGCCCGTAAAGCAGTAACTGAATTTTTGTTGATCAATCACCCTTTGGACTGTCCCGTTTGTGACCAAGCAGGAGAATGTGATTTGCAAAATTTGAGTTTTGAACACGGTCATGCCAATACCCGATTTATTGAGGAAAAACGCACGTTTGAACCCGAAAATATCGGTGATAAAATTCAATTGCACATGAATCGTTGCATTCTTTGTCAACGTTGCGTACAAGTAGCTGAACAATTAACCGACTACCGTGTCCATGGCGTTTTGAATCGTGGAGATCATGCGCAAATTTCTACCATGGTTTCGGCCGCTATTGAAAATGAATTCTCAGGAAATATGATTGATGTATGTCCTGTTGGAGCACTTACCGATAAAACATTCCGATTCAAATCGCGTGTTTGGTTCAACAAACCGTTCAATGCACACCGTGAATGTACTACACCGGGCTGTTGCGGTAAAGTAACCGTTTGGATGTTTGGAAATGAAATTCAACGGGTTACAGCTCGTAAAGATGAATACCATGAAGTCGAAGATTTCATTTGCAACACCTGTCGTTATGACAAAAAAGAAGTTTCCGATTGGACTATTGAAGGCCCACGTAAGTTTGAAAAAGACTCGGTAATCAATGTCAACAACTACAGTCGAAAACTTGAGAAAGTGATTATCAACACCGAACGCGGTATCTTAATGGGCCGTGATGAAGATCGTAAGAAAATCAGTATGGCGGACATTGACTACAACAAAAAAATTGACGGAACCGAAGTAAAACAATAATATGGATAGTGCATTAATTATTGAAAAAAGTATTTTCATCGTAGTCATTTTTGCGGTCACAATGCTCATGGCCATGTATTCTACTTGGGCAGAAAGAAAAGTAGCTGCATTTCTTCAAGATCGTGTAGGACCCAACCGAGCGGGATGGGGTGGTTTATTACAACCTTTAGCAGACGGGTTGAAACTTTTTGCGAAAGAAGAATTTGAACCTAACACCCCCAACAAGTTTTTGTTTTTTGTAGGTCCAGGTGTCGCTATGGCTACAGCGTTAATTACTAGTGCGGTGATTCCATGGGGCGATAAATTAGAAATTTTTGGACGTACGGTTATCCTACAAGCTACCGACATTGACGTTTCGTTATTGTACATTTTTGGTGTAATCTCTGTGGGCGTTTATGGCATTATGATTGGTGGTTGGGCTTCCAACAATAAATTCTCATTGATGGGAGCTGTTCGTGCGGCTTCGCAAATGGTGTCGTATGAAGTAGCTATGGGTCTTTCTATTATCGCATTGTTAATGATGAGTGGATCACTTAGTTTGCGTGCCATTACTGAGCAACAACACGGTATGGATTGGAATGTATTTTATCAACCCGTTGGATTTTTAATCTTTTTAATTTGTGCTTTTGCCGAAACCAACCGAACTCCTTTTGACTTAGCCGAATGCGAAAGTGAATTGATCGGGGGGTACCATACCGAATATTCATCCATGAAAATGGGCTTCTATCTGTTTGCTGAATATGCCAATATGTTTATCTCATCTACTATTTTGGCAGTCTTATATTTTGGTGGGTATAATTATCCCGGTATGGACTGGGCAGGCATTCATTTGGGAACGAATATTGCAACCCTTATCGGAATTGCCGTTTTATTTGTAAAAATCTGCGCCTTCATCTTCTTTTATATGTGGGTGCGTTGGACGATTCCACGCTTCCGTTATGACCAATTGATGAATTTGGGTTGGAAAATTTTGATTCCACTTTCAATTATTAATATTATGATCACCGGAATTTGTATTCTGGCTTTTAAATAAGAACCTGTTCTATGGCAACATCAATTCAGAACATTTCGCTCTCTGGCAAGAAAAAACAAGTTTCCCACAAGGAAATGACGTTTTGGGAGCGTCTTTACTTGGTCGCAATCATTAAAGGGTTGTTGATTACCATTAAACACTTTTTCCGAAGAAAAGCAACCATTCACTACCCTGAACAAGTCCGTGAATTCAGTCCCGTTTACCGCGGAAAGCATACCTTGAAACGCGATGAACAAGGACGTGAAAACTGTACCGCTTGTGGGTTATGTGCACTTACTTGCCCCGCAGAAGCCATTACCATGAAAGCGGCAGAGCGTAAACCCGGTGAAGAACATTTGTACCGTGAGGAAAAATATGCTGAAATCTATGAAATCAACATGTTGCGTTGTATTTTCTGTGGTTTATGTGAAGAGGCTTGTCCTAAAGATGCTATTTACATGACGATTTCAAAAGAATTAGTGCCTGCACAATACGATCGTGAAGATTTTATTTACGGAAAAGATAAATTAGTAATGCCACTTGAAGTAGCCATGGCTAACACCAAAAACCTAAACTAATTATGTCAACAGTATTACTAATTTTCTACATTCTGTCGGCATTTACCCTTGCCACTGCCTTTTTGACGATTTACAGTAAAAACCCAATTCACAGTGCTATTTACTTAGTACTTTGTATGGTTTCGATTATGGGACATTATCTGTTATTTAATGCCCAGTTCTTAGCGCTAGTTCAACTCATTGTATATGCGGGTGCCATCATGGTATTGTTCCTTTTTACCATCATGTTGATGAACCTCAACAAAGAAGATGAAGTACACAAGCCACGCATGACACGTTATGCTGCAGTAATCATCTTTATTCTTTTGTGTGGGGTATTGACCTATGTATTTGTAGATACCAAACCCATCATGGGAGAATACGACGTTACCGGACAAGATTTTCAATCCATCAAAGTGTTGGGTAAAGTTTTGTTAAATGAATATATGGTTCCTTTTGAGTTTGTATCCATATTACTACTCACAGCGATGTTGGGTGTAGTACTTTTGTCTAAAAAAGAAAAATCGACACGATAAACTATGGAGAATATTTTAAATCATATCGGCATTGAAAATTACCTATTTCTATCCGCAATCCTTTTTTGTATTGGGGTTTTCGGGGTGCTGTACCGAAGAAATGCAATCATTGTTTTCATGTCCATCGAAATCATGCTGAATGCTGTAAACTTATTGTTTGTCGCTTTCTCAACCTATCATCAAGATGCCGAAGGTCAGGTGTTCGTATTTTTCTCAATGGCCGTAGCCGCTGCTGAAGTGGCTGTAGGATTGGCTATTCTAGTTGCTATTTTCCGAAATATCGGTTCGATTGATATTGCTAATTTGAAAAATTTAAAAGGGTAAGGTGCAATGGAGAAGAATTTAGTTTTAATAGTTTTACTTGCCCCTTTTATCGGGTTCTTAGGGAATGTGTTCTTTGGTAAAAAAGCGGGAAAAGGATTCGCTGGCACTTTAGGAACTGTAGCAGTGGCTATTTCGTTTGCCATCAGTGTCTATTTCTTTTTGCAGGTCAACCAAACGGGAAAACCCATTTCGGTTACCTTATTTGATTGGATTGCAGTAAGTAATTTCAAATTGGATATCGGTATTCTATTGGATCAATTGTCATTACTATGGTTGCTGTTTGTAACGGGTATTGGGTCGTTGATTCATTTATATTCCATCAGTTATATGCATGAGGATGAAAACATGCATAAATTCTTTTCGTACCTCAATCTATTCGTGTTTTTCATGATTACGTTGGTGGTCGGAAGTAATATCCTTATCATGTTTATCGGATGGGAAGGCGTTGGATTGTGTTCTTACTTACTCATTGGCTTCTGGTACAAAAACCAAGAGTATAATGATGCTGCCAAAAAAGCATTCATCATGAACCGCATTGGGGATTTAGGATTCTTAATCGGAATTTTCATTTTAGGCTCTATGTTTTCTACCTTGGATTACGCGCAGTTGAAAGCTGCCATCACCGCTGGAAATGTGGATACGGCCAAACTAACTGTAGCGGCCTTGTGTTTATTCATCGGAGCTATGGGGAAATCAGCTCAATTACCTTTGTATACTTGGTTGCCCGATGCGATGGCAGGTCCAACACCCGTATCGGCATTGATTCACGCGGCGACAATGGTTACAGCGGGAATTTTTATGATTACGCGTTTAAATTTCATATTCGACCTAACTCCACTTGTTCAAAATATTATTGCGATTGTCGGTGCTGTGACAGCTTTAGTTGCTGCTTCCATCGGTCTTTTCCAAAATGACATCAAAAAAGTATTGGCGTATTCAACAGTATCGCAATTGGGACTTATGTTTTTAGCTTTAGGACTTGGAGCATATAACGTGGCCGTTTTCCATGTAATCACACATGCCTTCTTCAAAGCGTGTTTGTTCTTAGGTTCGGGATCAGTGATTCATGCCATGCACCACGAACAAGATATGCGCCGCATGGGTGGGTTACGTAAAATCATGCCCATCACTTTTGCCACAATGATGATTGCAACGTTGGCGATTTCAGGGATTCCTCCGTTTTCTGGATTTTTCTCGAAGGATGAAATTCTTCTGACCGCTTTCCATGCCAATATCCCTCTATGGATCATTGCATCTTTGGCGTCCATCATGACGGCTTTCTACATGTTCCGATTGATGTATCTCACATTTTATCGCGACTTCCGTGGCACAGAGGAACAAAAACATCATTTGCACGAGAGTCCTAGTTTTATGACGTTACCCTTAATAGTATTAGCCATTTTGTCGTTGGTTGGTGGGGTAATCAGCTTGCCTTTTGGAGGCAGTTGGTTAAATCACTACCTAGCGCCTTTATTTAGTGAAAGTCATGCAGAACATCATTTAGGAACTACTGAATATATTTTAATGGCCGTAGCTGTTGCCGGTGGATTGATTGGAATTGGGATGGCGTATGCGAAGTTCTTAAAAGGTGGTGCTGTTCCGAAAGAGGATGATGAAATGACCGGATTGGCCAAAACAATTTACCACAAATATTATGTAGATGAAGGCTATATGGCTTTGATTGTAAAACCCATTAATGGCTTAGCACGCTTTTTCCGGGATACACTTGAACCTGCTTTATCCCAATTGGTTTTCAGTTTGGGCACATTAGCCAACGGTATAGGAAACTTAGGTGCACGTGTTCAAAACGGAAGTATCGGATTGTATCTATTTGCTTTTGTAATTGGATTTAGTGTCCTTTTCATCTATTTGTTTTTAGCTTAAAAAATTATCCTGATGGACGTAACTACTCTATTACTTTTATTACTTATCGGTGCTGTATGTACCTATTTGGCTGGCGATAAACTGGCTTCCAAAGTGGCTTTACTTTTTAGTACCGCTGCCATGGGAATTACCTTATTTCTTTTGGCAACCGTAAGTGATTTCAGTACACTTAATGTTTCTTTACCTTGGATTTCTTCACCCAAAGCATTTTTTGCCTTAAAGGTTGATGGCTTAGCATTGGCGATGGTTTTACTCACCACCGTATTAACGCCGCTTATCCTGCTTAGTTCCTTTGCTAATGCATTTAAAAATGCCAAAAGCATATATGCGTTAATTCTCTTCATGGCGTTTGCTATGGCGGGTACATTTTTGGCCGCCGACGGACTTCTTTATTATATTTTCTGGGAATTAGCTTTAATCCCCATCTACTTTATCGCGTTGTTGTGGGGGAATGATGCCATTGAAACACGCAAAAAAGCCGTACTTAAGTTTTTCATTTATACCTTAGGTGGATCCTTATTCATGTTGGTTGCTTTCGCCTATTTATACCAAAAAGCAGGAAGTTTCTTACTCAGCGATTTGTATGCTTTACAACTTAGCACTGAGGAGCAAACGTGGATTTTCTTGGCCTTCTTTTTAGCGTATGCGATTAAAATTCCTGTAGTTCCTTTCCATACCTGGCAGGCTGATGTGTATCAAAAAGCACCAACAGTAGGTACTATGTTGCTCTCGGGAGTCATGTTAAAAATGGGATTGTACAGTGTAATCCGTTGGCAACTCCCTATTGCCCCTTTGGCAGCAAAAACGTACATGCCCATCCTTTTAGGACTTAGTATCGCGGGTGTCATTTATGGATCTATCGCCGCTTTACGTCAAAAAGATATCAAACGATTATTGGCTTACTCCTCGTTAGCCCACGTAGGTTTAATTGCAGCGGGCTGTTATAGTCTCACTTTCGATGGTTTAAGTGGTGCCGTATCGCAAATGATTGCACACGGTTTTGTGATTGTCGGGTTGTTTTACGCCGCTGAAATCATTTACCGCCGTTTGGAAACACGAAATATTGAGGCTATGGGCGGAATTCGCGTTCAAACCCCAAAATTCACTTCCTTATTTATGATTTTGGTTTTGGCCTCTGTAGCCTTGCCCGGCACGTATAACTTTGTAGGGGAGTTTACCGTGCTGTATAGTTTATCGCAAATCAATGTGTGGTATGCGGTTCTTGGTGGAACTACAATCATTTTAGGGGCTTATTACATGTTGAAGATGTTTCAAAATGTAATGTTGGGTGAAGCCAATGCCAAACTTTTTGCCGAAGTAACTCTCGGTGAAACCTTTGTAATGGTAGTGCTCATTGCCTTCTTATTGTTCTTTGGGTTGTATCCTAAACCTTTATTGGACTTGGTCAATCCATCGCTACAAGAAATCTTTACATTAATCAACCGTTCTTAATTCTGTCATACGAATGAATACACTAATCGCTGTATCAGGTTTAGGCATCTTCTGTCTTTTAGCTGAAATTATCAATCTGAGAAAAGCCATTGTACCGGTTTCCGTGGTTGCTTTGTTAGCGATCCTTGGACTTACGATTTCCGAATTTAACCATCCTTCTTCATGGTACTATAACATGATTGTGGTATCTAATTTTTCGGTGGCCTTTTCTAGCTTATTTATCGTTTTGACCGTTTTTCTAATTCTGATGAGCGGGGATTATTACAAAGACAAACCATCCAAATTCTCCGATTTTATTGCTATAAAAATCTTTTTGTTGGCTGGAGCCATCGCCATGGTTTCGTTTGGAAATTTATCGATGTTTTTCATCGGTATTGAAATTCTTTCTATCGCGTTGTATATCCTTGCAGGGAGTGAACGCTTAAGCCTACTGAGCAATGAAGCGGGTATGAAATACTTCTTGTTGGGCTCTTTCGCTTCTGGATTTATTCTTTTCGGAATTTGTTTGGTTTACGGCGCTACGGGTTACTTTGATGTAGCCGAAATCTATGAATTGTCACAAGGGGCCGGACTTCCTATTTGGTTCTATTTTGGAATTACCATGATGCTTATTGGAATGTTGTTCAAAATTGCTGCAGCACCGTTCCATTTTTGGGCACCTGATGTGTATGAGGGTTCTCCCACTTTGGTGACCGCTACCATGAGCACTTTGGCTAAAGTTGTGGCCGTGGCTACGTTATACAAATTGGTTACGGGCTTGAACAAAGAAATGCCCTACTCCTTTGAAATAGCGCTTTTAGCTGTTGCCATTTTAACCATGTTTGTAGGGAACCTTTTGGCTTTACGTCAAGAGAATGTAAAACGAATGATGGCTTTTTCAGGTATTTCACATGCCGGATTTATGCTTTTGGCTTTGTTAAGTTTAACCACCGCTGCCGGTACCCTTTTCTATTATACTGCAGCGTATGCTTTGGCGGGTATTGCTGCCTTTGCTGTTATAACTGCCGTTACCAAAAATAAAGAGACGCAGAACGTTGCTGATTTCAATGGGTTGGGAAAACGCCACCCGATCCTCGCTGCAATTCTCACCATGGCCTTATTATCTATGGCGGGGATTCCAATTTTTGCGGGCTTTTTTGCAAAATTCTCCCTGTTCACCCAAACTATTGAAGCGGGTTATTTAATTGCCGTTATTGTAGGAGTAGTGAATTCAATCATTAGTATTGGCTACTATTTTAAACTAATTTTAGCCATGTACAATAAAGAAGCCGATGACGAAGCAACATCCATATCTTGGGTATATACCTTGGTCGCTATTGTAGCTATTGCACTCAATATCGGTATGGGAATTTACCCGAGTTGTATGATGGATTTATTGAAATAATCAGACGATTTTCAATACCTAAAGGCTGTCCCAACGGATGGCCTTTTTTTATGAACAATGGCGAATTTTAACGCTTGTTCTTTCCCGTCATTTTCATCCGATTCGCTACTTTTATACCATGTATGCGTTAGTCGATTGCAATAATTTTTATGCCTCCTGTGAACGGGTGTTCCAACCGCAATTGGTAGGAAAACCCATTGTGGTGCTGTCCAACAATGACGGTTGTGTCATTGCGCGGAGTTATGAAGCAAAAGACTTGGGAATTCCCATGGGTGCGCCCGAATTTGAATGCCGCCCACTGATCAGAAAACACGGCATCCATGTCTTTTCATCCAATTATGCACTGTATGGAGACATGAGTAGTCGCGTAATGAAAATTTTAGAGGGGTTTACACCTCATGTTGAAGTCTACAGTATCGACGAAGCCTTCCTGAATTTTGACGGCATGCACGCTATCAACTGGCAGGATTATGGAATTCAAATGCGAAAGCGCGTCTTGAAATGGTTGAGTATTCCCATTTCTGTTGGCTTTGCGCCCTCTAAAGCCTTGGCTAAAATTGCTAATAAAATTGCCAAAAAATTCCCTGAACACACCCAAGGCTCGTATGTCATCGACAGCGAAGAAAAACGAATCAAAGCGTTAAAATGGACGGCCATAGAGGACGTTTGGGGCATCGGTTTTCGATTGACAAAAAAAATGAAAGCACGCCAGATTCATACGGCTTACGATTTCACACTGCCACAACATGAGTCCTACATTCAAAAAGAAATGGGTGTGGTTGGGAACCGTTTGCGTTTGGAATTGTTGGGTCAGTCGGTGCTGGAACTCGAAGAGCCTAAAGATAAAAAACACATCGCTGTAACCCGAAGTTTTGAAGGCCGCATCAGTAGCCTCGACGAATTGAAAGAGCGAGTATCGACTTTTGCGTCGATTTGTGGTGAAAAGTTACGAAAACAACAATCCGACTGCCAAGTAGTTACCGTGTATTTGCGCAAAGATAAATTTCATAATCCCGATAACGGACGGTATAATTTTTATGCACAAGAAACCTTACCGTTTCCTACCCATTCGAGTATTACGCTCAGTCAAACCGCTACCCGTATGATTGCACAGCTGTTTCGCGAAGGTGAAGAATACAAAAAAACAGGCGTGATTGTATCATCAATTACCCCACAAAACCAAAAGCAGTTCAATTTGTTTCAAGATGAAAATCCAAAACACGAAGCGCTGATGAGAGTAATGGATGCCTATTTCAAAAAAACGGGAGAGCGAAAAATCCGCTTGGGAATGCACGATTTGAATCGTACGTGGAAGATGAAGCAAAACCATTTGTCGCCCAAATTCACCACCAATATTAACGATATCATTACGGTACAATGTCGCTAGAAAACGCTAAACTCACTTTTTTCATCCCCGATTTAAGTCCGAAGGAAGGACTCCCCTATTTCTCAGGCGGAATCAAAGCGGGGTTTCCTTCACCGGCGGCCGACTTTGATGAAGCAAAAATCAGTTTGGACAACGTATTAGTGCGCAACCGCGAGGCAACCTTCTACGCGAAAGCTTCTGGAAATTCAATGATTGGTGCCGGAATAGACGATGGCGATATCATGGTCATTGACCGTAGTTTGGAACCCGTTCATAACAAAATTGCCGTATGCTGTATTGACGGGGAATTTACGGTAAAACGCATTCGAAAAGAAAAAAATGCCGTGTATTTAATGCCTGAAAATCCCCACTATCCTCCCATTTTAATCACAGAAGAAAATGAACTGATTATTTGGGGTATAGTAACCTATGTCATTAAAAGTGTGTAAAAAGAGTAGGATGTGGAAAAAAAGTAACTTCTATGTAGGCATTCTTGCGTTACTTATGCTTGCAAAAGGATGGGCACAATCCGAGAAATTTTCGGTGATGACTTACAACATCCGACTCGATGTAGCCTCTGATGGTGTAAACCGATGGGACAATCGAAAAATCCCACTTTTGCATCAAATCAACACCATACATCCCGATGTGTTGGGCGTACAAGAAGCACTTCCCCATCAAGTGATAGAATTGCAAAAAGGCATGCCCGATTATCAAAAAGTGGGCGTAGGTAGGGAAGAAAATCAAACAGGAGAAGCCAGTTGTGTATTCATAAAAACCAGTCGTTTTATGATTAAAGATAGCGGGACGTTCTGGTTATCGAGTACCCCTGAAAAAATTTCACGCGGTTGGGATGCCGCTTGCAATCGCGTCTGTAGCTTTGTGCATCTTGAAGACCGCTTGACTGGAAAAAAATGCTGGGTATTCAATACGCATTGGGATCATGTTGGAGAACAAGCACGAACAGAAAGCTTAGTACTTATCTTAGCACAAATTGCCGTTCGAAATCCCAAGAATGAACCCGTAATCCTTATGGGCGATTTTAATACCACTCCTGAACATCCTCGTTTGAAGTTGCTAAAAGAGGATTGGGTAAATAGTTATACCGCTATGAATCCCGATAGTAAGCTAGGGACATTCAATGGATTTCATACTGACAAACCCGAAAACAACTACATTGATTACATTTGGGTTTCTCGCCAATATTTTAAAATCCATTCTAGTCAAATTCTATCAGAAAAACCTAATCATCAATGGCTATCTGACCATTATCCTGTAGTAAGTATTGTTGAAATAAAACTATAGTCTAAATGGGGTAGATCACAAATCTTTCACCGCTTTTTTCGCTAAAATAAAAAAGCTCCAAACGAAGGTTTGAAGCTTTGTACCCGGAGTGGGAATCGAACCCACACTCCTAAGAACACGAGTTTGAGTCGTGCGCGTCTACCAATTCCGCCATCCGGGCATGGATTTAGTGTTTTTGTGGGTGCAAATGTACATAAAAATTGAAATAAACAAGAAAAAAATACTGAAAAATATAGGCCTTCAGTCAGATTTTATTTCTAAATTTGCACCTCAATAAACACAACACACACTAACTCACTACTAAACAACCGATTAAAATGTCACATCAAGAACCGGAAGCAAAGATATTTGCGTGTTCCCAAAGTGTCCACCTTGCCGAGCAAATCGCCAAACATTACGGGGTGCCGCTGGGTAAAGTTACGTTCTCAAAATTTAGTGATGGTGAATTTCAGCCGTCCTTTGAAGAATCCATTCGTGGATTACGGGTTTTCATTGTCTGTTCGACATTTCCTTCGGCCGATAATTTAATGGAATTGCTGTTGATGATTGATGCTGCCAAGCGCGCTTCAGCCCGACACATTACCCCTGTAATCCCTTATTTTGGGTATGCACGTCAAGATCGTAAAGACAAACCTCGTGTTCCCATCGGAGCCAAATTGATTGCTAAATTATTGGAAACTGCTGGGGCGACGCGGATTATGACCATGGACTTGCACGCGGATCAAATTCAAGGATTTTTTGAAAAACCAGTAGATCACTTGTTTGCCTCTACGATTTTCTTGCCCTACGTGAAAAGTTTGAATCTAGAAAATCTTACCATTGCATCGCCTGATATGGGAGGTTCAAAACGAGCGTATGCCTATTCCAAGTTCTTGACCTCCGACGTAGTGGTTTGTTACAAACAACGAAAAGCGGCCAATGTTATTGAAACGATGGAACTGATTGGTGAAGTAAAAGGGCGCAATGTGATTCTTGTAGACGACATGATTGACACAGGAGGAACCTTAGCAAAAGCGGCCGACTTGATGATTGAACGAGGCGCTTTAAGTGTTCGAGCTATTTGTACCCATGCAATACTATCGGGAGATGCGTATGAAAAAATTGAAAAATCACAGCTTAGCGAGCTCATCGTTACCGATTCCATTCCGCTGAAAAAGGGATCGCCAAAAATTAAAGTGGTCAGTTGTGCGCCACTGTTTGCCGAAGTAATGCAGATGGTGCAACACAACAACTCCATTAGCGGAAAATTTTTAATGTAAATAATTAATAAATCTAAATAATGAAGTCAATTTCAATCAAAGGATCTGAAAGAGAAAGCGTAGGCAAAAAGGCAACTAAGGCCGTACGTGATGCTGGAATGGTTCCTTGCGTAATCTACGGAGGAGAACAACCAGTACACTTTCAAGCAGAAAGCAAAGCTTTCAAAAGTTTAGTTTACACTCCAGATGCGCACACTGTTGCGATTGATTTAGGAGGTAAGGTGTATAACGCTATCCTACAGGATATTCAATTCCACCCAGTTTCTGATGCTATCTTACACATTGATTTTTATCAATTAAATGAAGACAAAGAAATCATCATGGAGGTTCCTGTAAAAATCACAGGTACTTCACCCGGGGTATTATTAGGAGGTGTTTTGAACTTAAACCTACGTCGTTTAAAAGTAAAAGCATTACCAAAAAACCTTCCTGATTATGTGTATGCAGATATTTCTGAATTGCAAATGGGGAACAAATTGTATGTAACCAAATTAGGAAGTGACAATTACAAATTAATGCACCCAGACAATACGGTTGTTTGTCAAGTGAAGATTTCACGTGCGGCGATGAAAGCAGCTCAAGAAGCAGCAAAAGCCGAAAAAGCAGCAGCCAAAGGAAAGAAAAAATAATCTTTTCCATAAGGATTACCAAAAGCATCGGACAATTCCGGTGCTTTTTTTTTGAAGACCTACGGCATTTGAAGTACTTTTGCACTCATGGTTCGGTTTCTTTCCCTATTTCGTAAAACACCAAATTCTGAAAATACAACACCTATGAAGAAATATCTAATAGTAGGCTTAGGCAATATTGGCGCTGATTACGTGAATACCCGACACAACATTGGATTTAAAGTAGTGGATTTTTTCGCAAAACAAGAAAACGAGTCTTTTCAAACCGTAAAATTAGGAGACCTGGCCGAGTGTAAAATCAAAGGGAAAACTGTGTTTTTGTTGAAGCCCAATACCTATATGAATTTGAGCGGTAAAGCCGTTAAGTATTGGATGGATAAAGAAAATATTCCCGCTGAAAATGTATTGATTATTACCGATGATTTGAATTTGCCTTTTGGAACCGTACGAATTAAAGCCAAAGGAAGTGATGGTGGCCATAATGGTTTAAAAAACATTCAAGCCGTTCTTTCAACCACTGAATACCCACGGTTTCGATTTGGCATCAGCGATCAATTTAAAAAAGGACAACAAGTGAATTATGTGTTGGGCGAATGGGATGAAAGTGAAAATGAAGCCCTACCCGAACGATTGGCGCTTTGCCGAGAGGCGATTGCCTCTTTTGTACTCGCAGGATTGGCCACCACGATGAATACATTTAACGGAAAGTAAATCCATAAAAAAAAGCTCCCGAGGGAGCTTTTCATATTTTAAAGAAAATAAATTATCGAATTACGATTTTACGTACTTCTTTATTGGATCCATTCATCACAGTAACTAAATATACCCCTGTTTGCACAGTGCCTAAATCAACTGTTTCATTAAATGCACCATTAGCAGTATATTGACGTTGGAAAACGGATCTTCCTTGCATATCATACACACTAATTTCAACATCATTAACCGTAGGATTGAAGTTTACATTGAAAACCCCATTGTTTGGATTTGGCGCTATAGTAAACGAATCCAATCCAAAACTTTCCGTAAGTAACGTAACTTGTTGTGTACAGATTTCGATAGACCACGAGTTCAAAGTTCCATTATCACCCGTAAATGTATCATACACACGGAATGTCCATGTTCCTTGCGGATTTTGACCATTAAATGCTGTTAAACTTTCTCCTGGCGCCACATTTTGAAGGGTAGTTCCTCCAGCCGTACAGTTTATAGCAGCACCTCCATTAGTAAATTTTAAATTCAAAGAACCGTTTGTATTTCCACAACTTCTGTTAAACATTTTTACAAAAGTAGTTGGGTTTGCGGGACTACTAATGTCTGTGATTACATCGGACAAATAAGTGTGAGTTATATTATTAAATACATTCACACTACTAATTGAACCTGTAATCGGTACATTAACGGTTCCTATTTGATTCGCTGGAAAACCAGCAGCAGTTACAATAGGTAAAGAGGTTCCTGTATAGGTATTACAAGTAGTAGTAACACTAAATCCAACAGAAAAATTATTACTGTTCACATTAAAGAAAATATTGTTGCTTGCTTTTACCATTAAACGGCAACTTAAAGCGGGAGTTGAGGGCATAATCACATCTGCTGCACCATCATTGGTCGTACCCGCTAATAATGTAGTCCAAGTGGCCCCATTATCCGTTGTAATCAAAATATCAACGTTGGCTCCACCAGTAATTGTATTGGTGTTATTCACGGTCCAAGTTACTGATTGTGTAGATCCCAAAGTATAGGAAATATCAGCTGTATTTTGTGATGTTACA
>NZ_JAIXWA010000073.1 GCF_027482425.1 Flavobacterium sp.
ACTAATCACTAATCACTAATCACTAATCACTAGTCACTAACCACTCATTTATAATTTAAAATTCATAATTCAAAATAACAAATGTCTCCTACCGAAATCGTTCATACCATGCTCTCCAAAGACGCCTTTAGCCAATGGCTTGGGATCAAATTGGTGCACATTGACCACGGGACCTGTACACTGTCACTCACCGTTCGCGAAGAAATGCTCAACGGTTTTGGCATCGCACACGGAGGCATCACCTATGCGTTGGCCGATAGCGCTCTAGCGTTTGCCGCCAACTCCCACGGACGCCAATCGGTAAGTATAGACACGTCAATTAATCATGTGGAACCCCTCAAAGTTGGTGACACCATTATTGCCACCGCGACCGAGGAAGCCCTCAAAAACCGCTTCGGATTCTATGCCGTAGCCCTAACCAAAAACGAAACCACCGTCGCGCTGTTTAAAGGAACCGTGTTCCGAAGCGAACGAGAATGGTAGTTTTTTTAGGAGCTATTCCCGCTTTCGCCTTTATCTCTCCGTTGCACTACGAGGATATCGGCTCAATCGGGGCTAGGGGCTCCTGCTCAAATGAAGTTGAATATTAAAATCGATTGCCTTGAGCAATCCAGGAACATAAACCTATGGAAACCTATATCATCGACGGCCTTCGAACGCCCATCGGAAATTACCAAGGAACCCTCGCAGCGGTTCGCCCGGACGATCTAGCGGCTCACGTCATCAAAGCCTTGGTGGAACGCAATGCACAAATCCCCACAGACGCTTATGCCGATGTGATTTTAGGCTGTGCCAACCAAGCCGGGGAAGACAACCGCAACGTAGCGCGTATGGCGTTATTGTTGGCGGGCTTACCCTATACTGTTCCGGGAGAAACCGTCAACCGTTTGTGTAGCTCTGGACTCTCAGCAGTCATTCACGCACACCGCGCCATTCAAGCCGGCGACGGAAAAGTGTTTATTGCCGGGGGTGTGGAAAACATGACCCGCGGACCCTTAGTGGTGTCCAAGCCTTCAGCCGCCTATGGCACCGACAGCAAAATGTATGATTCCAGCTTCGGATGGCGTTTCATCAATCCCAAAATGCACGAAATGTACGGCACCGATGCCATGGGAGAAACCGCTGAAAACTTAGTGGATTTGTATCAAATTTCACGCGAAGACCAAGATGCCTTCGCCTTACATAGTCAGCAGAAAGCCACCGCAGCACAACAAAGCGGTCGCTTGGCGCAAGAAATTGCTCCGGTAACGATTCCCCAACGCAAAGGCGATCCCATCGTGTTTGCCAAGGATGAGTTCATCAAACCCAGTTCGTCCCTAGAAGGATTGGCCAAACTCCGTCCTGCCTTCCGCAAAGATGGTAGCGTAACTGCTGGAAATGCTTCTGGATTGAATGATGGTGCGGCAGCCTTGATTGTCGCTTCGAGCGAGGCCGTTGCGGAATACGGATTAAAACCCTTAGCCCGAATCGTGAGTTCGGCCGTAGTAGGGGTTGAACCGCGTATTATGGGTATCGGACCCGTAGAGGCGAGTAAGCAAGCCTTAGCGAAAGCGGGTTTAACATTAGAACAAATGGATATTATCGAATTGAACGAAGCCTTTGCCGCACAAAGTATTGCGTGCATCCGTGCGTTGGGATTAGCCGATAACGATCCACGCATCAACCCGAATGGTGGGGCTATAGCGATCGGTCACCCACTAGGGGTAACGGGTGCGCGAATTGCCTATTCTGCCGCCTTGGAATTGCAGCAAACGGGTAAACAATATGCCTTAATTACCATGTGTATTGGCGTAGGACAGGGGTATGCAGTAATTATCGAGCGTGCGTAAAGAACTCCGCCGATGCGGTTTAGCCCCGATAGGAGCGGCATCCCCGTAACGCAGTGGAGGGATACAGCGGATAGCGGGACATATGGAGTAAAAAGCACCAAACGTTGTGCTCCAAAAAAATAAAAAACAAAAGACGTAAGTCGTCAAAAGATATCGTATGAATACAATTCAACATTACGTTTTAGGTCAGTGGACCAGCGCCACTGGTTCGGGTATGCCTACCTATGATGCGGTGACAGGCGAGTTTATCGCAGAAACCTCTGTAGAAGGCTTGGATATTCCGGCTATTTTGCACTATGGTCGCACCAAAGGCGGCGCGCAATTGCGTAAAATGACGTTTCAAGAGCGCGGGAATAGGCTCAAAAGTTTGGCGCTCTACTTGAACAAACGCAAAGAACAATTTTATGACTTGAGTTACCGCACCGGGGCAACCCGCGTCGATAGCTGGATTGATATTGAAGGCGGTTTTGGAAACCTATTTGCCAATGCTTCCCTTCGTAAATTATTCCCTAATCAACCCTACCACGTAGAGGGCGATCCCATCGACTTGTCGCGCGGCGGTCGTTTTATGGCGCATCACATCATGGTGCCCAAAAAAGGGGTGGCGATTCACATCAATGCGTTCAACTTCCCGATTTGGGGAATGTTGGAGAAATGCGCGGTCAACTGGATGGCGGGCATGCCTGCTGTGGTTTTACCCGCACCTTCCACGTCGTATTTGACAGAAGCGGTTGTGCGTGAAATCATTGCGTCGAACATCCTTCCAGAAGGCGCGTTGCAACTCATTTGCGGTACCGCCACGAACATTTTTGATACGGTTGAAAGTCAGGACGTGATTACCTTCACGGGTTCGGCAGCTACCGGACGTAAGTTGAAAGCCCATCCTCGTATCATTGAAGAAGCCGTTCCGTTTACGATGGAAGCGGATTCGTTGAATGCCTCTATCTTAGGCGCAGATGCCGTGCCGGGTACCCCCGAATTTGATTTATTCATCAACCAAGCGCGTAGCGAAATAACGGTGAAGGCCGGACAGAAATGTACCGCTATTCGCCGTATGATTGTTCCTGAAAATTTGATGGACGACGTACAAAATGCCTTGGCCAAATCTTTAGATAAAGTCACGATTGGTGACCCACGCCTCAAAGAAGTGCGCATGGGGGCTTTGGTAAGCAAACACCAAGTTGAAGTACTCAAAAGTCGTGTCAATGAACTGGCACAACACAGTCAGTTGGTGTATGGTGGCGATTGGGATAACATTGCCCTTCAAGGTGCCGATTTACAAGGGGCTTTCGTGGCACCCGTTCTGTTGCGTCAAGACCGTCCTTTCGAACATACCGCAGTCCACGAAATCGAGGCTTTCGGACCGGTGTCGACAATCATGCCGTACAAGAATTTGGACGAAGCCATCGAATTGGCCCAAATGGGGAAAGGCTCGTTAGTATCTTCTATTGTGACCAATTCCGATGAAATTGCGAAAGACTATGTGGTCAATGCTGCGTCACACCACGGACGTATTTTAGTGCTTAACCGTGAAAACGCCAAACAAAGCACGGGTCACGGTTCGCCCCTTCCGTTATTAGTGCATGGCGGTCCCGGTCGTGCGGGTGGCGGGGAAGAAATGGGTGGTGTGCGCGGTATCAAGCATTATATGCAACGCTGTGCGATTCAAGGTTCGCCCACCACATTAACCGAAATCACCGGAATCTACCAAGCGAATGCGAAGTACAAAGAAGCCGACCAACATCCGTTCCAATACCATTGGGAGGATATCCAACCCGGAATGTCGTTGAAAACGCACAAGCGTACGATTACCGATACCGATATCATCAACTTTGCGAATTTAACCTGGGATCATTTCTATGCCCATACCGATATCACGTCGTTGGACGGAAGTATTTTCGAAAAGCGTACGGCCCACGGCTACTTTATTTTGTCGGCGGCAGCAGGCTTGTTCGTGTATCCCAACAAAGGACCAGTGGCGGCCAATTACGGTTTGGAAGAATGCCGTTTCTTACGTCCGTTGTACCATAATGATACGGTGTATGTGCGACTCACGTGCAAGCAGAAAATCGAGCGTGATGTGGCTTCAGCCGAACATCCAAGTGGGATTGTAAAATGGTTTGTTGAAGTCTTTGACAGTGAAGACGAATTGGTAGCGGTGGCTACGATTCTGACCATGGTGCAGAAGAAACAAACCGTATTTACCGAAATGACTACCGCTAAAATTCAAGAATGTTTGGATCGATTGACGGAAGCTTCGCAACCGAAATGGGGGATTCTTACCGCCCAACATTTGATCGAACATTTGGAAGAAGGCTACCGCATTATGTCGGGTGAAAAGCAAGATTTCGAGATTGTGACGCCGGAGAAGATTTTGGATAAAGTGCACCACTCGTTATACAATTACGAACCCTTCCCTAAAGGAACCGCGTTCCCAACGATGAAGAAAGGCGAGTTGGAAGACTTGATCCACCCGGATCTCGCTACCGCCAAAGCCAAATTCTGGGAAGCGCGCGAGGCTTATGTAACGTTCTTCAAGCAAAACCCCGAAGCCGTGATGAAGAATATGGTCTTTGGTCATTTGAACCGCTACGAGAGTTATTTGCTCGAACGCAAACATTTGAACCACCATTTTGAACAGTTTGATCTACTGTAAGAATTGGGAGCTATTTCCCGCTTTCGCCTTTATCTCTCCGCTCCGCTGCGAGGATATCGGCTCTATCGGGGCTAATGCTTTAGCGAAGCAAGAAGATAGATGCTATTAACTGAATACTGAATACTGAATACTGAATACTGATCACTGTATACTGAACACTGAACACTGATCACTGAAAACGGAAAGAAATGGAACCTTACGTAAAACATAACATACAAGAAAACATTGCTACGATTGAGTTTTTTCATCCGGAGCAAAATTCCCTGCCAGGAGTGGTGTTAGCCGAATTGGCACAAACGATTACCGAAGTGGGCAACCGCGAAGACGTGAAAGTCATTATTTTACAAAGTGGTGGCGACCGTACATTTTGTGCGGGGGCGAGTTTCAAGGAACTCATCGCTATTAATGATGCCGCCACCGGAAAAGTATTTTTCTCGGGTTTTGCGAATGTCATCAATGCGATGCGCAAATGTCCGAAGTTTATCATCGGACGGATTCAAGGAAAAACCGTAGGCGGTGGCGTAGGGATTGCTGCAGCAACCGACTATTGTATGGCCACCCAGTTTGCAGCGATTAAGTTGAGCGAACTCAATGTGGGAATCGGACCCTTTGTGGTGTCGCCCGCCATTGAACGCAAAATGGGTGTTTCGGCTACCTCGCAAATCGCGATTGATGCCAATACGTTTTATGAAGCGTCATGGGCGCGTGAGAAAGGATTGTTTGCACAAGTTTTTCCTTCATTGGAAGAATTGGATACCGCCGTTTGGGCTTTTGCACAACACCTTTGTACCTACAATCCTGAAGCCATGCTGGAGATGAAGAAAGTCTTCTGGCGCGGCACCGACGATTGGGATACCCTACTCGCCGAACGCGCAGCCATCAGCGGCCGTTTGGTATTGAGTGAGTTTACGAAGCAAAAATTGGAGAAGTTTAAATAGAAGCAAGACCGCTTCGCTGCAAGAGCAAAGACCGCTTCGCTGAAAGAACAAGGTGGTTGCGATACTAAGATTTCTTTTTTCTTGCAATGCAATGGTCTTTATTCTTTAATCTAAAAACTATGATTTATTCATTCAAAGGGTTCATCCCCGTTATTCACGAGAGTAGTTTTATTCACCCGCAGGCTTCGGTGACGGGGAATGTGATTATTGGGAAAAACGTGTATGTTGGACCCGGGGCTGCTATCCGTGGGGATTGGGGCGAAATCATCATTGAAGACGGGTGTAATGTGCAAGAGAATTGTACGCTACACATGTTTCCAGGAAAGACGATGGTCTTGAAAGCGGGTGCGCATATTGGTCATGGCGTCATTATTCACGGTGCTAATGTGGGCGCCAATTGCTTGATTGGGATGAATGCCGTGTTGATGGATGATGTAAACGTGGGCGATGAATGTATCATCGGGGCGTTGGCGTTTGTCAAAGCGGGGATGCAGATTCCGAATCGGAAGATGGTGGTTGGGAATCCAGCAGAAATCATTAAAGACGTTTCGGATGAAATGATTGCTTGGAAAACCAAAGGAACACAGTTGTACCAACAGTTGCCCCAAGAATGTTATGAAACGCTACAGGCGGTCGAACCTTTGCGAGAAATCCCTAAAGACCGACCCACGCAAGAAGCGTTTTATACCACTTTAGAAGAATTTAAAAAAAAGTAAGCAGTCGCAGTCGCAGTGTTCAGTGAATATTGCGGTTGTACCTGTAACTGAATAGAACAAGAATGATTATAGAATTCAAAATGCCCAAGCTGGGTGAAAGTATTGCAGAAGCCACCGTTATCAGTTGGTTGAAAAATGTCGGGGATTATATCGCGGCCGAAGAGACCCTTTTGGAAGTCGCCACCGACAAAGTAGACAGCGAGGTGCCGTCACCCGTTTCGGGCGTGATCAAGGAAATTCGTTTTCAAAAGAACGATTTGGTTGCCGTGGGAACCGTGATGGCGTTGATTGAAGCAACGGGTGAGCAAGCTCAGTCGCAGTCGCAGTCTCAGTCTCAGTCGCAGCAGTCGGCACAAGTGGCCGAACCGAGTTCGCCCTATACCTCCACCGCACCTTCATCCGTGGCGCAATTGCGTCAGGGTGGCACCACCTTTTTGTCGCCGCTCATCATTAGCATCGCACAAAAAGAAAACCTATCGATAGAAGAATTGCAGTTGATTCCGGGTTCAGGAGCTGACGGTCGTTTGCAAAAAAGCGATGTGTACCAGTATTTGAAAATCCGAAAATATCCGGTGCAAAGCAAACCCATGGTTCAAAGTCCACCGACGTCTTCTTACCCTAAACCGAAAATCAATTATACCGAGGGGAAAGATTATATCATCGAAATGGACCGTATGCGCAAGATGATTGCCGATCATATGGTGTATTCGAAGCAAACCTCACCGCACGTAACTTCGTATTTGGAGATTGACGTGACCAACTTGGTGGCGTGGCGTACTACCCACAAAGAGGCGTTTCAGGCCAAAACCGGGCAGAAGTTAACCTTCACACCGCTTTTCGTAGAGGCCGTTGCTAAAGCAATTCAAGCCTATCCGTTGATTAATGTGGCCGTAGAAGATACCAAAATTTATGTCCGCAAAGACATCAACATCGGGATGGCGACCGCTTTACCAACGGGGAATTTGATTGTCCCCGTAGTGCGTAATGCCGATACCAAAGATTTAGCTGCCTTAGCTTCTGATGTGAATCAACTCGCCGAAAGTGCGCGCACCAATACCTTAAAACCCGAACAAATTCAAGGGAGTACCTTCACCATTTCCAATGTGGGTACCTTCGGGAGTTTGATGGGAACACCCATTATCAACCAACCCGAAGTGGCAATCTTAGCTTTTGGCATCATCAAAAAACGTCCCGAGGTGATTACCACCGCAAAAGGGGATGAGATTGCCATTCGCAGTATGATGTTCCTCTCTCTATCGTTTGACCACCGCGTGGTGGATGGCTTTCTAGGTGGCTCTTTCCTGCGTAAGGTGGGCGATTACCTCGAACAATTTGACACCAATACAACCTACTAAATAAAGAATGAGACCAATGACGCAAGAAATAAAAATCACGAAAGTAGCGCAGTCGCAAGCGGCCGGCGTGGATTTTCACAACATTGTCATGGGAACGCGATTTAGCGACCACATGTTTATCTGTGACTATGAAAATGGCGCGTGGCACAACCCGCGTGTCGAACCCTTAGCCTTGATTCCAACACATCCAGCCGCCATGGCGTTGCATTACGGTCAGGCGATATTTGAAGGGATGAAAGCCACCCTCGGTCAAGACGGAACGCCGTTGTTGTTTCGCCCCGAAGAAAATGCCAAGCGCTTAAACCACAGTGCCGATCGAATGGGAATGCCTGCCTTTCCCGAAGATTTGTTTGTGGAAGCGTTGAAACAATTTGTGGCCATTGAGAAAGCATGGATTCCAACGCAAGAGGGAAGCGCCCTGTATTTACGTCCGTTTATGTATGCCGATGAACCATTTATTGGGATGCGTGCGGCCACAACCTATAAGTTTATTATCATGGCTTCACCGGCAGGTCCTTTCTTTAGTCGGAAGATAAAACTCTATGCCGAGAAGAAATACGTGCGCGCAGTCAACGGTGGAACCGGAGAAGCCAAAGCAGCCGGAAATTATGCGGCAGCGATTCGTCCCACCGAATATGCCAAAGCGAAAGGCTACGACCAAGTCTTGTGGTTGGACGCCCACGATTTCAATTACATCCAAGAAGTTGGAACGATGAACATCTTCTTTAAAGTGGATGGGAAATTCATCACGCCGAACTTGAGCGGTTCCATTTTGAATGGGATTACCCGCATGAGTGTGATTGACTTATTGCGTCATAAAGGCTATGAAGTCACCGAGCGTCCGATAACCATGGACGAAATCAAAGCGGCCCATGCGGCTGGACTCCTCGAAGAAGCCTTTGGTACCGGAACCGCTGTAGGTATTGCCATGGTGGAGGAAATCGGGAATAATGATTTCACGTTGACCTTACCCGAAGCCAATCCCGTTTCGCACATGGTCAACGATACCTTAAATGCGATGAAAGTACAACAAGAAGCCGATCCGTTTGGATGGATTGTGCCCGCTCAATAATTTGCGCTTGACGCACCCCATGGATATGTTAGATAAAAAAATACTTGAAAAAGCGTTTACGACCTTAGTGACGGCTAAAACAATGGCCGAATGGTACGAAGCGAATTTTAAAACCGTTTCCAAATACGTACACGCCACCTCACGCGGTCATGAAGCGATTCAGATTGCGGTAGCGATGCAACTAGGTCCCCAAGATTATGCCTTTCCGTATTACCGTGATGACGCGATGTTGTTGGGAATCGGAATGCAACCCTATGATTTGATGTTGCAATTGCTAGCAAAGCGTGACGATCCGTTTTCTGGGGGTCGGACGTATTACTGCCACCCGAGTTTGCGCGATGCCGATAAACCCAAGATTCCGCACCAGTCCTCTGCGACGGGGATGCAAGCGATTCCGGCGACGGGCGCAGCGATGGGATTTTGGTACAAAGAAAATTGCCCCCCGACCCCCGAAGGGGGAGGATTTGAGGGCGAGATTCCCGCATTGGGGGCAAGGGGGCTGGTGGTTTGTTCGCTTGGTGATGCTTCGGTGACGGAGGGTGAGATTGCGGAAGCATTTCAAATGGCGGCGTTGAAGCAGTTGCCGATACTGTATTTGGTACAAGATAACGGCTGGGATATTTCGGCGAATGCCAAAGAAACCCGAGCCCAAAATGCGTTTGAGTATGCAAAGGGCTTCCATGGTTTGGAGGCGATTAGCATTGATGGCGCGAATTTTATAGAAAGTTATACCGCACTGGAACAAGTAATCCAAACGATACGTACCGAACGCCGTCCGTTTTTGGTACACGCCAAAGTACCGTTGCTCAACCACCACACTTCGGGTGTGCGGATGGAATGGTACCGCGACGATTTGGACGAAGCGCGTTCGCGGGATCCCTATCCCGTGTTATGGCAACAAATGCGGGAAGCGGGTTTCACGGAAAGCGATTTAAAAGCGATCGAAGCAGCGGTACTCCAACAAGTGGAAGCCGATTACGAAAAGGCGTTGGCGGCAGAAGACCCTCGCCCGGAGGATTTGTTTACGCATGATTTTGCCCCTACACCGATTACAGAGGAAGTGGGCGAGCGTTGTCCAGAGCGCGAAGATAAAGTCGTGATGGTGGATTGTGCTTTGTTTGCCGTAGAAGAACTGATGAAACAGCATCCCGAATGTTTGTTGTACGGTCAAGACGTAGGTGGACGCTTGGGCGGTGTATTCCGTGAAGCGGCGACCTTGGCGCAGAAGTTTGGCGACAACCGGGTATTTAATACGCCCATTCAAGAAGCCTTTATTGTAGGATCTACGGTGGGAATGTCGGCCGTTGGTTTAAAGCCCATCGTTGAGGTACAGTTTGCCGATTACATTTGGCCGGGCTTGAACCAGTTGTTTACGGAGGTGAGTCGTTCCAATTACTTAACGAATGGAAAGTGGCCGGTGAGTATGATCTTGCGCGTTCCGATTGGAGCGTATGGCAGTGGCGGACCCTATCACTCGTCGTCGGTGGAGAGTGTGTTGACCAATATTCGGGGGATTAAGATTGCCTACCCAAGTAACGGGGCGGACTTGAAGGGCTTGCTGAAAGCGGCCTATTATGACCCGAATCCCGTCGTGATTTTGGAACACAAAGGCTTGTACTGGAGTAAGGTAAAAGGCACGGATATGGCGCGGGTGAACGAACCTTCGGAAGACTATGTGTTACCATTTGGAAAAGCAAATATTGTACAAGAAATATGGCCCCAAGAAACCCAAGAGACCGTTACGGTGATTACCTACGGGATGGGGGTGCATTGGGCATTGAACGCTTCAGCGGGTATGACGAACCAGGTGGAGATTGTGGACTTGCGTACGCTGTATCCTCTGGATGAAGAAACGATTTTCAAATCAGTACGTAAGGCGAAGAAATGTTTGGTGGTGACGGAAGAGCCGGTGAACAATTCGTTTGCCCGGAGTTTGGCGGGTCGTATTCAAGAGGAGTGTTTCCGCGACTTGGATGCGCCAGTAATGGTCATTGGTTCTGAAAACTTACCCGCGATCCCGTTGAACAGCACGCTGGAACAAACAATGATTCCGAATGCGGAGAAGGTGCGGGTGAAGATAGAGGAGCTGTTGCAGTATTAGTTTCAGGTTTCAAGTTTCAAGTTTCAGGTTTCAAGTTGGATTTTTTTTAAACATTAAGAAATAAGAGTTGTTTTAAGTGGCTTAAGAGCTTAATTCTCTTAATGGTTCATTTAGTATATAGCGACTTTTTTTTAACCGCAAAGTGGCAAAGAATTCGCAAAGTTCGCGAAGTTTTTAAGGGGAGGAAGGCGCTGCGCTTTTTTGAGTTTCAGGTTTGAAGTTTCAAGTTGTGGTGTAAAAGCTTAATTCTCTTAATGGTTCATTTAGTATATAGCGACTTTTTTTAACCGCAAAGTGGCAAAGAATTCGCAAAGTTCGCGAAGTTTTTAAAGGGGAGGAAGGCGCTGCGCTTTTGGTAAGTTTCAGGTTTGAAGTTTCAAGTTTCAAGTTTCAGGTTGGGGTGTTATGAGGACGTATGTGGGATTGCGGGAGGAAAAGTTTAAAAAAGTGTAATGGAGTAAATTGTCGTTTCGATTACTAAGGAGCTCTACAACGTCCTGTTTGTCATTTCGACGAAGGAGAAATCCCATTCGATTCTTCACGCAACGATTGAAACCCATGGTAAAAATTAAATCCATCAAAATAAAAAACCACTTTTTTGGGAGGTATTTGTTGGATTTCTTCAGCTTGTTTTATTTCTTCAGTCATAAGTGCATATAAAAAAAAGCTCCCAGTAGGAGCAGGTTCATAATACTGAGATTATGAGGTGGCGTTAATATGTAGCAAAAATAAAACTATTTTTATAAAAACAATTTTTTTTAGAGTTCTAAAAAAATACCGCTAAGGTTCCGCCACTACCTGACAGTGGTGAACAAAGTAAAACAAGTATTTCTTCCTAATATACGTTTTTCGAAAAAAAACATCAACTTTATACGCTCCATCCATAGCCGTAACTAACTATTATGCCCATGGAAAGAAGCATAGCATGAGGGATTATCATGGCTCCGAAGTCGGGAGGCTGGAGAGCGGGGTTTGGATTGACGTATTGTTTTTGAATCAAGTATGTTGCCAACTGTATGGGATTTCTCCTTCGTCGAAATGACAACAAGACGGGGTATTTTTTTAGCTAGCTAAAAACCTTTCTGCGCAAATTTTTCGCGCGAAGGGAGCCTGCCTGCCGGCAAAGGCAGGAAATCCCATTCCATTCTTCACGCAACGGTTGAAATTTGGAATTTGGAATTTGGATTTTTGTTTTTTTTAAATTTTAAGGTTGTTGTGCTATGTGAATGCCTGTGGATTGGTGGAGGAGGGTAAAAGTTTATATAGATGTTGAAACAGGTGCGTTTTTAAAGGAACAATTAGGGGATTAGTGGCTCAGTAGTTACTGAACGGGGTAGTTTTGTAGCCACGAAGTACGGAGGATTCGTAGAGTGGGTCGACGGTGCACTATTATTTACAAAAGTTAGATTTAAACTTTCCGGGTTCGTATTCGTATAAAATTTCTCTAAAATCAAAAATATCTGAATCTAAATCCGACTGGGGAATATTTTTATATTTTATTTTTGAATGGTTTTCATTTACAAAACGCCTCCACAATTTAAGTTCTTCAAGGGTTGGGTAATACACTATTCCAACATAAGTTCCATCGACATTTTTTGGATAAATTCCAGTTAAGCAAGCAATGGAATTTGGCAATTTAATATTGTAACCAGCTCCTTTTTCAATCTGTTCAATTTGTGATAGTATTTCGTCTGCTGCGCTTTTATATTTCAAATTCTGTGAAAAGCCAACTGAAAAAAAAAGAAGTGATATGAACGTATAAATTCTATTCATCCTGTTGAAGTTATATTTGATTTTTCGGATTTGCGTTCTCATTGCCGCTGTCAGTTGACCAAGTCTAATTTATTTGTAATCTAATTGCAAATTAAAAATAATCCCAGAATTTCCACTTGGGCTTTTCCTATTACGTAAAAATAAAGAAGTGGAGTGGATGGTGCTTCGAAGTCAGGAGACTTCGTAGAGTGGGGTAGTGATCTAGTAGTTGTTGCTACTAAGTCAGGAGACTTCGCAGAGCGGGGGTAAGGAAAAAGTTGCTGAGTTGCTGAGATGCTGAGCCTTCAGTGCTAGATGAAGTAAATACAAAAGAGGGGGCGTGGTGGTATTAGGTAAGGACTTCAGAAATTTGTTGCTTCATGTTGGGTATTTTATTTTTTATAACATCCCAAACAATAGTATAATTAACACCCATGTAATCATGAATTAAGCGGTCTCTCATTCCCGCCATATTTTTCCATGGGATAGTATTCCATTTAACTTTAAAATCGGCAGGGATTTTTTTAGTTGCTTCACCAATAATTTCCAAGCTTCTAACAATAGCTCTTTAAAGGGTTTCATCATTTAAAAAAACATCGTATTCCAAATCGCTACTAACAGAAATGATGTAGGTACATTCATCAAGAATATGTCTTAGGTATTCTTTTGGTTCTTTAGACATATAGAACTTCATTTAAGATTTTCGGACCAATATAGGGACTCAATCCATTTTTAGTTACCACTTCAATTTTTTTATTCTTGAAAATTTTTTCAAACAAATCACAGGCTGCCATATAGTTGTCGAAGTTTTCTTTCTCTGGTTCAAAATCAATCAACAAGTCGATATCACTTTCTATTGATTGTTCTCCATGGAGGTATGAACCAAAAAGACCAACGCTACGAATACCAAACTTCGTAAGTTTTAATTTGTTGGATTTCAACGTTTTTAATATGTGCTCTTTTGTTGTCATGAGTAACTTTGTCAAATATACAAAAGATTGTTTTCTGAATAAGAAGGTGGTTGAAAATTACCAAGAGCGTTGCATAAGGGAAAAGGGGCTGAGCTACTGAGCTTCTATGCTTCTGAGCGGGGTAGGGCTACAGGCGAAATCAGGCGTTTGTTCATGGTGTGGGATGGGTACTTAAAAGTACAAAAAAACCGAAGCAGTTGGTGTGCTTCGGTTGATGGTATGTGTTGTACTTATTTGTTTTTTAACTGCGGAGGATATTCCGCTAAGATTTGAGTCACAAACTCCTTAATGTTCTCGTCCTTTTTCTCCGTACGTTGAGTCAACTCGCCTTCGCCCACGCCTTGCCAAATCAGTTCTTTCGTTTTGGCATCTCTGAAGTCAATGGTCAGTTTTCCCTCGACATACTGGTACACATTGTTGAAGCCACCGCCCCAACCCCAAGCGCCCCAGCCCCAGCCCCAGCCCCAACCCCACATGGGCGATTGGATAACATCGACTTGCTCTTTCTCTTGGGTGAAAATGGACACAATTAAATCGGGAGTCTCACTTTTGGTGAAGCCTTTCGTAGCCATCACTTCGTCAATCGAACGTAAAATACGCCGCTTGTCCAAGTCCGAAATGGCCGCTTTGTCAATAGTCGCTTTTTGATAAGCATAGGTCTTGTACTGACTAAACTTGACATTCTTATCATAGTCAGCATTCACCCGAATGGTACTACAGGACGTTAAGCATAACGCCAAAACTGCGGTGAGTAAAAATATTTTTTTCATAACAATTGGTATTTAAAGTGCAGCTTCTTTCCAAGTGGAAATAGGCTACAACAAGGTTTCGTCTACCAAATGGGGAAGCGTCACTCTCAAAAGCGGTTCCACTTCCATGGCGCGTTTAATCGCAAAAATAGCGCCTTCATTGCGGGCCCAACTGCGGCGGGAAATTCCGTTGTTCACGTCCCAGAACAGCATGGATTTCAGGCGTCTATCGCTATCGGCAGTCCCATCAAGAACCATACCAAAGCCCCCGTTCATTACTTCGCCCCAACCGACACCGCCACCGTTGTGAATCGATACCCAAGTCGCACCTCGGAAACTGTCGCCAATCACATTGTGAATCGCCATGTCGGAGGTAAAACGGGAACCGTCATAAATGTTGGACGTTTCGCGATACGGCGAATCCGTTCCCGAAACATCATGGTGGTCGCGGCCAAGAATGATGTAGCCAATTTCGCCACGGGCAATCGCTTGATTAAAGGCTTCGGCTATTTTCATACGCCCTTCGGCATCAGCATACAAAATGCGGGCTTGTGAACCGACCACTAATTTATTCTCTTGTGCCCCTTTAATCCATTGGATGTTGTCGGCCATCTGCTGACGAATTTCTTCGGGAGCGGTTTCCATGATTTTTTCTAACACCGCACAAGCAATCGCATCGGTTTTCTTTAAGTCTTCGGGATCGCCCGAGGCACAAACCCAACGAAAGGGGCCGAACCCATAGTCAAAACACATCGGACCCATAATGTCTTGCACGTAGCTCGGGAATTTGAATTCGCGACCCAACGTCGGATGGTCGTTCATTACATCTGCCCCAGCACGGGATGCTTCGAGTAGGAAGGCGTTGCCATAGTCAAAGAAATAAGTGCCTTTGGTCGTGTGCTTGTTAATGGCTGCGGCATGGCGACGGAGTGTTTTTTGGACTTCCTCGCGGAATTTCTCGGGTTGGTTAGCCATCAACGCATTGGATTCCTCAAAGCTGTATCCCATCGGGTAATAACCGCCCGCCCACGGATTGTGCAGCGAGGTTTGGTCAGAACCCAAATCGATGTGAATGTTTTCGGCATCAAAACGTTCCCATACATCGACGATGTTGCCTAGGTAAGCGATAGATACTACTTCTTTGGTTTCTTGGGCTGTACGCACGCGAGAGACGAGTGCGTTGATATCTTCAATAATCTCATGAATCCAACCTTGTTCGTGGCGGATGCGGGTGATTTTGGGGTTGACTTCAGCACAAACCGTAATACAACCGGCAATGGTGCCTGCTTTGGGTTGCGCACCGCTCATGCCGCCTAGCCCCGAGGTGACAAAAAGGTTGCCACTCGGACTCTTTTTGATTTTACGGAAGCCGTTGAGTACGGTAATGGTGGTGCCATGCACGATTCCTTGGGGTCCGATGTACATATAACTCCCCGCGGTCATTTGTCCGTATTGGGTAACCCCCAGTGCGTTGAATTTTTCCCAGTCATCGGGTTTGGAGTAGTTGGGGATCATCATGCCGTTGGTCACCACCACGCGCGGAGCATCTTTGTGCGATGGGAAGAGACCCATAGGGTGCCCCGAATACATGACAAGCGTTTGCTCGTCGGTCATTTCGGCCAAATATTTTAGAGTAAGGCGGTATTGCGCCCAGTTTTGGAACACGGCACCGTTACCTCCGTAGGTAATTAATTCATGCGGGTGTTGCGCTACAGCATAATCCAGGTTGTTTTGGATCATGAGCATGATGGCTTTGGCCTGCTCGCTTTTGCCAGGGTATTCCGAAAGGGGTCGGGCATACATGCGGTAGTCGGGACGCAGGCGGTACATGTAAATGCGGCCGTAGGTCTCAAGCTCCTGTTTGAATTCAGGAATAAGTTCGGCATGTTGCTGCGGTTCAAAATAGCGCAAGGCATTTTGGAGCGCCAACTTTTTCTCTTCGTCGTTTAAGATTTCTTTGCGTTTGGGCGCGTGATTGATAGCCGCATCATACGGTTTCGGTTGGGGTAAAACCTTTGGGATTCCCTCGAGTATTTGTTCGTGAAAGGTCATTAATTTAATGTCTTGGTTTGTTGGTTTGTTTGTTTTGTCGAATGTCGCCCGTGCTTTTATCAAAACCATAGGGGCAATGGCGGCACCCCGATTTGCAACAGTACCCTCGCTTTAAGTGGTAGCGTTCGGTAAAAACACGAAATCCTTCGGGACTGAGATAAAAATCTTCGCCTTCTTTAAGATTATTCGGGTGGAGAGCGTCATTCATACCTACAAAATTAACAACTTTGCAGGAATGAAAGTCATCGTTGCCAAATATTTAACGCCTGTTGGATTTCGGGCTCTTACTATTTTTCCTTTTGTCATCATACGTTCAAAAGAAGCCCTTGTGGATCCGCATCTGATCCATCATGAGCGCATACATATACAACAACAACGCGAATTACTTTTTGTATTTTTCTTTGTCTGGTATGGTCTCGAGTTTTTGGTTCGTTGGATGCTATTGCGCGATCGTATGGCGGCGTATCGTGCCATTTCCTTTGAACGCGAGGCTTATGCAAACGAAAACGACCCTCACTATCTCGAGCGAAGGTCGTTATTTTCATTTGTTTCTTATTTTAAAATATAATTTTTGTAGCGGTAATGATTCCGTTGGCCAATCGCGTTTGTACTAACAACGGGGTTTGGTTGCGCGTCAAATTGGGGACTTCAAATTGTGAAGCATTGATTTGATCATATTGACCAATAACACGACCCAACATATCCAAAACAGTGACGGAGGCGATCACTTCGCGGGCAGAACTTACTTGTATGGTTTCTTGTGTAACGACAGTCACTTCATCTTCAGCCTCAACGGATTGTTTCAAACCATTGTTGTAAATGATAATAAAGCGATTCAAACGCGTTCCAGCCGTCGTAGTGAAGCGGTATGGACTTACTTTTAAATTGTGTACAATGTTCAAATCTTTATCGCGGATAAAAATATCTTGATCGTTAAACATTCCATCGACTGCGGCCAAGGCAATATTGTATCGCCCTGAAGCGGGAGCATGGAAACCAACGGGTACTTCATCCATAGGGTTGAAAGGCAAAGCACGTCCTTGGATTTGATACTTTTCAGTATCGATGAGTGAAAAAATACTCAATGAACCCAAAATCGTTGTGTTGCTGTCAAAGAAGTTATCTTTTCCGTTGCTGGCACTTTGCACATAGCCCACCAAAGTACGTTCCGATTGTTGGCTACTATTTACGATATCTAGCCAGTAGCGATGGCGTTCGAGTTCAACATTTACGGGTGGTTCAATAAATGGATTAACGCGATAAAAATTGCTGTTGTCAAAAGTATTGCTTCGTAACCCATTGTTGAAAGCTACCGTATCGGTTGTTGCAGGCCCATCAATCATTTGAACAAAGAATCCCTGACCCGCGCCTACAAAATAATCGTCAGAAGCTGCTGGGCAGCAAGACGTACCTGTGAAGTTATAGGTCAAATAATCTCCTGGATTATAATTGTAGGTATAAGTATTATAAAATGGACTCGCAATTTGTGATGGTAAGGTGCCATGCGTCCAAATTTTGATGTTCCCCATGATTTTTAATCGGTTATTGAATAAAAACTGACTTGCGCGAATCGCTGAAGGGTAGGGGTTTCCAACCAAATTCCAGTTGTCGCTATAATTGGTTATTTCAGTGCCATTTAATCCCGTTTGATAAGCGGTATTCGTATTAGATCCACGCGAAATAACGGTGGTAATACTTCCATTATTAGGGACACCTGTAAAAGTGTTCACTAAAGTCTGTGGTGTCACATTGCCAAACGAATCAGGGCCGCGAACAATGTATCCTCTACCGGCAGTCATGGTGTTGCCCACTGCCATTTCCCAGTTGCCTTGTCCCCCGTTAGTATTGGTAATGGTTGGATTCCAACGCCAAATTAATCCAGAGGTGGTAGGCGCTCCAATGTTACTGGTGTTAAAACCAGCTACGGGTGATGACCAATACACATAGTCTTGTCGGCGAATGTTGGCATTGCGGGTATAGTTGATAGATCCTGTATTGGCAACATTATTTATTTGAACCAAACTTGAATTGTTATGAAGGTTAAATTGCCCCCCCGTTTCAACATTAACCCAGTCAGTTACTGTGATTGTATTGGATGCATTTACAGTTAATGTAGCCCCCGTTTGAATAATTAGATTTCCAGCAAAAGCATGGTATGAACTGCCCGAAATAATAGGATTGTTAGCAGTAATGGGAATAATCACACAATCCGTATTGTTAGGAATACTTGTGTTTGGGGTCCAATTATTGGCTTTATTCCAATCGGTATCGACCGAACCATTCCATATTTTACGATTACTGACTGTAATGGTAGCATCGTCGGTGACATCCATGATGACCCCATTACAAAACGTATAGCGAATACGAGCGGTATAGGTTGTTGTTTGGTTTGGACAAACATTGAGCGTTGGGGAGGTTCCTACTACAGACCCGGAAGTACCTGCGCCTTCAAACCAAGTTATGGTAGTGATAGATGGTCCAGCAGGCATAAAACGCCACGCTTCATTGGTAGTGGTCCAATCAGGATCCAAGGAGTTACGATTGGGGGCAACAGTTCCCACAGTTCCAGTATTATTTTGAATACCAATAACTGCATTACCGCTATTCCAAGAAGCACAAACCCGTTTTTCTTTAATATATACTTCAATAATATTGGTGTTTTCATACAAAACAATCATTCCGGTATATAATAAGTTATTACAAGTTGGCCAATACATAGGTACTTCGCTCCATCCGATAATCATAGCACGACATCCGGAAGGCATGGTTACTAATTCCCAACCTACTTCACCACCTATACTTGGGTCGATATCGTGATAAGCTCCAAATATCGTATTCAAGAAAAGGGAAGGACTGGGTAAATTAGTGCTAAAAGCAAAGTTATTATACCCTCCAGGTGTATTATTGGTAGTGTTAAACGAAACAACCCCATTGGATCCAATCAACATTTGGTTATAGGTGTTTCCATAGTAGCAGAAGTTGAAAGGTATAGATACCAAACCAGACCAAACATCATCCACGTTAATACTCACCGAATTGGCTAAACAACCAAACTGATAGGGGGGGGCATAAGGAATAGATTGAACGGTATACGATGAGGTATCGCCTAAATTTTTATAGGTAGCCTCCAAAGTGGTGCAAGTAGAAGTTCCGCAGGATGTGATAGGTGCTGGATCTAATCCGCTTAACCCTAAACCTCCAGCCACATTGGTGGGACAGCCCGTAGAGACTGTTCCAGTTCCTGTTCCGGGAGTGCAGGCTGTAGTCACACAAATGCTAAAAGTACCTTGTCCAACCCCATTGGCAAAACTATAAACTCGAATGTAATAGATTGCCCCTACAGTAAGACCTGTAAGTGTTGTTGTTTCAGTTAAGCTTCCCGTAGTGGCGTTTATACAAGCTAAAGAGGTTAACCCTAAACATGATCCACTATATACTTGAAGAACGGCATTGGCTAAAGTTCCGGGGGTTACCGTTATCGTGTGGGAAGGTTCATAAGCTTCAAAGGTATACCAAACATCATCATCGGCATTCCCTGCACAGCCAGTAGAAGAAAGTGTTGCTAAGGTTGTAGTACCATTTGTGGATAGTGTACATACAGATGTAGGATTTGTATTTAAAGCTATGGCCGTAGAACAACTATCATTAACTGGTGGGCCTGGGGTGGTCACGCAAATCCCAAAAGTACCTGAGTTAAAGTTTCCAAAAGCCCATAAGCGAATATAAAGTGTTGCACCCGGGGTTTGTCCAGTCAGATTGATGCTTGACATTAATCCGTTGGCGCTAGAATCGTCATCACAAGTTACAAGGGTCAAAGCGCCACAAGTTCCCGAATATACTGCCATTCCACTATCTGTAATGCCTCCCGTTTGTGTATCTATTGTTAAAATTCCTGAGGCAGGAACAGTCACAAGAAACCACACATCACCGCCTGCATAACTTGCACAGCCTGGTGCTGGTGGGCCTACGGAATTAGAAGCGCCAAGGGTTGAGTAAGTTGAGTAAGTACAATTCGTTGTAGGGGTAAGTGTTATGGCTCCACTACAATTATCATTGGCGGGAGGTGTCAAACAAGTTCTTGAAATTGTAAATCCGCCAGTTGTAGTTCCAGTATTCCAATGGGCAATATATACATAATAAACTGTTCCGAGTGTGGTATTAAATGTAAACGTTTCTGTCCCGCCACTTAAACCTGAATCTTGGCAAGTAATATTAGTCAAACTTCCACAGGAGCCACTAGCAATCGCCATTTCATGATCAAATCCACTATTGGCAGTTGATGATATAGTAGTGTTTAAACCGTCTCCAACAAATGTATACCAAACCCCATTATTACTCATACTACAACCTGTTCCATGATTATTCAAGTTCGTGGTTAGCGCTGTAGAACCTGCTAAATTTGTTGTACCACAAGGAAGTGATGTTGCATTACTACAAATGCTGTTTGGCGGAGAAGCATTTACGCACAAGCTAGTTAAAGTCATGTCGTTACTGCTTCCACCAACGTTGAGAACACGAATAAAGTAGGTTCCGTTATTCAAAGGAGTAGGATGAATCAAAGTCTCTGTTTGAGTACCATTTGTAGTAGTAGTATTGGCACATCGTAATTGAGTTAAGCTCCCGCAAGCCCCGGTAAGCAATTGAATAGCAATATTTCTATTGTTGCCTTGAGCAACTATGCTTACGATCTGTGGGCCTGATGTAATTGTAAATTGATACCAGCCCTCTCTTACAATTGTTCCTCCACAGTTATATCCAAGTGTTCCACTATCAATAGTAGAATCTGAAATAGAATGATTAGTAATACAAGTACCATTTACACTTACATTTGTAGCAGTTGCGCATGTAGTACCTTGTGCATTTGCATTAAACGAACACAGGAAAAGCCAAGTGAAAAAAAAGCAATTGTAAATTTGTTTCATATAATTGTGTTTTGTGCTTAAACGATTACAAATTTTCTTCAAAAAAATTGGTTTCTATGATAAAATCGACTAACTGTTAGATTTTCTGTTGAAATGCTATAACTGTGTATTTTCGCACAAATATTACTTTTTTACATACTTACTCTTTTTGAAAAATGTTGATAAACAAATAATAAATAAGTCTTTTTTTAAGTGTTTTAAAGTTTGTCATTTAAAAAAAAATGTTATTAGTACTATATTTAAAAGCAACTAAACGGAGTTACTTTTCAACGGCATCTCTATTTTTTCTTTATCTTTATCATAAGATTAGTTTAAACTAATAAAACCTTAATTTTCACTCCTTAATTGGGTATTTTTGAAATCGAAGTAACATAAGGGATGCTGAGAAAAATAGGGTATTTTGCCTAAAAAGATGCATTTCGTCGATTTTTTTGATATTTACATCGATTATAAGGAGTATATTCTTACATTTACAACATAAACTTTTTGAATATGAAAAAAATAGTACTATTATTTGTTTTTTTAGTGTCGTCTGCGACCTATGTTAGCGCACAGTTGTATGTGTCTAATAATAGCTATGTTTTCAACAAAGGTGCTTTGTTGTTTGCGCGTGGTAATTTGGAGCTTAATGGAGCCAATAGCTTATTATATTTACGAAATGAAGCCCAATTTCTCCAAGGAACTTCCGGATCTTCAACCAACAGAGGTTTGGGTCGATTATCGGTGTTTCAAGAAGGTACGAGTAATGCCTTTGCCTATAATTATTGGTGTGCTCCTGTAGGTAATGCTTCAGCTGGTTCGGGTAATGAAAATTTTGGTGTAAGTATGTTAGGTACTCCAATTTCATTAACAACTACTACCCCTGCTACTTTGTCTTCTGCAACATACAATGGGGCATCATCTGCGGGTTCTCTCACCATTGCAACCTATTGGATTTGGCGTTTTTTGTCGTCAACAAACTATTCGCAATGGGTACAATCTGCCGCTACAACCAATATTGCCCCTGGAGAAGGCTTTACCATGAAAGGGGTTTCAGGGACCGATACTACCAACCCAGGAGAATCCGTTGTAAATAATCCAGGGAATGCCCAGCGTTATGATTTTAGGGGTAAACCCAATGATGGAACTATAGTAATCAATGTTGGAAATGGAGCCTCAACACTTATGGGGAACCCCTATCCGTCTACGATTGACCTCAATTTATTTTTGAACGATCCTGCCAATTCTTCAATAGATGGAACTGCTTTGTTTTGGGAACATGATAAAACGGTCAATTCTCATAATATCGTTGACTACCGTGGAGGTTATGGCGTGTACAATGGTACCACAAGTGTGTATACCCCAGCTACATTTTATACCTATGATTTAGGAGGTAACCAAGGCTCTGTTTTCAGTTCTCCCAACAATGTTTATCAGCGTCGCTTTTCTCCTATAGGACAAGGTTTCATGGTGCGTGGTGTAACAAATGGTTCGGTCATCATGCGTAATGCACACCGAGTATTTGTTAAAGAAGGTGCCGCCAATTTCTCACAGTTTGAACGCTTGAGCAATGAATCTAATTCAGTAGGAGTTTCCAATTTTGGAAATATTCCCAATGTTGCCGGTATTGATTATACACAGTTGAGTGCCCAACCGACACCTCATTTTACCGTGAATACTTCCTTGGGAGGAAGTGCTGTTCGACAAGTCGCCTTGTGCTTTTTACCTAATGCGATTGATGGAATTGATCGTGCTGATTCTAAATCTCCAGACGCAACAGCCAACTTACCGATGGATATGTACCTAGTTTTGGAAAATGAACCTTACGTTCATGCGACTACATCTTTTGATATTAGCAAGCGAATTGATGTTGGATTCAAATGCAATGCTTCGACAACCTTTACCATGATGGTTAAAGATGTAGTGAACTTTGATATGGCGGAAGATATTTTTCTCTACGATGCAGAAACAGGATTATATCATGATATCAAGAATCAACCTTTTGCGTTTACACTTCCGTCAGGGGTAATCAATAATCGTTATCAAATTACGTTTACCGATCAAGCCCTTTCCAATGGTGAATTTAACGGAGGCCGATTGGATATTCTTCAAAATAATCAAGAACAACTTTTGGTGATCAGTAATCCAACACAATACGATCTTTCCGAAGTTAGCCTCTATGATATGCTTGGAAAAAATGTGTTCACCAAAAAAGGATTGGGTAGTCAAAATCAATATGAATTTGCTACAGGTTCGCTTTCGGAAGGAATCTACATTGCTCGTATAAAAACCATAGAAGGGCATTCGCTCAGTAAAAAAGTCGTTATCGAACGTGTTCGCTAATACCAAAGGGGCCTTAAGGCTCCTTTTTTTATGTACTTTTGTAGGATGCAAGCGATTTCTCAAAAACTCGATTTACATGAAACAATCTCCGTGACCCTTCGTCGTGAAGACCTTCTGTATCCAGAGATTTCGGGAAATAAATGGAGAAAACTAAAATACAATATCCAACACATTCTTCAAGCGGGTTTTGAAGGCGTGCTAACTTTCGGTGGCGCTCATTCCAATCATATTGCTGCAACTGCCTATGCTGCAAAAAAGTACGGTTTTAAAGCGATAGGAATAATCCGAGGTGAAGAACTCCAACAAACCAGTAAGTGGAGTCCCACCCTACAATCGGCACAGCAATGGGGCATGGAGTTGAAGTTTTTATCGCGGGAAGCTTTTCGTGTTGTAAAATCAAACCTAACTTACTGGAGCGATCGTTATCCCAATTATTTCATTTTACCCGAGGGAGGAACCGGTGATTTAGCCATTCAGGGTTGCGCAGAAATTATTTTACCCGAAGACGAACAGTACACTCATATTGTGTGTGCAGTGGGAACGGGAGGAACACTTTCTGGATTGAGTCAGGGGGCTTTTCCCCATCAAAAAATTTTAGGATTTTCGGCATTAATTGGGGATTTTTTAAGAGAAGATATTCGTAATTTTGCAAAAAAGGATAATTGGGATTTAATTCAAGCCTATACGTTTGGAGGTTACGCCAAAACAAGTCCTGAATTGATATGTTTTATCAATCAATTTTATCTGAAACATCAAGTGCCTTTGGATCCAATTTACACGGGTAAAATGATGTATGGTTTAGTTGATTTATTGGCAAACGATTATTTCCCAAAGACATCAAAAATACTAGTCATTCACACGGGAGGGTTACAAGGTATTCCCGCTATGAATGAAAGGCTCAAACAAAAAAATCAAATTACGCTTCAAATTCATGTATAAATTCATCTGTACCTTTGTCGTGTTTTTAGTTTTAACCGCTTGTGGTTCTTCGCGTCCTGTAGTTCGTACGACCAAGCCGACAGCACAATCCACAAAAACTGATCCGCGAAAAACCAAGAGACCCGTTGCAACCACTTCACCGACAACTCATTCACCTTCAAAACCGGTTCAAGTCGATCCTACTTCTGCTCCAACTTCGCAAGCGGATAAACCTACAATTGAAGTTTTAGAAGCCACCACAGCGGTAAAAGTATCGACGGCAATGGTGCTTGAATATATTGAAAAGTATAAGGAGATTGCCAAAAAAGAAATGGTCGATTACGGTATCCCTGCAAGTATCACTTTAGGACAAGGAATTTTAGAATCGGGGGCTGGAACGGGACCTCTTAGCGTTCAAGCCAACAATCATTTTGGAATCAAATGCCATAAGGAATGGAAAGGAGCTAGTGTAAGTTATGACGATGATGCGGTAGGGGAGTGCTTCCGAAAATACAGCGACCCCTTTGAGTCGTTCAAAGATCATTCGATTTTTTTGGTGACACGGGAACGCTATGCTAATTTATTTCGCTTGGATGTTGCCGACTACAAAGGCTGGGCCAAAGGTCTCAAAGCAGCAGGGTATGCCACTGATCCAGCATATCCTACCAAGTTAATTGGATTGATTGAACGCTACCAATTGCAGCGTTTTGATGTCGAAGTTCTCGGAACAAGTTCAACAACAAATACAATCAGTTCAAGCGCAACACCCCCAATTAAAAGTGAATACACGATTGAAAAACAGCATGTTGTGGTGAAAGGTGACACCTTATATTCCATTTCCAAAAAATACAGTATCCCTGTTGAAGTGTTGAAATCAAAAAATAACTTAAAAGATACTGCATTAGCCATCGGTCAAATTTTACGCATAGATTAAAATGATATACCAAAGAAGTAGTGCGCTGTTTGCAGCCGCTGAAAAAGTAATTCCTGGAGGTGTAAACTCCCCAGTACGCGCTTTCAAAGGGGTAGGAGGTACTCCAATTTTTGTTAAATCGGCTAAAGGAGCCTATTTGTATGACGAAGACGGCCATCGTTTGATTGATTACATCAATTCGTGGGGTCCCATGATTTTAGGGCATGCCTATGAACCCGTAATTAAAGCCATCAAAGAACGTGCTGAAAAAGGAACCTCTTTTGGTATGCCGACCGAGTTGGAAACTCAAATTGCGCAGCTAGCTATTGCTATGGTGCCCAATATTGATAAAATTCGTTTTGTAAATTCAGGAACAGAAGCCTGTATGAGTGCTATTCGTTTAGCCCGTGGGTTTACAAAACGCGATAAAATTATCAAATTTGCAGGGTGTTACCATGGACATTCGGATTCATTTTTAATTCAAGCCGGTAGTGGTGCAAGTACATTTGGGACTCCCAACAGCCCCGGAGTTACGCAAGGAACCGCCAAAGACACTTTATTGGCGCCGTATAATAACTTATCCGCAGTTGCCGATTTATTTGCAGCCAATCCGCAAGAAATTGCTGCGATAATTGTGGAACCTGTTGCTGGAAATATGGGGTGTGTGCCGCCTTTACCTGGATTTCTAGAAGGACTTCGTGAATTATGTTCGAAACAAGGAGCACTTTTAATTTTTGATGAAGTAATGACCGGCTTTCGACTTGCTGCTGGTGGAGTACAAGAACGCTTATCCATCGCGGCTGATATCGTTTGTTTTGGAAAAGTAATTGGAGGTGGACTTCCTGTGGGGGCTTTTGCGGCAAGAGAAGAAATTATGAATTATTTAGCTCCTGTCGGTCCTGTATATCAAGCGGGAACATTAAGCGGAAATCCTTTAGCCATGGCAGCGGGTTTGGCGATGTTGACCGCCTTACATGAGGATGTAGCTGTTTTTAATCGCATAGATCAAAAAACGGCGTATTTACATGAAGGAATAGCTACGGTTTTACAGAAAACGGGTCTGCCCCATACCATTAATCGTTTAGGGTCTATGATTTCGCTACATTTTGACGAAACTCCAGTCATTGATTTTGAAACGGCTAAAAAAGGAGATAACGAACGTTTTAAAGCATTTTTTCACGGCATGTTGCATGAAGGCATTTACATTGCTCCTTCCGCCTATGAAACGTGGTTTATCACAGATGCATTAACCTTTGAAGATTTAGATACCACCATTGAAGCGGTGGCTAAAGTAACCGCTGCATTGAAATAAAAAAAGCTCCGAATGGAGCTTTTATTTTTTATTTTATTTTCTTACCGATGAGTCGGTTAAAAAGTTCTGAATTGGCTTCCAACTGTGCCATTTGCTGGAGTGAAAGCGTTCCACGTATCTTTGCTTCTATGACACGGCTCATTTCAAGCTTTCGCTCAGCAGAAAGATTTTTATTGTCTAATACTTCGTATTTCATTTCGAAAAGTCTGAAAAAATCTTCGTGTTGATTTTCGGGTAAATTTACCGCATTAGCTAAAGCAACCAAATCGTTTTTCGCTTTGGCTTGTAGCGATAATTCTGTCTCTTGAGCCGACATGCTTAGCGTCGCAACCATACAGAAAGCAACAGCAAGGAGTAATTTTTTCATGACTTTAAATTTCTAAAAATGATAACCAAAGGTAAACTATTTTGCTAAAAATCCAAAAAAAATCAAAAGAATGAATGTTTTAGTTTTTAAACTAAAGAGAATTTTGAGGATCAGGAGTTCGTTTACGCTTTAATCAAGCTTCAAATTTTGGTATTGTGTTTCTGTGAGGATCTTCTTCATCACTACTTTAAAAGAATCTTTTTCTGCTTGTCTCTCTCGACGCTCTTGTAATTGTTATTTATCATCAATCGGCTATCGTCTTTTTTTTCTTATAATACGGCGACAAGGACTTCACGACTACGGACAACTTTTTCAATATGCAGTCTCATTTTTACCGCTTGTCCCGGTTCCAAAACGATCTCTTTCGTAAAGCGCTTATACAATACCGTCACTTTCTCTTCAAAAGTTAATTTTTGTAGCCTTCTTGATTTTTGGAGTTATACCATGGAAATATATCCCAACAAAAGGGTAACTATCACGACAATTAATGAAGATGAACTTTTAAAATTTATAGTACAAAAAGAAAATGTATTATTAATTTATCCTTTGTAAAATATGAGTCTTTGATATAATTCAGTATTCGCTTTCAAAGCTTGACGTTGCTCGTCGTTTAATCCTGAAAGTAATTTAGTCCCATAGCGCTCGTAAATTGCTTTTTTCGTCGATTCATCCGCAGCACTTTGGACTTGTTCCGCGCGCAAAATGAAAAGTTGAGTAAAACTCGTTTTTAAGTTGTCGTCTAATTTAACCACTTTTAATAAAGCCTCCATTTCGGTAGCGGCTATCTCTTTAGGTTGTAATGCAACCGTGTTTTGTTTATCTTGAGCTGAGCTCAACTGAACAGCTAAAAAAGCAAGTAATGCAAAGACAATTTTTTTCATAATGTTAGAATTTAAAAAGCGAATATAACAATATATTTTATACCATTTATAGGTTTCAAGCAATTAAGTCAAATGAACGGTTTTTGATTCACCTTCAACGATTACTTTGACCATGCCTAATTTACTTAATCCTTTCATGGCGGCATCCCATTTTTTTCCACTTAACTGAGATTTTTCTTTTAACTGAGCTAGGGGTTGTCCGTCTTCTGTTTTGAGAAGTAAGAGGATTACTTTTTCTTCTTCCGAGAGCTCAATGGCTTTCTTTTCGGGACGCATTTGCGGAAAAAACAATACTTCTTGAATGGAGGCATTGTTGGTGAGGAACATAATTAAGCGGTCCATACCAATGCCCAATCCCGAAGTGGGTGGCATGCCAAATTCAAGCGCGCGCAAAAAGTCTTGATCGATAAACATGGCTTCATCGTCTCCTTTTTCGGCCAATTTCATTTGCGCTTCAAAACGTTCCCGCTGGTCGATAGGGTCATTTAATTCAGAATAGGCATTGGCGATTTCTTTGCCGCACACCATTAATTCAAAACGTTCGGTCAATTCAGGATTGTCGCGATGCGATTTACACAAGGGCGACATTTCTTTAGGGTAATCAGTGATGAAGGTGGGTTGGATAAAATTACCTTCGCATTTTGCCCCAAAAATTTCATCGATGAGCTTTCCTTTCCCCATCGTTTCGTTGACTTCGATACCCATCGATTGGGCAGCTTCACGCAACTCTTCTTCAGATTTTCCCGTAATATCAAAGCCCGTAAATTTATGAATGGCCTCAGTCATTGAAATGCGTGCGTATGGGGCTTTGAAATCGACCGTGTGTTCTCCAAAGGTGGCTTGTGTCGTTCCATTCACTTGTAATGCGCAGTATTCCAGCAACTTTTCGGTGAATTCCATCATCCAATGGTAATCTTTGTAGGCCACATAAATTTCCATAGCTGTAAATTCAGGATTGTGGGTGCGATCCATCCCTTCATTTCGGAAATTTTTGGAAAATTCATAAACACCATCAAAACCGCCTACAATCAATCGTTTTAAATACAATTCATTGGCAATACGCATGTAAAGAGGAATGTCCAGCGAATTGTGGTGCGTAATAAACGGTCGCGCGGCAGCACCTCCTGGAATGGATTGCAAAATCGGAGTCTCTACTTCTAAATAGCCAGCATCGTTAAAAAACGTTCGCATGGCTTGAAATAGCTTGGTTCGTTTGACAAAAACCTCTTTCACCTGAGGATTCACAACCAAATCGACGTAACGCATACGATAGCGAAGTTCAGAGTCAGTAAACGCGTCGAATGTTTTTCCTTGGTCATCCGTTTTGGGCATGGGTAAGGGGCGAAGTGTTTTACTTAAAAAAGTAAATTGGTGCACCATGATTGATTTTTCCCCTACTTTAGTGTAAAACAATTCGCCTTCTACACCAATAAAATCTCCTAAATCGGTGAGTTTTCGAAAAACAGTAGTATATAATGTTTTGTCTTCGCCTGGACAAAGGGTGTCTCGGTTAAAGTACAATTGAATTCGTCCTTCACTGTCTTGTAATTCAGCAAATGCGGCTTTTCCTTGGTCACGAACACTCATTAAGCGTCCCGCAACAACCACTTTTTTGCCTTCCTCAAAGGATTCCTTGACCTGTTTAGAGGTGTGATCTACGGGGAAAAGTTGAGCAGGATAGGGGTTAATGCCTAAGTTGCGTAGTTGATTGAGTTTTTCTCTGCGAATTTGCTCTTGTTCGGACAGTTGCATAATTGGAAAATTAAGGGGTCAAAGATAATTTATTGTTTAAGAACTACCAACTGCCCTGTCGATTTAATAAACCCTTGCAAATTCATCCTCATTTTCTTGCTCCTTTGTATCTTTGTGAGATAAAAGGAACCTTCACGGGATGAATAAAGAAGTGCATTTTCAAAACTTGGGCATACGCGATTATAAAGATACATGGGATTATCAGGAAAAATTGTTTGCGGATATCGTAGCCGACAAAATGGAAAAACGAACAAATCCAGAGCAACGTACCGAAAATTATTTTTTAACCGTGTCGCATCCACATGTATATACTTTAGGGAAGAGCGGTGATTTGTCCAATCTTTTATTGAATGAAAAGCAACTGGAATCAAAAGGGGCTACCTTTTATAAAATTAATCGAGGGGGTGATATCACGTATCATGGGCCAGGGCAACTAGTAGGGTATCCTATTTTAGACTTAGAAAATTTTTTTACCGATATACATAAATATTTACGACTTCTAGAAGAAACTATAATTCTCGTTTTGGCGGAATATGGATTGAAAGGCGAACGAAGCCCTGGCGAAACCGGAGTTTGGCTCGATGTTGGAACGCCATTTGCGCGAAAAATTTGTGCCATGGGTGTTCGGGCGAGTCGTTGGGTAACCATGCATGGTTTTGCCTTAAATGTAAATACCGATTTAGGTTTTTTTGACCACATTATACCATGTGGTATTCGAGGCAAAGGCGTAACGTCATTGCATGTTGAATTGCAAAGAGTAGTCGATGAACGTGAGATAGAGCAACATATTCTACGGTATTTTTCGCAATTATTTGAAGCGAAAATAGTGACTTAAAAATCAAAGTCTAACGATAATTGGTCGGGTAAGAGGCGAAAGCTCTTCCGGTGGTAAGGCGTTATACCGTATTGGCGAATAGCATCGCGGTGCTCTTCGGTTGGATATCCCTTATTTTTATTCCATTGATACATAGGGTATTCTTCATGAATTCGATTCATATATGCATCTCTGTAGGTTTTTGCTAAAATGGAAGCTGCAGCGATGCTCAAATATTTTCCATCCCCCTTTATTATAGTTTGAAAAGGAATTTCGCCCATGGGTTTGAATCGGTTCCCGTCTACAATAATAAACTCGGGTTGCGGTGTAAGTTGAAGAATGCTTTCTTGCATGGCCTGGATTGAGGCGTTCAGTATGTTTATTTCATCAATGATTTTGGGTTCTAAATGAACTACATGGCAACTGATGGCTTCTTTTTGAATGATTGGCGCCAAAGCAGTGCGCTGTTTTTCGGTAAGTTTTTTCGAATCATTCAGAAGTGAGTTCTCAAAGTCTCTAGGCAAAATAACAGCAGCTGCGGTTACAGGGCCTGCCAAGCAACCTCTACCGGCTTCATCGGTTCCGCATTCCAAGATATAGTTCGAAAAATAGTTGGCCAACATCGTGTTAAATAAAAATTAAATTAAAGTTAACGCAACTTTTTAAAGAAGGTTGCATCTATCAAGTGGGTTGCAACCACAAAGTTATACCAAAGCCGTTGAACTTTAACAAATGTAAACGCTAATATTCCGAAGTATTATTTGTTTATTTAAGAAATTATTAAGAAGTTTGCGGAATAACTAACTCAAATAAATTTAATATGAGATCGAAGTTCAAATGGATTTTTACGCTTTTACTAGCGTTTACAATGCAGTTTTCATTTGCACAGGAGAAAACTGTTACTGGTACAGTTACCGATGGTAAGGTGTCATTACCTATGGCCAACGTAACTATTAAAGGTACCAAAAACGGGGTGCAAACCGACATGGATGGTAAATTCTCCATCAAAGCCAAACAAGGTGACGTTCTTGTAGTGTCGTACCAAGGGTATGATTCTAAAGAAGTCAAAGTAGGTGCTGCCAACAACTACGGCGTAGTGTTGAAGGAGGAGGCAAAAATCTTGGATGAAGTAGTCATCACCCAAGGGTACCGTTTGGTTACCAAAAAGACAGCAGTTGCTGCAACAGCGTCTGTGACTAACAAAACTATTGAAAACCGTCCGAATGCCAACGTGATGAACACGCTTCAAGGGCAGTTAGCTGGGGTAAACATTACAGCAAGTACAGGGCAGCCTGGTGCTAAGTCAACAGTTATCATCCGTGGGGTAGGTACTATTTCAGGTAACACTGACCCGTTGTATGTGATCGATGGTTTCCCAACCAATGCGGATAACTTCCGTTCATTGAATCCTAACGATATTTCTTCTGTTGAGGTATTGAAAGATGCTTCTGCTATTACGGAATATGGTTCTCGTGGGGCGAATGGGGTAATTGTAATTAAAACTAAAAAAGGATCTTTTGGAGATGCTAAAACAAGTTTCCGTTACACGTCTGCAGTTGGTTTTACCGAGTTGCAAACGCCACGTTATGATTATGCAGATTCTCGTCAGTTGTTAACGATTGAAAAAGCAGCTGGTGCTGGTTTGGGAGCTACCCTTACTGATGCTGAAATTGCAGCTTTCAATGTGAATACAAACTGGGTAAATGAGTTCTTTGGAAAAGGTACTTTTACTTCCCACAACTTCAATATTGAGAACAGTTCTAAAAACTTAAATTCATTTACTTCTGTTGGTTATTTTGACCAAGAAGGGGTGTTGAAAACCACAGGTTTGAAGCGTTTTACTGTACGTAACAACATTAACGGGAAATCCGATAATGAGAAGTTTAAATATATGGTAAACTCTTTCGTAGGTTTCTCAAAAAACAATGAAGCTACTAACTTAGGGGGAGGAGCAGTAAACCGTAACTATGTATTAGGGGCTTATATTTCTGCACCTTACGTATCGCCTTCTACGTACGAAAATCCACAACAATTGTTTGATTTGTATCAAGCAGATGGTACGTTGTTGTACACGCCATTGTTCTTGATCGACAAATTAAGAACCTATACGAACTTAACCGATGAAATTCGTGCCAGTGTGAATACAGAGTACTCTTACAAGTTATTGAAAGACTTAACTTTGCGTGGAAGAACTTCAGGAGAGTTGTTGCAGACTCGTTTTTCCCAGTCTGAGCATCCGATTTCTTTCAATGCTTTCTTATTCTTAGGAGCTGGTCAACAGTTTGGTGGGTTTGAAGATATGAACGCACGTCGTGAATTCCGTTTCAACCAATTATGGCAAGCAGATTATTCAAAAACGTTCGGAAAACATACTGTTGATTTAGCAGGAAGTTTAGAGTACAACCATGCTCGTGCACAAACAAACAATTTCCGTCAACGTGGTTTGAATCCTCAGACTTTTGTACCGGGTACTGGTGCAGGATATTTGGTAGATACATCCGCCAATGACTTCTATGTTCCGCAAGTCTCTGCATCTAATTTACGTTTAAACCGTATTTCTTATTTCGGGTCATTGAACTATGACTATAACAAAAAATACGGGGTAGCCTTATCGCTTCGTAGCGACCAAACAAGCCGTTTCTTGAATGCGTCTAAAGCATTTTACTCTATCGGTGGACGTTGGAATATCGATGAAGAAGCCTTCATGAAAAAATTAGAGTTTGTAAAAACATTGAAAATCCGTGGTTCTTACGGTACGGTAGGTAACGAGCGTATCATTGCTGGTACTGAGTTTGCTGGTTTAGTACCTCCAGGGTTCTTTGATGTGTATTCTGCAGCTAACAACGTTTACAACAACGGTTTAGGTTTTGGAATCAACTTCGGATATCCTGATTTACGTTGGGAAACTACCACAATTTCAAACATCGGTTTTGACTTTGAATTGTTCAAAGGAAAACGTTTACGTGGTACATTTGATTATTATACCAAAAAATCATCGGATCAATATTTGTCCAAACCAGTATCTCCTTATGTAGGAACAACAAGTATTGTACAGAATACGGATACTTTTGTTAAAAACTCTGGTATCGAATTGAACTTGGCGTACGATTTAATCAACAACCAAGATAAAGGAATGGTATTAACGCTACGTGGTAACGGAAGTATCAACAAGCAAGAAGTTGGTGGTTTAACTTCTCCAATTTTTGACGGTTCTGCTCCTGCTTATATCACTCAAAATGGAGGTATGTTGGATGAGCCTTTTGTTTATCAATATGCAGGTGTAAACCCTGACAACGGGAACATGTTGTTTGTGGCTGCTGATGGTACATTGACTGAAACGCCAACTGATGCTGATCGTAGAGCTACAGGTAAAAACAGATTGCCACAAATTCAAGGTGGTTTCGGTTTTGACTTTGACTATAAAGGTTTCTTTACTTCTGCTACTTTCACCTATGCTTTCAAAGTATGGCGTTATGACTACGATTTGAACAACTTGTATGATCCATCTAACTTAGGTCAGTTCACTGTAGGTGCTGATTTATTGAATGCATGGACTCCAACGAACACGAATACAGATGTTCCTTCGTTGACAGCTACTAACTACGGTTTCGTAGATCAGTCTGATCGTTTCTTATGGGATGCTTCATATATTCGTTTGCGTAACTTACAAGTAGGTTACCGCGTTCCTAAGAAATTCTTAGAGAAAACATTTATTCGTGACGCTTCGATTACACTTCAAGGGGAAAACTTATTCAACATTACGCGTTGGCAAGGTTTCGATCCAGAAAGTGATCGTGATGCGGATGTATACCAGTATCCAACACCAAGAATTTATACGTTAACGTTAGATGTTAGATTCTAAAAAAAAAATGAAGATGAAAAAAGTATTTTTATTATTATCCGCTTGTGCAGGTACACTTTTTGTATCCTGTGATGATAGTTTGATCGAGCCTTTTGCACCTGGTGCTTTAACTGAATCTGTTGCGATCCAAACTTCAAACGACTTGCAAGGGTTGATGAACTCTACCTATGCTAACTTGTACAACCGTGAAGACGCTGTGTTTACTTCGGTATTCACAGATGAAGCTGGTATCGGTTTTGCTAATGGTGGTCAAGGAATTACTGAGGAGTATGTTTTCTTTTTGAACTCGACTTCTGCTGCTCCAAATGCAATTTGGAATAGTATGTATTTTGCCTTATCACGTGCAAACCGTGTGATTACTTTTGCTGATCGTATTACTCCAGTAGATGCTGCAGATACTGAAAAAATTCAGCGTATTAAAGCTGAGGCTCTTGTTGTGCGTGCATTTTGTCACTTAAAGTTGATGTCTTATTTTTCAACTGATTTGAAGAATGACGGAGCTTTGGCTGCTATTTTGTCAGATCGAATCATTCCTTCTACTGAGACTAACTTGCAACGTTCTACTAACGGTGTATTTTATCAGTCAATCCACAGTGATTTAGATGCTGCTTTGACCATTTATAATGCGTTAACAACAAACCCTTATACAGGTATTGTGAGAACATATTATGCAAGTGATGTGTTGGCAAAAGCGCTAAAAGCACGTGCTTATGCATACAAAGGAGATTATACCAATGCTGAAACTTGGGCTGACAATGTAATTTCTACTTCTGGAATTACTTTGGCAAATACTACACAGTATACTCAAATTTTCTGGACTGATAACGAACCTGCAAACGTAGAGGTTATCTGGAGATTGAAAAGAACTCCTGCTCAAAATGGTCAAGGGGTAAACATGCACAACGGTTGGTGTTCGGTTCGTCCTAACGCTGCTGGTTCTCCTTTCTATGAAGTAAGTCGTTCTTTATTCAATGTAATGAATCCTACAAACATTGCTTCAGCAACTTCACCTGCAAATGGAGGTTGGCCGTTGACAGGTGCTATCAAAGATGTACGTTTCCGTACTTTAGTAGCTCCTTCATCAACTGCGGCTGCTAACTGGGATACTTCTTCAGACTATATTAATGCAGATAAGTTGATTATTCACAAATATGGTGGGGTAGGAACAGGAACAAGTACATTTGCTTCTACTGCTGCTAATGGTAATAGTAATGACTATAAACTAGTTCGTTTATCTGAAATGTATTTCATCAAAGCAGAAGCACGTGCTAATGCAAACGACCTTACAGGGGCTGCTACAGCTTTAGAAGCTGTTTTGGATGCACGTAATGCCGTTAATATGTCAGCGCCTGTATTTGCTAACGCAACTCAAGCTTGGGCTGAAATTTTAAACCAACGTCGTCTAGAGTTCTGTTTTGAAGGGTACCGCTATATCGACATAAAGCGTTTGGCTTCTTTAGCTAATTTTACCGCTTTAGATCGTCATCCTCAAGATTACTCTTCGAGCACTACAAATTATCCTGGTGCGAATCCTTCTAACTTACCAATGAACAGTTACAAGTTTACGTTCCCAATTCCAATTTCAGAAACTAATGCGAATACAGCGATTACACAAAATCCTGGTTACTAATCGTTTCTGTTAATTTCAATATAAAGACCGAAAGTTTTCTTTCGGTCTTTTTTGTTTTTATTAACGTAGGATACAAGCCATTTTTTTTATATTTGAAAAAAAAAGTTTTATGAAAAGATTATTACCTTTTTTGTTAGTAGTTGGCTCTGTATGCGCTCAGTCAGTGAATGAACGTGAAAAGATTTTGCAGAAAACAAATGCAACGAATCGAGAATCACTGACACAACAATTGACCCAACAAGAGAGCGCTAATAAGGCAGCGGTTGCGGTTTTCTTACAACAACACCCTGAAACACCCAATCCGCAAAACATACAGTTCATATTAGACGGAAAACCGATCTACTATGGGGTTGATTTTAATGCTGATTCTGTCGCTTCCTTGCGTGCAAATACAATGTATCCGGGAGGAACACTTGGATTGAATGTGACAGGAAATGGCATAACGGTTGGTATTTGGGATTCAGAAAAAGTGAGAACAACACATGTTGAACTTGCGGGTAGAGTTGTAAGTTCTGATGCAGCTACCGTTTCTAACACGCATGCCACTCACGTGGCGGGAACTATTTTAGCCAGCGGTGTAAGTACAACACGCCGAGGATTTGCTTATCAAGCTAATGGACGCACATATGATTTTAGTAGTGACATTGGTGAAATGAATGGGTTTGCAGGTGAAGGGTTCTTAGTGTCCAATCATTCTTATGGCTTAGTAGCTTCCAATTTAACCAATGCTTTTTTTGGACAATACACGTCACAATCCCAAGCCGTAGATGAAGTGATGTATAATTATCCGTATTATCAAGTCGTTAAGTCTGCGGGGAATGATCGTGCTACCAACTCTTTATCACAAGTTCAAAACAAAGCGGGATATGATTTGTTGACTGGTATGTCTTGTTCCAAGAACGTTCTGACAATTGCTGCTGTAAATCAAGTTACGTCATACAATGGACCTGAGAGTGTTGTATTTTCCTCATTTACAAACTTCGGTCCTACCGACGATGGCCGTGTGAAACCCGATTTGTCAGCTGTTGGGGTACAAGTCAACTCTTCAATAGCTACTACTGACCAAGCTTATGGTCCATTAAGCGGAACCTCAATGTCAGCTCCTGCTATTACAGGATTGATTGCCTTGTTGCAAAAACATTATAACAATTTAAATCCTGAAACCTTCATGCTTTCCTCTACCGTTCGTGCGTTACTTTGTCAATCGGTACGCGAGGCGGGTGGGAATCCAGGTCCAGATTATGAGTTTGGTTGGGGGCTAGCTGATGGGTTTAATGCGGCTCGTGTAATTTCGGGTCGAAACAGTTCGTCTATTTTAGATGAGTTGACGTTAAATAATGGACAAACATTTACGCGTACCTTTACCATCACGCAACCGCAAGATTTAAATGTTGTAGTGGGCTGGACAGATCCAGCAGGAGCCATTAATTCGACAACGGTGGCAGATAACCGTACACCTCGTTTGGTAAATAATTTAGATTTAAAAGTAATTAAAGACGGAGTTACTTACTATCCTTGGAAACTCAACCCCGAAGATGTCTATGCAGGAGCTACTAATGATTCTGACAATAACGTTGATAATTTAGAAAAAGTAGAAATTTTCAATGCAACGCCAGGTGTATATACCATTCAAGTAACGCACAAAGGTACTTTACAAGGTGGGCCACAAGATTTTTCTTTAGTGGCATCTGGAACTTCTGGCTTAAGTTTATCCAATGCTAATTTTGCTAACGATAATACTTTCTTTGTGTATCCAAATCCAGCACAAAATGAAATTCATTTCAATAACCCTAAAGGATTAAGCTTGGATGAAGTGTCTATTTTTGACATCACAGGTAAAATGGTGTTAAGTGCGCAAGGGGTTACCAACAACACGTTGGATGTATCTCGTTTACAAAGTGGAGTCTATATGGTAAAAATCGCTTCACTAGGGGCAACTTTTGTGCGGAAGTTTACCAAAAATTAATCCCAATAAAATTTATTTGAAAAGAACGCCTTCCTTTGAGGGCGTTTTTTTATCGATTTTCATGTATACGTCCAAACATTCTCTATTTTTGTGACTTCTTTGAATTCCTTTACTATGCGATTATTCTTTTTGGTTGCTTTTATGTGCATGACTTATGGTGCTTTTTCCCAACAAATTGGAGATAAGCCACCCAAGAGCATGATTAAAACCGCCGAAGATAAAGCCAAAGAAGCGGCACGAAAAGCGCCTATTGCATGGTACAAAATTTATACGGTTGAAAAAGATACGGTAATTGCCGACACTTCATTGACGCTACAACGCTATTACCAATACAACTATCTGCGTAAAGATCGTTTCGGTCACTTGCAATATCCCAATGAAGGTCAGGTGTTCAATTTATTGGATTATACACAAGCTAAATCTTCAGTATTCCCAGCTATGGGGTATCAAGCCAAACATTACGCTTTTTTAGAGGCTGAAGATATTCGGTATTACCACGTACCTACCCCATATTCTGATATTTATTTTAAAACGGTCATGGAACAAGGCCAAAATGTAGATGCCTTGGTAGCCTTAAATACCTCTAAAAATTTCAATATTTCAATTGCTTTCAAAGGGTTACGGTCGTTGGGACGCTATACCAATCAGTTGGCAAGTACCGGTAATTTTAGACTAACCTCTTCCTATCGAACTACCTCAGGGCGTTATGCGATAAATTTTCATTACACGGGACAGGATTTTTTGAATGGTGAAAATGGGGGATTAGCGAATCCTGTCGAATTTGAAAGTGGCGAAGCTATTTTTAACAATCGCGCTCGATTGCAAGTGATGCTCACCGATGCCCAGTCGGTTTTAAAAAGCAAGCGCTTCTTCTTTGATCACGCTTTTCGAGTCAATCCCAACGATAGTCAAAACAACCTCGCTGTGTTTCATCGATTTAATTACGAGCATAAGTTTTTTGAATTTAATCAAAGAACTTTAGCCACCACTGTTGAATCGGTAACCTTTAATCGTTTTGGGGATGCGGTTGTCAATGCTAATATCAATGATCATACGAATTACGACAAATTCTATAATCGCGCTGGAATAGCTTATGAAAATAAAACCTTGGGAACGGTTCGCTTTTACATCGAACATTTCTTCAACCGTTTTGGATTTCAATTAGAACGTACCGTTAACACTCTTGTTATTCCACGTAAGCGAGACGTAAATGTAGCTACCTTAGGGGGTGTTTACGAATACCGCAAAGGAAATTGGCGTGGAGCCGCTACTTTAGCCAATGCGCTTGGAACGGAAACGGTACGCTATGCCGAAGCGAAAGCGGCTTACACGTTTAACGAGCGTACGCATGTCAACTTTCAATACACGAATCAAAGTAAATTGCCCAACAACAACTTCTTATTGCATCAAAGTAGTTACGTTGCGTATAATTGGGTGAATAATTTTAGAAACGAAAAGTACAATGCATTCCAATTCGATGCGCAAACGCCTTGGCTCAATGCATCATTGCAATGGTCAAATAGTACCGACAAATTATATTTTACCGATGTTCAAAATGTAGCCAATCAACAATTAATAACACCACAACAATTTTCGGGAAGTATCAATTATCTTGCTGTAAAAGTAGCTCGTGAATTTCGTTATAAACGTTTCGGACTCGAGGCTACCGTTTTGTATCAAAATGTAACGCAAAGCCAAGCCATTCTTAACCTTCCTGAATTCACAGCACGCGGAAGTCTCTATTACCAAGACCATTGGTTCAAAAAAGCCATGTTTATCCAAACCGGAGCCAGCGTCAATTATTTTACTTCCTATTTTGCCGACGATTACAATCCTGTGCTTGGAGAGTTTTTTGTGCAAACGCAAAAGAAAATAGGAGATTTTCCCGTAGTTGATGTTTTTTTCAATGCTCGCGTACGACAAACGCGTATTTTCTTGATTGCCGAACATGTTAACGGTCTTCTCCGTAATAATGACTTTTTTGCTTCGCCCAGCATGCCCTATCGCGATTTTATTATCCGATTTGGGTTGGTTTGGAACTTTTTCCAGTAACCAAACCTCCAACGTATCATATTCACGCGTCGTTTTTTTGTTTTCGACATAAAAGATATTGGCCAAAAAAAGAATCATAATGGCAATTCAATACCGTATTTAGGGTAAAAAAAGTATCTTTGTGCCCTAAATTTTCCATAATAATGAATTATTCTGAAAATATATTGGGAACCATCGGAAATACCCCTCTGGTTAAATTGAATAAGGTAGTGGAAGGAATTGATGCCTTGGTTTTGGCCAAAGTTGAAACATTCAATCCCGGAAATTCCGTGAAAGATCGAATGGCACTCAAAATGGTTGAGGATGCAGAAGCTGATGGACGATTGAAACCTGGCGGCACCATTATTGAGGGAACTTCAGGGAACACGGGTATGGGGCTCGCTTTGGCAGCTATCGTTAAAGGGTACAAGCTCATTTGTGTCATCACGGATAAACAATCAAAAGAAAAAATGGATATACTTCGGGCTGTTGGCGCCAAAGTAGTCGTTTGTCCTACCGATGTTGAACCCGATGATCCTCGTTCGTATTACTCTGTTTCCCGTCGTTTAGCGGAAGAAACACCCAATGCATGGTATGTGAATCAATACGATAATCCGAGCAATGCTCAAGCGCATTACGAGCAAACAGGTCCCGAAATATGGGCCCAAACCGAAGGAAAAGTAACCCATTTTATAGTAGGTGTAGGGACAGGGGGAACGATTTCAGGTGTGGCCAAATATTTGAAAGAAAAAAATCCCAACATCAAAGTTTGGGGTATTGATACGTATGGTTCTGTTTTTAAAAAATACCACGAGACAGGTATTTTTGATGAAAACGAAATTTATCCCTACATCACGGAAGGAATTGGTGAAGATATTCTACCTAAGAATGTTGATTTTAGTTTGATTGATGGCTTTACCAAAGTCACCGATAAAGATGCTGCCGTGTATACCCGAAAAATTGCATTAGAAGAAGGAATTTTTGTAGGGAATTCAGCCGGTTCCTGCATCAAAGGATTGCACCAATTGAAAGAACATTTCAAACCCGATGATGTGGTGGTAGTATTATTCCACGATTCAGGCAGTCGGTATGTTGGTAAAATGTTCAATGACGATTGGATGCGGGAGCGCGGTTTCTTGGAAGAAGAAGTAACCAAAGCCGAAGATGTAATTAAGGATCATTTAGACAAACCATTGGTTACTGTTCGCACTGAAGAATTGGTGTCTCACGCCATAGATCGCATGCGGAAATACAAAATTTCACAAATTCCTGTTGTAGATATTCACGGCTTTGTAGGGTCGGTGGATGAAACCGATTTGTTCCGAAGCTATGTTGCCGATAAAGAGGTGGCACAAAAACCGGTTCGTGAAGTGATGGGGCAGCCTTATCCGATCGTAAAAGCAACTACTCCTATTGAAGAGGTGTCCAAATTGTTTACCAAAGATAACCAAGCTGTTTTGGTCGATCTTGGGAATCAAAAATACCACATTATCACCAAATACGATATTATTGGTTCGATCAAATAAAACAAAGGGCTGTCCAAAAATCGACAGCCCTTTTTTAATGGCCTAATAGCACCCCCGAAACGTTCCAGGCGCTAAAACTAGTTCCTTCTGGGGCGCCTTGTGGGATTTTAACTTGAAGCGTATGAGTACCCGCTTTCAAATCGCCCAAATCGATATAATAGGGATAGGTAACCATACCGGGACACCAATTGGATCGACTGTAGTCGGAAGATGATAATCCATTGGGGAAGTTCCCTGAAGCAGGATTAAACAAACGGTATGACCCACAATCTTCACGCCACGGTATAATGGTAAAAACTTCTTTTCCATCTAATTCAATGGTATTTTTCTTAGGAACAAATTCGTCACCGTTTTCCCAACCACCATGTCCTGTCGTGAGGTAACGTAAACGCGCCCCGCTAAGGTCCTGTGTCAAAGTAAAAGTAACTTCAAGTCCTTTTTCATGGTTAAACATCGTTCCATATTCTTGCCCCGCCATTTCCATCACATTCACCGTATTGAAAAGTGGCATGACCAAAGGAGACGCTGCACTACTTTGCTCTTCGGGATGAATGGTAATGTTCATCGAAATGCGATGTCCACCTTTGTCATAATTTCCTATAAAAGCACCGAGGTAGACTTCTTTTCCTGAAAAGGCCGAGGCAAGTTCACTAATATCTTGTCGATAGGACACTTGCGTATACCATGTCTTGTCCTTGAGGCTGATGTGATTGAAATGGGAAATGCCAAAGGGTGTGAAAAATCGCATTAACTCCAGCAAAGGACTGTAGGAATTTGTAGCCACAACACCCTGGTATTTCTTTCCGTTGCCATTTTCGTAAAGGGGTAATGAATTGGCTCCTTGGGTTAAGCCGTTCCAGAAGGTATTGGCATTATCGGTCGGGATCAAAAAGACAGAGCCCGTGCGGTCATAGGCATCGCCATTGGATTGCTCAATCAAGTCAATAAAAATTTTACTGCCCGGGTTAATCACAGGAAACTTTATTTTTCGAACGGCGACAGTCCCGTTGGCAAAACGGATGATACTATCGTTGGATTTAGCTTGGTCGGAGAAGTTTAATATTTCTTTCTCAAAAACAGGCAGGGTAATAAAGCGACTTTTCCAAACGAAATCGCGGTAGGAAAGAAGATCTACGGCATTTTTAGTGTCGGGAAGTACAATAGCATTTTTTTGTTTTTCCTTTTCAATAGATATCGCCGTAGTCACAAAATTGCCGTTGCGCACAATTTCAAGAACCATTCCTATGTTTTGACCCAATACTGTCGGTGCGCCTTTAACACCCAACGCATCGGTGTACCAAAGTTCTAATGTATTGGAGTTGATGCTGGTCACTGCCTTTTTGCATACATAGCCTAGAATGGTTTTAGTTTCGGGCTTCAATTCAAATTGTTGTTTTTCAAGACTGATGCTGTCTAGGCTAACAATAAAACGTTGCGCATTCAATTGTGCTTTTTGAATCAGCGCGTTTTGTTTTCGGTCAACAAAAGTTTCTTCTCTGGGGTAACTGGCTTTTTGTTGTAACATTTGTACCGAACTTACTAAGGTCAAATTTGGTTCTGCTAGAACGACTATAGGATCTTGATTGGGGATAATGGTTCCGTTGGATGATTTTTGGTAGGTAATACGAAACGATTGAGCGGAAATACATTGCACGGCAAGTAGTCCGATAAGCATCCAATTTTTCATAAATTTTATTTTTACAAAGATAAAAATTAGTCCCTGAATTGAATTTTTTTTATCTTCGTATCATCTCCACCAAACCGAATTGTATATGCCTTATGAAAGAAGATTTTCTCCACTATGTGTGGCGTTTTACCTGTTTTGACGTCACCCAACTACAAACCACTGTCGGCGAACCTATTGTTCTCATTCGAAGTGGTGATTACCTTCAATTGGAAGGGCCAGATTTTTTTAATGCGCATCTCCAAATAGGGAGCCAAAAGTGGGTCGGAAATGTAGAAATTCACCTCCGCTCATCCGATTGGTATGCCCATCATCACGAACGCGATTCCCGGTATGATAATGTCATATTGCATGTAGTGTGGGAACATGATAGTCCTGTATTTCGCAACGACAATAGTGAACTTCCGGTTTTGGAATTAAAAGGAATTGTTGCTCCTGATTTAATCCGTAATTATGAAAAATTAATGGCGCGAAAAGAAGGGTTGTATTGTGCTCATTCTTTACCCCAACTTCCGCAGCAACTGATTACCTTTTGGCTTGAAAAGTTATATATCGAGCGGCTTGAACATAAAGCAGCAATAATTCTTGATTTACTGGCGGTGTATCAAAACGATTGGGAGGCGGTTTTATTTGTAGTGTTAGCCAAAAACTTCGGACTTAATTCCAACGGGGATGCCTTTGCTGCCCTGGCACAATCGATTTCTTTTTCCATTTTCCGAAAGGAAATTTTGGAAGTACATTTGGTGGAGGCCCTTTTGTTGGGACAGGCGGGGTTGATTCCAGAACACCCTTTGGATACCTATACAGTCGAGTTGCAATCCTGGTATGATTATTTAAAAGTGAAATATCATCTTGAGCCACCTGAAATTTCGGTTCGTTTTTTCAAATTACGACCGGATAATTTTCCCACCATACGATTGGTCCAGTTGGCCATGCTGTACCACCGCCGAAAACAACTTTTTCAGTCGGTTTGGGAGGCTCGAACGATTCATGATTTTTACATGCTATTTGGAGTTTCTACAAGTGCATATTGGGAAACGCATTATCAATTGGATAAATCTTCACGCAAACGCAGTAAGCGGGTATCGGAAGCCTTTATCCAACTTTTGATGATCAATGCGCTTATTCCCATTCGTTTTGCTTATGCCCGATACTTGGGGCGGCCCGATGCGGAAGCGCAAATGGGTTTGCTCCACTTGATTCCTCCCGAGCAAAATGCCATTATTCAAAAATTTAAGCATTGGGGAGTTTCAGCACAAGATGCCCTACAATCGCAAGCGATATTGCAGATGAAACAGCAGTATTGTGATCGAAAACAATGTTTGAATTGCGCCATTGGCGTGGAGTTGTTAAAAAGAAAGTTGTAACTTTAAACCCTGAAAATGAAGGGTTATGATTACCGAATTACGTCATTTTTTTGAACGACACGGATTTTATGTTTGCTCGCGTTTGGCCGATAAGTTAGGTATGCGAGCCACTAATGTTCGTTTGTTTTTCATTTACATATCGTTTGTCACAGCAGGATTGGGATTTGGGTTGTACCTGACCATGGCTTTTGTTATTCGATTGAAAGACTTGATTCGGGGCAAACGATCCTCGGTTTTCGACCTTTAATATATTCATGAAATTAGTATTTATACGCCCGTATGTTCATTTCACCAAAAGCCAGCGCCTCGGATTATTCATACTTATCAGTCTTATTTTAGTTTTGCAAGCCATCCTTTGGTGTCAACCGCTATGGTATGTTCCTGAACCCCTTCCTAAAGAGGCTCGCGTTTGGCTGGAAGATACCGCAAGTGTGCGCCTTGTTCAAACCTACAAATCCTATCCGATTCAGCCTTTTAATCCCAATTTTATCACCGAGTACAAAGCTTTTCGGTGGGGAATGAGTGCCGCATCATACCAGCGTTTACAAACCTATCGCAATCAAGGAAAGTACGTCAACTCAGTTCGGGAGTTTCAAGTAGTCACACAAGTTCCCGATACAGTACTAGAAAAAATGGCTCCATATTTCAAATTTCCAGCGTGGGTGAATTCCTATAAAAAGGGGAAGCCTCACTCTTTTGCTTTTTCGCAGCAGGTTCCAAAGAAGGTAGTTAAAAAAGACATCAATTCGGCTACGGCTGAAGATTTGATTTTAGTACGAGGCATTGGTCCTGTTTTGTCGGAACGCATTTTGAAGTATCGATCCGCTTTGGGTGCTTTTGTAGTGATGGCGCAATTGCAAGAAGTGTATGGCTTAAAGGATGAAGTTTATGATACGTTGCTTGAACATTTTGCAGTGTTGCAGTCTCCTGTTTTGGAGAAAATTAAAATTAATGAGGCGACAATCAAGGAGTTAGGTGTGTTTCCGTATTTTAGGTATCCCGTTTCGCGCAATATTGTAGCCTATCGCAGTATGAATGGTCCTATTCGTTTTGAGGATTTAACAAATGTAAAGGGGATGAGTGTCGAAAAAATAAAAATTATTGCCCTATATTTGGATTTTTAAAAAAAAGACTAAAAAAGACCTCTATGAGTTCAATTTACTTTACCGAAGAGCATGAATTATTTCGTGCGAGTTTTAAGGATTTTTTGCACAAAGAAGTAGTGCCGCATATTGAAAAATGGGAAAAAACAGGAACAATTGAACGTTTTATCTGGAAGAAGTTCGGAGAAATGGGCTTTTTCGGGTTGTCCTATCCTGAGGCATATGGAGGGATGAATTTGGATTTGTTCTACACCGTAGTTTTTTTGGAAGAATTACAAAAAATACACTCTTCAGGTTTTGCGGCAGCCATGTGGGCTCATGCGTATTTGGCCATGACGCATTTGAATGCAGAGGGAAGTGAGCGCATTAAACATGACTATTTGACACCGAGTATAGCGGGAGATAAAATTGGAGCATTGTGTATTACGGAACCTTTTGGGGGAAGTGATGTGGCGGGTATGAAAACGACTGCCGTTAAACAAGGCGACAAGTATATCCTTAACGGTTCAAAAACCTTTATAACTAACGGAGTGTATGCCGACTATTATGTGGTGGCGGCCAAAACTAGTCCCGAGAAAGGGAATAAAGGTATAAGTATTTTCTTGATGGATACGAATATTCCAGGGGTTTCAGCCACCAAATTGGATAAATTGGGTTGGCGTGCTTCGGACACGGCTGAGATTGCTTTTGATAATGTTGAAATCCCAGCCGAAAATTTGATGGGTGAGGAAGGCAAAGGATTTCCCTATATCATGCAGCATTTTGCATTAGAGCGATTGATTATGGCGATTAATGCCCATGCGCGTGCTGAATATGCCTTGGAGTATACCATTGATTATATGTCCAAACGGGAAGCTTTTGGAACAACGATTAATAAATTCCAAGCCCTACGTCATACACTGGTCAATCATGCTACCGATGTGGAGCATTGTAAGATTTTTAATTACGTTGCTACAGCTCGTTTGAATCAGGGCGAGTATGTGGTCAAAGAAGCAACGATGGCCAAATTGAAGTCGACCAAGGTGGCCGATGAAACCATTTACAGTTGCTTGCAAATGTTGGGCGGTTATGGCTATATGGAAGAATATCCGTTGGCTCGTTTGTTGCGGGACAGTCGTTTGGGTCCGATTGGCGGTGGGACTTCGGAGATATTGCGCGAGATTTTATCAAAGATGATTATCGATCAAAAAGACTATCAACCAGCAGTAAAATAATGCCGATAGGCGCACCGATTGCGTGAGGGGTGGAAGTGGAAAGCCCGGCTGCGGAGCAACGGACTTGTAGCGGACAACCCGACCCCGACGCGGGTTGGATAGGAGCAGAGCGTTAATTTCGGGGGCACGCCCAAATTAATTTAAAATTTACAATTTGTAATTCAAAATAATGATTATATTTGCGCCCACTAAATGAAGGGAGGTGTCCTGCTTATGTTAATTATACCTATTAAAGACGGAGAAAACATTGATAGAGCTTTAAAGCGCTACAAGAGAAAATTTGATAAAACTGGAACGGTTCGTCAGTTACGCGCGCGTCAAGCGTTTACGAAGCCTTCTGTAGTGCGTCGTGCACAAATTCAGAAAGCACAGTATATCCAAGGGTTGCGTGATGCGATGGAAGGATAGAACTTAGTTTCTCATTAAAATACAACTGCTGTAAGGAAGTTTTCATAACTTTGTTACAGCAGTTTTTTTATGGCGCATTTGCAAGCATTTCAGGAGTATTTGGCGTTGGAGAAAAAGTATTCTCCGCATACGGTTTTGGCCTACCACAGCGATTTGCTTTTTTTTCAGCAGTTTTTAAAATCGGTTTATGAAATGGAGTCCTTGGAAACGGCGCATTACCCGATGATTCGGAGTTGGATTGTTTCGATGGTCGATGAGGGGATGAGTACGACTTCGGTAAACCGTAAAGTTTCTTCTTTGAAGGCATTTTACAAATTTTTGATGAAGGTGGGTATGTTGCAAAGCAGTCCTTTGGCGCAACATAAGGCGTTGAAAACTCCTAAGAAAGTTCAGGTGCCCTTTTCGGAAGTGGAGCTGGACAACGTATTGAATACACTTGAATTTCCGAAAGGTTTTGAGGGGGTTCGTGATAAGTTAATTATTGATTTGTTTTATACAACAGGAATACGTCGGGCGGAATTGATAGGGTTGCGCATGCATCAAGTGGATCTTGAAGGAGGAATGTTGAAGGTGTTGGGCAAGCGTAATAAAGAACGGATAGTACCATTGTTGCCTGTGGTAGTGCAACAAATGGCGGTATACATGAAGGAACGTGCTGGAATTGAAAACTGTATTGATGTGGACTACTTTTTTTTGATGTTAAAAGGCGTTAAATTAAACGAATCATTTGTGTATCGGTTGATAAATTCGTACTTTAGTAATGTTTCCGAGAAGGTAAAAAAGAGTCCACATGTGCTTCGGCATACGTTTGCGACGCATTTGCTGAATCAGGGAGCAGACATAAATTCAGTAAAAGAGCTGTTGGGGCATTCCAGTTTGGCGTCGACTCAAGTGTATACGCACAGCAGTTTGGCGGAGTTACAGCACGTACATCGGGCGGCTCATCCACGGAATCGAAAATAGCGCAACGTTTAATTTAAAATTTTGGAGTATGAAGGTAAATGTTAATGCTGTAAATTTTTCAGTAGACCGAAAGTTGGTTGATTTCATCCAGGTTCGTTTGGATAAATTGGAAAAGTATTTTGATAAAATAGTGAGTTCGGATGTTTTTTTGAAGGTCGATAATACGAGTGAAAAAGAGAACAAGATTGTGGAGGTAAAAATTCATGTTCCGGGCGATGATTTTTTGGTTAAAAAACAATGTAAAACATTTGAGGAAGCGGTGGAGTTGGCAGCCGAATCTTTGGAGCGTTTGTTGGTAAAACGCAAAGAGAAAATCCGCGCCCATATTTGATTAAATTTTTTTCAAAAAAATATTTTGATAGAAAAATAAATTGCCTACATTTGCAGTCCGTTAGAAATAGCGGACTTTTTTATTGCATATTGCCGGTGTAGCTCAGCTGGCTAGAGCAGCTGATTTGTAATCAGCAGGTCGTGGGTTCGAGTCCCTCCATC
>NZ_JAIXWA010000016.1 GCF_027482425.1 Flavobacterium sp.
TACCCAAAAGGCGGGGATTTGTGCTATAAAGACAGATTTGTGGCGAACCAAACATTAGTTTTTCAAATCAAGTTTTGTAGTAAAAGTCCCGCCCTTCGGGTAGCTGCGAAACGTTATAAGCCATTTTGAGAAACTGCAAACCGACAACATTATGCAAATAAACACTTTCTGGAAAATCATCCTAAAATCAATTGGCCTCTGGCTTTTAATAAATTGTGTTTGGGTTATACCACAATTTATGTCAACTTTAAATTTTCAAAATGGTGAAATCAATTGGAATAGTTTGCTTTTGGTTTGGCTAATGAGTTTAATAACTTTATTTGCCTACATTTTTGTAACAAGAATCTTTTTATTTAAAACAGATTGGTTAGTCAAAGTTTTGAAATTAGACCAAAATTTTGCAGAAGAAAGGATTGATATCGAAATTCCACCAAAAACTATTCTTAGTGTTGTTGTGACAATGATTGGTGCAGTTTATTTTATAAAATCGTTTCCAAGTTTAGCAAACGCTATTTTTGAATTCTTAAAACAGAAAGAACTTATTAAAGATTATAACAATGCTGGATGGTTACTATATTTCTTTTGCGCAACACTTATTGGTTTTTGGGTGATGACAAACGGAAAAAGAATCAGTAACTATATTTGGAAAAGTAACACGCAAGATTAAAACGGCTTATAACAGCTGTTATCCGCTATGGCTGGATTTTCGTGAGTTGTACTTTTTTCAAAACGGAAAAATATTATCTTAGCTTTACAGTACGCAGTTCGTTGAATACGCTTGAGTAGGATAGCCATTAACGTCAGGCACAATATTAAAAATGACCGCTAAAACAAGTAACATATTATATTATAGTGGACTAATTCTACTTGCAATTGGTGCATTCGGATTGACTTTCGCAGCATTTTTTGCAATAATCGGATTACTTGTTTTTATCGTTGGAATAATTTTGATTTTGGTTTCTATTAAAAAGTCTTGGAAACACCGACTTATTCCAATTGGACTTTTCTTAATAGGAATTGTTGCTTTTTGGCCTATTTGGAGAGCACTAAACGCTGTTGGACCAGAAGTTTTTTTAATTCCTGAAAATTATCGTGGACGAGTAAATATCGTTTATAAAAAAGGGTGCGGAATAAACCTTGAGAAAAGCGAAGAAGGATTAGTATATAAAATACCGAATGACGGAATTCTAGTTCTTGACAAGGAACAGAAATTTGGGTTTATAGAGCATACTTATTACTTAATTGACTCAAAAGGTGTCCGAACTGAATTGCCCAAAATGGACGTCCGTGACTTTAATGAGGAATGGACGCTAGAAAAAAATTCAAACGAGCCACCGAGAGACAAGCTTGGAGTATTCCATTGGGGAAGAACAGGAAGTATGCTAAGGATGATTGACGAAAACGGAGAAGTTTCTAACCAAGACGACCTTTATACTTATAGCGAATTTTATGTTTCGACTTATAAAGATTTAACAGACAGATTTGATTTTAAGTACGAACGAAAATTTGACTCAATAAGAGATATTAAAATAGAAAAATGCAAGACAGTTGTAAAATAAATACTGTGCCCAAGAGCAGCAATCGTTTCACAACCCCTCCCAAAAAATTAAATTTTATATCTTATCAAAAAAAAATAACCTCGTTTAAAACTCCTGAATAAAAATCAGATAATCCATTGTAACCCTATCACCATGAAAACCTTTATCTCCTCCCTTATCGTCTTTGCCCTGTTAAGCCTTCCCTATCCCCTTCTAGCGCAATACACCGCAGTCGTGGGCACCTATGCAAAACATATTCTAACGGTCGACTTGGATGTGTTGGAGTATCAAATCAATTTGAAGAATGATGGCACGTTTACCTTTTCATACTATTCAAAACTCAAAAACCGAAGACCCACCGAAGACCACAAAGAAGGGCAAGGAACCTGGGTGCTAGAAAAAAATATCATAACTTTTACCAACAGCACTTCCGCTACCGAAACGCCCCAAAATCGTTTAGATTTTTCTGAAACTCAAGCCCGGTGGATTGCGCCTTCGCCACGCAATACTAGCGCTATTGTAAAACCGCAACAATTGTTGTTTCTGAGTTCCAAAGTCAATTGGTTGCCAAGGTTGGTGTTGGAGAAAACCTAACTACTGCATTTGTCTCCCCCGCTTATTGCATCAGGCGTCGTAATTCGGCCTGCTCGTCTTGGGGAAGTTCAGCAATCAAGGCCGTAAACTCTTCGCGTAACGCCTCTTGTTTAATCAATTTGCGAATGGTATCGCGTGCATATTTAACCAACTGCCATTTGGGATGTTGCGTGGCATTGACCAAGTTTCTGAGGACAGCTTTCTCTTGGGGAAAAAGAGAAACGACTTGTTGAAAGGCAGGAATTCGAGTGACACTTTCGTACTTGGGCGACGTAAAATCAATCAATTCCGCTTTTAGCGACGCATAATCGGGATTCGTTTCGGGCATCAAGACCAAATACGCCCCCAAATAGTCAATCCGCAATCCCAAATCATTAGCCCCTCGCCAGTCCTTAGCGAGTTCAAAATAGCGCATCCGATCGTTGGGAAAACGCTTTAACAAATGGACCAAAGCATTGCCCCGCACCCCATAGGAAGGCGCCTGCAACAGCGTTTCATAGGTTGCTTTCAACTGTTCAGGGATGTCTGTTAAGAGTTCACTCACCGCCGTCAATACATCGATATTATCCCCATGCAATGCCAAACGGTACAAGGCTTCGGTTTGCGCGATGGGGTGCCCTTTGAGTTGAAACAGCACTTCGGCTTGCAAGGGCCAAAACGCCTTCGATGCTAACAGGGTTGTAAAACGTGAAAGCTTATTTTCGAGCGGAAGACTGCGCTCTTTTTGGAGTTGCACCAAGGCTTGTACCATCGCACTCTTTGCCAAGCATTGGTTGATATCGGCTTCGGGATACTTGTACGATTCCAACCACCGCTGCTGAAACGCCTCCGTATCAAAATCAGAATAGCGTTGCACCACCGCCAAAAAATCGGCAGTGGCCACATTTTTAAATGCATACTTTTTTAAATACGCTTTTACAATTTCATCAAACACCTTTTTCCCAACCTGATCCTGAAGGTAATGCAAGGCCCAAGCGCCTTTTTGATAATACGACAACGAACTCGCTTTTTCATGTAAAATGGGTACCGTATCGTTTTTGGCCGCCGCTTTGATCAAGTTGGCATTGCGGTACAATTGATAGTAGAAGTAATCTTCGCCAAACAACTCTTTTTCAGCCAATAAAGCATAATACGTGGCAAATCCTTCTTGGAGCCAATGGTGTTTCCCCGATTGGGCCGTAATCAAGTCGCCAAACCATTGATGGGCCAATTCATGGGCATTGACATTGCAATAATTTTTATCATTTACGGCTATAGAATCTACAACATAATCTTGAGCAAAAAGCGTGGACGTTGTGTTTTCCATACCCGCGTACAAAAAGTCGCGTACGGGAATTTGTCGGTAAATGCGCCAGGGATATTTGACGCCAATTTCTTTTTCCAAAAAATTAAAAATCCGTTCATTGTGCCAATACGTCGTCGCCCATTTATCGGCATCTTTGGGTTGGAGATAGGATTCTAAAGGAATACCCGAAGCGCTGGTTTCTGATTTCACAGTAAAGTTCCCCACCGCCAACATGACCAAATACGACGCCATTGGTTTTTTCATACGATAGTTCCATGTGGTGTATATTTTTCCTTCTTGGATAGCGCGAAAGGATTCTTTCTTTACCAATTCGCCATTACTAAGGGCGGTCAATCGGTTGGAATTGGCGACTTCATTTTCGAGCGTAGTCACACTGATGGAGAACGTGAGCTTTTCATTGACATCATCAAAACTGGGCAACCAATGGCTGGTGTACTTGCCTTGTCCTTGGGTCCAAATTTGATAATCATCGGCTATTCCTACAAAATACAACGCTTGTTTCGGACGGGCTGTATAATTAAACGACAAGCGATTTTTCCCTTTTTTAAATCCGGTATACAACAGCAACTGACGCTCATTGGCACTGTACTCGACCGCTTTTCCGTTGAGCATCATCAAACTAAAGCGCATTTTTTTGGCGTCAATACGAATGGTATCGGTAGGCGCCTTCACGGTAAAAGTAAACTGGCAATGACCACTTACTTCTTTGGTGTCAAAATTAGGAAACACCGTAGCTTTCAAAGCTGTAAAATCAACGGATACAGGCGATTGAGCCCATAGAAAACCAGTGGCAAACAACGAAAGAAGTAAAGTGTAAAAACGCATAACAAAGGCTTTGGACAAAGATAAGGGAAGATTTCGAAATTCAGGTTTTTAAAGTATCTTAGCCCTTCGGATAATAGCCATTGTATGTCCACAACTTTAGATACTCCTATCGAATTCCTTAAAGGCGTTGGCCCCCAGCGCGGTGCACTCTTGCGCAGCGAATTGGAGATTCATACGTATGGCGATTTGTTGCACCTTTTTCCAAACCGTTACATTGATCGTACACGGTATTATACGATTAACCAACTGGTCAACAGTCCCACAGAGGTTCAAGTTATAGGCAAAATTGTCCATCTCAAAACAGTACAAACCGGCAAAGCAAAAAGTCGGTTGGTAGCTACTTTTATCGATGCTACTGGCGAAATGGAACTTGTATGGTTTCAAGGCCATAAGTGGATAAAGGAGAATCTCAAACTCAACCAACCTTATGTGGCCTTTGGTCGTGTAGCCCAATATGCGGGCACCCTTTCGATGGCCCATCCCGAATTGGAGTTGTTGGAAGAGCATCAAAACAGTCTCCGCACCGCCATCCAACCCGTGTATCCGAGTACTGAAAAATTGGCCAATAAAGGGATTTCCAATCGTGTTGTACTCAAAATGATGCAGCAGTTGTTTTTGGAAACGGGGGGACAATTTAGCGAAACCCTTCCCGCCTATTTGATGGAGCAATTAAAGCTTATCGCTAAACGGGATGCCTTGTTGCAAATTCATTTTCCCAAAGATCAAGAAGGATTGTTAAAGGCCCAATTTCGGTTAAAATTCGAAGAGCTTTTCTTCATTCAATTGCAATTGATAACCAAAAACTTGGTACGAAAACACAAAATAAAAGGGTTGCCGTTTACCCAAGTGGGAACACATTTCAATACATTTTATACCCAACACCTTCCCTTTCCCCTTACCCTAGCCCAAAAGCGAGTGATTAAGGAAATCCGGAACGATTTGGGCAGTCAGGCGCAAATGAACCGATTGCTGCAAGGGGATGTCGGTTCGGGTAAAACAATTGTGGCCTTTATGAGCATGCTCTTGGCCACCGACAACGGCTTCCAAAGTTGCTTGATGGCTCCAACCGAAATTTTGGCACAGCAACATTATAATAGTATTCAAGTTTTGGCGGCTCCTTTGGGTCTTCAAGTGGAATTGCTAACCGGATCGACCAAAACAGCTGAACGCAACCGATTGTTTGCTGCCCTCGCCGACGGGAGCTGTTCGATTGTCATTGGCACCCATGCCTTGTTGGAAGACAAAGTGCAGTTTCAAAACTTAGGCTTGTCTGTCATCGATGAGCAACATAAATTTGGGGTAGCGCAACGCAGTCGGCTTTGGCAAAAAAACACAGTACCCCCTCATATTTTGGTCATGACGGCTACCCCAATCCCTCGAACACTAGCTATGAGTTTGTATGGGGATCTTGACATTTCGGTGATTGATGAATTGCCTGCGGGCAGGAAACCCATTCAAACAGTCCACCGCTACGATGCAAACCGATTAAAGGTTTGGAAGTTTTTGAAAGATGAAATTGCCAAAGGGCGTCAGGTGTATATTGTTTATCCGTTGATTCAAGAAAGTGAAAAAATGGATTACAAGGATTTAATGGACGGATATGAAAGTATTTCGCGCGATTTTCCCTTACCCGAATATGCCATTTCAATAGTTCATGGCAAAATGAAACCCGCCGAAAAAGAGGCCGAGATGCAACGTTTTGCGCAAGGGAAAACCCAAATCATGGTAGCCACTACAGTGATCGAAGTAGGCGTCAACGTACCCAATGCATCCGTGATGGTGATTGAAAGTGCCGAGCGGTTTGGACTGTCGCAACTGCATCAATTGCGGGGACGCGTCGGTCGTGGAGCCGAACAGAGTTATTGCATTTTGATGACAAGCCATCAATTGAGTCAAGAGAGCAAGACCCGTTTGGAAACCATGTGCCGCACCAACGACGGATTTGAAATAGCCGAAGTCGATTTAAAACTTCGGGGGCCTGGCGATATTATAGGTACGCAACAAAGTGGGATTTTAAACTTGCAAATTGCCGATTTGGTCAAAGACAAAGATATTTTACAATTGGCGCGCAGCTATGCTTTGGAATTGTTGAAAAAAGATCCCGCGATGGAACGCCCTGAACACCAAACATTACGCGCTGTTTTTTTGGTTTTAAGTCGGAAAAAGAACATTTGGAATTATATTAGTTGATACCATTTATCGCTAATAATGTGCAAAAGATAACTATAGCCTATTCATCAAAGAGGTTTTTCTTTTTTTCTTATTCCATAACCTTCAACGGGAGTGATTTTTTGGGGCAATACAACTTCAAAGATTTTTTGTCTTGACAAAATTAGAACTCATAGCAAGCGAAATTAACAATTCATTTATTACTTGGAATAATGATTTACTCGATATAATGCATCGCGGTTTTAGAATATATAATGATTAATATTCATTTTTAATCTATTTTGGAATAACAACAAATTGTGTAGTGAAAGTTTGTTTTCTATTACAATATTTTTGATTTTAAGTATCGTTAATTTCAATTATCATATTTTTTGATTCACATCATATTGGTATAATTCACTTCAAATATTTTTACTATCCCGCCCGATATCGCTATCTTTGCCCCCGTCAAAATCAATACAATCATGCGAATTTCCTATAATTGGCTTAAGCAATTTTTAAAAATAGATTTACCTTCTGAAGAAACAGCGGCCTTGTTAACCGACCTAGGATTGGAAGTGGAAGTAGTCGAAAAATACCAATCGGTAAAAGGCGGCTTGGTTGGGGTTGTAGTAGGTGAAGTCAAAACATGCGAGAAACATCCTGACGCCGATCGATTAAAAGTAACCACCGTTGACTTAGGTGATGGCAATGCCCCCGTACAAATTGTTTGCGGTGCCCCCAATGTTGCTTCGGGACAAAAAGTACCCGTTGCCACAATAGGTACTATCCTCTTTGATGCGACAGGGAACGAATTTGAAATCAAAAAAGGAAAAATTCGTGGCCAAGAAAGCCACGGTATGATTTGCGCTGAGGACGAATTAGGTTTAGGCACCAATCACGAGGGCATTATGATTTTGGATGCCAAATTAAAACCGGGAACACCACTTGCTGAAGTTTTAAAAATTGAAAACGATGAGGTGTTTGAAATTGGATTGACACCCAATCGAGCCGATGCAATGTCGCACATGGGTGTAGCTAGAGACTTACGTGCAGGTTTGTTACTTCGCAATAAGAATATTGAGTTGATTACACCTTCGGTTTCAGCATTTAAAGTGGATAAACGCACGTTGAAGATTCCTGTCGATGTTGAGGATTCTAAATTGTGTCCACGGTATTGCGGTGTAACGATTTCGGGGATTAAAGTGAAAGCCTCTCCAGAATGGTTGCAAAACCGTTTAAAAGCGATTGGACTTACTCCGAAAAATAACATTGTGGATGTCACCAATTATATTTTACATGAATTGGGACAACCCTTACACGCTTTTGACGCAGCCAAAATCAATGGGAAAATCACGATAAAGACGGTGGCTACAGGAACTAAATTTATCACATTAGACGATACCGAACGGGTATTGCATGAAGATGACTTAATGATTTGTGATGAAACTGGTCCGTTGTGTATGGCGGGAGTTTTCGGAGGTAAATCTTCTGGAGTGACTGAAACGACTACTTCTATTTTTTTAGAAAGTGCGTATTTCAATCCTGTTACCATTCGAAAAACTGCAAAACGCCATGGATTGAGTACCGATGCTTCTTTTCGTTTTGAGCGCGGTATTGATCCTAATATTACGGAATATGCCCTAAAAAGAGCTTCGATGTTGATTATGGAAGTGGCTGGAGGCGAAATAACTTCGGATGTGGTGGATTTGTATCCCAAAAAAGTAGAAGATTTTTCAGTATTCTTGAATTTTGACAAAGCGTTTAAATTAATTGGGCAAGAAATTCCGAAAGAAACCATTAAAAAGATTTTAGCTTCATTAGACATTAAAGTCAATAGTATTACCGATGCTGGATTGGGATTAATTATCCCAGCTTACCGCGTAGATGTCCAGCGCGAGATTGATGTGATTGAAGAAATTCTTCGAGTATATGGGTACAACAATGTAAATTTTACCAAGAAAATCAATGCTACGGTAGCCAATTCGCCGCGCACCGAAGATTATAAATTACAAAATATCGTGGCCCAACAGCTCAATGCATTAGGGTTTCATGAAATGATGGCCAATTCGCTTACTACGGGCGACTATGTAAAATTATCCCCTCAGTTAAAAGAGGAATACAACGTATCGATGTTGAATCCGTTGAGCAACGATTTGGCAACCTTACGACAGTCAATGCTGTTTTCAGGCTTGGAAGCATTGTCATATAACATCAACCGGAAAAATGCGGATTTAAAATTGTTTGAGTTTGGGAAAACCTATCACAAATTGTTATCGGGCTATCAGGAGAAAAAACATTTAACCGTTTTCATGACGGGAAATCGAACCGCTGAACGTTGGAATGAACCCCAACGTCCTACCGATTTCTTTGTTTTCAAAGGGGTGATTCTTTCCCTTTTTGATCGATTAGGATATCATAAAATTGAGGACAAACCTGTGCACAACGATGTGTTTTCGGAAGGAATTTCACTGGGTTTTGGTAATGATGTATTGGTTGAATTTGGAGTGGTTAAGAAACATATTATCAAACATTTTGATATAAAGCAAGAAGTTTTTTATGCCGATTTTAATTGGGACTTGATTATCAAAATGATTTCCAACAAAATCAAATTCCAAGACATTCCTAAGTACCCTGAAGTTCGTCGTGACCTTGCGTTATTGGTAGATCAAAGTGTTGCTTTTGAAAGTCTATATAAGCTTGCGTGTCAAACGGAAAAAAGTTTACTGAAACATGTGAGCTTGTTTGATGTATATGAAGGAAAAAATTTACCTGAAGGTAAGAAATCGTATGCCTTGAGTTTTATACTTCAAGATACGACTAAAACCCTTACCGATACACAGATTGATAAAATCATGAACAAGTTGCAAACCGTCTTTCAAAATGAAGTCGGAGCCCAACTTCGTTAAGTAAAAAACATACAGTATAAAAATAGAAGCCATCGTAATTGATGGCTTTTTTAGGTAAAAAATTAACGAAAGTTCATCGTTATACGTCTGTAATTTCTTTTAAATTCGTAATTGTCAAACTTTTACCTCTTCACCATGAGATTGCTTGAAAAAAGATCGTTAGCGGTGGAATTGCAGCAAAACCGCAACAAGGTCACTTCCCCCGTGTCTTTAGAAGAATCGTTGCGCAACACAAGCAAAACGAATATGTTAGCCGCTTCCAAAGCGTGTGCTACTTCTATAGAACCGCTTATTTCCAATTCCAATGCATTAACTTTTGATTTATTGGACACACAGCGTATCTTTCATGAAACGCACATCAAAAAATTGTGTATTGACTACCGACTTCGTTTTTTAGATATAACGTTATTTAAACAAGATTTTCCTGTGGAAGCCATCAATGCAATTCAAGATATAGAAAAAGTACATGGCCTATCGCTTCAAGGAATGAAAATTGCGGCTCCTTCAAAGACCTTTAGCCTGAAAAATTATGACGACCCCTTGTTGTTTGCCCCTTTGGGAAATAACTATTACTATTTGATTCACCAATGGGGAAATGATGTGTCCCCTTGGCGGAAGTGGAAATATTGGCCGATTAAAAATGCAGTCACATTTATGATTTTTAGTTTGGTATTGAGTGCGTTATTTACTTGGATAATGCCCCTCAACAAATTAGGTACAACACTATTGTGGGCGCCGTTTATTGTGTTTTTATTTGCTTTCAAATCTATTGTTGCCACTGTAGCCTATTACTTTTTTATGCTGGGGAAAAACTTCAATAGTGAAATTTGGAACCGTCCATTCAAAGAAAATTAAAAAAGAACCGATTCGTAAATGAATTGGTCTTTTCATTTTAAACCCAATAAAAGATTAATAAGTATTTACGGTAACACTTCGCTATCTACTGCATGAATGACTCCATTGAACTGGAAAACGTTGCCAATTGTAATGGCAGGTAGATTTCCGTTTCGGTCACTTTACCATTTACGAATTACCTTTTTGCGTTACGGTCAACTCTCGTTCTGCTTCAATTTTCAGTGTCGCTTTTTCTTATTTTTACCAAGCTCATCAAATCTTCGACAGAAAATTTTCATGCGACTACGTGAACTTTCAATTCGGTATGCAATTTTTGAAAATTTTTGGGGATAAAAAAATCCCGAACCTAAGTCCGGGATTTAGAATATGTGTTAATCAACTATTGATTATTTTTCACCTTTTTCCATTTTAGCTTTCAATTCTGCTAAGATGTCATTGTTATCTCCTAAAGTTGAAGCAGGAGCGTTGTTAGAAGTGGTTTCCACAGCTTTCACGTTTTTCTCTTCCTCTTCTCTGAAGATTGCGGTGTGAGAAGCAACAACACGTTTGAATTCTTTGTTGAATTCAATTACTTTAAATTCAGCAGATTCTCCTTTTTTCAATTTCTTACCGTCTTCTTTCTCTAAGTGACGCGCTGGAATGAAGGCAATTACATCATCTCCGAAATCAACCGTAGCGCCTTTGTCAACGATTTCAGCAATAGTTCCGCTGTGAACTGTACCTACACCGTAAGCCGCTTCATGCTTATCCCATGGATTTTCGGTGGTTTGTTTGTGACCTAACGAAAGTTTTCTTCCTTCAACGTCCAATTCTAAAACAACAACATCTAATTTGTCACCCACGTTTACAAACTCCGACGGATGCTTGATTTTTTTCGTCCAAGACAAATCAGAAATATATACTAATCCATCGATTCCTTCTTCTAATTCTACGAAAATACCGAAGTTGGTGAAGTTACGAACGATACCAGTATGTTTCGAACCAACAGGGTATTTTGAAGTAATATCAGTCCAAGGATCTTGTGACAACTGTTTGATACCTAAAGACATTTTGCGCTCATCGCGGTCTAAGGTTAAGATAACTGCTTCAACTTCGTCTCCTACTTTTACGAAATCTTGTGCCGAACGTAAGTGCGTAGACCAAGACATTTCAGAAACGTGGATTAAACCTTCAACTCCTTCAGCAACTTCAATGAAAGCACCATAGTCTGCGATAACGACTACTTTACCTTTTACTTTATCACCTACTGATAATTCAGAGCCTAAAGCATCCCATGGGTGAGCATGCAATTGTTTCAAACCTAATTGAATACGTGTTTTCTCATCATCAAAGTCTAAGATAACAACATTCAATTTTTGGTCTAATTCCAATACTTCGCTTGGGTGGTTGATACGTGACCAAGACAAGTCGGTGATGTGGATTAATCCGTCTACACCGCCTAAGTCGATGAATACACCGTATGAAGTAATGTTTTTAACAACACCTTCTAATACTTGACCTTTTTCTAATTGACCGATAATTTCTTTCTTCTGAACTTCGATATCGGCTTCGATCAATGCTTTGTGTGAAACCACAACATTTTTGAATTCGTGGTTGATTTTCACCACTTTGAATTCCATCATTTTGTTTACATATACATCGTAATCACGGATCGGTTTCACGTCGATTTGAGAACCTGGTAAGAATGCTTCGATTCCGAATACGTCAACGATCATACCCCCTTTAGTTCTACATTTGACGAAACCGTTAACGATTTCACCTGTTTCGTGAGCTGAGTTTACGCGATCCCAAGATTTGATTGTTCTTGCTTTACGGTGAGAAAGTACTAATTGTCCTGTTTTGTCTTCACGTACATCGATTAATACTTCTACTTTGTCCCCAACTTTTAAGTTTGGATTGTAACGGAATTCGTTTAATGAAATAACCCCTTCCGATTTTGCATTAATATCAACGATAGCGTCACGGTCAGTGATACGAACAACCAAACCTTCAACCACTTCTTCGTTGTCGGTTGAGATGAAAGTCTTAGCTACTAAGTCTTCAAATTCTCTTAAATTGTTTTCGTCTACTGCGTCGATTCCCTCGGCATAGTTATGCCAGTTAAATTCATTTAAAAACGCTACTTGATCTTTGTTTAATTCAGCCATGCTGATGATTCTATTTGTATGCTGTGCTTTTCGAGTTTCTTTCGCGAGTAAAATACACAACAGTGTTTTACGTAAATGATTCAATACCAATTGGAAACTCTTCTTCGCCAAAAGGTGTGCAAAAGTACGTTTTTATTCTTAATCTCAAAACATTTAACACAGAAAATTAAGCGATTAGAAACAAAAAACCCTCTCCAAAGAAAGGGTTTTCGTTTTTTATATTAATGGCTTACTTAAGCGACTTCCTCTGGATTGTGTTTGTGTTTAAAGAAAAGGGCAAATAGGATTGCAATAATGAGTGAATAGACGGCAAAAGCTAACCAAATATTGTGCCAGTCGCGAACACCATCGTGAGTAAAATACTTTTCAATA
>NZ_JAIXWA010000078.1 GCF_027482425.1 Flavobacterium sp.
GAGGATTCGCTCACATTAGGCTACCGCACTGGCAGCAGCAATCAGGTAGCGCAAGACGGACTAGTAATCATTACCCATGAAACCGGCGACTTAATCTTAATCGAAAGTTAAGAATTCAATCATACCATAAACTTTTCTTATACGTTATATTTACTATAGTTTATAATGTATGGAAAAGTTTCTCACCTTAGTACTGTTACTCGCTTCTATTTCTGTGGGTGCCCAAGAGGTTAAAACCATGGATGAAGCCCTCCAAAAGGCACAAGCGGGTTCGCACAAAATTTTATTGTTTTTCTCGGGTTCCGATTGGTGTGCCCCTTGCATCCAATTTAAGAAGAAGTTTGTTCAGGCCCCTGAATTTCAAGCCTTCGCCCAAAACCATTTGGTATTACTTCAAGTAGATTTCCCACGCTTACAAAAAAACAAGTTGCCGTTGGAACAAGAAAAAGCCAACGAATCGCTAGCCGATCAATTCAATCCCAAAGGCATTTTTCCTCTCATACTTGTCTTGGATGACCAACAAAAAATTCTAAAAAAATGGGAAGGCTTGCCGCAAGAATCCGTCGCCGATTTTATCAAAGCATTGCAATAAATAATGGTGTTCAAACAAACAGCCCGATTGATGGGCAACCACTTTGAATTTTCGCTTTTGGGAGAAACGGAGGCCGAAGTAGCACCCTATTTCGCGATGGCTATTGGCGAAATTCAACGTATTGAAGCTTTGTTTACGACCTTTTCGGAAACGAGTGTCACTGCAGCTATCAATCGCCAAGCCGGGATTGCTCCCGTGGAAGTTCCGGAAGAGGTTTTCCAACTCATTGCGCGCAGCCAGCACCTTTCCGCCATTACCCAAGGGGCTTTTGACCTAAGTTACGGCAGTATTGACAAACGGTTTTGGAATTTTGACACGCAAATGACCACCTTACCTGATCCTGAACTAGCCCTAAAGTCGGTAGCCCTCATCAATTACAAAAACATTCTTTTGGACGAAGCCAATCAAACGGTTATGCTGAAAAATAAAGGAATGCGCATTGGTTTTGGTGGCATTGGCAAAGGATATGCCGCCGAACGGGCCCGAATGCTCCTAAAAAAAGAAGGTATTTCGAGCGGCATCGTTAACGCCTCAGGAGACTTAGCCGCCTGGGGGCAACAAGAAAATGGGCAACCCTGGACCATTGGCGTTGCCGACCCCAATACCAAAAAAGCACTCTTTGCTGGTTTTCAAATCTCCGAAAAAGCCGTGGCTACCTCGGGCAACTATGAAAAGTACGTCATCATCAACGGCAAACGCTATTCCCACACCATCAACCCCAAAACAGGCTATCCTGTGAGCGGCATCAAAAGCGTTACCCTGATTGCTGACAATGCCGAAATTGCCGATGCACTCGCTACACCCGTGACTGTGATGGGAATCGATGTTGGACTCGATTTTATCAATCAATTGCCCTTTATTGGGTGCATCCTCATCGACGACCACAACCAAATATTCACTTCAAAAAACATTAAACTCGTATGAAAAAGTTCGTTATAGCAAGTCTTCTCGGCCTCGTCGCCACCTCCTGCTCGACCGTGAAAGAGTACCAAAAAGCAAAAATTAATGATGCCGAAATGGCACTAGCGCCCAAACCTACCGAAAAGTTCGAAAGCACCTTCCAATTATACCGCGAGGGAAGCTCGGGTGCCAATGGAGGAAAAACCGGCGGCGGATGCGGCTGTAATTAAGACCCCTGACTTATGAAAAAACGTATTATCACCGCGGCATTACTCGCCGTACTATTCCATCCGAAAGCCCAGGGACAATCGGATTCGACAAGTACCTACAAAAAACAAAAATTGAAAATCGAAGAGGTCAATTTCATTTCCAGTTATTACACTCAAACCGGTGACAATTCAGCGGTAACAGGCGGGAAAGGAACCGAAAAACTCACCGATATCGCGACGCAGTTTGAAGTCATCTTGACCAAAAAAGGCCGAGCGCAACGAAGCCACCAATTCAATTTTGCTTTGGGCGTGGATTCCTATACCTCCGCCTCGTCCGATAAAATTGACCCCAATTCCGTCACATCAGCCTCGTACCAAGACATGCGTGTGTATCCTTCGGGACAATACACCTATAAAAACGAGGAGAAAAACTATGCCGTAACCACGGGATTATCCGCCTCCGCCGAGTACGATTATATTTCCACAGGCGCCAATGTGGGGTTCATCAAAAACTCCAAAGACAACAACCGCGAGTTCTCCGCCAAAGCTTCTGTTTTTCTCGACACTTGGAAGGTCATTTTACCTATCGAACTCCGCGGTAATCCTTCGGACAATCAGGCGAATCATTTGGACTCGAAGCCGCGAAATTCCTATAACCTAGGCTTGGTCTATTCGCAAGTGGTTAATAAAGTTTTTCAAATATCCATCATGGCCGATATTGGCTACCAACAAGGACTCCTCGGCACCAAATTCAATCGGGTGTACTTCAACAATTTTGCAGTCGCCTCCGAAAAACTACCGGAAACGCGGTTCAAAATTCCCATCGGACTCCGGGCCAACTATTTTATGGGAGACCACTGGGTGTTTCGTTCGCTCTACCGCTACTACACCGACTCGTGGAATATTCAATCGCATACGTTCAGTTTCGAACCCGTGTACAAAATAAATGCCTTTTCATCACTGGCCTTCCCGTACCGGTTTTACACCCAAACGCAAGCCAAGTATTTTAAAGAAATCTTTCAACACACGCCGGGAACCGAATTTTATACGAGTGATTTCGACCTGTCGCAATTCTCCAGCCATATGTTCGGCCTTGCCTACCACAAAACCGATACCAATCGGGGGATTTTCAACATCAAACGCATTCATTCCCTCGAACTACGATACGGGTATTATACGCGAGATAACGGACTCTCCTCGCATATCCTCACGCTAGCGTTGCAGTTCAAATAACGTTGGCATAGCAAGAATTTCGCCACAGTCGTTGTCACTGTGGCGTTTTTTTTGGAGCAAGCAATTCCTCATTTTTACACAACCCTCCTCCCGCTTTCGGCAGTCGCTTTTCCGCCAAAGCTCCAAGAGCTCCCACAAGGCCTCAATCGGGGCTAAAATCAACCTTGCCTTTCAAAACCTTCCAAAACTCGTCCCTATTTCACCGGAATTATTCGTTATTTTTGTAGCCACACCCTCAAGGTAAAAATTGCCATTTCACTATGAAATTCCAAGTCATTTCCGATTACCAACCCACCGGCGATCAACCCCAAGCCATTACCAAATTGGCGGCAGGCATTGAAGCGGGGGAGAAATACCAAACCCTGCTCGGTGTCACCGGTTCAGGAAAAACGTTTACCGTGGCCAATGTGATTCAAGAAATCCAACGCCCTACCTTGGTATTGGCACACAATAAAACCCTGGCCGCTCAATTGTATTCGGAGTTCAAGCAGTTTTTCCCCAACAATTCGGTACAATATTTCGTTTCGTATTACGACTATTACCAACCCGAAGCCTATATTCCCGTAACGGGAACCTACATTGAAAAAGACTTATCGATCAACGAGGAGTTGGAAAAATTGCGTTTGAGCACAACTTCGGCGCTTCTTTCAGGACGTCGGGATGTGTTAGTCGTAGCTTCTGTTTCGTGTCTTTATGGAATCGGAAATCCCGTCGAATTTCAAAAAAACGTGATTTCCCTTCACCGCGACCAATCCATTTCCCGAACAAAATTATTGCACCGCTTGGTACAAAGTCTCTACGCCCGTACGGAAGCAGAGTTTACGCCGGGAACCTTTCGCATCAAAGGGGATACGGTTGAAATTTTTCCCAGCTACGCCGACGACCCGTTTCGGATTCACTTTTTTGGGGATGAAATCGAGGAAATTGAGTGTTTCGATCGAGCGTCCATGAAAGTGATCGAGCGCTACGACAAACTCAATATCTATCCCGCGAACATGTTTGTAACGTCGCCCGAAGTATTGCATGCGGCGATTTGGGATATCCAACAAGACTTGGTCAAACAAGTGGAGTATTTTAAAGAAATTGGGAAACACCTCGAAGCCAAACGCTTGGAAGAACGTACCAATTTTGACTTGGAAATGATTCGCGAATTGGGGTATTGCTCGGGTATCGAAAACTATTCCCGCTATTTGGACCGACGCCAACCCGGCACCCGTCCGTTCTGCTTGCTGGATTATTTCCCCGAAGATTATTTGATGGTCGTCGATGAAAGTCACGTGACCATCTCGCAAGTGCATGCCATGTATGGCGGTGACCGCAGTCGTAAGGAAAACTTGGTAGAATACGGTTTTCGCTTACCTGCTGCCATGGACAACCGACCTTTAAAGTTTGAAGAATTTGAAGCCCTGCAAAACCAAGTGATTTATGTTTCGGCCACGCCTGCGGATTACGAATTACAAAAAACAGAAGGCGTCTATGTCGAGCAAATTATTCGTCCCACAGGATTGTTGGATCCGATTATCGAAATTCGTCCCAGTCTCAACCAAATCGACGACTTGATTGAAGAAATTCAACAGCGTTGTGAAATAGATGAACGCACTTTAGTCACTACCTTGACCAAACGCATGGCGGAGGAATTGACAAAATATTTGACCAAAGTTTCCATCCGTTGCCGCTACATTCACAGCGATGTCGATACGCTGGAACGCGTGGAAATCATGCAAGATTTACGCAAAGGCTTGTTTGATGTGTTGATTGGAGTGAACTTACTCCGAGAGGGTTTGGACTTACCCGAAGTTTCCTTAGTTGCCATTTTGGATGCCGATAAAGAAGGTTTTTTACGCAGTCACCGTTCCCTCACCCAAACGGTGGGACGCGCCGCGCGAAATGTAAATGGAAAAGCCATTATGTATGCGGATAAAATAACGGCTTCGATGCAAAAAACGATTGACGAAACCAACTACCGTCGGGAAAAGCAAATGCATTACAACACGAAACACAACATCACACCGCAAGCCCTTACCAAAAAAATGAACAATCCGCTGACCAAAAACCAATTGGGAGGCACGTACAACTATGAGATCCCTGTAGCTAAAGCCGCCGAGCCCCAAACCGAGTATTTATCTAAATCCGAGATTGAGAAACGCATTCGCGATACCCGAAAAGAAATGGAAAAAGCAGCTAAGGAATTGGATTTCATGCAGGCAGCAAAACTCCGCGATGCGATTAAAGTGTTGGAAACCCAATTGGCGAAGGTATAATATCTTTCTATTTGTAACGTTCCCATTTCATGCGCTATCTATTTTTACTTTTCATTGCTGTTTCTAGTTTTGGTCAAACGAAAATCCAAATTTTAGATTCGATAACCCATCAGCCGGTTAGTTATGCCAACATTTGGAATGAAAAACAAATTATTCGAAATTCAGACTCTTTAGGGAATTTTGAAGCTTTAATTGCCGACAAGAAGCCGCTAAAAATTACGGCTATTGGCTATGAAGAAAAAGTAATTCGTTCGAATCAAAGTCCTATACTTTTAAAACCTGTTTCCTATCAACTCCATGAAGTTGTCATTCGTAAACCCAAAAACACCAATCCGATAGTAGTTACTAAAGCCAGTCGAAACGGACAGGCCTTTTTTGTTCAGTATGATGTAAAATCAGTATGTGTAGTCAAATTCATTAAAGGAGATACCAAACAAAAATTTCTAAAATCAGTAGCGTTCTTTACCCAAACAAGTGCAAGAAACCGTAAAATTGCCCTTATTTTTTATAGCGTAAACGCAAAAGGGGAACCGGGCGAACTTTTAAACACCGAAACCATAGTTTGTAATTTAAAAAAAGGGACAAAAGAAACGCGGGTGGATCTTGTGAACTATGCGATTGAACTTCCTAAAGAAGGGTTGTATGTGGGACTCCAACATTTATTGATTGAAGATAATAAAATGTACTCGCAAGATAAGAATGCCACACCGCTTTCATTTTTTTATGAACCCGGACTTTATTTTTCAGAAGATAGCGACACCAAAGATTCGTGGTGCTTTTATGATGAAAAATGGAAATTATATCCCACACGTTCCTTAAATTTAGGCGTTGAACTCACGGAATAATTGATGAACGAAACCCATTACCGCAAATTAGAACACATGTACCATTCGGGAGCGATTAATCAAAATAGCTACCCTGATGTTTGCCTGACTGTCTCCGAAGGTCGTGCGGAAATCACGATGACCGTACAACCCGATTATTTTCATGCCGGGCAATCGCTCCATGGTTCGGTCTATTTTAAAATGTTGGACGATGCTGCTTATTTTGCCGTCAATTCCCAAATCACCGATAGTTTTATCTACACGACGTCGTTTCATATCCAAATTTTACGACCCGTAAAAACAGGAATAATTAAAGCCATCGGAACCGTTCAGTTTGTTTCCCGCAATTTGTTCATCGGCGATGCTGTATTGTATGATGCCAAAGGACGGGAAGTGGCGCGGGGTTCGGGAAACTTTATGAAAAGTGGTTTGCCGTTGGATGAAAGCATTGGCTACCAATAAAAAAGCAACCCGAAGGATGCAATTTGGAGTGGTTAGAATTAATTACTACGTATTGTTTTATATCTCACGGAGAACCCTAAGATTTCTGATTTTTAATTGTGTTGCTCTTGAAATACTTCCAAAAGAAATTGAGGGGCAATCATTCGGTTGGGGGACGCTTCCATCGCTTTTAATACCCGTTTTATGGCGTGCGGATTCAAGCCCATATTGATACCGATTTCATGAATTTTGATGCGTTCCCGCTCGTGTAACACCCCATCGCAGTGCATTAACAAGGCCAAACGGTAAAACTGTTGGATGCGTTCAAACTCGGATTTAATGATTTCTGAACGGTGTTCTTCATGGAACAATTGTCGAAAATCTTCTTTAGAAACCCCTAATTCCGTGGCGACTATAGTCAAAAACGTATATTCACGTTCGTGCAATTCGCCATCGACAATAGCAAAAGCAATCATATCGGCCAATAAACTCATTTTCTCGGAAGCGGTATTCATGATTTCCGTATTTTTAGCTAAAATATAAAATATTCTTAAAATTGAGAACGCTACTGCTACGATTATGGGTTTTATGCGTTGGGATCTATGGTATGGGATATGCCCAACCCTCTACTGCGGCACTTCAACTGGAAGTCATTACGCTGGAAGCCCCACAATTGGCAACCTCTAAAACCATTCGAATTTATATCCCCAAAAACTATACACAAACAACACGACGCTATCCCGTACTCTACATGCCCGACGGTCAAAACCTTTTTGACACCAAAACGGCCTATGCTGGCGAATGGGGCATCGACGAAATCATGGACCAACAAAAAAATCCAGCAATCGTAGTCGGTATCGATCACGGGGGAGATAAACGTATCGAAGAACTCACTCCTTTTCCGCATGCGAAATATGGCGGTGGGAAAGGGGATGCCTTTTTGGCATTTATCGTAGAAACCTTGAAACCCTATATGGATAACCATTACCGCACCAAACCCGAGGCCAAACATACGGCCATTTTTGGGAGTTCGTTGGGAGGATTTATGGCGTTTTATGCCTCGATAAAATATCCAAACATTTTTGGAAAAGTAGGGTGTTTCTCCCCAGCATTTTGGATTAATCGGGAACCCTTAATACAACTTCTGGAGAAAACAACCCACTACAAAGCGCGAATCTATTTGATGTGCGGCGACCAAGAAGGTGATGACGATATGGTAAAAGACCTCAAAGCAATTGAGTTCTGGATTAATAGCCGCCGTTGCTCCTGTAAAAAAATGAATGTGAGTGCTATTATCGAAGGAGGACAACATAACGAAAAACTCTGGCGGGAACAGTTCGAAAAAGCGTACCTTTGGCTGTTTTGAATTTAGATTTTAGTGATTAGTCCCGAAACTTCGGGGGTGATTAGTGACTTATTACTAATTACTGACCACTGAATACTGAATACTAATTACTGTCCACTGAATACTGAATACTGAATACTGATTACTGAATACTGATTACTGAAAAAATGAATAACAACGATATATTTAAAAAACTCCGTGTGGCTTTGCAGTTGCGCGATGACCAAATTGTAGAAATACTTGAACTGGTGGATTTTCGCATTTCGAAAGGCGAATTGGGCAACTTTTTCCGGGATGCGGAACATCCGAAGTATATGGACTGTGGCGATCAAATTTTACGTAATTTCTTGAACGGCTTAATTATTCATTTACGCGGTACAAAAGACGCTCCGAAAAATCCGATGGAAGTCATTGCAACGCATAAGAAAACACCACCGAAGAAGGATGTGAGCGATAAACCAAAAGGTCCTGCTCCCAAGTCCTATGCCAAAAAACCCGCTAAAAAGTTCAATGCCAAACCCGTCATCGTGGAAAAAGTCAACTATAAAAACGGGAAGAACAAAGAAAAGTAATCCTTTCTTTTGTTAGAGTTTGCAACTCAAGTCACGCTGTGCCGTTTTATGACACCTACCTTTGGAATAGTCATTTAAAAACAACACCCGATAAAAAAATATGGGAGTAGAAGACCGTGCGATACGTTTGATTTTTGCCGCTGCTTTGGTTGTGCTCTATAGCAAGGGAATGATTACAGGAAGTTAGGCGTACTCGGATTGGTCTTTGCAGGTGTATTTAGTTAACGTCATTGGTACGTTTTTGTCACTATATCTGTTGCTACGCATCAATACCGTAAAAAAATAATTGATTAGAAATATTTTTAGAGGTGAATTAACCCGTCAAAACTAGAGCCTATATTAACTTGTCATTTAAAACAAGATTATTTTAATAGTACCTCCACACTAAGGATAGCAGTGAAAAGCCCGGATGCCAGAGTTTACGGAGGCAACGGACTTGTAACGGATAGCCTGACCCCGAGGGCGTAAAACAAGCTTGAAAAGCGTAGTTTTTACCCTTCGGGGGAGTGCCCTTAAAGAAAATTGATAACTTGATGTCAAAAAAAATCCCGATACTATACGAATCGGGATTTTTTATTTGAATTATAGAGTAATCGTTTACGACAAAGCCGCTTTCACTTGGTCGGCAGCTTCTTGGAACTGTACTGCCGATAAAATAGGCATTCCAGAGTTGTCAATCAATTCTTTGGCTACCTCAGCATTGGTTCCTTGCAGACGCACAATAATCGGTACTTTGATCTCGTCACCCATATTTTTGTAGGCATCCACTACCCCTTGCGCCACACGGTCACAACGTACGATACCTCCAAAAATATTGATTAAAATTGCTTTTACATTGGGATCTTTCAAGATGATACGGAAGGCGGTTTCTACACGTTTCGCATCGGCTGTTCCTCCTACGTCCAAGAAGTTTGCGGGTTCAAAACCGGCATACTTAATCAAGTCCATCGTCGCCATCGCCAATCCGGCACCGTTTACCATACACCCAACGGTTCCATCCAAATCCACATAGTTTAATCCGGCTTCTTTCGCCTCTACTTCGATCGGATTCTCTTCACGGATGTCACGCATTTCGGCAATTGCCGCTTGACGGTACAAAGCGTTATCATCGATGTTTACTTTGGCATCGACAGCTAAGATTTTATTATCGGATGTTTTCAACACGGGATTGATTTCAAACAACGAAGCATCGCTGTTGACATAGGCCGTATACAAAGAATCTACGAATTTCACCATTTCTTTAAACGCGTTGCCTGACAACCCTAAGTTGAACGCAATACGACGCGCTTGAAACCCTTGTAATCCAATATTCGGATCGATTTCTTCGGTGAAGATCAAGTGGGGAGTTTTCTCAGCCACTTCCTCAATATCCATCCCTCCTTCGGTGGAATACATTATCATATTGCGTCCCGTACCACGGTTCAACAATACCGACATATAGAATTCAGAAACTTCACTTTCTCCAGGGTAGTATACATCTTCCGCAATCAATACTTTATGCACTTTTTTCCCTTCAGGTGGGGTTTGCGGCGTAATCAACATCATGCCGATAATTTGTTCAGAGATTTCAGTGACTTGGTCTAAATTTTTTGCCAATTTCACTCCGCCTCCTTTACCGCGGCCTCCTGCGTGAATTTGCGCTTTCACCACATACCAAGACGTTCCGGTATCGGCCGTTAATTGTTTGGCAGCAGCAACCGCCTCTACTGGATTGTTTGCTACGATGCCGCGCTGTACGCGAACGCCGTATTTTGCCAAAATCTCTTTCCCCTGATATTCGTGTATGTTCATAGTACTGTAATATGTTTAGTTGCGCTCGGACAGCGTCCGAAATTAAGTGCCACAAATGTAAAGAAATCGCCCCAAACAAAAAAGAAATGTATATTAATTTAGTAAGTTTTTTGGAGCTATTCCCGCTTTCGACTTTATCTATTTTTTGGGCCCAATCGCAGCGTCCAAAAAGCCAAAAAAATAGGATATCGGGGCTACCTGCTTGACGGAAGACAGGTCGGGGCTAAAAAAAGTTCGTTTTCTCAATCCAGCCTATCCTTTGTAAAAATCCCATAAATCCGCACGGCGATTGACTTCCCGTGGGGTTTATGGTACCTTTGTGGGATGTTACATCAATCACTACACCTCAGCGAATGGTGAATCCAATCCCCCCACACCCCAGAAGAACCCGCAAAAATGTAAATTAAAAGTTTATTTTGGGTGATCACTTTGAAATCCACAAAATGAACCAAAAAATAGAGCGCTGTATTGCCAGGATGTTCTTTAGAGCAAACTTCAAAGAAATCTGGCGCACACCGACAAGGATAAAAGAAGAATTGATCAAAATGATTCATAGTGACAAATGAATACCTGTAGCGCATTCTGTCAACAAAGAAAACCCCATGGCATCCCCATCCAAAAAGTCGTTGGGCAAAAGGAATTGCTTCAATCCAATAGTAAGACTGAGGCACTCCCAATGAAATTAAGATAATGTCTTTAACATATCGTTGGAAAACCAACGCTTTAATTCGTAAGCTCTCGTGGTAAAATTTTTATCCGTACTCAAAGACTTACATTCGAGCCTAAATACAAAAAAACCTTTGAATAATGGACTTTTATGCGTTTAACATCAATTTATGACTAACGGAAAAGTTCGGGTAAAATGTCACAACTGGAACCGTTGGGAAAGGTAATTTGCAACTTCTGACTCAAGGTAGGTGCGATTTGTGTAATGTATCGTTTTTCGTAACTCTGTCCTTGCGGAATTTTCCATCCGAAAAACAGCAGCGGAACATGGGTATCATAAGCATAGGGTGTGCCATGGGATGTTCCTGTAGGGCCGTATTCAATAAATCCAGGTTCGTCCAAAACCACAAGCTGTCCATTTTCTCGCGGATCATACCCACGCGCAATCATCATTTTATAATAATCACCCTCACAGGCTTGTTGGATATCCTGCTGATTAAATACTGCTTTGACATGCGGTTGCTTCTGCAAGTAATTCATAAACTTCGCTTCTACCACGGCATAGTCCAAGGCTTTTTCTCGAATTTTAGCCTCATCCAAATACACATTAAAATTGGAGTAATTTAAAACAAAGTTTTCGCCAAAAGTTTCTTGGGAAAAGGCTTTCAGTCCTGCACCGATGGCTTTATAATCCAAATTCGTGACCGCATATTGCTTGGTGCGTAAAAAAACTGCATTTTCGGCACAAGCGTGATCGGCAGTAAGGAACACCAGGTATTGATTTTTCCCTACCGTTTTATCCAAAAAATCCAAAAAATCAGAAATCGTTTGATCCAAACGTAAGTAAGTATCCTGTAATTCCATAGAACGAGCGCCCATGATGTGCCCCACATAATCCGTTGACGAAAAACTAACGGCGAGGAAATCGGTAATAGCATCTTTTCCTAAGCCTTCATTTTCGATAGCTTTTTTGGCAAACTCAGCCAAGTAATCATTTCCAAACGGCGTGGCGCGCAACACCCCGGCATCATTTTTATCATACATCGCCTTCAAGTCATAGGGAAAAACAGGCTTGTCTACCCCATACAATTTGCCTTCATAGGGTGAATCGTCTGGATCACTCTCGTTGTATACTTCTGGGGCTTTGTAGAGTTTCCAACCTTCATTAAGGTACTTGATATAGCCCTTTTGCGCATTAAATGCCGTAACCCAATTGGGAAGTTGTGCCCCGTAAAACGAACTCGAAATAAACTGTCCCGATTTATTATACCAAAACGCCCAATTGGCAAAATGGCCCGCCGGTAAAATAGCGCCGCGATCTTTGATACTAAGTCCGATAACTTTTCCATGAAATTGGGTTGCCATGCGCAATTCATCGGTGATGGTGGTGGCTTTTAAATTTTTGGGCGACATCAACCCTTCTTTTCCAGCGCCTTCTCCCAAAGGGGTAACCGACGCATCATCGGTACAGTAGCGTTCTTTCCCAGTGCTGCGACTAAACCACTCGTTACTAACAATACCGTGAACTGATGGTGTTGAACCCGTATAAACGCTCGCATGCCCTGGGGCTGTGTACGTGGGCATATAATTGAAATGGGCGTTGTGGAAGGTGTATCCTTGGCGCATCAAGCGTTTGAAACCGGTTTCGGTAAAATCATTCTGAAATCGGTATAAATACTCCATCCGCATTTGATCGACCACGATACCAACAACCAACTTTGGGCGTTCTTGAGCGTGAAGGGTTCCAAAAATCCCGAAAAGGAGAGCGATGTATTTTTTCATCGGTTAAAAAAGTATGCGTTCTTGTTGCGCCGCCTTAAAATCGCGGATGATTTCGTCAATAATTTCAGCTACGGGTTTGATCTCGTTGAGCAACCCTGCAATTTGTCCAATTTCCAATTCACCTTCTACCAAATCGCCTTCAAACATCCCGCGTTTGGCGCGTGCTCTTCCCAACAACGCTTTTAATTCCTCCTCAGACGGACATTGTTTGTACAAGGCTTGTAAATCGGTGTAAAATTTATTTTTTAACAATCGAACTGGCGCCAATTCTTTTAAGGTCAGTACGGTATCGCCTTCTTGCGAGTCAATAACGGATTGCTTAAAGGCATCATGCGCTGAACTTTCGATAGAGGCGACAAATCGACTGCCCATTTGAACCCCATCGGCACCCAAAGTCATGGCCGCCAGCATTCCCCGTCCCGTAGCTATACCACCCGCGGCTATTAAAGGGAGTGTGAGTTGTGCCCGCACCATGGGAATCAAGGTAAACGTTGTGGTCTCCTCGCGGCCGTTATGTCCTCCCGCTTCAAAACCTTCTGCTACAATCGCATCGACACCTGCCTCTTGGGCTTTGAGGGCAAATTTGGAACTGCTCACCACATGCACTACCGTGATACCGTGTTCTTTTAAAAATGCGGTCCACGTTTTGGGGTTTCCTGCCGAAGTAAAAACAATTTTCACGCCTTCTTCGACAATGATTTGCATAATCTCTTCAATATTGGGGTACAATAAAGGAACGTTAACACCAAATGGGCGATCGGTTGCTTGTTTGCATTTTTGAATATGGGTGCGCAACACGTCGGGATACATCGAACCCGCTCCAATGAGCCCTAGTCCGCCGGCGTTACTGACAGCACTGGCCAATTTGTATCCTGAATTCCAAATCATTCCTCCTTGAATGATTGGGTAATTTATGTTAAATAGTTGGGTAATGCGATTCATTGAAAAATGCTAATTACGGTTTTATAAGTTTCCCAGTAGAGGTTTGCGCACCACTTTGAAGCATGTAGGTGAACCAACCGGCGGGGAAATCTGCTAAGTCAACAATAGTTTGGCCTGAAGTGATAGGTGTTTCTCGGACTAATTGTCCTAAGGCGTTAAACAATTTTAAAGTTGTAGGTGCAACAAAATCTCCTTGAATCGTGACCTTATCTTGGAAAGGATTGGGGTACACTTTTACGGAAGACGTTGAAAATGAAGCAACCGACAAGGCATTGGATAAAGCTGCTGCAAAGTCAGGCACACCATAACCGTATTCCATGGTAGGATTTGTAAAACGATCGGCAGATTGCTTCACCAAGTCCACCACTTGCTGGTTGGTTAATTGAGGTACAGCGGCCCAAAAACAAGCAATGGATCCCGAAATAAGGGGACAAGATAAAGAGGTCCCGCTTAAATACGTAAAATCTCCTTGGGGCGTACACACTGCGGCGCCTACCCCTCGGGCCATCAAGTCGGGTTTTACACGGCCATCAAAAGTGGGGCCTATCGAACTAAAACTGGCGCGAAACTCCATGGAGTCCACAGCACCAATTGCTAAAGCATGCGTTGCTTCGGCGGGAACAGCGACATAAGGCGCCGTAGAATTCCCCGAATTACCGGCACTCACCACGACAACCATTCCTTTCGAAAAGGCTTTATTAGCGCCTTGGGAAGCAAAAGCTTGATTGCCTGTAAGGTTGCTGTAGGTATAACTGTAAGCGGGATTATCATAACCATAATACCCCAAAGAACTGCTTATGATGTCGCAGCCCAAGCGATCGGCTTCTTCGGCGGCTTGCACCCAATAACTTTCCTCTACAGGATTCTCCTCCATGACGTCTTCGGTTATAAACAGGTAATAACTCGCTGTGGGAGCTGTACCTACCAAAATGCCATCAGTTACGGCTGCCATTGAAGAAAGGACTAAGGTTCCATGGTTATGCAAATCGAAGACGTTGGTCGATTGGGATACATAATTATAACCGCCCAGATAACGATTTTGACTAAACAATGATTGAAAAGGCGGTGCATTGTCGACCCCTTGGAAACCCGAATCTAATACGGCAATGATTTTCCCAGCTCCTGCATGATTTTGTTGATGTAGCAAATGCGTGTTCAACATCGTGACTTGGTTTTGAGCATTCCCATACGAATAGGTAGTTTGCAACGCCATTGTCTTCGGCTGTATGGTGGGTGCTTGTGTCGTGCTTTTGGCATTGAGTTGCGGATTGGCAAAAACGATGCGCTCCACAAAAGGCAAAGACGCCAACCCTTGAATCGCAGTTATCGAGCCCCGAACATGGATGCAGTTCATCCATTTGGATTGGGCTTTATAGGTGATTCCAGGAACATTAGAAATGGTCTCAATGTAGGTGGCTTCAACAGGAACGTCATCAAGCGATAACGGAATATTTTGTTGGACTCTTCGGTCCAAAGCGCGTTGCGTCAACATGGTTAAGGGCGCATCAAAATAGGCTTGGGCATTGGGCTTATCCGTAAAATAAACCCGTGCATCTTCTTGTGCCCAACTAAAAGTAGAAATCCAAAATAAAATAAGGAACAGGTTTCGCATAGCAATAAGGCTTTGGAATCAAAAATACAAATAATTGCGCGGGACGAATGTTAATTTAAGAAGAAATTACCCCGGAACCCAGCAATTCCTCTCCCTGATACCATGCTGCAAACTGTCCCTGAGTAATGGCCGATTGAGGCGATTCAAACGCAATGTATACACCTGATTCAAACTGGTATAAGGTTGCTTTTTGCAGTGGCTGACGGTAGCGAATACGGACTTCGACTTGAATCGATTCCCCATTATTGAGCCTCAAATCCTCTCGAATCCAATGCACCTCGTGAGGTTGAATGTGGAGCGCTTGACGAAATAAACCGGGATGTTGCTGTCCTTGTCCCGTATAAATAATATTTTCTTTTACATCAGAGGCGATAATAAATAAGGGGTCAACCGTACCGCCAACATTCAAGCCTTTACGTTGGCCAATCGTAAAGTAATGGGCGCCTTGGTGTTGTCCCACTTTTTTGCCTTGAGTAATCGTGTAGGTAAACGGTTTAGCTTGTAACTGCAATAAATCCTCCAGAGCAATTCCTTCGGGAAGGGGTTGTTGGTAACATGGATCGGTAGCTAGAATTTCGATAATACTCCCTTCTTTGGGTTGCAATTGTTGTTGTAAAAATTCGGGCAAACGCACTTTTCCGATGAAACATAGGCCTTGCGAATCCTTTTTCTCGGCGGTTACTAAGTCCATTTTTGTAGCAATTTCACGCACCTCGGGTTTGGTCAAATCGCCAATAGGAAACAACGCCTTGGCCAATTGCGCTTGCGAGAGTTGACAGAGGAAATAGGACTGGTCTTTATTTCTATCGACTCCTGCCAACAATTGGTGGACTTCTTTGCCGTCGACTTCGAGTGTCGCTTTACGGCAGTAATGACCCGTAGCGACGAAGTCGGCACCCAAATCAAGAGCAATACGCATAAAGACGTCGAACTTGATTTCGCGATTACACAAAACATCGGGATTGGGTGTACGTCCGTTTTCGTACTCGTTGAACATATAGTTCACAATACGCTCTTTGTACTCGGCACTGAGATCAACAGTTTGGAAGGGAATACCCAGTTTTTCAGCTACCAATAAGGCATCGTTGCTGTCCTCCAACCAAGGACATTCGTTGGAAATCGTCACGGAATCATCATGCCAGTTTTTCATAAAAAGGCCGATGACGTCATAGCCTTGTTCTTTCAATACGTATGCGGCTACGCTAGAATCGACTCCTCCCGATAAACCCACTACGACACGTTTCATACTTTATTTTTATGCAAAGGTACGGGAAAAAGTTATGAGTTATGAGCCTGTTACAGGAGAGGAATTAAAGGGCGTTACTCGCGGTCTTCTTCACGAGTGATGGGTTTTTTGACAAATTTGCGAACTTTTTGCTTTCCCATATCTTTTTTAACTAGTTTTCCTTTTTCCAAAACCTCCCAGATGCCCTCTTTTTTGCCTTTAACAAAAGTTCCTCGGGCAGCAATCTTGTTATCGGCCGTGCGAAATACCGCGGGGCCGTCATATTCACCATTTTTATAAGTACTTTCCTCTAGTACCAATCCTTGCTCAGTAATTTTGCGGTACACCCCTTCGCGCAGACCATTTTTGAAACCACATTCCTCAGCTAAGGTCCCGCTTTTATAAAAAACTTTGCGCGTACCGTTTAACTTGCCTTTCACATAGAATTCTAATGTCATGATTTGAGGCGAATCTTCATGGTAAAATTTCCATTCGCCTTCTTCCAAGCGATTGACCAATTTACCCTCACTGACTTTGTTGCCTTTGGGGGTATACACAATCGTATAGCAGGAATTGTCCTTGGGATTGAACTCGCGCGTGGCTATAACGGAGCCTTCTTTGGTATTGTCAAAAAAGCGAAAAGTACCCACCTCTTTACCATGCTCAAAGGTTCCTTCATAGCGGGGGCGCCCAGTATCGGCATAGGTTCCTTTCCAAATTCCATGTTTCTTTCCTTGTGCATCCAGCTGATTAATGGATTGGGCACAAAGCCATTGAACACACATACAAAAAAGGAGAAGGTAGCGCATAAATAAATGTTTAGTTATAAAACGAAAAAAAACCTCTTTTCGTACACAAATGTAACAAAGTTGGATAAAATTATATTTAGGTTTTTTCTTACATTTTAAACTTCACAATTGTTTAACGATAAACCTTAAACAATTCACAAAAACGAAAACGTTATAGGGAAACGTTAAACAAAAAAGTTAAGAATTTTACAAAATGTTCTGTTTAGGCTTTCTTGATTATTATTAAACAAAATAGACCCCTTACTTTCGGTGAAACTTTTTAAAAAATTGTCTTATGAAAACAAACAGATTAAAACAATTCGCTTTGATTGCATTCATGGCGCTGGGTCTAACCGCTTGTAGCGATGACGACAACAACAATGCACAACCCGACAACACAATTGCCGGTATTGCCTCACGCACTGCAAACCTTTCTTCTTTGGTTACCGCTTTAAACCGTGCTGAATTAACAGGAGTTTTGAGTGGTAGTGGAAACTTCACTGTTTTTGCTCCAACGAATGATGCCTTTGCTGCTTTCTTAAGTGCCAATGGATTTGCTAACGTTGAAGCGGTTCCTGTACCGGTATTGAAAAACTTATTGTTGAATCACGTTATTGGAACTGAAATTGCGAGCTCAGCGATTCCACCCGCCGTGTATGTATCAACCTTGTCTCCAATCAACACAACTACGGGTGCTCCTACCATCAGTATGTTTGTACAAAAATCAGGAAATACCGTAACAATCAATGGTGGTGCTTCTAATGGTGGTTCAACCGTAGCTACGGCTGATATCGATGCTAGTAATGGTATCATTCACGTTGTAAGTAATGTGATCGCTATTCCAAAGGTTGTAAATCATGTTGTCGCTAACCCTCAGTTTGATACGTTACAAGCTGTAGTAACTAGTGGTGCTTCAGGGGCTTTTGGAGATCAATCAGCGGTTTTAGCAGCGTTGAATGGTTTGACAGCTACGGCTCCAGCTACAGTATTCGCTCCTGACAATGCAGCCTTTACTGCAGCTACTACAGGTACTGGATTTGCTGTAGGTGCTACGCCAGCTCAAGTATCTAAAGTATTACAATACCACGTAACGGTTGCTGGAAATGTACGTTCTAACCAATTGACTAACAACCAATCTATTCCGATGATTACAAGTCCAGTTCAAAACACTACGGTAATCTTAGGCTCAGGAACAGTAGATATTCGTGACTTTGCCAACAATTTAGCCCGTGTTAACCAAGCTGATGTTCAGTGTTCAAATGGTGTGATTCACGGAATAAATCGCGTATTACAGCCCCAGTTGTAATTCGTAAATTTTCTTCATACTATAGAAAGACTGCCTTCGGGCAGTCTTTTTTTTGGACTATGAATTACCTTGATGCGAAAGGATTTTACATATAAAACTATACCTTCTAAGCTCCGTTGCTAATCAACAAATTGGAAAACTAAAGCCATTTACAAGTAAGCTATAAGGGTTGTTGTATTGAAGAAACCACAGTAAAGATTCCCTATTTTCTTTTCCGTAAAAACCATAAAAAAAGGCTGCCCGTAGACAACCTTTTCATATAATTAAATTTGATTTACTTCTTTCCTTTTAATTGCTTCTGCGCTTCGGCTTGTTCCATCATCTCGCGCATTTTGCGTTGAAACTTGCTCTCTTTAGCAGGCTTTTGTTTGTTTTCTTGAATTTGTGCGTGGATTTTATCGCTATCAATAAAATACTTCTTGATCACCAACATCACACCAATAGTGACAACGTTGGACATAAAGTTGTACAAACTCAAACCTGAACCGTAGCTATTGAAGAAAATCAACATCATGATGGGCGACACATAAATCATAATCTTCATCAACTTGGCCATATCAGGCATTCCCTCTTGTGCGGGTTGTGCCATGGCCGCATTATCGCCTGAAGTCATTTTCATATAGAAGAAAATCGCAATAGCTGCTAAAATTGGGAACAAACTAATATGGTTTCCGTAGAGCGGAATATAAAACGGTAATTTGGCAATGGCATCAAACGACGATAAATCCTCGGCCCATAAAAAGCTTTTCTGACGCAATTCGATAGCCGCGGGGAAAAACTGAAAGGAAGCATATACAAAAGGCAATTGAATCAGTGCAGGAATACATCCTGCCATCGGATTGACACCCGCCTTAGAGTATAATTTCATCATCTCTTGTTGACGCTTCACCGGATCTTTATGCTTATTGTTCAGTTCGGTAATCTCGGGACGCAACACCTTCATTTTGGCTTGGGATAAGAACGACTTGAACGTAATGGGAGACATGGCCAATTTGATGATGATGGTGAACAAAATAATCGCCCATCCAAAAGCCATCCACCCGCCTAACAGTCCAAATAAGGGAACAAAAATGAATTTATTTATCCAACCGAATACACCCCAACCCATCGGAACCACTTCATCCAAATTGCGGTCGTAACTGTTCAAAAGCTTATAATCGGCTGGCCCGAAATACCAATTCATTTTATAATCCAATTCGCCTTGCGCCAATTCCAAAGGCACACGCGTTGTCAATTGTTTGGTAAATACGGTATCTTTTTCAGCATCTTTCACCAAATCATCCGAGGTTAGCTTGGCCATTTTAAACGGTTTATTGGTCATCAATACCGTGGCAAAGAAATGCTGACGGTAGGCCACATAGGTCACTGCCTCTGGATTTTCTTCTTTTCCTTGGCCTTGCCCTACATAATCGTCTTTGCCATCTTCATATTCAAAAATGGTCTCCGTATAGCGATTTTCATACGGAATGCTAATCTCATTACGGAAGGTTTTTAACGACCAGTCCAATTGCACTGGGTCATTCGGAGCCAAAACATTGCGCAATCCTTGGGAACGCACATCAAAATCCAACATATAATCATTGGCTTTTAAAACATACTTATATTCCAAAAACGCATTGGGACCCGCTTTGAGTTTCATCGACAAGACCTGATCGGCGCCCACTTTGGTCAGTTGGGGTTCAAAAAACAAATCTTTCGTTTGTAACACGCGGTTATCGGTTGTTTTGACTTCTAAGTTGAATTGGGTGTTTTTCTGATCGACCAATTGCACCAACTGTCCCGAATTTTTGCGGAACTTTTCAAATTTTTTCAAGATCACTTGTTGCACCGCGCCTCCCTGATTGGCCACCACGATTTTCACCAAGTCATTTTCCAATACAGTCGTTCCTCCTTTGGCTGAGGGCAATGTTGCCGCGTAGGCAAATTTACCGAACTTCGATTCGGCGGCTTTCACCGCATTGCTATCAGTTGCCGTAGTATCGGTAGGTGGAACAGGCGTTACGGCAGGGGTGTCTTTTTTTGAAGTGGATTTTTGAGCTGTGGTCGTTTTACCCGTTTGGGCTTTTTGCTGCTCCTGACTGGAGTTATACATCATCCACAGAATCAATACAAAGAGCAGGGCGAATCCGATAACCGAATTCTTATCAAACTTTTTTTCTTCCATTATAGTCTACATTGCGCTGGACACTCAAGCCACAGCTTACTTTTTATTTTTTACAATTGCGGCTACAAAGCTAACAAAAATTGGCTGTGGATTTGTAACGGTACTCTTATATTCAGGATGGTATTGAACACCAATGAAGAACGGATGGTTTTCCAACTCGACAATTTCAACCAAACCGGTTTCTGGATTGATCCCTGAACTAACCAATCCTGCCTTTTGCAAGGCCTCGGCATAGCGGTTGTTATATTCATATCGATGGCGGTGACGCTCGCTTATCTGATCTTTTCCATAAATGCGATGCGCTAAGGTTCCGGGCTTTAAATTGCAGGTCCAAGCACCCAAACGCATCGTTCCTCCTTTTTCAGTAACGTTTTTTTGACTTTCCATCAAATCAATGACAGGATGCGGCGTGTCGGGATTCATTTCGGTCGAATTGGCTTCTGCCAAATGAAGTACATGGCGCGTATATTCAATAACGGCCATTTGCATCCCCAAACAAATTCCAAAGAAGGGCAGATGATGCTCACGTGCATATTGAACCGTAGCTATTTTCCCTTCAATCCCGCGCTCCCCAAAACCAGGAGCCACCAAAATCCCATCAATATCCTTAAGCCTTTCGGCCACATTGGAAGCATCAATGTATTCCGAATGAATGCTCACCACATTGACCTTAGTCTCGTTGGCGGCACCGGCATGAATAAAGGCTTCTAAAATGGATTTATACGAATCTTGCAATTCAACATATTTCCCCACCAATCCGATGTTGATGGTGTGCTTCGGATTCTTATGACGTGTTAAAAAAGCATTCCATTGGTCTAAATCGGGGGCTGACTTCTCTGGAAGGTTCAATTTCTTTAACGCTACCACATCCAACCCTTCGTTGAGCATTAGGTTGGGTACTTCATAAATGGTTTTCGCATCAATGGATTGGATGACCGCTTCTTTGGTTACGTTGCAAAACAACGCCAACTTTTGCCGCAATTCCGCCGAAAGTTCATGCTCTGTGCGGCAAACCAAAATATCGGCTTTGATTCCGCTTTCCATCAAGGTCTTTACGGAGTGCTGGGTTGGTTTGGTTTTCAATTCGCCTGCCGCCGCCAAATACGGGACTAAGGTGAGATGAATCACAATACTGTTGTGCTCTCCTAGTTCCCAAACCAATTGACGTACCGATTCGATGTAGGGCAAGGACTCAATGTCCCCCACCGTTCCACCAATCTCGGTAATGATAATATCGTAATCGCCCGTTTGCCCCAATAACTGCATGCGGGATTTAATTTCATTGGTAATATGTGGTACCACTTGCACCGTTTTGCCTAAAAACTCACCACGACGCTCTTTCTCAATCACCGAAAGATATACCCTACCGGTAGTTACATTATTGGCTTGTGAAGTAGGAACATTCAAAAAACGTTCGTAATGCCCTAAGTCCAAATCGGTCTCTGCACCGTCATCGGTAACAAAACATTCGCCGTGCTCGTAGGGATTGAGCGTTCCCGGATCGACGTTGATGTAGGGGTCAAATTTTTGGATAGTGGTGCGGTAGCCGCGGGCTTGCAATAGTTTGGCTAAAGAAGCTGCAATAATTCCTTTACCCAACGAGGAAGTAACCCCGCCGGTGACAAAGATGTACTTTGTAGTATTCATTCGTGGTGTGTTGTGTTGTTGTAATTTTCGGCCAAAAATACAAACTTATCCGCCAATCTAAAAATGGGACGTCATGCATTTTATTAGGAGTTATCAACCTAACGCGAAGAGGTACGCAACCGACGAACCAAATCTTCCAGCCCGTTGACTTGCAACTCATGAACCAAGCGCAATTGAGCACCCAAGGTTCCCGAGGGCAAACGGTTATTTTGCAACCACACGACATAATACTCGGGCAAATCAATCAAATACCGTCCTTTGTATTTACCATAAGGCATTTGTGCGTGGGCTAAATCGAGTAAGGCTTTGTGCTGGGGATTCATGCCGGCCAATGGAACACAATGTCCTGCGTAATCTCGGGATGTAAACTGTAATGCACAGGACACGTCATGGCGGTGCGCTCTAAAATGATTTTTGTTTTTTCATCTACAGCGGTCACAAAGTTGAATACAATATGAATTGCCGAAATGCGTCGGGGATCGGTTCCCATCACTTTGGTTACCTCAGCAGTCGAACCCGCTAAATCCACTCCTAAATCCCGAGCTTTGATCCCCATCACGGTAAACATACAACTTGCCAAGGCATTGGCAACCGTGTCCGTAGGTGAAAAGGCCGCTCCTTTTCCTTGGTTATCAACAGGAGCATCGGAGATTGTGATCGAACCGGACTGCAAATGCTCGGAGGAAGTCCGCAGTTCCCCTTGGTACGTAACGCGTGAAGTAGCCATATTAATTTGCTTGTTTTAATTGTAAATCTTCATCGTAATATAAAATGTAAATTCCCGTATTGGCATAGCCTCCCGAAACTTTACGGGCGTAATCAAAACGGTTTTCCAAATGCTCGGAGGCCGCGTCTAAAGTTCCTAAAAATCCATTTTCTTGCGAAATACGCAAAAGAGTATCAAACGTGACATCAAACCCGCGAATCGCATAGGTATTGGGAAATACTTTATTCTTTTTCCGGTAAGCCAAATCAAATTGCTCGGCGGTGGGACTGTCGTTCTCACGCGTGACCGATGGGTACATCAATTTCAACTTAGTCAAACGTGCTATTGGAATCTCTTCGTAATCTAAAGTCTCATTGGCTTCCAAAATGACCAATTGTACTTTGTAGTCTTTTTGTGCGGCCACCATAGAAGCGGTGGTTGTCATAACAGCTCCCGTTTTCTCAGTTGCCAAAATCACATAGTTCATGCGGTCTTTCACAAAATGTTTTTTAATACTGTCTGCAACTACCGAGCCGTTTTCGGCAACCCCTACTATTTTTACGCCTTCATAATAATCCCTTAAATACTGCCGCATGGACAGTTTTTTGGGAGAAACTACCGCAATGATATTGCCATTTTTGGCTTGAAGGTAATCCAACATAGCCGCTTTGGTAGCATCGGGCAAAGGAGTCGATTGAAACAAGTTGCTGTAACTCTTCCCTTCCTCACGGGATAAAGGCGAAATCACCGGAATTTTTTGAGTTTCCAAGGCCGCCGCTACTTTTTCGACGTTGATTTGGTAAAACGGACCGATTACAGCATCTACCTGAGAAAAATCTTCTTGCTTAAGCAAATCCAAAGCTGCGGTCGATTGTCGGGACTCTTGTGAATCAAAAATACGGATATTCACGTTCAAACCCAAGGTGCGCGCCGAATCAATCGCCATCAAAGCGCCCGAATAAAAGTCCAACGTCATGTTTAAAAACTTATCCTTCTTCAAGCGTTCGACCACTCCTGTTACGGTATCATTCTGAATTTTAGCGGCATTAAAAGGTAAAAATAGCACCAACTCTCGACGCTTTTGTCGGTTGGCGGATTGTGATAGGTCTTTTAATCCACTGTCCGTGCGGTTTTTGGCGAATGAAACTTGCGGGGGGACTTGCAACATCATGCCTTCTTTGAGTCCGTCTTTTAGTTCGGGATTCAGGCGCAACAATGCCGCTTCTGACAGGCCAAATTGACGGCTCAAACTAAATACCGTTTCCCCGTTTTGTACCGTATACGAAAGCGTTTCAACTGGTTTGATTTTTATCGGTTCTGTCACTATTGGAGCAGGTTTGGAGGCACTTTTCTTTATTTTCAACACCGCGCCTACGGGTAAACTGTCGGCAATCGTTGGGTTTTGAGCTTCCAACTCGGCAACACTAATCCCATAGCGGGTGGCAATCCCGTACTTGGTTTCTTGCGCCTGCACCACATGGGTAATTTCGGTTGTTGAAGGAGCCGGCATGGGTTTGGGTGTCGGCACGCCTTTTTTCAACACCAACACCATTCCTGTTTGCAAACCACTTGTTTTGAGTTGCGGATTTAAGGCTTCCAAAGCCCCTGCAGGTAGTCCATACTTTTTGGAAATGCTAAAGACCGTTTCTTTGGCCAGCACGGTGTGGGTGGCTGGAACAGGAGTTTGTGCTGCCGTTGTATTGGGTTTATTCGCTGCAACCGCCGGAGTCGCTTTAGTTTTTGGCACTACAGCATTCGGCGGCAGCACAAGTACAATGGCGGGTTTGAGTCCGTTTTTGGCCTCAGGATTTACCTTGTACAGGTCATACGGCGTTACTTGGTATTTTTGAGCCAAAGAAACCACCGTTTCTCCTGCGACAACTTTGTGCGTTCGGTTTTGTGCGTTAAGGGAAATACTGCATAAAAAGCTCAGTACCCATCCCCAATAAATCCCTTTCATCCCGTTTTCGTTTTAAATCGTTATTCCCATTCAATGGTGGCTGGAGGCTTAGAACTGATGTCATACACTACGCGATTTACCCCGCGTACCTTATTGATTATCTCGTTGGAGATTTTCATCAAAAAATCATACGGCAAGTGCACCCAGTCGGCAGTCATCCCGTCGGTCGATTCTACCGCACGCAAGGCGACTACTTTTTCGTAGGTACGCTCATCGCCCATGACGCCTACACTGTTCACGGGCAGTAAAATAGCCCCTGCTTGCCATACTTTATCATAGAGTCCATGCGCTTTCAAGCCGTCAATAAATAAGGCATCTACTTCTTGAAGAATGCGTACTTTTTCGGGGGTAATGTCGCCTAATATACGAATCGACAAGCCCGGTCCGGGGAACGGATGGCGCCCTAACAACTCCGCATCAATGCCCAACGAAGCGCCTACGCGACGAACTTCATCTTTAAACAACATGCGCAGGGGTTCAACGATTTTTAATTTCATAAAATCCGGCAAACCGCCTACATTATGGTGCGATTTGATGGTAGCCGAAGGTCCTTTTACCGAAACCGACTCAATCACATCGGGATAAATGGTCCCTTGTGCAAGCCATTTTACTTCGGTCAATTGCTGGGCTTCGTCATCAAAAACCTCGATAAAAACCCGGCCAATCGTTTTGCGTTTGGTCTCAGGATCACTGATGCCTTCCAAAGCAGTCAAAAAACGTGCCGAAGCATCAACCCCTTTTACATTGAGTCCCATCCCTTGGTATTGTTGCAACACATTTTCAAATTCATTCTTACGCAACAATCCGTTATTCACGAAAATACAATACAAATTTTTTCCGATGGCCTTGTGCAAAAGAACGGCTGCCACCGTTGAATCTACACCTCCCGAAAGCCCTAAGACCACTTTGTCATTTTGCACTTTCTCGCGCAACTCTACTACGATGTCTTCTACAAAGGCAGTGGGGGTAAAGTTTTGCGGCACTTGGGCAATTTTAACTAAAAAATTCTCCAACAATTGCTTTCCATCGATGGAGTGGTATACTTCGGGGTGAAATTGAATGGCGTATGTGGGTTCCCCTTCCAAACGATAGGCGGCGTTTTCCACATCTTTGGTACTTGCCAAACGAACGCCTTGTGGTGGTAAAGATTTAATGGTATCGCTGTGACTCATCCAGACTTGGGAATTTAGAGCGATTTCTTCAAAAAAGTCCTCATCGTCCTTGATGTACGTCAAATTTGCACGCCCATATTCTCGGGTTGCACTCGGTGCCACTTCGCCCCCATTGAAATGCGCCAAATATTGAGCACCGTAACAAACGGCCAAGAGCGGGAGCTTACCGCGTATCTGACTCAAATCGGGATGTGGTGCGTCTTCGGCACGAACCGAAAACGGACTCCCAGAGAGAATTACTGCCTTGAAAGACGATAAGTCTTCCGGCATTTGGTTGTAAGGAAAAATTTCACAAAAAATGTGGAGTTCACGAACGCGTCGGGCAATAAGCTGCGTGTACTGTGAACCGAAATCGAGAATAAGTACGTTGTGTTGCATGGGTGTTGTGTTGTCGTCATGAGCGGCCCGAAGGCCAAAATAATGGATGCAAAATTAGACAAAATAATGGACATGCCTGAATTTTACCGAAGGGTTTCACGGCAACTTTTTCACAATTTGGGGCGGTTGTAAACAATCCCCGCCTGGATCATCTTCACTAACGCAAGAGTTTAAACAAGTTGATACCCCACACTACATGACGGTCATTGTCGTGTACCACCCGCGTTTCAACAAAGGTAAATTCCTGTGACAGGTCGGCAACAATTGATTCCTTCAAATCATAAAGCGACACGATCATATAGCCCTTGGGTTGGGCATACCCGGCATAGCGCACGGCCACTTCCGTTCGGTTGTCGAGGTAGTATAGCACTTCGTTAAAAAGAATGATATCGAAGGTTCCAGGTGGCGTAAAACGATGAATATCGCCCACTTTAAAATCGCATTTAGGGTAGTTTTTTTTACGCGCTTTTAGTATCGCCGTATCCGAAAGGTCAACCCCCAAACAATACGAGTAATCCTCAGGCTTGAGGTACTGCATGAGCGCCCCATACCCACAGCCGAGGTCCAAGATACGGGGTTCGGGGATAGCACAACTGCGTATCAGGCTCACAATCGCATTGTACCGATCGGACTCACTCCCCATATTGTCCCACTTGCCAATAGCGTATTTATAATTCCATGTGAGTCGCTTGCGCAACCATTTGAGTTTTTTCTTCCAATCCATAGGCACGGTATCTGTATATGGGGCTAAAATAAGGAAAAAACGGGATATACTTCACAAAACGATGGCTTCCCTACAGCTACCCAAAATAAGCCCTATGAAACACTAGAAGTTTGCCTTTTTGGGCGCGCCCCGATATCCCAAACCCAAGGCTTAAAAGAAACATACGCTATCGGGTCGGGTCGTTCGTTACAATCTTGCCTCTGCAAGCTCTGGCAAGGATTTCCACTGCCACCCCTCGCGCGGGTAGGGTTAGGAATTATGAATAATGAGTTAGCCTGCTTAGCAACAGAGTGTATAGTGTTCAGTAACTTATCAAATTGACAATCGTTAATCACTAAATCTCCCTTATGGAGACCAGTGTTCAATGTTCAGTCAGGCTGACACATTGACTAATTGACACATTGCTCCATATTCGTATCTTTGCCCCCAAACTTACTACCATGGCTTTTGGTTTTCCTGCACAAGAAGTTCGGTATCTGCCCCAATCTGGAGGTTCAAATGCGCTCAACCGGTATTTGGCGTTTCGCGTATGCCGCGAGTTGCGTTGGTCCCTTATAGCCATTACCGAAACCTCCGTCACCGCCACTACCCTCAACTATGCAGGGAGTTGGAACGAAACCTTTACCCTAGAATGCCTGGAGGGTGAAATTGCGCTCCGTTCGGCCTCCAATGGAAACCAAGTCTATGATGCGGGCCGCAATGGCAAAAACATCGATTTGTTTATCAACGCCTTTAATTCCCTCAAAAAGAAAAGCGCTGAAATTACCCTAGAAGAGACCTACCTCGAAGCCAGTCTCCAAGAACAAGCGGCGCTCATCACCGAACGCCTCAAACCCACACCGGTAATCAAACAGTTTTATACCCCGCTTTCAATACTTATTCCTGCCCCCGGGTATACGTTCACACCCGCGCTCATCGGCATCAATATACTGCTCTGGATCATCATGGTGGCCAATGGGGTAAGTCCGTGGTATGCCAACCCCGAACAGCTTGTACAGTGGGGCGCTAATTTCACCCTACGCACGCTCGACGGCGAGTGGTGGCGGTTGGGAACAGCCTTGTTTTTACATGCCAACCTATTTCACCTTCTTTCCAATGCTATCGGAATGGCACTGGTAGGTTTGTCGCTTGAACCCTTTTTAGGTAAAAAAGGATTGTTAGCCTTGTACCTCAGCACCGGCCTCGTGGCGAGTTCGTGCAGTCTTTTTTGGAATGAAAACATCGTTTGCATTGGGGCATCGGGGGCGGTTTTTGGTCTTTTTGGCTTTTTGTGTACCGCGCTTTTGTTTCGTTCGATCACCCACCGCATGAACACTTCGGCTTGGATTGCCATCAGTGTTTTTGTGGGGTTGAATTTAATTGGCAGTTTTGAAGAAGGCATTGATGCGGCAGCGCATTTGGGAGGTTTCGGCGCAGGAATTCTTTGGGCATTGGGGTATCATGCTTTTCGCACCCATCGCCTATTGCAGCATAGTGTACTCGCCTTGGTTTTTACCCTCATCATTATCGGTGGAAATGCCTACACCTATACCAGCCTTCAGCCACGCATGCAACTCTTTCACTACTGGACGGCCATGGAGGAATTTGCCCAAAACGAGTCCATTGCCATCGATAGTTACCAATACGATGGCCCATCTACCGACGAATACCTTGAGCAATTGGAGGAAACCGGCTTGGTCTATTGGCGCAATAATAAAACGCTCCTCAATCGCCTCAACAATCCGACACTCCCCAAAAAAATTCGTACGTTAAACGAGAACTGCATCGCTTATTGTACGCTGCACGAACAATTCATTCGGTATAAAATAGACCTGCTGCAAGATAAAACCTCCGTCGAAAAGCCTCTCGAGACCATGGAGATGCAAATTGAATCCATTGGAAGTCGCATTCGCCAACAAATACAAGAAATCGCTCAGGAGTACAAACTCCCCATGCGAGACTAATTTTTGTTCTTTGTAAAAGAAAAACACCCAAAAAACGTTTCAAAAAATACCCTAGGAATTGATGGAAACGCCTTCTTTGATTTCGCAAATTTTAGTACCTTCGCAAGCTATGAATACAAACGATTTTTTGGCGCTACGTTCAGTTTTAGACACTCCGCAGTCCATTGCAATCATTCCTCACCGCAACCCAGATGGCGATGCTATGGGAAGTACACTTGGTTTGGCACATGCGCTGCAACAAGGAGGCCATACGGTAAAAGTGGTGTCGCCCAATGATTTTCCCGACTTTTTAAAATGGTTACCCGGCGCCGAGGAAGTGGCGATTTTTGAACACGATCGTCCCCGTTGGAGTGGTTGGTTGCGGGAACAATCGTTGGTATTTACACTCGATTTCAATGCCTTGCACCGTACCGGCGATATGGAACAAGTGCTCAAAACACTTACGGTGCCCCTAGTGATGATCGACCACCACGAACGTCCCGACACCTATGCAAAATATACCTACTCCGATACCCGTTACGGTTCAACTTGTGAAATGGTATATCATTTTTTACATCAATTAGGCGAAAGTCAATGGATTAATAAAACGGTAGCCACCTGTTTGTATACTGGAATTATGACCGATTCGGGGCAATTTCGTTTCCCAAAAACCACGGGCGAAACCCACCGCATTGTGGCAGAATTTATCGATTTGGGCGTACCCAATACTGAAATCCCTACTTTATTATACGATAACAACTCCTACGACCGTTTACAACTCCTCGGTCGTGCACTGCAAAACTTGAAAGTTTTTCCTGAGTACAAGGCTTCCTATGCCACACTTTCGCAAGATGAATTGGACACGTTCCATTACGTGAAAGGCGATACCGAAGGCATAGTTAACTATGGACTTTCCATTAAAGGCATTCTGTTGACAGCGCTGTTTATCGAACACCGTGACGAGGGTTTGATTAAAATATCCTTCCGCTCCCAAGGTCCCTTTGATGTCAATCAGTTTGCTCGGGACCACTTTCAAGGAGGCGGACACCAAAATGCAGCTGGAGGAAAGTCATTTGAAAGTCTGGATGCTACCGTTGCACGTTTTGAAAAATTAATACACCAACACCACCCCTAATCCTATGGCTATGTTTAAGAAATTTGTTTTTTTCATTGTTTTGGCTTTGTTGACACTCACTGTAGGGTGCCAACAACAACAAGCCCGTCGTCCCGTTTCGCATTCTTCAGGGGCATTTATGAAAGCTTCGGTGGAGCGCAATAAAAAACTCATTAAAAACGAGGAAACCAAAATCGATTCGATCATCAAGAGCAATACCAACATTCAATACATTGCCTCCAAAAAGGGCTATTGGTATTATTATGACAAGAAAAATACCACCGACACTTTACGTCCACAAAAGGGTGATATTGCCTTTTTTGATTATGAAATTAAGGATCTGAATGGGAATGTCATTTACTCCGATTTGGAACTCAAAGGACAGTCGTATCGGGTGGACAAGCAAACCATCATTACCGGGTTGCAACACGGCTTGAAGTTGATGCGAAAAAATGAAACCGTGACGTTTTTGTTTCCTTCCCACATGGCTTATGGCTATCATGGCGATAACCGCCGTATAGGAACAAACGAACCCATCATTTGCAAAGTGACGCTCACTGATTTTAGACCCGAAAATAAATTAAACGAACAATAATGAGACACCTAACCGCTGGATTACTCTTTGTGATGGCCCTAGCCTTTCAAAGCTGCAAAGATGAACATGCCCAATTGAAAGACGGACTCTATGCCGAATTGGAAACCGACAAAGGAACTATTTTGTTGCGCTTGGATTATGAAAATGCCCCGGTTACCGTTGCCAATTTTGTAACCTTGGCCGAAGGAACGAATCCGTTTGTTCGCGAGGAATACAAGGATAAAAATCTATACGACGGCATCCGTTTTCATCGGGTAATCTCGAAAAACAATGGCGATGCTGAAGATTTTATGGTGCAAACGGGCGATCCTTCTGGAACGGGTTCAGGAGATGCCGGCTACAAGTTTAAAGACGAAATCACAAAATTGCGCTTCGAAAAAGGAGGTTTGTTAGCCATGGCCAATTCGGGGCCAGGTACCAACAGCAGTCAGTTTTTTATCACTATTGTCCCTACCCCTTGGTTGGACGGGAAACATACTATTTTTGGCCGTGTAGAAGGTGACGGTATGGGAGTAGTTGAACAAATTAAGGCATACGACCAATTGATCAGTGTGACGATTATTCGTAAAGGAGAAGCCGCCAAAAAGTTTGATGCCGTCAAAGTATTTTCCGATTATTTCCAAGTTGAAGCGGAAAAGCAAAAAAAACAATCCAAAATTGATGCGGCGAATTTAAAGGTATATGAAGCTCAAAAACAAGGTTTATTTGCTGATCTTCGTAAAAAAGCAACGGTTACCAAAAGTGGTTTGGCCTATTATTTGTTGGAAAAAGGAACGGGTGGCAAACCCAATTTGGGAGATAATTTGTTGGTGCATTATGCTGGTTTTTTTGAAAACGGCACGCTCTTTGACACCAGCCGTTTGGATTTGGCGAAAAAAATGGGCAATTACAATGCTCAAAAAGAAGGCATGGGAGGGTATGCTCCACTACCGATGCAAGCAGGAGCCAAAGCCGGTGCAATTCCAGGATTCATCGAAGGTTTGGACTTGATGCACTTTGGAGATAAAATGGTGCTTTTCATTCCTGCAGCGCTTGGTTATGGGGAAAGTGGCGCCGGAAAAGTGATTCCCCCCAACACCGATTTAATATTTGAATTAGAATTAGTAAAACCATAATAAAACAACCCAGATGATGAAATCAGTATTCAAAGGAATAGGCCTATTGCTGTTGTGCACCATGGTGACACAAGCTCAAACGCAAAAGAAAGCAACCCCAAAATCGAAAGCAAAAGTCACCAATGTCGCAGCAGCACCCGTAGCTAAGAAACCCACCCTTGCCGATGGAATGTATGCCGAAATTGAAACACCAAAAGGAAAAATGCTTTTGGAATTGTATTATCAAAAAACACCAATCACCGTAGCCAATTTTGTGGCTTTAGCGGAAGGAACGCATCCTTATGTCACAGCTACAATGAAAGGTAAGAAATTTTATGACGGTTTGATTTTTCACCGCGTTATAAAAGACTTTATGATTCAAGGGGGTGATCCTGCTGGAAACGGTTCGGGCGGTGCTGGATATGCTTTTAAAGACGAAATCACGGACGATAAATTTACTGGCCCTGGAATATTAGCCATGGCCAATGCGGGTCCAAAAACCAACGGTTCTCAGTTTTTTATCACCCACAAAGAAACCGCTTGGTTAAACGGTAAACATACCATTTTTGGAAAAATCATTACGGGACAAGAGGTTGTCCATGCGATAGCGCAAAACGACCCGATGACCAAAGTAACCATTATTCGCCAAGGGGCTGCGGCCAAAGCCTTTGATGCGCCCAAAGTGTTTAGCGACTATTATGCTAGTGTAGCCTTGGAGGAACAAAAAGCAGAAGAAGCACGTAAATTGGCGAATGCAGCGGCCTTAAAAGAGTTTGAAGAAAAAGGGCAAATGACCCCCAGTGGATTGCGTTACATCGTGTTGCAACCCGGCACCGGTGAGAAACCCGTTGCTACGAGTAATGTGAAAGTGCACTACACCGGAATGTTGACCGATGGTAAAATATTTGACAGCAGTGTGCAACGTGGGCAACCCATCGATTTCGGATTAAACCAAGTAATTCCGGGATGGACCGAAGGGGTGCAATTAATGCCCGAAGGCGCCAAGTATAAGTTTTATATTCCCTACAAACTGGCGTATGGAGACCGCGGTGCAGGAGGTGTTATTCCTCCCAAAGCGGATTTAATTTTTGAAGTTGAATTGTTGAAAATCAATAGTAAATAAAAAAGAGAGGCTGTCTAAATGGACAGCCTTTTTATTTTTAGGAGCGTTTATCCTTTGAAGCGCCAGAGGAAAACATCGGAAACCTCATCGATCAAAGCACCGATTTCTACGCGAATAACCTGCCCATACTCGACTTGTAAGGTAAGCCAATTGGATTCATTAAAATAATTGGTCACCGAATCAAAGTCCTCCGTTTCCCATGAAGAAAAAGGAAGAACCTCAAGCAGCTCAGTAATGGAAGCTCCGATAATCGTATGGCCCAATAACAGGGCGTCAGGCGAGGAAGTAATGGCATAGCCCAAACGAAAATCCTCATCGGCATAAAACGTGAGGCGCAATTTATGGGAGTCATACAAATAGATGCTATTGCCATCCTCGTCTTGAAATTGACGATTAGGCAAACCGAGTTGCGCAACGACATCGTTAGTTTTCATGCCAAAAAGCAAATGGGCAAGACCGTTTTTGGGATCGATTTTCATTTAACTATAGTGAAACGTGCCTTGCGGCGTTTGGAGCGTTAATTGTTTACTTGGCGCTTCTTCTACCCTACCTACAATTTGTGCCTCAATCCCAAAACGATGGGCTATGGCGATTATAGTGTCGGCAGTTTCAGGTTGGACATACAACTCCATACGGTGACCGCAATTGAAGACTTGGTACATTTCTTTCCAATCGGTACCTGACTGTTCTTGAATTAATTGAAACAAAGGTGGAATTGGAAAAAGATTGTCTTTAATCACATGAACCGCATCGACAAAGTGGAGTACTTTAGTTTGTGCGCCACCACTACAATGTACCATTCCATAAATAGATGCCGCTCCAATTTCTGATAAAATTGCTTTGATTACGGGGGCATACGTTCGCGTAGGTGACAATACTAATTTTCCTGCATTTAAAGGCGTTCCTTCGACTGCATCGGTGAGACCTACCGATCCAGAATACACTAAATCATCAGGCACGGCGGGATCGTAACTTTCAGGAAAGCGTTGAGCAAGATCATGGGTAAACACATCATGCCGTGCAGAAGTGAGCCCATTACTTCCCATACCACCATTATATTCTTGCTCATAGGTCGCTTGCCCATAACTACCCAATCCTACGATAACGTTCCCTGGCTGAATACGGGCGTTATCTATGACGTTACTGCGTTTCATGCGTGCAGTCACGGTCGAATCGACTATAATGGTACGAACCAAATCGCCTACATCGGCCGTTTCACCTCCTGTGGAATGTATGGTCACGCCGTGTTGGCGTAATTCGGTAATGAGTTCTTCTGTACCATTGATGATAGCCGCTATAACTTCTCCGGGAATCAGATTCTTATTTCGCCCAATAGTAGAGGAAAGTAAGATATTGTCGACGGCGCCCACACACAAAAGATCATCGATATTCATAATTAAGGCATCCTGCGCAATACCTTTCCAAACTGAGAGATCACCCGTCGTTTTCCAATACATATAAGCAAGAGAAGACTTGGTGCCCGCCCCGTCAGCATGCATAATTAGGCAATAGTCGGGATCGCCAGTAAGGTAATCGGGGACTATTTTGCAGAAGGCTTTAGGAAATAATCCTTTATCGAGATTTTGAATCGCTTGGTGAACTTCTTCTTTGGAAGCCGATACACCGCGTTGGTGATACCGTTGTGAGGTTTGCGCTGACATAGTTGATGTGTGTTGTGGTGCAAAGGTAGCATTTCTAATGAAAGATTCAAGGATGCATTGGGAGATTAGCGTAATGAATTACATTGAGCTGTGGGGTGTAAAAAAGGAGAGCATCCCTTGAAAGGCAGCGGCAATCAATTGGAAATACTTGTATACGATACCAACGGGATTTTTTAACAAATTGTACACTTTTTGCACACCCAACTTGGACCTGAAACCCACTACTTTTACAATATTAAATGCCAATAAAACAATAGGCCAAAGACTTTCATGTATTCGGAAATAGTGCTAAGGGACGTTGATCTACGAAAGGGAAATGAAGATGCAGTTTGGAAAAACAAGGGAGTTTATGGACGGGGAAAAGAAGCCGAACCGATACCCTTAGCATAATAGTAGGCCCATTTATACACCATTTATTATGAGAAAATTTTTATTTTTATGCATCGTGACTCTTTGGGGAGGAACAACAGTACAAGCGCAAACCCAAAAGTTAATCTCGCCAACATTCTGGCAAGCGGGCGTTCAAGCCATTCATCAAGAACAACAAAAAGAAACAACTGTCATTTCTTTTACCACATTTCGTCATTTTTTTATTAATTTAGAAGTTGTAAACTTAAATGCCTATCAATTGCTTCGTACTGGAACTCAATATCGTCTTGTCGCTAAAGACTCCAAAGTAAATTTTGGGCCCTACCTAGCTGAAGTATCGAAAGGGAAAATTTTACTTACCACACCGCGATACAAGGGCACGTTTGCAGAAGCTCCAACAAGTCTTTTTACAGAGGACTATCGCGTCGTAATCTTGCTCTTAGGGATGGCTGAAATAGAGGACACCACCACCAAACGACAAGCGTATGAGGATTATATCACCCAATCGGGAACAGATTGTGCATTATCCAACACGTATTATTCCGTAGGTGTGGGTCTCAACACCGCAGCGGCTATTAGTCACTTAAATTACATCATAAAAAGACATAAATCTTTAGGGACGTTCGACGATTGCACGGCAATAAGCACCCAAGCAGAAACCCATTGTTTTTTCATCGGTTGTTTCGCCACCTTCGCGTGGTGTTGCACCAATTAATTCTCTATATTATGGCAAAAGTTGGTCCTATCCCAGTTGCATTATTTTTTCTAACTTTATTAGGCTTACTCATTTATGGCTTAGTATTAGTTCAACGGAATGAAAAAAATCCGCGTGCCTTACTCTTATTCATTGGCATCATCTTTTTTCCATTCCTAGGTCCGTTAACGTACATTTTGTACTATCATTTGGTCAAAAAGCGTTTAACTAAAACCGCTTAAGGGTATCGTTATAGACACTGGGATCACACGAGCACATTATTCTTTAGAATTAATGACGTTGATACCCTATTTGATCTATACACCCAAACCGAACTGCCGTTGGAAAACCAACAACAGTGCTTGTCCACCCCATAGTAGCAGTGCGATATCAATTGCATACTATTATGGGGCAAGGGACATGTTTACTATTGTTGTTGATTAAAAAAATGTTTGCTGACCGTAAAATTTTTGTATTTTGCTGAAAAACAAAACAATGCGCTATATTCTATTTTCTCTTTTCGTTTGGATTTCCGTAGCGGCACAACCGTTTGCTATTGGGAGTACCACGATCACATTTACCGACACCTCTCGCAACAACCGGGCGGTGGCCACACAAATATATTATCCCTCAGTGAGTGGAGGATCGGATGCATCTGTTGCCCAAGGAAGTTTTCCAGTGATTGCTTTTGGTCATGGTTTTGTTATGAATGTAGGGGCGTATCAAAACATTTGGGAACTTTTGGTACCTCAAGGCTATATTGTTGCCTTGCCTACAACGGAAGGAGGATTTTCCCCTTCCCACCTCAACTTCGCCCAAGACTTGGCCTTTGTGATCACGCAAATTAAAGCGCAAAATACCCAAAATGGGGCTTTCTTTTTCCAAAGGATTCATTCCAAAGCAGGGGTGATGGGACACAGTATGGGAGGCGGTAGTGCCCACTTGGCTGCCGCATTGGGAGCGCCTATTGATGCCTTATGCACTTTGACCCCTGCGGAAACCAATCCCAGTGCTATATCCGCTTCCCAAAACATTGCACAACCTTCTCTTGTTATAGCAGGAAGTAACGACTGTATCACTCCGCCCAATACAAATCAATTGCCCATGTTCAATGCGCTACCTGCTGGGACATGTAAAGCCTATGTTTCGATTACGGGAGGAAGCCACTGCCAAATGGCCAATAGCAATTTCAATTGCAGCTTTGGGGAAGCCACTTGTTCCCCGAGTCCCACGATCACTAGAAGCCAACAACAAGCCATCATGCATAGTTATCTGCTCCTTTGGATGAATGCACAGCTAAAAGACAGCTGCACCGACCGAGATCAGTTCCTGCAATTATTAAATACAGCCAACGGGGTTACCGCCCAATGGCAATGTACTTCATGTGCCTTGGATATGGTCGATCAAACTTTTGAAAAGGGGTTGCGGCTCGCTAATCCAATGCTATCTACGTTGACTATTCCTTTACCTGCAACGTCAATACAATCGCTCATCTTACGTGATGTACAAGGAAAAATTGTCTTGGAAAAAGCCAACACGGCCACTGTTGCTGTAGACTTTCTAGCGGCGGGAACGTATATCTTGGAACTCACTACAACGTCAAGGGAACGCTACCAACAAAAACTAATGAAACAGTAAAGCGATTCAAATCCGAGAATCCTTTTTGGTTTACAATGAGAAGCGAAACTTTATTACCGCGCTACAATGCGTATTTCTACCCGTCGGTTGGCCGCTTCTTCTTGGGCATTGCGTTCGGGTATGGGAAAAAGGGGTTGCTGGGTGCCATAGCCTTTGTAGGTCATTCGTTTGCGGTCAATTTTATAACGTAACAAATACGTGTAAACAGCTCGAGCACGTGCTTCCGAAATATACCCGTAACGGTTTTCGGTATCACAACAAATATGGCCTTGAATTTCAATTTTTAACGTGGGATTTTCCTCCATTACACAAAGTAACTCCCGTAAAATAGGTTCACTTTCGGGCATAAACTTGGCTGAATGGTTGTGAAATAAAATTTGCTTTAACGCAATGCGGTCCCCCACTTTGGCTTGGGCTATGATCTCTTTCAAAGGAGGTTGCAGTGTGACTGTTTCAGGCGACGGATTTGAAGGTTGATGGACTTCATAAAAAAGGGTAACTCGACGGTTCTCTTCTTGGAGGAGTGATTGCTTAAAATCTTCCCCAAAGCCGCGAATCTCAATGTTCTTTTCTACCGTAATGTTTTGTTTTTTTAAATAAGCAAATACCGCATGTACGCGCCGTAAAGCTAAGGTATCATTATACCCATTACTTCCTTTCCAATCGCAAAACCCGTAAAGTTTAGTAACCTTATAGGTTTTCCCCTCGGCAATCCACGAATTAAGTGTTTGAATAGCTTGCGTATTTAAATCGTATTGATCAAAATCGAAATACACATCAAGCTTTTGCTGCGCAAGTAGTTGGCCACAAAAAAACAAGAGAAAAAAATAGCGAAACATAATCCTTAGATAGCGTGCTTGATTAAAATTTCAACACGACGGTTGGCAGCTTTCTCGGTTTCGGACTTTTCAGGCAAGGGAAAAATCGGGTTTGAACTACCAAATCCTTTATACCCCAATCGTTTGGCATCAATTCCGTTTTGGGTAAGATACTTGAAGATTTTATGGGCTCTTCGAATCGACAACTTTGTGTCGTTGGGGTCGGGATTGCAACAAATATAGCCGTGAATTTCAATTTCCAATTTGGGAAAACTATACATTACTTCGAGCAATTTGTCCAATATAGGCAATGACAAAATTTCAATTTCATCACTATTGAATACGAAGTTAAGATTTTTTATTTTAAATACCGTTCCTGCTTTGGATTGTGTTAGTTGATTTTCAAGTTGTTCCGCTTCTTCGGCAATTTGTTCCTCTGGTGTCAGGGTTTCTTCAACAATAGGCTCTATCAGCTCTTTTTTTTCAATCACAGCGGGCAAAACCGAATCTTCTGTTTTTGGCAGCCTTTCGATAATTACATCTACCCTTCGATTTTGGGGATGAGAAGGAAACATCAATTGGCGCTTTCCAATTACTTTCTGTTTGACGTTTACGTGCGAAATTGACAAGTTATCCAATTCGTTTAGAACGGAATTCACGCGTCGTTGTGCCAAGGCATCGTTATACGCTACACTTCCGCGGGTATCGCAATAGCCGTGAATTTCGAGTACTTTGTAAGGCGCCAATTGGTAATTTACAACCAATTTCTTTACTTCACTTAAGGAAATCGAACTTTCATTCACCTCAAAGTAGACCGAAAGGGTTTGCTGGGCGGATACAAAATTGGTCAGGAAGATAAGGATGAAAAGGGATTTTCGCATTTACTTCTGGGTGATTAATATTTCGACACGACGGTTTTGAGCCGCTTCTGCTTCTGATTTTTCTGGAATAGGGAATTTAGGTTTGGAAACGCCAAAACCTTTGACGGTAATACGTTCGGATTCGATTCCTTCTGAAACTAAAATGCGCTTGATTTGTCGGGCGCGCTCCAAAGAAAGGTTTTTGTAATCCTTACTCACACAACAAATATGACCTTGAATTTCGATGTGCAGTTTGGGATTTTTGTACAACACATTGACCAATTCATCGACGGCATTTTTGGAGGTGGGCATCACGGCAAAGGTATTTTGGTAAAAATTAATGTCGCGAAGTCGAATTAACGTCCCTACCCGCGCCAATTGAATTTTCTCCTCCAAAGAGGCATTTTCGGGGAAATGCATGGCTTCCTCTTCAATTACCTCGGGCTCGGCTGGTTTTTCAGGTTCGGCCGGTTTGATCCCTAAAATCTCATTTTCCCGGGTAAAATCTTTGGGCTGAATATACAAGATCGTCGCTCTTCGGTTTTCTGCTTTTTTTTGGGACTGCGAAAAATTTTCCCCAAAACTATAGGCTTTGTAATCGTCACGGGTAGCTATTTTTCCTTTCACTTGTTGGTAAACAAAATCCACCCGTTTTCGCGAAAGGGTATCGTTATAGCCGCTACTTCCATCCTCATCGGTATAGCCTTGAATGGCAAGAATTTTCACCTCTTTATGGGTTTGCATCCATTGCTGCAATTTTTGAGTCTCTTTGGGACTGGTTTCAAATTTTCCACTGTCAAAATAAATCACAAATTGTTCTTGCGCCAGGAGCCCTCCGCCGAAAAGGAATACGAAAGCGAGTAATAGTTTTTGCATGTTCATATAACGAATATAGGCAAATTTTAGTGCCTAGACATAAAAAACCCGCTATTGCTAACGGGTTTATAGTTTAAATTTATTACAACTTATCGCGTAAACAATAACTCACGGTATTTGGTCAACGTCCACATTTCGTCATCGACTAACAACTCAAGTTTGTCGCAGTGCTCACGGATGATATCAAAATACGGTTTTACCTTGTCGCAATAGGCTTCCGCCTGTTTTTCAGCCGTAGTCAAATTATTGGCTTTCTTGCGTTCTTCAATCATCGCATCGACATTGCTGTTGATTCCTTCGATGTGCGCGGAAATTTCTTTGATTAAGGAAATTTGCTCTTTGGCAATTTTTTCAAAATCTTTCCCAAAAATTTCTTTCAACCCACGTACATTTTCAATCAAAGTATTTTGGTAACGAATTGCAGTAGGAATCACATGATTACGGGCAATATCGCCCAACACTCGTCCTTCGATTTGGATTTTTTTGGTGTATTCTTCCAATTCGATTTCGTAACGTGCTTCCACTTCAACGTGGTTCATGATGTGTAGCTCTTCAAACAATTTCACGGCTTCTTTCGAAACTTTAGCTTTCAAGGCTTTGGGAGTGGTTTTATGATTGCTCAAGCCGCGTTTTTTTGCTTCTTTTTCCCAAGCTTCACTGTATCCATCGCCTTCAAAAAGGATGTTTTTGGTTTCTTTGATGTACTCGCGTAAAACATTGAAAATCGCCTCGTCTTTTTTCAAACCTTTTTTCTCAATTAAAGCATCCACTTCGAGTTTAAAATCTTTCAACTGTTTGGCTACAATGGTATTCAATGTTGTCATCGCGTTGGCACAGTTGGCGGTCGAACCTACGGCACGGAATTCAAATTTATTTCCAGTAAACGCAAATGGCGAAGTACGGTTACGATCGGTGTTGTCCAACAATACATCGGGGATTTTACCAACCACATTCAATTTCAAATCGGTTTTCTCTTCGGGAGAAAGTTTCCCATTGGTCACCCCTTCTAATTCGGCCAAAACTTTGGTCAATTGTTGCCCGATGAATACGGAAATAATAGCGGGTGGCGCTTCATTGGCTCCCAAACGGTGGTCGTTACTGGCCGAAGCAATTGACGCGCGTAATAATTCTTCATAGCGATATACCGCTTTGATGGTATTGATGAAAAACGTTAAAAACTGCAAGTTACTCATGGGTGTTTTTCCAGGGGCCAATAAATTCACCCCAGTATCGGTAGCCATAGACCAGTTATTGTGTTTTCCTGAACCGTTCACCCCTTTAAAAGGTTTTTCATGCATCAACACTTTAAAATCGTGACGTTCGGCCACTTTGTACATCACATCCATCAATAAGGAATTGTGGTCCACCGCCAAGTTGGTTTCTTCAAAAATGGGAGCCAACTCAAACTGGTTGGGCGCTACTTCGTTATGACGGGTTTTTACGGGAATGCCCAACAACATACACTCGTTTTCCAAGTCGCGCATATAATTTAAAACACGGGTTGGAATCGAACCAAAATAATGATCTTCTAATTGTTGACCCTTGGCAGAAGCATGACCCAACAAGGTTCTTCCCGTCAACGTAATATCGGGACGAGAAGCAGCTAAAGCGGCATCCACCAAGAAATATTCTTGCTCCCACCCTAAGGTTGGTGTCACTTTTTTTACGTTTTTATCAAAATATTTAGCCACCTCAGTTGCAGCTTCATCAATAGCGTTTAAAGCACGTAACAAAGGGGTTTTGTTGTCCAAAGCCTCACCTGTATACGATACAAATACTGTGGGAATACATAATGTTGTTCCGTAGATAAATGCAGGTGAAGTAGGATCCCATGCGGTATACCCGCGTGCCTCAAACGTATTGCGAATTCCTCCGTTGGGAAACGAAGAAGCATCCGGTTCTTGTTGCACCAACTGACTCCCGCCAAATTTTTCTACGGGATCACTGCCATCAAAAGACGTTTCAAAAAACGCATCATGTTTTTCAGCTGTAGTTCCAGTTAAGGGTTGGAACCAATGCGTGTAATGGGTTACGCCTTTGGTAAGCGCCCATTCTTTCATTCCCATTGCGATATAATCGGCCAATTTACGATCGATTTTTGTCCCGTATTGGACAGCACTTTTTACGGCTTTATACGCTTCTGGCGTTAAAAATTGCCGCATCGCTTTGTCGTTGAATACATTTGAACCAAAGATGGCCGACTTTTTGTCGAGCTCCTCTACCTTAACTGGTTTACGATTACCAGCAGCTTGTAAGGCCTGAAAACGCAATGTTGACATAGAAATGTGTTTTTTAAATGATTATACCCTAAATTTTATGATGCAAATATATTGATTTTTGACAAATAAAATAATACACCCCTATTTTTTTAGGGGGTTGATTTCAATTTTATAATATTTAAATATTACAAAATGTAGTTTTGGAGGGTAATGGAAAGAATTATCTTTGTAAAAAAATTGACGTATGACCGTTTGGATTCTCTTTTTTGCTTTAGTAGTGGGTATTTTAGCTCTGGACTTGGGGGTTTTTAACAAGACACCTCACATCATTAGTTCAAAAGAAGCGGGAAAATGGACTGCTTTGTGGGTGGGTTTATCCTTTTTATTTTCAGGAGTCATCTATTGGTTGTACGGTACTGATTACTTAGCCAATCCAACGCAACTCTCGCAATCCACTGCGGCGATGAAGTTTATCACAGGATATCTTATTGAGTTATCGCTTAGTATTGACAATATTTTTGTGATTGCCATCATCTTTGCCTCTTTTCGAATTCCGCAGAAATACCAACACAGGGTGTTGTTTTGGGGCATCTTAGGCGCCATTATTTTCCGGGGGTTAATGATTGGATTTGGGGTAGCTATTATTAACAAGTTTACCTGGACAACCTATGTGTTTGGGATGTTTTTAATTTTCACAGCGGCTAAAATGTTGTTTTCCAAAAAAGACGACGACGCTTTTGACCCCAAGCATTCAACGATTTATAAATTGATTGGAAAAATTATACCCATCACCTCTGAGCACGATAAAGAAAAATTCTTTATGCGTACGCACAATGGTAAAAAAGCAGCTACACCGTTATTTGTTGCTTTGATACTTATAGAAGTTATGGATGTATTGTTTGCTGTAGATAGTGTCCCTGCGATTCTATCGATTACTTCTGACCCATTTATCGTATTTAGTTCCAATATTTTTGCCATCCTAGGCTTGCGCTCGATGTACTTTTTCTTGGCCAATATGTTGGAAAAATTCAAACATTTAGAATACAGCCTTATTATTATTCTAACGTTTGTTGGAGTTAAAATGTTAGCCCACGATTATGTTAAACTCCCTGAATGGGCATCCTTACTTTTTATTGTGGTTTGTTTGGCGGGTGGTGTTGTATTTTCATTGTACACTGCCTCAAAAACCGAAGCAGTCAGACCCTCTCGGGATGAAGAATAAAAAAGGCACTCCGAAGAGCACCTTTTACTAACCAAACAAACAAACTATAGTAATTAACCTAATTTCTATGGTAATTTCGTTACGTTTTGAATTCCGTAACGGCGAACGACTTCATGGTAGTCATTAAATGGGAGTGAAGTACCTGCCGCTTGTTTCCCAAAAAATCCGGGAACAATCACGATACGCAAGACTTGGTTAATGCGGAAATTGGGTGATACCCCCGCCAAATCAAAACCGTGCATAAAGATATTTACATCAAACCGTGTAAAATCAAAATCATACCCAAAATCCAGCGTTCCATTAGTAAAGAAATACGTTTCTGGCATCAGTTTCCATACATCTACCCCTCCTGAAACCCCTGCCAAGCGATACACCAATACCATATCGGAGTTGAAAATGGGTTGTGGAAAAGTAATCAAAGTACTGAAATTATTGGAAGGAGTAAACGAACGAGTCACCTCATATACTTGACTGATGGTATCGTTGTCTATAGTATCCTCTCGGACTTCATTAACGGTGCAACTTTGAAGACTCATCATCCCGATGAAGGCCAACATTAACGTAATTTTTCGCATAAGAGTCATGTTTTAAGATTATACTTCAAACGTATTTACCTCTATTCAATAGTCGTGCCAAAAATTAACAGTTCAAGAAACATCCCGCGTAGTTCACTAGTTTGCAATGTTTTAGAATAAAAAAAGCTCCAACAACTGGAGCCTCTTTATTATTGCTTTATTATTTTTTGATGAAAAACACCTTCATCCGTTTCCCATTGTACCGTGTACCATCCTGAAGCCAAATGCGAGATATCGGTTGAATGAGCGACGGGTTTTCCGAGTAAATCCCACACAACAACATTTTGAATACGCTCTAATGCCACTCCAGTAATCGTGAATAATCCTGTGGTGGGATTCGGAACGAGTCTTGAATTCGTTTGAACAAAACCAGCATTACTCAAGGCAGCAAAGGGATAACAATCGGAAACTGCTACACAACCATTGGTGGAGAGCTGCACGGCATAATTCCCATCGGCGGTTGGAGTATATACTTGCCCTGTGGCATTGGGAATAGGAGCGTTATTATTATCACAATCCAACCATTGGTAGGTAGTCCCCGATAATGTACGATCGGCCGACAATTGAGTATCGGTCACCGTAACAGCGGTTGTAAAGGCATTTTGCGAATCAGAAACAAAAACCGGAATCGTAAAGGTATTTACCTGATCAGGATCACAAAAGGTATTGGTCACTGTAAGCGTCACTTCTTGCAATCCAGGGCAATCAAA
>NZ_JAIXWA010000035.1 GCF_027482425.1 Flavobacterium sp.
CCCATTAAAGTGGCACGCGAGCTGGGTTCAGAACGTCGTGAGACAGTTCGGTCTCTATCTATTGCGGGCGTTAGAAATTTGAGTGGATCTGATTCTAGTACGAGAGGACCGAATTGGACTGACCTCTAGTGTATCTGTTGTCTCGCCAGGGGCACCGCAGAGTAGCTACGTCGGGAAGGGATAAGCGCTGAAAGCATATAAGCGCGAAACCCACCACAAGATGAGATTTCTTTTAAGGGTCGTGGGAGATGACCACGTTGATAGGCTATAGGTGTAAAGGCAGTAATGTCATAGCCGAGTAGTACTAATAACCCGTAAGCTTATGTATCGATACCGTCCCGAGTAATCGGGACGGGTCAGCTTTGTTTACCTTATCTTATCGCAGTGTGTTAAGACATTAGTCTCGTTAGTGACGAGACGGTTGATTGTTGCTGGTTATTTGTTGATGGAAACACCAACACCACAAAACCGACAACCGACAACCAACCTTTTAAGGTGGTTATTGCGTCGGGGCTCACCTCTTCCCATTCCGAACAGAGAAGTTAAGCCCGACAGCGCAGATGGTACTGCATCACTGTGGGAGAGTATGTCGCCGCCTTGTTTTTTAGTGAGGCCCTTCACAAATTGAAGGGCCTCATTTTTTTATTAGAAATTAGAAATTTTGAATTATAAGTAGAACCTGCCTATTGGCAGGTTTTTTTGGAATGCGATAGAACTACTTCCTTGCTAAATCATGACAAGACTTGTAAAGGTGCACTAAACCGCGTGAGGGAAAGCAGTGGAAAGCCCACAGCGCAGGGCAACGGAGCGCGGACTTGCAACGGATTGCCCGACCCGGAGGGGCACGCACAACTAATAATTATGAATTTTAAATTATGAATTTCGATTAAGCAGCATAGTAAATTTACTATGCTTTCTTTTTATAACAATTCTAAGGCACGTTCAAGAGCCATGCCGCGACTTCCTTTAATCAAGACTAAAGCAGGTGGATGCGTTTTGAATTGGGCTTTGAATGCTTCAAAATCAGGGTAAAAGTGAAGGTTGTTTTGTGTGGTTTTAACGGTATCAAACCATTTTCCGATAAAGTGACATTCCAATTCAGGGGCATCAGGGATTGATTGTACTATTTGTCGGTGTTCATTTTCACTTTCAGGACCGAGTTCAAACATATCACCTAGTATCGCAATTTTAGGGGTTTTGGTTAATTGTATAAAATTTTCTAAAGCAAGTTTTAAACTGCTAGGGTTTGCATTGTAGGCGTCTAATATGATTTCGAAATTATTTTTTTGAATAATTTGTGAGCGGTTATTTTCTGGAATATACCCTTCAATAGCGTGTTTAATTGCTTTGGTTTCCACTTTAAAGTAGTTTCCTATTGTGATTGCTGCACAGATGTTAGTGGCATTGTACAAGCCAATTAAATTTGAATGGATAATGATATTTTGATACTCAATTGTCACAAAAGGATTGGCTTGAATGGGACCAAAAGTGATATCAGCACTGTTTTCTTTTATGGTGAAAGTAAAGCGTTTATGCATGTTAGATTTTTCCAATTGAATCGGGTCATCGGCATTAATGAACGCCATTTTTTGATGGGAAAACAAATGGGCATACATTTCACTTTTTCCTTTGATAACTCCTTCAACGCCACCAAATCCCTCTAAGTGTGCTTTGCCAAAATTGGTAATGTAGCCAAAATCAGGTTCAGCAATTTCACAGAGGAGTTCGATTTCTTTTTGATGGTTTGCCCCCATTTCTACGATGCCTATTTCCGTTTCTTTGGTAAAACTGAGCAGCGTTAGGGGAACGCCGATATGATTGTTTAAATTTCCTTTGGTGGCTTTGGTGTTGTATTTTTTCGAGAGCACAGCCAAAATCAATTCTTTCGTTGTAGTTTTTCCATTACTTCCAGTAAGTGCAACAATTGGAATGCCCAATTGCCTACGATGGTATTGCGCCAATTTTTGTAACGCTTCTAAGCTATCTTCAACAAGAATAGTGCGATCATCTATAAAATAGTCAGGGTTGTCAATAATTACATAGGACGCACCGAGCTCTAGCGCATTTTTGGCAAAAGAATTAGCATCAAAACGTTCCCCTTTTAAAGCCACAAACAGGCTGTTAGGGACAATGGTACGCGTATCAATACTGAGAGAAGTACAGCTTAAAAAAGCTTTATACAAGTTCGCTATATTCATGTTTTAAAACTATAAAAAAAGCCCTAAAAATAGGGCTTCTTTTTTTATCTAATAGATGATTAACGCTTTTTGTTGCGTGCTGTTTTCTTTTGATCCGATTTGGGTCCAACACGTGACATGGCACAACGGAAACCGATGTAGTCTGTGGCCATATCTTGTGGGAAGTAACGTCGTTGTGCAGGGTCAAGCCAATACGCTCTGTCTCTCCAAGAACCACCTTTGTATACACGAACATCGTCGTTGATAAGCGTCGAACGCTTATTGGAACGGTCGAATTTACGAATCATATTACCAATAGAATCCACACTTACATTGTGTTTTGGAGAATCGTACATACGCTGGTCGTCTTTTAACTTCGCTTCAGTTCCTCCTTCAGATCCAAAATCAAAATAGCGTGTGGATTGTTTGTCCCCATCACGGTAGTTTCTGTGATCGCTTTTGTCAAAGTTTTGACGTAAATATGTTTCTTTTTCATCAACAGCTACCTGAGCTATCTGTCCGATAAAGTTTCTAGAGATTACTTTTCCGTTAGGTAACGTGTCAAAACGTTGTGTTTCAGCGGTAACTAATTCTACTTTACCATCTTCACCAATTTTGTTTTTGGTATACACGTTTCCACGATAGTAGTTGAAGTCATTGGCTTCATCGTCTACAATCGGACGGTACACATCAGCAACCCATTCGGCTACGTTACCGGCCATATCATATAAACCAAAATCGTTCGGTGGATACGATTTTACTTTGTTAGTAATGTCAGCACCATCATCAGACCATCCAGCCAATCCACCGTAATCTCCTTTTCCTTGTTTGAAGTTAGCCAATTGGTCACCTCGAATTTGACGTTTGCTAGAACGGGTATAACCACCTGACCAAGGATATTTTTTCTGCCCTTTGTAAATATTGTATTCACGCTGTCCGATATCGGCAGCTGCAGCATATTCCCATTCCGCTTCTGTTGGTAAACGATATTCTGGTAAAATTAAACCAGAGGTACGTTGCGCATATACGTTTTTAGCCTCTTGTGTTTCACCTTTAGCATTAGTAGTCGCTTTTCCTTTAGAACCTCTACGGCCTTTCAAAACGACTTCTTCATTACCACCAAATGTTTTGGTAGGCGCAGCTAAATAGGTTTCGGTATCAAATGTAGCATCAGCCTTTGCTTCTGTGACCTTAGCATCTTTTTTCAAATAGCCTTCGCGCTCAAGGATAGCCTCGTTTACACGGTTAGTTCTCCATTTTGCAAATTCTGTTGCTTGAATCCAATTCACACCCACTACAGGGTACTCTGCATACGCAGGGTGTCGCAAGTAGTTATTGGTCATCGTTTCATTATACCCCAAACGATCTCTCCATACAAGAGTGTCAGGAATAGCGCCTTCGTAAATATTTTTATAATTTTCTTCTTCAGGAGGAAAAACACGTTTTAACCAATCTAAGTATTCCATGTACATTAGATTTGTTACTTCAGTTTCGTCCATGTAAAACGATTGCACGTGCTGTTGGTTTGGGGTGTTGTTCCAGTCGTGCATCGGATCATCGGCCACTTTACCCATGGTGAAAGTACCGCCTTCCACTAAAACCAATCCAGGACCGGTTTCTTGTTTTTTGAATTTAGAGGCATATTGAAAACCTCCTTTTTTGTCGTTAATTTTCCAGCCGGTGGCTTTCGATCCGCTGTTGGAGCTTGATTTCTTGCTACAACTGGAGAATCCGGCCAGCAAAATTACCGCAAAAAACCATCGCATTGCCATAAATTTGTTTACTTTCATACTCGTTAGTAGGTAATTAATTTTAGTGGCGCAATATAAGCATTAACCTTGATATTGCAACTACTTTTTTAAGAAACTGTATTTTTTTTCGTCTTTTTCAAAACGTAACATTTCTTTTGATATTGTATACCTTTGAAAAAATTAATTTTATCTTCTCAAAATAAACCTTTGACAACAACGTTTGTATGGTAATGAAAAAAGTTGCTATTCTACTTGGAATTTTCTCCATGATTTTTTCGTATGCTCAAAATTCAGGGCAGCATACGCTCATTTGGGCGACCCAGCAAAACTATAAACAAGGCTTGAATTCTATTGCGATACCGCATTTTTCAAATGATGGTTTTGAATTTGATGCAGAAAAAAAAGCTATATACTTTACCTTTAAACTGAGTCCTACATCAGGGCTGCCCAATTCCGAAGTACTTATTCAAAACCCAGTTTATACGCTTGTGTCCGAATCCGAATTGGGAATTTTGGATAAGTCTGCCATAAAAGAATCCTTACAAAAAGAAGTTTTTTTGTATTTCAATAGAACTGCTCCGATGGTTCAGGTTCGTTTGTCTCCTTTCGTAAAAATCAATGGACAATATCAGAAATTACTTTCTTTCAGTTATGCTCTCCAGAATTCAAGTAAAGCAGCTCAACCGGAAGCAAACAGTATCCCTCCTTTGACTAATTCAATGTTGTCTTCGGGAACCATTAGACGATTTTATGTAGAAAAGTCAGGAGTATACAAACTTACTCGTAGTTTCTTGAGTAGTTTGGGCGTGCCTGTGAATACAGATCCGCGAAAAATCAAAATTTTTGGACATGGGGGTCGTATGGTACCTTTATCGAATCAAGTTGATTTTCCCTTTGATCCCGAAGAAAATGCCATTCAATTTGTTGGAGAGGCTGATGGAAGTTTTGATAATGAAGATTACATCCTCATGTATTGTGAAGGAATGGATAATTGGAGCGCTGAAAACGAAACCCATTTGAATCTTTATGCGGATCGTTCCTATTATTATGTTGTGGCAAGTGCTGATAATGGAAAACGAATGGCTCCAATAACACAACCTGCTGGAGCGCCTACGCAAATTTTTACCACTTTTGATGATTATCGATACCATGAAGTAGATTTAAATAACATAGGTCGTTTGGGACGGGTTTGGTTTGGTGAAAATTTCAGTACTGAAAACGAACAAGAGTTTGAATTTTCATTCCCAAATGTTTCCACCTCAGCTCCGACACGTTTGACAATTCATGCAGGAGGAAATTCATTTTCTACATCCAATTTTAAAGTAATGGTTAACGGACAAAATGCCGGAACCCTAAATCTATCGGCAGTGATCCCCGATTCAGGAACAGAAGCGTCTCACAATTACCTCAATACTTCAGTAAACACTACCACCAATTATACGGTGAAACTCACTTACGATAATGAAGGTGTCCCAACAGCTCGTGGATTTTTGGATTATATTTTTTTAAAGACACGTTCCAATTTAACGGGTACTGGCAAACAGTTCCGATTTACCGATGAGAATTCAGCTTTCACTTCGGGAATTGGAGAATTCCAAATAAGCAATGCTTCCACCATTCAACAGGTGTGGGATATTAGCGATATCTACAATATAACGCAAGTTTCGAATACTACAGGGGCTTCGTTTTCTTTCAAAACAGCATTGGGTTCGTCCAAACGATTTATTGCAGTTTCCGAATCAGATTATTATACTCCCTTACGCGAGTCCAACCCTGGTGTAGCTAATCAAAACTTGAAAGGAACTTTGTTCTTAGATGATAACGGCACTTTCCGTGATATTGATTACGTTATTGTAACGCCCGAAAACTTAAAAAGTCAGGCGGATGTATTGGCCAATTTTCATCGTTCCTACCATGGCTACAATGTCAAAGTGGTAACGTTGCCCATGATTTATCAGGAATTTAACAGCGGAAAGCAAGATATTGGTGCCATTCGCAACCTTATGCGCTATATCTATCACAATGCTTCGCAGCCGGCCAATCGGGTAAAGTATTTGAATTTGTTTGGCGATGCGTCGTATGACTTTAAAAACAGAATTTCCAACAACACCAATATCGTTCCTATTTACCATGCGTTGAGTAGTTATTTTTCGGGTGAAACTTCGTTCGCCTCGGATGATTTTTTTGCTTTAATGGATGCAGCTGAAGGTGATCCATTGTCGGGTTTTGCGGCCGATTTTGCGGTGGGACGTATGTTGGTTTCCACGCCTCAGCAAGCCGCTGAAATGGTCAATAAAGTGTTGGAATACCACGACTTACAATCGTATGGAAGTTGGCGAAATAATTACGTTTCCATCTCCGATGATGCCGACAAAGATCCTGATGCCAGTCTACAAGTGCGGCAAAATATACTCACAGACGCTATTTACACTCAAAAGCCCTTTATCAATTTCAGAAAAATATTTTTGGATTCTTATGTGCAACAAACGTCTTCTGGGGGCGATCGTTATCCGCAAGCTAAATTGGATTTGAGTAATGCCTTTGAAAAAGGGGCTTTGGTATTTAATTATTTAGGACATGGGGGAGAAGACGGCTTAACCGCGGAACGTTTGTGGGATAAATTTGATGGATTTAACTATCAGAACCGCTTTCGCTACCCTTTATTTATCACAATCACCTGTGAGTTTTCTCGTTTTGACAATCCATTACGACCCACAGCAGGGGAGTATACCTTTTGGAATCCGAGAGGGGGAGCCATTTCCTTGATTACAACCATTCGTTCTATAGGGCAGTTTCAGGCTGAAAATTTCAACGATAACTTGTCGAGCAAACTATTTGCTTACGGGTCAAATACTTATGTGTCAATTGCTGAGGCCATGCGTCAAGCCAAAATTATGTCCAATAATAATTCGGCGACACGGGTCGTCTTTTATTTAGGTGATCCCGCTTTGAAATTAGCCATCGCCAAACCCAAAGTTGTTTTGACCAAAATTAATGACGTCCCCATTACGCAACCCACCGATGATTTAAAAGCGTTGGCTACGGTGAAATTAAGTGGCGAAGTACAAGATGAAAACGGTCAGCTTTTGTCCAGTTACAATGGAGAATTATCAATCAATGTTTTCGATAAAAACTTTACCAAAAATGCTTTAAATAATGATGGTTTTACGACACCGTTGACTTTCGAAAATTTAGGAGAAACCATTTTCCGTGGGAATGTAAGTGTGGTCAATGGTCAGTTTGAAGTTACTTTTGTCGTGCCACGAGATATTCGAATTCCTTTAGGACCAGGGCGCGTAAGTTTTTATGCCAAAGGAACCCAAGTCAATACGGATCGTACGGGACATAGTTTTGATATTCGCGTGGGTGGTGTCAATACAGCCGCAGTGGCCGATAATATTGGTCCCCGTGCCCGATTGTTTATGAATGATGAAAGTTTTGTCGACGGTGGAATTACCAATCCCTCTCCTTTCTTACTAGCCTTTTTAGAGGATGAGCATGGCATTAATACGGCAAGTGGAATCGGACATGATATCATTGCCATTTTGGATGGGGATGAAATGAATCCTTTTGTCTTGAATGACTATTACGAAACCGAGTTGAATGATTTTACCAAAGGAAGAATTCGTTTTCCGTTGCGCGACTTAGCGAAAGGACCGCACACCATTGTATTCAAGGCTTGGGATGTGTACAACAACCCTGTCACTGTTGAGATTCATTTTGTCGTGGCGGATGGCAATGGGATTACCCTGACAAATGTCTTAAATTACCCCAATCCTTTTGTGAATTACACCGAATTTTGGTTCAATCATAACCGTCCTTTTGAACCGTTAGAAGTTCAAGTGCAGATTTTTACAATCACGGGAAAAATTGTAAAAACGATTAACCAAACCGTGACCACAGAAGGCTTTTTGAGTCGACAAATTCAGTGGGATGGGCTCGATGATTTTGGTTCTAAAATCGGGAAAGGCGTATATGTATATAAACTCACGGTGCGGTCAACACTCAATGGCAATACCGCAGAAAAAATTGAAAAATTGGTTATACTATAAAAAATACTATATTTGATAACTTTTTTAAAATGCAACAATGAAGAAGCTAATATGGGCGCTGAGCCTCCTAAGCATCACTACTACAATTAACGCGCAACAACGAGTTATTACTACCGGTGTTCCCTTTTTAATGATTGCTTCCGATGCCCGTGCAGCTGGTTTGGGTGATCAAGGGGTGGCCACTTCTGCCGATGCCTATGCGCAACAATGGAATCCTGCTAAGTTTGCTTTTGCTACCGATAAACAAGGGTTTTCGTTAGGGTATACGCCTTATTTGACGCAGTTGGTCAACGATATTTCTTTGGGACAAGTGACCTATTACAACCGGATTAATGAGCGAAGTGCTTTTGCTGGTTCCTTGCGATTTTTTAGCTTGGGAGAAATCGAGTTACGCCAAAGTTTTGATGATCCCGCCAATGTAGTTAAACCGAATGAATTGGCTTTAGATGGGTCCTATGCTTTGAAATTGAGTGACCGTTTCAGTATGGCGGTGGCCGGACGTTATATTCGTTCCAACTTACGAATTCCAGATGCCACTACAGATGCTCGAGCGGCCAATACCTTTGCTTTTGATGTAGCGGGTTTTTTCCAGTCGGAGGAATTTGCTTTAGATGATTTTAATGGACGTTATCGTTTGGGGTTCAATTTCCAAAATTTGGGGCCCAAAATTAGTTATGATAATGATGAAAGTGATTTAAACTCCAATTTTATCCCAGCTAATATGCGTTTGGGGGGTGGATTTGATTTCATTTTGGACGAATACAATAAGGTGTCATTAAACGTGGAAGCCCAAAAATTATTGGTTCCCACACCTCAAGTAGGATTTGATAATGGCACATACAATGGAACCGATATGAATAACGATGGAACGATTGATTCCGTCGATATGCAGTTGGCCACGGAAGAATACAAGCGTATCAATTGGGTGTCGGGGATTTTCCGTTCCTTTGGTGATGCGCCAGGAGGATTTTCCGAAGAGTTACGAGAAGTGAGTTATTCGGTAGGAGCCGAGTACAATTACCAAGATGCCTTTGCCATGCGTTTGGGTTATTTTAATGAAAGTAAAGATAAAGGAGGGCGTAAGTTTTTTACCCTCGGTGCTGGATTCAAGTACAACATCGTTCGTGTTGATGTTTCGTATCTGTTCTCTGCCTCTCGCATTAGAAACCCACTAGAAAATACGCTTCGTTTTTCGTTGACGTTTAACTTTGGCGACAAATATGAAGATTATTAATCGATAGTAATTACCAACGATACAATCCAAATTTCAATACGAAGTTTGGATTTTTTTTCCGCAATACGGTATGAAAGAACTTACCATTCAAACGGTCTTTAAAGTCTTCGATGCACTTGACCAAACGCCAACCGAAGTGCAAGCTTTGATGGAAAAAGCGATTGCTGCACGAAACACCGCCTATGCACCCTATTCTCGCTTTCGTGTGGGAGCGGCTTTACTTTTAGATAACGGTGCGATTGTAGTAGGCTCTAATCAGGAAAATGCGGCCTATCCTTCGGGACTTTGCGCCGAACGTGTTGCTATTTTTCAAGCCGGTGCATTATACCCCAATGCAGTCATTACTACGCTGGTCATCACCGCTACTTCTGAAACCAATCCCACCTTGTCGCCAATTCCACCCTGTGGGGCTTGTCGTCAGTCAATTGCCGAGTATGAGTTTCGACAAGATGCACCCATTGCCATTTATTTTATGGGTGAAAAAGGGGTGGTGTATCAATCCGAGTCCATTGCCAATTTGTTGCCTTTGACTTTTGATAAAACCGCCTTATAAACTAAAACGATGTAGTTAATATTTCCTCTATAAACGGTTGCTAAAAACTATTTTTTTAGGGGATTTAATTTTTAGTTCTACAATCATTATTCTATTTTTGCATTCCGATTATTCAGTGAATTAAATAATTTCGCACAATCGTGCCCACAAAATTTTGTAAAACGCAGTAATTCAGTCAAAATGAAAGAAATTACCAAAGAAGTTTACCTGCAATGGTATGAAGATATGCAGTTCTGGAGAAAGTTTGAAGACCGTCTCGCTGCTGTATACATTCAACAAAAAGTTAGAGGTTTCCTTCACCTATATAACGGACAGGAAGCGGTATTGGCTGGTGCCTTACACGCGATGGATTTATCCAAAGACAAAATGATTACCGCTTACCGTAACCACGTTCAACCTATTGGAATGGGCGTAGATCCACGCAAAGTTATGGCAGAGTTGTATGGAAAAGTTACTGGAACATCCAAAGGAATGGGAGGTTCGATGCATATTTTTTCTAAAGAGCACGGATTTTATGGCGGACACGGAATCGTTGGAGCACAAATCCCAGTGGGAGCCGGAATCGCTTTTGCCGACAAATATTTTGAAACAGGTGGGGTAACGCTAACCTATTTTGGGGATGGTGCGGCCCGTCAAGGGTCACTTCATGAGGCTTTCAATATGGCGATGAATTGGAAGTTACCGGTGGTTTTTATTTGTGAAAATAACGGATATGCTATGGGAACTTCTGTAGAGCGAACCGCGAATCATACGGACATTTGGAAATTAGGATTAGGATATGAAATGCCTTGTGGCCCCGTAGATGGGATGAATCCTGTGAAAGTGGCCGAAGCAATGCATGAAGCGATTGAACGTGCTCGTCGCGGCGATGGACCTACGTTTTTAGAAATGAAAACGTACCGTTACCGAGGGCACTCTATGTCGGATGCACAGTTGTACCGAACCAAAGACGAGGTTGAAGAATACAAAAAAATTGATCCTATCACGCAAGTTTTAGATATTATCAAAGAAAAAGGATACGCTACTGAAGCTGAAATTGAAGCGATTGACGAGCGTGTCAAAAATTTAGTGGACGAGTGCGAGCGTTTTGCCGAAGAGTCCCCTTATCCCGAAGTACAACAATTGTACGATGTGGTGTATGAAGAACCGAATTATCCATTTATTCCCCATAAATTATAAGCAATTATGGCAACAGTAGTAACGATGCCCCGCTTGAGTGATACGATGACCGAAGGAACGGTAGCAACATGGTTGAAAAAAGTGGGTGATACAATCAAAGAAGGTGATATTTTAGCTGAAATCGAAACCGATAAAGCCACCATGGAGTTTGAATCTTTCAACGCTGGGGTTCTTTTACATATCGGTATTCAAGAAGGTCAGTCAGCTCCTGTTGACTCGCTATTGGCCATTATTGGTCAGGCAGGGGAAGACATCAGTGCTTTGTTGAATCAGGGAACTGCTGCTCCGGCTTCCAACGTTACTGCCGATGCTCCGGCTGCCACACCCACATTTACGTCGGCTCCTGCGGCCACAGCTCCTACAGGTATTCAAGTAATTACGATGCCTCGTTTAAGTGATACCATGACTACAGGAACCGTAGCTACTTGGTTAAAAAAGGTGGGCGATACCGTAAAAGAAGGCGATATCTTGGCTGAAATCGAAACCGATAAGGCTACCATGGAGTTTGAATCATTTCATTCAGGAACTTTATTATACATTGGCATTCAGGAAGGAGAATCTGCACCAGTAGATAGTGTTTTGGCGATTATTGGGCCTGCAGGCACCGACGTACTTGCTTATGCTGAGTCGTTGAAATCAGGTGGAGTTCCTGCGGCAACTCCGGCTTCTGCACCTGCTGAAACCCCAACTTCAGTTTCTGCTACCACGCCTGTAGCTGCTCCGGTAGTTCAGGAAGGAGGTCGCATTTTTGCATCGCCATTAGCGCGTCAAATTGCGAAAGAAAAAGGTATTGATTTAGGTCAAGTTAAAGGGACAGGTGAAAACGGACGTATCGTGAAAAGCGATGTAGAGCATTTTACAGTGGCTCCTGTTGCCACAGCTTCTGCACCTGTTGGAGCGGCAACGGCAGGGGCTTCAGAAGTGAAACCTTTCGTTCCTGCGGGATCCGAATTTGCCGAGCAAATCAAAAACTCCCAAATGCGCAAAACGATTGCACGTCGTTTGTCAGAATCCATATTTACCGCTCCTCATTTTTATTTAACCATCGAGGTTGCCATGGATGAAGCCATGAAGTCACGCGGTGTAATCAATTCAGTACCCGATACCAAAGTGTCGTTTAACGATATGGTGATTAAAGCGTGTGCGATGGCTTTGAAAAAGCATCCTAAAGTAAATTCGCAATGGAGCGATGAAGCCATCACAATCAATCACCATGTACACATTGGTGTGGCTGTAGCGGTTGAGGATGGATTGGTTGTTCCTGTCGTGCGTTTTACCGATCAAATGACGTTGTCACAAATTGGAAATGCGGTTAAAGATTTAGCAGGGAAAGCCCGCAACAAGAAATTACAACCATCCGAAATGGAGGGCAGTACTTTTACCGTTTCCAATTTAGGAATGTTCGGAATCACCGAGTTTACCTCGATTATCAACCAGCCTAATTCCGCTATTTTGTCTGTGGGTGCTATTATTCAAAAACCTGTCGTTCGTGATGGGCAAATTGTAGTAGGACACACCATGAAAGTAACCCTAGCTTGTGATCATCGTACCGTCGATGGAGCAACAGGGGCCGAGTTTTTACAAACGTTACGCACTTTCTTGGAAAATCCAGTAACCATGTTAGCGTAAAATAAATTTAAATGATACAAAAAATCCTGCTCGATAAAGCAGGATTTTTTATTTTTTGATAGAACGATTGCTACTGACTGTTACTTGTGGCAATAACAAACTTGAGTTTATTTTTCACTCCAATTTGAAGTACATCGACCAAGTCTTGTACTTGAAGATTGTAAGGAATGCGAACAACAATGGTTTCGTCTGATCCGGGAGTGATTTTGGACATTAATACCGATTCTAATTGGTCAAAAGGAACTTCTTCCTTGTCCAAAAAGTATCTTTTTTCCTCGGTAACCGAAAGGCTAATTAATTGTTTGTTCGTTTTCTCATTATTTTTTGACTTGGGCAACGTCATTTTAATCACATTCGGATTCGCCAAGGTTGAAATGATTAAGAAAAACAACAAGAGGAAAAACATGATGTCGCTCAACGAAGAAGTCGCGACTTCAGCATGAAAGCGTTTATTTCGTCTTACCATTGGGTCGTTGAATTATGTTGACAAACTCTAAAACTTGTTTTTGAATGCTTAATACGAAGCCATCAATTTTACCATTAAACAAGTGGTAAGCTGCATAAGCGATGATACCCACGACAAGACCCGCTCCTGAACTAATCATTTTTTCATACAACCCCCCCGAGATGTTACCAATACTGATATCTTCTGTTTGTGAAATGCTGTAGAAAATTTTAATAACCCCCGAAATCGTTCCGATGAATCCCAACGTAGGTGCAATACCCGCGATTAAACCTAACTGTCCCAGTTTTTTCTCCATTTCGCCCACCTCAATATTGGCCGCACGCTCCATATTGGATTCAATTTCAGAAATTGGTCTACCAATCGTTAAAATTCCCTCGCGCAACACATAACCTGAAGCGGTGTTGTTGCGTTCGGTGATGGTTACAGCACGTTGTAATTCTCCTGAATTTAATGCCTCACGTACATCACGGGTGAGATTTGGGTCGATTTTCGAGCGTTTGTGGATATACAACCAACGCTCAATGATAATGAATAACGTATAAAATAGTAAAAGTGCAATAGGAATAAGGAAAAAACCTCCTTTGGTAACAAACTCCAAAACGGAAATTTCTTTAACGGCAACCGTGTTCTCTATGACTGCCCCTGTCGCTTGTGTAATACTGTCGTTTTGAACTTGAAGAAAAAATAAATTCATAGTGTTACTTAGTTTTATAATAGTGGAATTATTCTCAAATTTGCCCTAAAGATAAAAGCAGTTACAATACTAAACTAAAATTTTAGAAAAATATTTTATCTCAAAATTAGTTATCACAAAAGAAATGAACTACGCCGAAACTGTTGCTTGGATGTTTTCCCGTTTGCCGATGTACCAACAGGTAGGAGCGGTTGCTTATAAAAAAGATGTAACCAATACGCATGCTTTTGCAGAAGTTTTAGGGCATCCTGAGCGTTCATTAACGTGTATCCATGTTGCTGGAACTAATGGCAAAGGGTCTACGTCGCATTTGCTTGCCTCCGTCTTACAAACAGCAGGCTATAAAGTAGGATTGTATACTTCACCCCATCTCAACGATTTTCGGGAACGAATACGGATTAATGGGGAGGTGATTGAAGCCGATTTTGTAGTGGATTTTATCGCTACCCATCGTGCGTTTTTGGAACAACAGCAGTTGAGTTTTTTTGAGATGACGGTAGGAATGGCTTTTGCCTATTTTGCAACTGCCAAAACCGACATCAATATTATAGAAGTAGGCATGGGAGGCCGTTTGGATTCCACCAACATAATTACGCCCGAAGTCGCTGTGATTACCAATATCGGGTTGGACCACACCCAATTTTTGGGCACGACACTTCCAGAAATTGCTGGAGAAAAAGCAGGTATTATCAAAGTGGGCGTACCTGTAGTGGTGGGCGAATGGGATGCAGCAACACAAGCCGTCTTTGAACACCGTGCTCAAGCGCTACAAGCGCCTTTACATTATGCGGGAGCGTTACAAACGACAACCTATCCCTCTGTATTGTTGGGCAGGTATCAAGAAGCAAATAAAAAGACGGTACAACAAACCCTGGTCGTACTTCAATCACAAGGAAAGTTTATAGTCCCAGAAGTAGCAATACAAAAGGGATTTATGGAAGTAATGGAGCGAACCGGATTGCGGGGGCGTTGGCAAATTTTGGGACATCAACCCAAAATCATTGCCGATACGGCGCACAATGCACACGGATTACGGGTGGTTATGCCGCAACTTTTGGCCGAGCCATTTGTCCAATTGCATATTGTTTTGGGGGTGGTCAATGATAAAGATTTGGACGAAATTCTTCCGTTGTTTCCTGAAAACGCCTTGTATTATTTTTGTAAGCCTAACGTGCCAAGGGGATTAGATGCCGAAATTTTACGACAAAAAGCGGAAGAATTTAAACGTAAAGGAAAGGTATTCTCTTCCGTTTCAGAAGCTTATGATGAGGCTAGAAAACAAGCGGGTTCTGACGATGTAATCTATGTGGGTGGGAGTACTTTTGTAGTCGCTGAACTTTTTTGATTTTTTTTAATTTTTTCCTTGCAGAAACAAAAAACAGTCTTATATTTGCATCCGCAATCAAGCACTAATCGGGCGATTAGCTCAGCTGGTTCAGAGCACCTCGTTTACACCGAGGGGGTCGGGGGTTCGAACCCCTCATCGCCCACAAAGCAAGTCCTACGACTTGCTTTTTTTATGGACTTCGTTCTGTAGTTTGTATGGGTCATTAACTCAGCGGTTCAGAGTGCTACCTTGACAGGGTAGAAGTCACTGGTTCGATTCCAGTATGACCCACAAAAACAAAAGCCTTTCGTAATCGAAAGGCTTTTGTTATGTTTTAAATTTAACTATTAGACGTTGAAGATTAGCGTCAATGGAAATTAAGGGAGCATCTACCAATCTCCGCTGGCACCCCCACCGCCAAAGCCGCCCCCGCCGCCAAAGCCACCCCAACCTCCAGAGGACGAGCCACCACCCCAACCGCCACCGGAACCACGTCCTAAGCTGCTAAGAATGATGATGTCGGCCAAGTCAGGACCACTGAATCCGCTGCCACCTCGACCACCGCCACCGCGTTTATTCCGCGAAGCAATCGCGATTATAATAATGAAAACAATCAAAAAGATAAAAAAGACGATGCCACCCATCAAGGTGTCGCCCGATTTGCCTTTACGATCGTTTTTGTATTCACCTTTGAGGGTTTTGAATATCGCTTCGGTTCCCGATTGAATGCCCCCGTAATAATCCCCTTTTTTGAAAAAAGGTTTCAGGTCTCGTTCAATGATACGTCGCGATTGCGCATCAGTAAGTAGATGTTCTACGCCATAGCCCGTGGCAATCGTCATTTTCCGGTCTTCAAGCGCAATAAGAAGGACGACGCCATTATCTTTTCCTTTTTGCCCTATTTGCCATGCTTGTCCCAAATCGGTAGCATACCGGTTGATGGATTCTCCTTGGGTGGTTTTTACCATCATCACAAAAATCTCGGTCGAGGTACTGTCGGAGTACACTTTAAGTTTTTCATACAACGAGGCCAATTCCGCTTTCGACAACGTTTGGGTACTATCGATGATGGGCGGAATAAATCCGGGTTTTTTGGGAATGGTAACCTGCGCCAAACTGCATTGATGCACCGCCAACATAGCCGTCAAAAGGAGGAACTGAGCGAGTTTATAGGCCAATTTGATCATCCTTTTGAAATTTCATTGGTTAATTCGTTGGTGTCCTCTTCCGTGTAAGGGAAATAGTGTTTCAACTGTTCCCCTACAAGGTGGATACCCTCACACAGCGCAGTAGCATTTTTCCCCTCTCGAAAGTAGTTTTGCATCACCTCTTTGGTAGTATCCCAAAAGGTATGGGTCACCTTTTCGTGTATGCCTTGGTCGCCACAAATGGTAAACTTGCGACTTTCAACGGCGACATAAATTAGTACCCCATTGCGTTGTGCGGTAGCTTCCATTTTCAATTCGTAAAAAACTTCCAAAGCGCGTTCCATCGCCTCCTTGGTGAGCGTTTTTTCCAAATGCACACGAATTTCCCCCGAAGTCGCTTTTTCCGCTTCTTGGATGGCCATAACCACCGCTTTCTCCTCGTCGGGTGTTAAAAATTGATCTACCGTTGACATGGGTCTGAATTACTTCTTGCTATTGAAATCGAAATTAACATCGGGTGCTTTTTCGGCGCCTTCTTCGGCTTTGAACCGCGCCATTTCATCAAATCCAAAGAGTTTGGCAAACAATACCGAAGGGAAGGTTTTCGTACTTTTGTTGTACACGTTTACCGACTCGTTGTAGCGATCACGTGCTACATTAATGCGGTTTTCAGTGCCTTCTAATTGCGACTGTAATTCCAAAAAGTTTTGGTTGGCTTTCAGGTCGGGGTATTTTTCTACCACTAACAAGAGTCGGTCTAAAGAACCTTTAAGACCCGATTGCGCTTGTTGGAATTTTGCTAATTGATCTGGGGTAATGTTCTTCGGATCAATCGTTACATCAGTCGCCTTCGCACGCGCATTTACGACAGCCTCTAAAGTTGATTTTTCAAAATCGGCTGCGCCTTGCACGGTTTTAACCAAATTTCCAATCAAGTCATTTCTGCGTTGGTAGGCACTTTCCACATTGGACCAAGCGGTTTTTGCATTTTCTTCTTTACCTACTAATCCGTTATACGAACTCACCCCTATAATTGTTAGTATAATTCCGATAAATACAATTACTGCAAGGATAATTAGAATAATTTTACCTGTATTACTTTTCATGATTAATAATTTTTTAATTTATTTAAATTAGACGATCTTCTTGATTTCTTGTTACGCAGTTTGTACAAAACGTTTTCTTCCTGTAAGAATGTAAATCAACCCTACCACCGACCCCATAAAAATCAACCCTAATATCCATAGCATTTTATTCGCGCGCTCATTTTTAGAATTCGACACTTTGAGGATGGCTTTGATTAGAAAAGTACCGTAACAAATGGCACCTAAAACAAATAGAATCGAACTATACGGCATGGAATTCATTATAAAATATATTCCTGTCAAAGGGAAAATAACCGCCCCGATATAGGCAAATACAACTAAATTTTTCATATTATAAACTGTTTTTAATTTTCTGCAATTCTGTTTTCACCGCTTCGAGTTTGGCGATGATTTCAAACGTATCCAACGTTTTTTTCTGTTTGTCTTTCAAATGGGTTTTGGCTCCTTCCAAGGTAAACCCGCGCTCTTTCACCAAATGGTAAATCAATTGCAGGTTTTTGACATCTTCCTGCGTAAACATGCGGTTGCCCTTAGCATTTTTTTTGGGTTTCAAAATATCAAACTCCTTATCCCAAAAACGAATCAACGAAGCATTGACCCCAAAGGCTTTGGCGACTTCCCCAATGCTGAAATACAATTTATCTTTTGATAGTTCAATATGCATAGTTCTTTGTGTTTATATGGTTAATCAAGCGATTGGTTCTCTTGGTTGGCAATTTTCGAAATGACCACATATTCTGCCGCCGAAATATTGCCGTAATAAAAATTAATCGGATTCACAGGCTTCCCCCCTTTGTGCACTTCATAATGCAAATGGGGCGCTTCACTTCGACCTGTACTGCCTACAAAGCCAATTATATCGCCGCGTTTTACCCGCTGTCCGGGTCTAACTTTTATCTTACTCAAATGGGCGTACAAGGTGAGGTAACCGTACCCGTGGTTGATTTGAATATGGTTTCCGTAGCCCGATAATCCGTTGTCTGCCCGTTTCACTACGCCATCACCCGTAGCGTAAATTGGAGTTCCCGTGCGCGCCGTAAAGTCCATCCCTTCGTGCATTTTTCGCGCTTTGGTAAACGGATCTGTGCGGTACCCAAACCCCGAAGCCATCTGCTTCAAGTCCTCATTCTTCACCGGTTGTATCGCCGGAATCGAAGCCAACAACCGCCCTTTGGTTTTCGCCATTTTCAAAATCGCATCCAACGAACGCGACTGCACCACCAACGCTTTAGCAATCTCATCTACTTTTTTATGGGTGTTAATGACTAGGTCAGCGTTGTTAAAGCCCTCCAACTCGCGGTACCGATCCTGCGTAATGATCCCCGCTCTTCGATCGGCTTGAGCAATCGGATTGGCGTTAAAATACACCCGATACAAATTGTTGTCTCGCTCCTCCAAACTCGTCAACACCGCATCCAACTGTTCAATTTTTTTATTCAAAATCGAGTAGCTGATTTTCATGTTGTCAATTTCCCGTTTCATCATTTTATCCTTGGGCGTTTCAAGGTACGAGGTATTCATAACCAACACAAAGCTCAAAAATCCAAACAATGCCGAAGCAACCAGAAACAAGAGTGCATACGCAACTTTCGTGCGTTTTTTAGGCTTGATTTTACGATAGGCCAAGCTCTCTGAATCATAATAATATTTTACTTTCTTCGACATGCGGTAATTTACTATTTTTGTGGCGGTAAACGCCGAACGGTAGTTATACGAACAAATTTAGGAAATGTTTCGCGCAAACCTAAATTTTGTTGCAGTTCCACAGTGGTGGCTTGATTATCAGGAGCATAAACCCCCGAGTTTTATGTCATCCCCTTCCTGCTCCCGCCCGTCGCTTTGTCCGCTACGCTCCCAAGAGCTCCAACAAGGGCGGTATCAGGGCTATATCGAACATCCGTTTGCCAAAACCAAACCATAAACCAATTGAAATTCGCCCATGAAATCGCAGGACATTCGCAAAGCGTACCTCCAATTTTTTGAAAGTAAAAACCACTTGATCGTGCCTTCTGCGCCTATTGTTTTAAAAGACGATCCCACGTTGATGTTCAACAACTCCGGAATGGCGCAGTTTAAGGAATTCTTTTTAGGCAACGGTACGCCCAAGAGTCCCCGTATCGCCGATACCCAAAAATGCCTTCGCGTTTCGGGAAAACATAACGATTTAGAAGATGTAGGGTTCGACACCTACCACCACACCATGTTTGAAATGCTAGGCAACTGGTCGTTTGGCGATTACTTCAAAAAAGAAGCGTTGGCCTGGGCTTGGGAGTTTCTCACCGAAGTACTGAAATTAGAGAAAGACCGGTTGTATGTTTCCGTATTTGAGGGAAATCCCACCGAAAATGTTCCCTTCGATCAAGAAGCTTTTGATATTTGGAAACAATATGTATCGGAAGATCGAATCATCTTAGGGAATAAAAAAGACAACTTCTGGGAAATGGGCGATCAAGGGCCGTGTGGTCCTTGTTCTGAAATTCATATTGATTTGCGCACCGACGCCGAGCGTGCTGCCGTTTCAGGTCGCAGTTTGGTCAATGCCGATCATCCGCAAGTGGTGGAGATTTGGAATAATGTTTTTATGGAATTCAACCGTAAAGCCGACGGATCGCTCGAAAAGCTACCTGCACAGCACGTGGACACTGGAATGGGCTTCGAGCGTTTGTGTATGGCCATGCAAGGTGTAACGTCCAATTACGACACCGATGTGTTTACCCCTTTGATCCAAAAAGTGGAACATATTACCGGGTTACACTACACCAACAACGAAATCAAGTCCATTTCAGAGGAACAAAATAAAATCAATATTGCCATCCGGGTCATTGTCGATCACGTGCGTGCCGTAGCCTTTGCTATTGCCGATGGACAATTGCCGTCCAATACAGGAGCCGGGTATGTGATTCGCCGTATTCTTCGCCGTGCCATCCGTTACGGATTTACTTTTTTAAATCAAAAAGAAGCGTTTATCTACCAATTAGTAGCGGTTTTGGCCGATCAAATGGGCGAATTCTTCCCCGAAATCCGTGCCCAACAAAACTTGGTCACCAATGTAATTAAAGAAGAAGAAGCGTCATTTTTACGTACGCTCGAACAAGGATTGCAATTGCTTGATAAAGTGGTGGCCGAAACCCAAGGCAAAGAAGTCAAGGGAGAAAAAGTATTTGAACTGTACGATACCTTCGGGTTCCCTAAAGATTTGACGGCTTTGATTTTGAAAGAAATAGGATTTACCTATCAAGAAGCCGAGTTTGAAGCGGAGTTGGCCAAACAAAAAGCCCGTTCGCGCGCGGCCTCCGAAGTGACCACCGAAGATTGGAAGGTTTTGATCAACGGCAATGTAGAAACCTTTGTGGGGTATGATCAAACCGAAAATGAAGTGAGAATCACCCGTATCCGTAAAGTGGATTCCAAAAAAGACGGATTGTTATACCAAATCGTTTTGGATGCCACGCCTTTTTACCCAGAAGGAGGGGGACAAGTGGGCGATAAAGGTTCGCTCATTTCCGCCAACGAAGTCATTGAAATCATTGATACCAAAAAAGAGAACAATCTTATTTTACATTTTGCCAAGTCATTACCTGAAAATGTAAATGCCGTTTTTGTCGCCAAAGTAAATACCGATTTGCGCACCGCAACGTCCAAAAACCACTCGGCCACGCACTTGATGCATTTGGCATTGCGCACCGTTTTGGGAACGCATGTGGAGCAAAAAGGATCGTTGGTGAATCCCAATTATTTGCGTTTCGACTTTTCGCATTTTGCCAAAGTCACCGATGACGAGATTCGTCAGGTAGAAGTCTTTGTCAATGCGCGTATTGCCGAGCAATTGGCTTTGGTGGAATACCGTAATTTACCCATTCAAGAAGCGATGGCCAAAGGCGCGATGGCCTTGTTTGGTGAAAAATATGGCGATACCGTTCGTATGATTGAATTTGGTGAAAGTCGGGAGTTGTGCGGTGGAATCCATGTGAAAAACACGGCAGACATCTGGCATTTCAAAATTGTTTCCGAAGGCGCTGTCGCGGCGGGAATTCGTCGTATTGAGGCAATCACCGGCATGGCAGTAGCTGATTTCTTTGCCCAGCAAGAAGCGGCCTTGGCCCAAATCAAAGAAACGTTGAAAAATCCGCAAGATGCGTTGAAAGCCGTGGTGAGTTTGCAGGATGAAAATGCCAAATTGAAAAAGCAAATCGAGCAATTAGTAAAAGATAAGGCTAAAAATCTAAAAGGTGAATTAGCCGCTCAACTACAATCGGTGAATGGTGTCCGTTTTTTGGCGACTCAAGTGGATTTAGATGCCAACGGAGCCAAAGATTTAGCCTATGAATTGGGGCAAAATCAAACCGATATCTTCTTGGTTTTGGCCACTGTAACCGATGATAAACCCATGCTAACATGCTATATTTCGAAAGAATTGGTGGATAGCAATGGCTTAAACGCAGGACAAGTGGTCCGCGAGTTGGGCAAGTACATCCAAGGCGGTGGTGGTGGACAGCCGTTTTTTGCCACAGCAGGAGGGAAGCATGCCCCTGGAATTCCTGAAGCATTAGAAAAAGCCATTACTTTCATACAATAAAAAAGCGCCTCCTTTCACGGGAGGTTTTTTTTGACCCCTTAATTCGTATTTTTGAAAAAAAATAATCCATGCAGTTGCACACTCATGTTCCTGTAAACCCTATGGAAAACCCCCTCAGTTACCAGGCGAAAGTCTTTAGTATGGGGTCGTGTTTTGCCGAAAATATGGGTAAAAAGCTAGACGATCATGGCATTACTACTTTAACCAATCCTTTTGGAATTATTTTTAATGCTATTTCCATGCAACGCTTGGTGGAGCGAATAGTACATCAACAAGCGTTTAATGAAGAAGATGTTTTTTTTCACAACGAACTCTGGCAATCCTATGAAGTGCATTCGGCGCTCAGCACAATCGATGCAAACGATTACCTAACTACCCTAAATGCCCAGTTGAATGTTACACGGGACTATCTTGAAACCGCCACACATTTTATCCTCACTTTGGGGACTTCTTGGGTCTATACTTATCAGGGCAATGTTGTGGCCAATTGCCATAAAGTGCCCAATGCCCAATTTGAAAAAAGGCTCATAAGCGCGACAGAAAATGAACAAGCACTTTTAAAAAGCATCGAATTGGTTCGGCAGCTTAACCCAACGATACAATTTATTTTTACCGTATCTCCAGTTCGACATACTAAAGATGGATTTTTAGAAAACCACATGAGTAAAGGCAATTTGTTGCAAGCGATTTACAACCTAAAACAAAACGATAACAAGTGGTATTATTTTCCAGCTTATGAAATTGTAATAGATGAATTACGGGATTACCGCTTCTATGCTGCTGACCTTATTCATCCCAATGCCCTTGCCATTGACTATATCTGGGAACGATTCTCTACGGAGGCTATTTCAAGTGAAAGCCATCCTGTTATGAAAGAGGTTGTTGAATTAAAACGGGCATTACAGCATCGTCCTCAGCATGAACATACGCAGGCTTGGAGAAAATTTCAACAGCACTTATCCCAAAAAATCGAAACATTTCAACAAAAATATCCTACGATATGCATTTCCTTTGTTCTCGATAACAAGGACTAACCCAATTCCCGTTCCAAACGTTCCCAGCCACCGCCGTTCATCACTTCAACACCTTGTGCTTTCAGTATAGAGGCAGCCTGAGCACTGCGCATGCCACTGCGGCAACACACAATGACGGGTTGGTTTAGTTTTTTGATTTCGGCTATTTTTCCGTTGATGATTTGTAGCGGAATGTTTTTCGATCCTTTGATATGCCCCGAAGCAAATTCTTCATAGGTGCGTACGTCAATAATAACAGCTCCTTTTTGCCAAAAATCTTTCGCACTTTCTCCTTTGCTCCCAAAACCTAAAATGTTGAATAATCCCATACTATTATTTTTCACCAAAGATAAACGACCCGTTGCTCGCACAAGGTAACCTAAGTTACCAAACGCAAAATTGTGTACATTTGACTCCCATGAAACCCACCGATCGCAAAACGGAAATCATCAATGTCGCCGCCCGACTCTTTAAAGAGAAAGGCTATAGCGCCGTAACGGTTCGCGATATCGCCCAAGCTCTAAATATTAAAGCGGCCAGTTTATACAATCATATCGCTTCCAAACAAGAAATTCTCGTACTCATCGTCATCACCATCGCTGAAGAATTTACTAATGTAATGGAAGAAGTCCAACAAAGTGACGCAACCGCAATCGCCAAAATCGACCGCATTATTCAATTGCACATCGACATCACCCTCCGCAATCCCGATGCACTCGCTTGTTTAAATAACGATTGGATGCATTTGGAAAAGGAAACCGTGCTGAAATATTTCCTAAAAATGCGCACCGATTACGAAGAAAATTTTCGTCAAATTGTGAAAGAAGGCGTGCAAAACGGCGAAATTCAACACCGCAATCCCGAAGTCATTATTTTCTCCATTTTATCCACCCTGCGCACCCTCTACATTTGGTACAACAAAACCAAAAGCCTCAACGAAAATACCTTACGCGATGATATGCGCAACGTATTACTCCACGGTATCACCGTAAACGCACGTTAAAAATTTACAACGATTTCGTAACCCATTAAAAAAATCATTAAATTTGTAACGTAAACTAACAATTGTTAGTTAAAAATGAAACGCAAATTATGGTTCAGTTTTACAAGGTAAAAGTTGCTGCTATTCACAAGGAAACCAAAGATTGTTCGGTGGTTACCTTGGACATTCCTGCCGAAATTCAACCGGCTTTTCAATTCAAACAAGGGCAACACTTAACGTTTAAAACGCATTTGAATGGCCAAGAAGTACGCCGATCCTACTCGCTTTGTACTGCCCCTTATGAGCAAAAATGGCAAGTGGCGGTCAAACAAATTCCTGGAGGCTTGTTTTCTACCTATGTTAATGAACAGTTACAAGTCGGTGACGAAATCGAAGTGATGACCCCCGACGGGAAGTTTTATGTAGAAACACAACAAGAAGTGGCCAAAAATTATATCGCTTTTGCAGCAGGAAGTGGAATTACCCCCATGTTGTCCATTATTAAAACGCACTTGGCCAACGAACCCCATAGTACATTTAAGCTGTTTTACCTGAATCGAAGCGTAAAATCCATTATCTTTAAAGAAGAAATTGAACAATTGAAAAACACCTATTTCAACCGTTTTGAAATTTTTCATTTCTTGACCAAAGAACACCGCCACGCCGAATTGTTCAACGGTCGTTTTACCCAAGAAAAAATTAAAACCCTAACCGAAAGAATTATTGATATCCCGAACACACACGATTGTTTCTTGTGTGGACCCGAGGAAATGATTCACTTGTTGCGAGACGAACTCACAGCGGCGGGGTTGCCTAAAGAATATATTCATTTCGAATTGTTTAATACCGGAATCTCCGAAGCCGACAAAGCACGCATCAGCAAAATCGTCGAGAAGAAAGTCGAAGGTACCGAAGTGACCATCATTGATGGCGGCAAAGAATTCCATTTCGTCATGGGTGATGATTTTGATAATATCCTCGACGGAGCCATTGCTGCTGGTGCCGATTTACCCTATGCCTGCAAAGGCGGTGTGTGCAGCACCTGCCGTTGTATTGTCAAAGAAGGATCGGTCGAAATGAAATTGAACTATTCCTTGGAAGAAGACGAATTGGCCAAAAACTATACGTTGAGTTGCCAAGCCGTGCCCACGTCCAAGAAAGTAGTCGTCGATTTCGGGGTGTAATTTTTGGGAGCAAGAACCCTTGGTTTCAAAAGATGCACTGTCCCGCTTTCGCCTTTATCTCTCCGCTTCGCTGCGAGGATACCGGCTCAATCGGGGCTAAAAAAGAACCCCTATTTTCAAAATAAATCCCCGAAAGGGAAAACATAAAAACAAAAAAACGATGTGCCTTCGGGATCATCAAGTTGTCTAACGAAAAGGTAACAGCTATGTCAGAAAAAGAGATTAAAAACTTAGAAGAACTGTTTCAACGTCGCATCGATAACGACGAGAAAATTGAACCCAAAGATTGGATGCCGGAGAAATACCGTCAAACGCACATTCGTCAAATTTCACAACACGCTCATTCCGAAATCGTAGGAATGTTGCCCGAAGCTAATTGGATTACCCGCGCGCCTTCGTTGCGTCGTAAAGTAGCCTTGTTGGCCAAAATCCAAGATGAAGGCGGACACGGTTTGTACTTGTACAGTGCCGCTGAAACACTCGGTATTTCCCGTGATGAAATGTATGAACAATTGCATACGGGAAAAGCCAAATATTCCAGCATTTTCAATTATCCATCGCTCACGTGGGCCGATATCGGTGCCATCGGTTGGTTGGTAGATGGAGCGGCCATCATGAATCAAGTCGCGTTGATGGGAACGTCTTACGGACCCTATTCCCGTGCGATGATTCGCATCTGTAAAGAAGAAAGTTTTCACCAACGCCAAGGCTATGAAATCTTATTAACGATGTCCAAAGGAACGCAAGAACAAAAAGACATGGTGCAAGATGCCTTAAACCGCTGGTGGTGGCCCTCTTTAATGATGTTCGGACCCCGCGATGCCGAATCGCCGAATACGGAACAATCCGTGAAATGGAAATTGAAACGCAAAACCAACGACGAACTCCGTCAGCAGTTTGTGGATCAAACGGTACCGCAAGCCGAAATCTTAGGGGCAAAAATTCCAGATGCGCACCTAAAATGGAACGAAGACCGTAAACACTACGACTTCGGTGAAATCGATTGGGAAGAGTTCTGGCAAGTCGTCAACGGACACGGGAAATGCAACAAACAACGTTTGGAAGCCCGTCGTTCCGCTTGGGAAAAAGGTACTTGGGTGCGCGATGCCGCCATGGCCTACGCCGAAAAACAATCCCAACGCAACCTCGAAAAAGCAGTGTAATAACCATTTACCTACCAATGCGTTTTGGAGGTCGGCCTTTAGGCCCATAATTTAAAATTTAAAATATATAATTTATAATAGCATGAACAACTGGCCTCTTTGGGAAGTCTTTATCCGAAGCAAAAACGGATTAGAACACCGCCACTGCGGTTCCCTTCACGCAACCGATGCTACGATGGCTTTAGAAAACGCACGTGATGTCTATACCCGTCGCGGTGAAGGGGTAAGCATTTGGGTCGTACCCTCAAGTCAAATTACGGCTTCCAATCCAGAGCAAAACGGAGAAACCTTCGAACCTGCTTTGGATAAAGTATACCGTCATCCCACATTCTATGAATTGCCGGATGAATTGAAGCATATGTAAATGAGACATTAGACATTAGTCGTTAGTCTTTAGAAACGTAAAGGAGTAAATCTAAAGTACAAAGTCTAACGTCTAAAGACCAAAGTCCAACGTCTAAAGTCTAAAGTCTAACGTCCAACGTCTAACGACTAATAAAACTATGAGCAATTCAAAAATCAACTACATCCTCGGAATCGCCGACAACGCACTCATCCTTGGCCAACGCTTAAGTGAATTATGCGGGCATGGACCGAGTTTGGAAACCGATATTGCCACGACCAACATCGCCCTCGACTTATTGGGTCAAACCCGTAGCTATTATCAATATGCGGCCGAACTCCAAGGCGGTGAGGCTACCGAAGATACCCTCGCTTTTTTGCGTAAAGAACGCGAATACAAAAATGTCTTGTTGGTTGAACAACCCAATACCGATTTCGGCTATATGATGGCCCGTCAATACTTGTTTGATGTATTTCATCTCTTATTTCTGGAACAATTGCAAAACAGCACCGATGAGGTACTCGCTGCTATTGCCAAAAAAAGCATCAAAGAAGTGAGCTACCACAAACGCTTCTCCGGTGATTGGATCAAACGCTTGGGCGACGGTACCGAAGAAAGTCATCAACGGATGCAAGAAGCTTTCGACAACCTTTGGACGTTCACTAACGAATTATTCCTAATGACCGTTGATGATACCGCAATGGTTGAAGCGGGAGTTGGGGTGGATGTCTCCCAATTGAAAGACGCTTGGATGCAAGAAATCACCGCGGTTTTAACAGAGGCAACTTTACACGTTCCCGATTTGAAGTATTTCTTAAAAGGGGGCAAAGAAGGGATTCACTCCGAACATATGGGCTTTATCTTAACCGAAATGCAGTACATGCAACGCACCTATCCGAACATGACTTGGTAACACTATGCTGATTGAAATGAAAACCATCGCGCCGCAGATAACTGCTATTCTCGAGTCGGTCTCCGATCCTGAGATTCCCGTGCTTTCCATTATGGACATGGGCGTTGTGCGTGATGTGGCTGTCGAAGGGACAGCGGTTTTTATCAAAATCACACCCACCTACAGCGGTTGCCCCGCCATGGATACCATCGCCGATGATATCAAAGCGGCTTTCGCCAAAGAAGGGTACCAAGCGCAAGTCAAACTCATATTAGCCCCCGCATGGTCCACCGACTGGATCACCGAACGCGGGCGAAAAGCACTCGAAGCCTATGGCATCGCAGCCCCCTTATCCGAAGAGGCCGACAAAGAAGCCCTACTCGGAAATAAAAAAATAGTGAAGTGCCCGCAATGCGGTTCCACCCACACCCGATTAGTCAGTCAGTTTGGTTCGACCGCCTGTAAAGCCTTGTTTCAATGCGAGGAATGTCACGAACCCTTCGACTATTTTAAATGCTTAAAATAATGCCCACCTGCACAATTTCGGTTGCTGCAGGTGTTTATATAATAAACCATAACGTAAGTCCACTTACAACTAACCATTATTCTGATGAGTACAACTTCAATTGAAAAAAAGATTGAAAACAAGGTCGCCTACTTGTATTTGAACCGACCCGAAGTATTCAATAGCTTCAACCGCGAAATGGCCCTAGCCATGCAAACCGCCTTGGATGAGGTTGCCCAAAACCCCGACGTGCGCGCCATCGTCATTACCGGAAACGGAAAAGCCTTTTGTGCCGGTCAAGACTTGAAAGAAGTGACCACACCCGAACTCAATCCAGGGTTCCGAAAAATTTTAGATGAACATTATAATCCCATTATCGAACGCATTCGCGCCATCGAAAAACCCATCGTGGCTGCCGTAAACGGTGTTGCCGCAGGAGCAGGAGCCAATATTGCTTTAGCCTGTGATATAGTGGTCGCCAATGAACAAGCGGCGTTTATCCAAGCCTTTAGCAAAATCGGTCTCGTGCCCGATAGCGCAGGAACTTTTTTCTTACCCCGGTTAATTGGGTTTCAAAAAGCCTCCGCCTTAATGATGCTCGGCGATAAAGTGTCAGCGACCGAAGCTTATGAAATGGGAATGATTTATAAATGTTATCCCAACGCTTTATTCGAGGAAGAAGTACAAAAGTTAGCGTTAACGTTAGCCGACATGCCCACGCATGCACTAGCGCTTACCAAAAAATTGCTGAACCGTTCCATGATCAATAACCTTCAAGAACAATTGGCCATGGAAAGCGACCTTCAAATCGAAGCCAGTTCGTCCAATGATTACCGCGAAGGCGTTGCCGCTTTTGTAGAAAAACGCAAACCGGAATTCAAAGGAAACTAAAGATTAACGATTGAAGAACAACGAAGTCAGATTGTAGAACTGATTTCCTGGAAGCAATACCATGATAGAAAACAAAAATCAACAATCAACAATCAACAATCAACAATCGTTAATCAACATCGCGATTATCGGTTCGGGAACCATGGGCAGTGGGATCGCACAAGTGGCGGCTACCGCCGGATGCACCGTGAAATTGTTTGATGTGAACCAAGGCGCATTGGATAAAAGTAAAGCCGCCTTGGAAGTAACGTTGTCAAAATTGGTGGAGAAAGAAAAAATCACCGCCGAGACAAAAGCCGGTATTCAAAATAGAACCGCGTATGTGACTGCTTTGTCCGATTTGGCTGATGCCGATCTGGTGATTGAAGCGATTGTGGAAAACCTAGACGTGAAACGCAAGTTGTTTGCCGAACTGGAAACAATCGTGACACCAACGGCAATTTTGGCCTCCAATACCTCCTCGTTGTCGATCGCTTCGATTGCAGCTTCTTGCCAAAAATCGGAGCGCGTCATCGGTATTCACTTTTTCAATCCCGCTCCGTTAATGCAGTTGGTGGAAGTAATTCCTGCGGTGCAAACTTCAGCGACCGTTTTACAAACCGCTGTGGACACCATTCGCTCTTGGAAGAAAGTAGTAGCCGTAGCCAAAGATACCCCCGGATTCATCGTGAATCGTGTGGCTCGACCTTTTTACAGTGAAAGTTTGCGGATCTATGAAGAGGGTATGGCCGACTTTGCTACCATCGACTGGGCGTTGAAAACCATAGGTGGTTTCCGTATGGGGCCGTTCGAACTCATGGATTTTATCGGAAATGATGTGAACTATGCCGTAACCGAATCGGTGTTTACTTCCTTCTATTATGATCCGCGGTACAAACCCTCGTTTACCCAAAAACGGCTAACTGAAGCGGGTTTCTACGGCAGAAAATCAGGCCGTGGATTTTATAATTACAGTGAAACAATGCCGGTTCCCCAAGAAGATACAGCGTTGGCGCAATGCATTTTTCAACGGGTCATCGTCATGCTTATCAATGAAGCCGCCGATGCGCATTTCCTCAATGTGGGTTCGGTACAAGACATTGACAATGCCATGACCAAAGGCGTGAATTATCCTAAGGGACTGCTCGCTTGGGCCGATGAACTCGGAATCCAATGGTGCGTCGACAAACTCGATGCCCTCTACGATGAATACCGCGAAGACCGCTACCGCTGCAGTCCGCTCCTCCGTAGAATGGCTAAAGCAAACCAGCGGTTTTATATAAGTGATTAGTGACTAGTAATTAGTTAGATGGATAAACTATTGAAGATAATGAAGAATGATAAAAATACAAACCACCAATCACCCCCAAGTTTCAGGGTTAGTTCAGTCATTAATCACCAGTCA
>NZ_JAIXWA010000082.1 GCF_027482425.1 Flavobacterium sp.
AAGTTTCGGGATTTATAGTAGCGTACACACCACAAGTATTTGTCAACTCTCATAAACGGGTAAAAACTACGTTAAATAGTTTACAAAAATAAATCAATATTGTATCTTGCACGCCATAAATACAGTAATTTCTATGCGTTTTAAAATTTTTACGTTGTGGGCACTCGCCATGGTTTTTTTAGGTACATCTTGTTCTAGGGATACCAATTCAGCCGCACCTATTCGCGATCGAGCCGAACAGTATGCAACAGACATTGCAGCCATTGATGATTTTTTGGATACGCATTATATGGAAGTGAATCCAACTACTTTTGATGTAGAGTTTTATAAAATTCCCGAAAATGGTACGCAAACTTCTATACGAAATCAAACGCAATATCCTTTGCGAGACACCTTGATTGCTCAGGATGACATCAATTATAAATTGTATTTCATCAAATTCCGAGAAGGGACACAGAAAAGGCCTACCCAGGTAGATTCTGTTCATGTGGCTTACAAAGGGATCGAGTTGAGTCTGGACGTCTTTGATCAGGCGGTTACGCCCAACTGGTTTGCTTTGGAGTCATTGATTCCCGGTTGGGGCCATGTGTTTCCCAATTTTAAATCGGGTACTTACACAGCTGTTCCTGGGCAACCGATTCAGTTTGATAATTATGGGGCTGGAGTGATGTTCTTGCCTTCTGGTTTAGGGTATTATAACAATGCAACAACGAATATCCCGGCTTATTCGCCCATTATTTTCTCCTTTAAATTGATAGAAGTGCGTTATCGAGATCATGACCGTGATGGAATACTCTCGCGTGATGAACGTTCTTTTCCCTTGACCAATTGGAGTGACAACCCCAAAAATTATGATACTGATGATGACGATCGGGCCAATATGGTCGACATTGATGATGATAACGATTCGTATTTAACTAAGTTCGAGACTAGTTATGTGGTCAATGGGGTTACCTATTATTATCCTTTTAATGGCGCTGCTATAGACAATCCAGCTACACCTAATGTAGATGAACGTCGGGGCATCCCTCGAAAATTTACAGGACCCGTAATTAATGGAGTGGCCACGCCGGTTGAAGAAGATTTTACAGCGCCCAATCGTTTGCGGCGACACTTAGATAATACGGTAACAAACGTCAACCCATAGATACAAAAAAAACGGTCATCGACCGTTTTTTTATTGTCCTAATTTTCGGCGTTCCGCGGCATAGGTTCTAAGTTTTTTTCCGTATTTCGTTTTACTAATTTTGGGACTCATCGATTTATCAATGGTATCCAAATATTTGAGGGATACGTCGGGAATTTCGGCCAGTGCGATGTATGGCGCAATTTCGTAATTGTTATTGTTGACAATAAAGTTGGTGGTAATCAAATAGCGTCTTTTCAAGTTTTCATCTTGTTCTTTTTGGATACTGTCAATTCGTGACACATTATTATCTTTTTTAGCGATTAATCCCAATTGAATTAATTCTAAATTTTTATCAATCAAACGCGACATCATGATCTTGTATTGGTCGTACAACTCCTGATTTTTGGACCCTTTTATGACAGCATCAGCTGTAAAGTAATCCAAAGAAGTTTCCACCGTCATCGAACCGGGTTCGGCGAAAAAAGGAAGGTTGTTGTCTACCGAATTGCTAATTCCTCGGTCAATAAATAAATAAAGCATTTCGGGGTTTTTGAGGTCAATATGGGTTCGAAATTCGGAAGTCCCCTCAAACTTTATTGAATCGATGGGTACCAATATGGAATCGTCTTTGATTCGTTGAATATACAAGGTTCCTTTTTTAAAACCTTTGATGGTTCCCGATAACTCCAATCCATCTATTGGTTTTTTCACTTTGGCACAACTGATCAAAAGGGCTGATGCAAGTAAACAAATACTGATTTTTCGCATGATTTTATTTTTGGCAAAGATGAAAAAAAATCCTCAATTCGATTTACAAATTGAGGACTTTCGCAAAGGGTTTATTCAAGTTATCCTTTCAACCAGGATGTTTTTAGTTGATGTTTAGAAGGGTCAATGGTCATATACCCTTCATTGTCGGTATACGAAAATACAGCTTTTCCATGTAATGTCAATGGTTTACCACCTCGAATTACAGTTACGGTAACGGAATCATTTTCTTTCCATTTTTGAACCGCATCCATCAACGGGCCGATGGCATCCATCGTATAGGATTTTCCATCAACACCTGTGATAATGTCGTCAGCTTTCAATCCAATGCCCTGCATAAATGGAGATAAGTCGGTGTCATTACGCACAATGATTTCTTTTTTACCATTTGCTGTAATACAAGGCGTGCGTTTTAAAAACAACACATTTTCTGGTTTTTTAATCATTCCCTTCCCAACGCCCATTTTGGCAAAATAGCTGGCGTAATCGATAGGCGTACTTCCCGAAACATGTGTACGTAGAAAATTGCCCACTTCGGGATAGGTCATTGCGGTAACTTCGTCAAACAATTCGGCATCCAAAAACGGACGTGAAGGCCCGTATTTTTGTGATAGTTTTTGCATTAAGTCCAAAATGCCACGTGTCCCATTACTCTTTTCACGAATAATAACGTCGATACACATCCCAATGAGCGCTCCTTTACTATAAACATTTAAGTACTGTGATTTGTAGGGTTCTGTGAGTACATTCTGACTCATTTCGGTAAAGGGCATCGTATCATTCATTCGTTTGGCTTCATTTATTTTATTGGCCATACGCTTGTAAAAATCTTCTTCCGAGATAAGTCCTTGATTGACTTGAAACAGGTTGGCAAAATATTCAGTTACCCCTTCATACATCCACAAGTGTTGCGACATTTTCGGATTGTTGAAATCAAAGTAGTGGATTTCATGGGAATGCACACCGAGCGGAGTTACAATATGGAAAAACTCATGCGAGACCACATCTATCAACTGTTTTCCAAGCGATTCTGAAGGCATGATTTCAGGAAAAACTACTGTGGTTGAGGTGTTGTGCTCCAAAGCTCCAAATCCACGGGCGTCGGGTTTATCGGTTTCTGATAAATAGAGTAGGATAGTGTATTTTTTATTATTGTTGACCGGACCCAAAAATTTCTTTTGCGCCCGAATCATTTTTTCAATTGCAGGCGATAAAGCGGCAGCACTGTGTTTGGCATTGGGGGAATATACGCTAAATAAGATGTCCATACCGTCTACTTGGAAAGAGGTATAGTCTGGTTTTCCATACATAATGGGGTTGTCCACCAATTCGTTATAGCGTTCGGCAAGAAATACATCGGAAGTAGCCGAAGCATCAGTATCAAGTAATGAAGTAGCCCCAAACATACTGTCGGGGTGGGTGATTTTTAACTCGTAGTTTATATCCTTTTTTCCCTCAAAATAGCCTACAAAACCATGCTGGTTAATCATAAAGTTTTTCCCAGCATTGATATTGGTTCCTGCCGGTGAAAAAATTCCACCACCAAAACCACCGCCGCGTTCGCTATCAAAGGTGTCGTTTACGAGATAGGTTATTTTAGCCAATTTTTGCGCCTCTTTGATTTGCCATGAATTGGTACTTAACGCCTGTACTGAGAGTTCCTTTCCTTGGGCATCGAATGCTTTGAATTGCTCGACCATTTTTCCATAATCATCTACCGAGTACGTTCCAGGTATAATTTTGGGCAAATGGTATACAATATCGGTATCAGTTAAGGTTGGCGGAGTCACACTAACAGCTACTTTGTCATCGGTAATGTTGACCAAATCCAATTGCACGACCACATTGTTTTTCTTGGCTACCGTAGGTGTTGAGGAGCCACAGCCCGCAAGCATCAAGGCTGCTACTAGGGAAAATAAAAGTTGTTTCATGGAAAAATATTTACGCCATTGGTAGGCTGAATCGTTGATTCGTTACATTTTTTTTATAAAATCCATGATAACTTCCGTCAGTTCGGGTTCGATGGGTAATTTCCCGTCCGAATACGATTGCCGATTGGCTTGCTCATCGGGTGTATTTTTAAGTACATGATTCATGTTGGGAATAATAGCATAGACCGCATCTGGTTTGGCGGCTTTCAATAACGCGGCATCTTCTACGGGAACTTGTAAATCTTTATCGCCATTAATAATCAAAACGGGTATCTGAAGTTCACGGATTATTTTTGCAGGGTTAAAAACAAACCATGAACACAGATAAGGTAGCACGGTAGGACGAAAAACACTTTCCATACCAGGAATAACAACGTCACAAGTCCATTTCCCGTTCGCTTTCAATGCATCGATACATTGACGCAATGCTTCTTTTTGTTCAGGCTTGGTTCGGGTTAGTTGTTCAATCAAGACATCATCGGCGGGGCGACCTGGTCCTGCGAGTGAAATAAAGGCATTGGCCCCGTGAGGTGCGGCCAACATACCTACCAAAGACCCTTCACTATGGCCAATAAGTACGATTTTTGAATACTTTTTTTGACTCGAAAAATGCTGTAATACGGCTTTAGCATCGGTGACCATATCTTCAAAACGTAGTGTTTTTTCATCCAATGTTTTTTGAATGACTTGCGCAATAATACGTTTGTCGTAACTGAAAAAAGAAATGCCTTTTTCAGCGAGACTTTGCCCTAAAAATCTATAGCAGTTGGTTGGCATTCCCGGCTGATTTCCATTGCGATTTGTCGGTCCAGAGCCAGCGATTAAAATGACTAAGGTATTTGACGTGTCAGGAGTGGCGGGTGTGATTAATGTTCCTTTAAGTAAGGTGTTGATTTCAATTTCTTGAGCACTGAAGTTGCTCTGAGCTTGTGTCAAAAATGGAAACAAGCAAAATGCGAGGGAAAAAAGTGTTTTCATAGGGTAAATTTACCTAACGAAGGTAAAAAAAATCCTATTGGTTTAGCGCTTGGAGATTTTATTACCTGTAATCTGCCGCTGTAAGGTGCATTTAAAACGATCAATTCCGTCAACACGTCGTTGCGCATGTTTGGTGGCACGACCTTGCACTCGGGCACGCCACATGCGAAAGCTAGAAGGCTTCATTTCACGCCGCATCAGGGTGATGGTTTCCTGTTCAGACAATCCAAATTGATACGTAATGGCTTCAAAAGGAGTTCGATCTTCCCAAGCCATTTCAATAATGCGGTCGATTTGTTCTTCAGTAAATGCTTTGTTTTGCATAGTCAAAATTCGGAATACCGCGCAACATGATGCTATGAACAACCGTTAATTTTTAGGTAAAACAATAGCGGGTGCTTCTTTTTGCTGTAAAAATGAAATCTAATTGGGTTTATTCGTTGGTTTTCTTAAGGGTTGAAAAGGAATTTGCAGCAAATTAGAAAGCGTATTGTGCTCCTTTGGGTCTTGATGGGTATCAATGCCATATACAATTTGCGCCCGATCGAGATATCGATAGGTGCCCAAAACACGGTCCCAAACTGAAAAAATATTGCCGTAATTACTATCGGTGTAAGGAAGTTGATAATGGTGGTGCACTTTATGCATGTCGGGGGAGACCAAAACATAACTCATCCAACGGTCTAATTTTTTGGGAAGACCAATGTTGGCATGGTTAAATTGGGTCATGACTACCGATAACGATTGGTACAAAAAGACCAACCACATAGGGCAACCCACAATCAACACACCCAAACAGGTAAAGACAAATCGAATGACACTTTCCCCAGGGTGGTGCCGGTTACCTGAAGTGGTATCCAAATAGGTGTCGGTATGATGTATCAAGTGAAAACGCCAAAGCGGATACCATCGGTGTTCAACATAATGGGCTAAATAGGCCCCAAAAAAGTCAAGTCCCAACAGGCCTAAAATTAAAAATAGCCAAGTAGGCATGGCAGGTAAAAGGTTGAGCAATCCGATTTCATTTTGAATACTGAAATCCGCTGTGCGAAGCAACAAAAAGGCAAGCGCAAAATTGACCAAAATGGTTGTTCCCGTAAAAAATAAATTGATGCCCGCATGTTGCCATTTGGAATAAGTAAATCGTATAAACGGCGCGGCACTTTCTAAGAGCCAAAAGAGGGCAATTCCACCAGCCAACAAAGCAGCACGGTGTGACGAAGGGATAGTGCTAAAATACGCGATAAAATTTTCCATAATCATTACTTTAAGGTGCGAAAAGTGAGGTTAATTCTCGGGCCAACGGGTCGTGCTGTTTTTGGAATTTGGTGTTTCCAATAATGTTGTGTGGTTCCTTTCATGAGGAGTAAACTTCCCGCGGTTAGGGGGATTTTTAACTTTTCTTCCCGCAAGGTATTGTGCTGTAAATGAAAAGCGCGCTCGGCTCCAAAACTTAATGAGGCAATTACGGGATTGCGACCCAATTCTTTTTCATTGTCGGCATGCCACCCATTACTGTCTTGACCATAGCGGTATAAATTGAGTAAAACGGTGGTAAACTGCGTAGGAGCAATTTGTTCTACTTCTTCTTTTAAAAAAGTTAGCAAAGGCGTCCACGGATGGGGTTGCATAACCACATTAGCGTACGCGTAGGGTTTTCCTTCATGCCCATACAGCGCCGTTAATCGCGGTTGTGGGTAGGTTTTTCCAAAAACGGTAATGGGGTCATTGCACCAAGGCGTTTGGGTATACAGCAAGTCAAAATATTCTTGTGCTTTATCGGCAGCTATGAAGTTTGGATACAAACAGATGTCCGCATCGGGGACTGAAAAATGAATCGGATCGTGTAAATCAAATAGGGCCATAGCTATCCTTTGGTGCCCTCAAATTTACAAAAAGAGTTGCTCAAAATCGATATAACTAAAAGCCCAGTACATTAAAATAATTTGCAATGGTAAGCGAATGTATAGCAACCAAAGCGGTAGTCCTAAGCGCCCTTCCGAATACTTCACCATGTAAATATTGGCCGGAAATATCAAAATCAAAAGTAGGATGATAAAAGCGGCGGCAAGACTAGTAAATCCAGGAATACACAAGGCTATACCTAATATAATTTCGAGGAATCCCGTCATTTCATTGATGAATTTTTTATTGGTAA
>NZ_JAIXWA010000056.1 GCF_027482425.1 Flavobacterium sp.
ACGAAGTGCGGAACTTCTTTAATCTCCCATTGGAAACCAAAGGAAAATATGAGATTCCAGGCATTGGAGGGCAACGTGGTTATGTATCTTTTGGAAAAGAACATGCCAAAGGTCGATCGGCTGGGGATTTGAAAGAATTTTGGCATTTTGGCCAATACGTGAGTAAGGGCTCCAAATGGGAAGGCGAATACCCCGACAATGTTATTGTTGAGGAGTTGCCCAAATTTAATGAAGTGGGAAAAAAAGCCTACCAAATGCTTGAAAAAACAGGCGTTTATGTACTTCGTGCATTAGCACTACATATCGGTTTGGATGAATTTTATTTTGATAACTACATCAAAGACGGCAATAGCATTTTACGCCCCATCCACTACCCTCCAATAACCGATGAACCCCAAGATGGCGCCGTTCGTGCCGCTGCTCACGGAGACATTAATTTGATCACCTTATTAATGGGTGCTCAAGGAAAAGGGTTGCAAGTGCAAAATCATGATGGGCAATGGATTGATGCGATTGCACAAGACGATGAATTGATGATTAATGTGGGCGATATGTTGTCGCGTCATACCAATAACAAATTAAAATCAACTATCCACCAGGTAGTTAATCCTCCAAGAGAGTTGTGGGGAACTTCACGATTTTCAATTCCGTTTTTCATGCATCCTGTGAGTGACATGTATTTGGATTGCTTACCCCAATGTATTGATGAAAACAATCCAAAATTGTATGAGGATATCACCGCTGGCGACTTCTTGAACGAGCGCTTAGTGGAATTGGGATTGATCAAAAAATAAGGAAACTAAATTTCCGAAACCGAAATTCCAAATTCCAATGCACTGTTGGGATTTGGAATTTGGTTTTTTTACCACTTGATTTTTCTAACAATGAAACGTAACAAAATAACACTCCCATGAGTACCTTAGAAGAACAATTAAAAAAACTATTTCCTGATTATATCCCAACGGAACCCGAACCTGAAACGACTCAAGAACATGAATTGTTTGTTCAAAAAGAACCGATGATTTGTAAATATGAAAAGCGAAAAGGCAAACCTACCACGATTATCGAAGGCTATGAAGGAGAAGAGGAAGATTTCAAAATGCTGGCCAAAGAAATTAAAACCAAGTTAAGTGTAGGCGGCAGTTTTAAAGACGGCGCTATAATCATTCAAGGCGATTACCGCGATAAAATCATGCAACTATTGAAAGATAAAGGGTTTAAAGTTAAACGTGTGGGAGGATGATAGGAATTATAAATTATGAATTATAAATTATAAATTATGAGTTATGAGTCAATGAACAAAAATAATTAAGTAATTCAATTTTTCTAATCCTTCAACCACTAACAAGTCACCCCCAAAGTTTCGGGGCTAGTCACTAGTTACTAATCGCTATTTACTAATCACTAATCAAAAAAACCGATGATTGCTTCATCCGAATTAATACTCAATCCCGACGGCAGTGTGTACCATTTAAACTTGCTTCCTGAACATATTGCGCACGACATCATTTTTGTGGGCGATCAAAACCGTGTAGAAAAAATTACCCAACACTTCGAATGTATCGAATTTTCGCAACAAAAAAGAGAGTTTAAAACCCAGACAGGCTATTTTAAAGGCAAACGAATGACCGTAATGTCTACAGGGATTGGACCCGACAATATTGATATTGTCATGAACGAATTAGATGCTTTAGTCAACATAGATTTGACTACACGAACCGTTAAAGAAGAACTAACTTCGTTAAATATCATTCGTATAGGAACATCAGGTTCGTTACAGGCAGACATTCCGGTCGATAGCTTTGTTATGAGCAAATATGGCTTAGGATTGGATAATATGCTTCGCTCCTATTTAATTGATGAAATTTCTGAAAAAAACATTGAAGAAGCTTTCATCCAACAAACCAACTGGGACATTCTAAAAGGACGTCCATATGTGATTAAAGGGTCCGAAAGCCTAGAACAACGCATCGAAAGTGAAAAAATCATCAAAGGATTTACAGGAACGGCTGGTGGATTTTACGGACCACAAGGACGGGTACTACGATTGCCTATTCAAGATCCCGAATTAAATTCTAAAATGGATGCTTTTGAATTTGAAGGGATAAAAATGACCAATTTAGAAATGGAAACGGGAGCTATTTATGGATTGGGCAAATTATTAGGTCATGAATGTTTATCATTGAATGCCATCATTGCCAATCGCGCCACCGGAACCTTTAGTGAAGACCCTTACAAAGCCGTAGATGCCTTGATAGCGTATACTTTAAATAAATTAGCACAATCCTAATAAGGAATAAGGAGCTTTTTCCTGCTTTCGCCTTTATCTCTCCACTAAAGCTACGAGGATATCGGCTCTACCTGACTGCCGGCAGGCAGGTCGGGGCTAAATCAAACCGTGATGATACAACAATTAGAAACCGATAGATTATTCATGCGTCCCTTCATAATTTCGGATGCAAAAAATTTGTTTGGCATGGATAACAATCCGAAGGTACATGAATATTTATGGCAACAACCCACGCTTGAACGGGAAGAATCGGTTAAAATTATTGAGTACATTCTGGGACAATATGAACGCAACCAAATAGGACGATTTGCCACTTTTTTAAAAAAAACCGATGAATTTATTGGATGGACAGGTATCAAATTTATCGACGATCATGTTGAAAATGGACATACTCATTTCTATGATTATGGGTACCGCCTTGCCGAAGAACATTGGGGTAAGGGGTATGCAACCGAAGCAACCGGTAAGTGGCTTGAATATGGATTTCAAGAAATGAACATTCCGATTATGCATGCGTATGCTCATCATGAAAATGGCGCCTCCAATCGTGTTTTACAAAAAACGGGGTTTACACTTCAAGAAACCTACCCTGATTCCGCTGGCGTACTTTGGAATTGGTATGCCTTTAATAATCCTACGTTGAAACCATGAAAACAATAAAAATTGTAGGCGTTCCCGAGCATTTTAATATGCCTTGGTATCAAAGTTTGGCTAATCGAGATTTTGAGCGCGATGGTATTGATTTGCAATGGACCGACATCCCTGAAGGTACTGGAAAAATGTGTCAAATGCTTCGTTCAGGCGAAACCGACATGGCTGTTGTATTAACCGAAGGCATGGTCAAAGATATATTAGGAAGTTGTCCCGCAAAAATAGTGCAAGTCTACGTTGCGACTCCGCTCCTTTGGGGGATTCATGTGGGTGATAAATCTGCATTTTATGCGATTTCCGATTTACAACAAACTACTGCGGCCATATCGCGTTTCGGTTCGGGTTCGCATTTGATGGCTTACGTTCATGCACAACAACAAGGTTGGGATACCTCCGCTTTACAGTTTCAAATCGTTCACACGATTGAGGGTGCAGTAGGTGCCTTACAACAAGGTACTGCCGATTATTTTATGTGGGAGCGATTTATGACGCAACCTTTAGTAGATTCAGGAGTATTTCGTCGTATTGGCGTTTGTCCCACCCCGTGGCCTTGTTTTGTGATTGCTGTTCGAGACGAAGTTCTAGTAAACGAAAAAGAGGCCGTTATTTCCATTTTGAATACGATTAATGCAAAAACAAAACATTTTAAAGAGCAATCCCAATTGATCGCGCAACTTGCTCAACGTTTTCATCAAAAAGAGGAAGCCCTAGAAGCATGGCTTTCATGTACCGAATGGAGTCAAAATCCTTTCACTGAAACCGAATTTGAACAGGTTCAAAATCACTTGTGGAACTTAAACCTTATCGATAAAAAAGATACCTTTGCTTCGGTAGTAAAAATGTTGTAGTAAGCCCTTCAATGACTAAACTTTTCTTTTCGCGTTTCCGACAATGGCAAGAGAAACTAGCGATTCCAAATCCTTGGGATAAAGTCATTATTGGGGTACTCAACCTACTGCTTACGATTCCCGTTTTTTTAATATTTCATCAAAATCTCACCAACCCCGAATGGCCTTTAGCAATAGATCGTGTTGGGCTTCTGTTACTGATTTTGGGTGTTTTTCAATGGATTTTAGTTCGACTTCGAAAAGTAATTTTTATAAGCATTGCCGGCTATTTCATTTTTTTGATTTGGGGTACTGTTGTAGGCGGTTACGGATTCCAAAATGTATTTGAAGAGTACCAATCGATGCTTTATGCTATGGAGGACAGTCCTTATCCGCAAGATATTGTAATCGACCGATTGCTTCCTTTTCCCAATAAATCCAAGATTATCAAAGCCATTGATTACGACCATCCGCAAGTTCGAAACTTTGCCCTTAAAGCAATTAACACCCATTTTAAATCGGTGCAAGGCTATCAGGATTATCAGAGACTCATTCAATGTTTTGCTGTTTTTAAAGAAATCAATTCCAAGTGGAACTATGTACATGATCCGGTGGGTCACGAATACATTGCTCGAGCAGATGAATCGCTGAAATACCTTTCTGGCGATTGCGACGATCATTCCATTCTCATGGCGGCAGCAGTCAAATCTATTGGTGGCATTCCCCGATTGATTCATACTCCTGGCCACATTTATCCTGAATTGCACATTGGTACTCGAAAAGATATGGAAACGGTCAATTATTTGATCAAAAAAGTGCTTTTCCCCAAAGAAAGTCAGCATAAAGCAGTACATTATCACATCGATGAACGTGGCAATGTGTGGTTGAACTTGGATTATACCGCCAAATATCCGGGCGGTCCTTTTATGAAAGAAGAAATTTTAAGTGCTTTGACGTTGAATTAAATGTTCTCGGGTAAAATATTTAGTATATTAGCCTTATAAATTCGAAACTATGCGCAAGTTAGCTTTACTCCTGCTCCTATTTAGTTTTGGTTTTTCTTGGGCACAAGAACAATCATCATCATTAGTAACTAAGAAAAATGAATTTCGTGTCGATGTCCTTCAGGCTTTAGCTTATGGTAAAATAAGTATAAGTTACGAGCGATTTTTTAATGGAAGTTTCTCTATGGGGGTCAACGGTAACTTCTCGAATAGTGACCGAATCGAGGAAGATTACAAAAACGGATTTCGCAATAACATCCCGCGGTATGAAATCAATCCCTATGTACGCTATGCCCTCTCAAAAAGTAAAGCGCGTTACTATTTCGCCGAAATTTTTGCTTCAGCTAATGGCGGTGATTTTAAGGAAATTGTGCGCGAAAACAGTGGCGGAAATGGATTTTATTCCATCAAAGAAACCCAATACAATGATTTTGCTTTAGGGGGAAGTTTGGGTTATAAAATGTATTTCAAAGAAGCTTTTGCTTTGGAAGTACTCGTTGGTTTTGGTTCCAATCTCATCAACAACGAAATGAGTCCCGATGTGATTAGTCGAGTGGGAATTAATTTGGGGTATCGTTTTTAATCTTACAAAGTCATGAAAAAAATTGTTTTACTATTTCTTAGTTTTTTTGCCATTAGCCTCAGTAGTTGTGATACCAACGATGATGACTTTTACAATACCGAATATGTTCGCGTCAATGGATTACTAAACATTGATACCCAAACTAGTTATACTGTTGGTGATAAAATTACAGTGAATTGCGTGGTGAATCGTTTGGTTAATGAGCTAGGACAAAGCACTCCCTTGGATATTCGAAAAACGACCAATAATGCACCTACCCTAACCTTTTCGTATGTTTTAGAAAAACAAAATGGTACTGAATGGGTGCCTGTTTCGGTGCCTGCGAATCAAATGGACGTAAGTAGTGGACAACTCCAAAATCTTGGCTTTTATTTGGCTACAGCTCCCTATGATACGGTTCAAGATGCGTATGTTTTTAGAGCCGGATTGCCTTTGTTGAGCGCGGGAACCTACCGCTTAAGTTATGGATACAACAGTGAAGAAACAGATATCGTAGAATTGCGCTCCAATTCAGCATCTGACGCCATTACCTTACTGATTTACACCACATCAAATGCCTTGAACAGCAGTGGGTTTTACACCTTTACGGTCAACTAATTACCACTTCATTTCTTGATTATAATGCTTACAAAGGAAAGCATTTGTTTGACTGAAATGGCGATTTCCAAACCAGAGTCCCCGATTGGCACTCAGTGGCGAAGGGTGTCCTGATTCAAGTACGAGATGACGCGATCGGTCAATCCATTGTCCTTTCTTTTGCGCATAACTCCCCCATAATAGAAATACCAAATTGTGTTTTTCGTGGGCGAGTTTTTGGATCACCGTATCCGTAAATTTCTCCCATCCTTTTCGTTGGTGGCTTCCCGCTTGATGCGCTCTTACGGTCAAAATTGCATTCAATAAAAGAACCCCTTGTGAAGCCCAATGCTGCAGACAACCCGACTGTGGGTAAGGAATTCCTAGATCGGATTCTAATTCTTTAAAAATATTTTGCAGGGAAGGCGGATGAGACACGTTTTTGGGTACAGAAAATGACAACCCATGCGCTTGACCGGGTCCGTGATATGGGTCTTGCCCGATGATTACTACTTTGGTATTGTCGAATGAACACTGGTCAAAGGCAGCGAAAATTTGTTCTGGTGGCGGAAAGCAAAGATGGTGGTTGTATTCTTCTGTCATAAAACGATTTAAATCTTGAAAATAGGGTTTTTCAATTTCTTCTTGAAGTAAAAAAGACCATGAGGACGGTAAGAATAACATTTCTTAATTTTTTATCAAAAATAAGGAAAAAGTAAAGGATAGGCACCGTTGACTTTGTACCTTTGATCTGTTTAGTTTTATTATGATTGCAATAACAGAAAAGACGCGAAAAGATCTCGAATTTCATACAGTTTTGGAAACTATTTCTCAATACTGTGTTACTGAATTAGGGCTGGAAAAGGCACAACAAATTGGGCCTTTTTCGCATAAAGAACCGTTGATGGCTGCTTTGCACCAAACTTCGGAGTATGTTTCCTCGTTTTCCAATAATAATGCTATTCCCAATCATGGTTTTGATACCCTTTCGTCCGACATACAAATGCTTTCTATTGAAGATAGTTTCCTTGAAATAGATAGCTTTCGAAAAATAGCGGCAACTTCAGAAACGGTCAACACTCATTTACTTTTTTTAAAAAAATTCAATACCTACTATCCTTCGCTTCATCTTTTGGCTTCAGAAGTAGAGTTCACCAAAGTCATCATTCAAAAAATTGAAGCCGTCATTGACAAATACGGAGTTATCCGTGATAATGCTTCTCCCGATTTGGTTAATATTCGTCGAAATATTAACCTGGTTCGCGGTAAAGTGAATCAAAGTTTTGGACAAGCTTTAGTGCATTACCAAAGTTTGGGGTATTTGGACGATATCAAAGAAACGGTAGTTGAAAACCGAAGAGTTTTAGCCGTCTTGGCCATGTACCGTCGTAAAGTTAAGGGTTCCATCATGGGCAGTTCAAAAACGGGAAGTATTGCCTACATTGAACCTGAAGCTACGCTGAAGTATAGCCGAGAATTGAATCAATATGAATACGAAGAACGGGAAGAAATTGTTCGCATTTTAAAACGTCTTACTTTTGATATTCGCCCTTTTGCTGCATTGCTCCATCAATATCAGGATTACTTGAGTACCATTGATGTCATTCATGCCAAAGCTCGATATGCCCAGCTAATTCAAGGCATTCTTCCCAACATCACCGAGGAGAAGCGCATTTTTCTAAGGGAAGCCTACCACCCGATTCTGTATGTTACCAACAAACAGAAAAATGAAGTTACCTATCCTCAAACCCTTGAGTTAACCCAAGACAACCGTATTATTGTGATTTCGGGACCCAACGCTGGGGGAAAAACGATTGCTTTGAAAACGGTTGGCTTGTTGCAATTAATGTTGCAATCGGGTATTCTCATTCCTGTTCATGAACGAAGCGAGACCTTACTATTTGATCGTATTTTAACCGATATTGGAGATAATCAATCTATTGAAAATCATTTGAGTACCTACAGTTATCGGTTGAAAAACATGAATTACTTCTTAAAGAAATGCAATGCTAAAACCTTGTTTCTAATCGATGAATTTGGAACAGGTTCCGATCCTGATTTGGGGGGAGCTTTGGCCGAAGTTTTTTTAGAAGAATTTTACCATCGAGAAGCCTTTGGGATAATCACTACACACTATACCAATTTAAAAATACTGGCCAATGAATTGCCTTGTGCCACCAATGCAAACATGTTGTTTGATGAGCAATCGTTGGAACCACTTTATAAACTACACCTTGGTCAAGCGGGAAGTAGTTTTACCTTTGAAGTCGCCCAAAAAAATGGCATTCCCTATGGTTTGATTAATCGGGCAAAAAAGAAAGTAGAAGGCGAGAAAGTTCGTTTTGACAAAACCATTGCCAAGCTTCAGAAAGAGCGGAGCCGTATGGAAAAAACGTCCGAGAATCTGAAAGAAGAAGAAAGTAAAGCACGGGAAGAAAGCAAACGTTTGGAGCAAACCAACAAAAAAATTCAGGAAAAATTGGAACGCTACCAAGAAATGTATGATGCGAATCAGCGGTTGATATATATGGGACAGAAAATCGATGACATTGCCGAGAAATATTTTTCGGATAAAAATAAAAAAGTGCTGATTGGAGATTTTCTTAAATTGGTGGAGATTGAAAATTCGAAGCGTAAAAAAATCAGCGCTAAAGAGAAAAAGGAAAAGGAAATTGTTCAAAAAAAGGTGGTCGCCGAATTGAATATTGCTGTGGCTTCTATTCGAACAGAGAAAAAGGAAAAGAAGATAAAAGCCCAACAAGAAGCGAGTGTCAAACCCAAAATTACGCTACAAGTTGGAGATCGCGTTCGGATGACAGACGGAAAAGCTGTAGGTACTTTGGACAGTATTGAAAAAAATAAGGCTACCGTAAATTATGGACTATTCACATCCAAAGTGAGTCTCGAAATGTTGGAATTTGTAGAACGACCCAAAAATTGATTTCAATCCCTGATTCCAAAAAGCTAATCGTATATGATGGACAGTGTATGTTGTGCGATTATTGGGTACGTGTACTATTACGTCACGATAAAAAAGAAGTGTTTTACTTTACTGAACTTCAATCGGAAACCGGAAAATCGGTTCAAAAATACTTAGGAATTGAATATTTAAAAATGGACAGCATTATTCTTTATGTTCCTCAAAAATCCTATTACATTAAATCAGCTGCAATTTTTGAAATTGTAAGATCATTACCTTGGTACTTTAATGGGCTAATGATTTTTAAAATTCTTCCTCAATTTGTTACGGACAAGATATACGCATTACTGGCTAAAAATCGCTATCGATTGTTTGGAGTCAAAACTATTTGTACCATAGAGAACTCCACAATTAAAGATCGGTTTATATGACAAATATAAGCTCGCAACTTCAATTACCTCCGTACAATTGAGTGTCAATTTTTAAAAAAGTGATGCTAAATCGTACTTCTCTCTTGTATTCATGGGTCAATCATGCATACGTCATGATGGTCATATTTGGCCTATTCATTCTTGGATTGGCGGGTGCTGTAATGCTTATGGCTTCGGGCTCAAAAACAAAAAAGACTAAGCAAAGGCTTAGTCTTTTTTTATCAAGTAAGATTCGTGTAATTAATAATTTATTGCTTGATAATTTTGTGAGTTGCTGTACCGTTTTCAGAAACAACATTTAAAATGTACGCTCCCGGAGCTAAATCAACTACGTTAATTTGAGTTTGTGTAGAAGCTTCCATTGTAGCTGTTTTTACAATTCTTCCGTTGATGTCCATAATTGTATATGAAGTAAAAGCTGAAGGAGAATTTACATTAAATACATCGGTTGATGGATTAGGGAAAACAGTCAAGGAACCTTCAGAAACGATTTCTGTGGTGTTCAATAAAGTGTCTGTGCTTGATGCACGGACTACTAAGTTATCCATTACCATGGTAGTAGAACCTGTGTTAGGTGCAGCAGTTGTATTTCCTGAGAAAGAAACAAAATCAATTTCAGCAGGATCAGTAGCAGTAGAACTGCCTAAAACACCGACACCCGCAGCAGCAATACCTGGCCCTTTAATGAGTACTTGACGTGTTGTAACGTTGTATGAAACACCAATTCTACTTACCGTATTTGCAGGCAATTGAATCCCAGGGGCAGCCGCTAAATTATAAGTATAGTTTCCAACAGGATTTCCAGTTGGTGTAGAATACGCCACAAGCAATAACTCACGGGTAGCAGCACGAACCACAAAACCACCAAGAACACGGTCACCTGCAGCATTGAAGATGTACACACCAAATGTATTTCTGCTCGTAGAAGTTCCATCGCCTGGATTGATATCAACCTCCAATTCAATAATGTTATTTCCATTGGTACGGGCACCCCAAATTGCAGGAAAACCATCTTGCCACATAAATCGTGAACCTTTATCACCATCAGGACCTTCTAAAGAAAGAGCCAAATCACCTGCACTGACCGATACAATTTGAGCATTGGCAACACCAGCGTTTGTAGAAGTAGTTTTTGCTTCAAAAAAAAAAAAAAAAAAGAAATAATCTCCTTGACCAGGAGTGGCTCCAGTAAT
>NZ_JAIXWA010000023.1 GCF_027482425.1 Flavobacterium sp.
GGGACTCACAAAACCGGTATATTCTTGAATGTATTGGAATCCTCCCTTTTTATCGATCCCTAAAAAGGGTGCCACGAGGATAGCGATGAGTAATGCGGCGATGACTACTTGTTTCCCCACTTTTACCAACTGCGCTTCAGATGCGGGTTGCGTTCGGTTTTTGTTGTAAATATCCAAGGTAAAAATAGTCGCAATACTGTTGGCTTTCCCTGCCAATGAGGCCACAATAGCGGCGGTTAGTGCGGCGAAGGAGAGTCCTTTCAATCCCACAGGGAGTAAGTTCAATAGCGTAGGATAGGCGCGGTCTGGATTTAAACTACCGTCTTGCATCAATTCGTTACCAAAGTAGCCGTTTTGATGCAATACATAGGCAGCAATGCCTGGGATGACAACGATAATCGGCATAAGTAATTTTAAAAAAGCAGCAAACAAGATCCCTTCACGGGCCGTTTTCAAATCGGCGCCCAAGGCACGCTGCGTAATGTATTGGTTACAGCCCCAATAGTTCAAATTGATGATGAGCATTCCTCCAATCAGTACCGACAAGCCTGGGAGATCCATATAATTCGGATTGGTTTTGTCAAAAATCATGTGAAAATGATCGGAGGCATTCTCTTTCATCAGCGAGAAACCGTTCCATACGCCAGTTGTACCGTATTGTTCGGCGACTAAATTCAACGCAAGATAGGTTGTCACGAGTCCGCCCAAAATCAAAAAGAACACCTGAATCACATCGGTGTAACCAATTACTTTCATGCCACCAAGAGTAATCATAAGGGCAAAAACAGCCAAACCGATCATACAGAGCGTTAGGTTTAACCCCGAAATGCTGCTGATAGCCAAGGCGCCAAGGTATAAAATGGAGGTAAGGTTGACTAAGACATACAGTAAAAGCCAAAATACCGACATAATCATGGCTACTTGACCGTTGTACCGTTGGTGCAGGTACTGCGGCATGGTGTAGATTTTATTTTTTAAATACACGGGAATGAAAAAGACAGCTACAAGGAGTAAGGTAAATGCGGCCATCCATTCGTAGGTAGCAATGGCTAATCCCATTTTGAATCCGCTACCACTCATGCCAATAAACTGTTCAGCACTGATATTGCTGGCGATTAATGAAGCACCAATCGCCCACCACGTGAGTGAACCCTCGGCTAAGAAATAGTCTTTACTATCGGTTTCTTTTTTTTTCTTTTTATAATAAATGTAGCCTCCGTAGCTTACGATAAGGATAAAATAAAGGAAAAAGACAATGTAATCTTGGGTAGCTAATGTTTTCATACTACGTTTGTTTATAATGTTGGTTGGAGGTTTCCCGAAGGATAGAAGCACTTTGCTCGGGCGTGATATCGCGTTGTGCTTCGCCGAGCATTTCGTAGCCTACCATGAATTTTTTAACCGAGGCACTACGCAGTAATGGCGGGTAAAAATGCATGTGCAAGTGCCATTCGGGGTGATGCATTCCATCGGTAGGGGCTTGATGCATTCCTGCCGAATAGGGGAACGGCGTTTGGAAAAGATTGTCGTATTTCACCGTAAGCACTTTCATGGCTTCGGCAAATGAGGCCTTTTCTTCAGCAGTAAATTCAAGGATGTTCGAAATTGTTCGCTTCGGGAGCAAAAGGGTTTCATAAGGCCATGTTGCCCAAAAGGGTACCACAACGATACAATGAGCGTTGCTATAGACCACACGTTCTTCGGCCCGTATTTCTGCCTGAATGTAATCGGAAAGCAGATTCGTTCCGTTTTGTTGGTAATAGCGAGTCAAATGCTCATGTGTTTTGGCTACTTGCGTAGGAAGTGACGATTGTGCCCAGATTTGACCGTGGGGATGTGGATTGCTGCATCCCATGATGGCGCCTTTATTTTCAAAAATTTGAACATGGTTTATGTAATCCAGTTGCCCTAATTGTTGGTATTCGCTTTGCCAAGTGGCAATGACTTTTTCAATGGCCATTACGTTCATTTCGGCCAAAGTCAAATGGTGGTATGGGGAAAAGCATACGACGCGATTGATGCCGCGCTCCGGTTGCAGTTTAAAAAAAGAATCAGGAGGAGTAGTATTTTCTACCTCCTGATTCAGTAAGGCGGCAAAGTCATTGTCAAAGACAAAACAGTCCGAATATTCAGGGTTAATTTCTCCATTGGCACGTGTATTTCCTGCGCACAAATAGCACGAGGGGTCATGAGAAGGTAGCGTGTCGTTAACAACAGTTTCATGTTGTCCTTGCCACGGACGTTTGGCCCGTTGTGGTGAAACCAAAATCCATTCTCCCAACAAGGGATTATAGCGACGGTGCGGGTGTTTGTTTCGATCAAAAACCATCATGCTTTTTGGTATTGGGTGGTTCCTTTTGAAATTTTTACAGGGTAGTAGTTCAAATGGATACCAAATTTTTCAAAATACGCCGATTTCATCGAGGCGATAATTGTTTTTTCTTGAATTTTTGGAACTAGATTAATAGAGCAGCCTCCAAAGCCTCCGCCCATCATTCGGCTTCCTAAAACACCTTCGTGTTGCACCATTGTTTCGACCAAAAAATCAATTTCTGGGCAACTAACTTCATACTCTTTGGAGAGTCCCCAGTGCGTTTCGGTCATCGTTTGTCCCAACAAAGAAAAGTCTTTGGCTTGCAATGCCGCAACGGCTTGACCAACACGGGCTATTTCTTTGACGACAAAAAGGCAGCGTTTGTAAATGATATCGCCTAATTCGGTTTTGAGATTTTCAATCATTTCCAACGAACAATCGCGAAAGGTGTGTACTTCTGGATAATGTGATTGAATCATTTTTATACCCACTTCCACTTCATTTCTTCGGTCATTATAACCTGAAGTGAGGTGTGTGTGTTTGACACAACTGTCCAAAAGTAGCAAACTGTAGTCCCCCAAATGGGCATCATAATAGGAATAATCCAAAGTAGTACAATCGAGTTTGATGACCTTGTTTTTTTTGCCAAAAACAGAAGCAAATTGATCCATAATACCGCATTTTACGCCTGCAAAACGATGTTCTGCTTGTTGGCCAATCAAGGCAATCTCCTGACGGGAAAGCCCAAGGTCAAACAGCGTATTTAGAGCAAAAGCCAATCCGCATTCTACAGCTGCCGACGAGGAAAGACCCGATCCCATGGGTACGGTGCTGCTAAATGCCATTTGAAATCCCGATACTTTTTTATTCCGACGCTTGAGTTCGTCCAAAACGCCTATAAGGTAATTGACCCACATGGTTTCAACAGGGACCAAATTGTCGTGAATCGAGAGCGAATAGGATTCGTTGATGTCTTTGGCATGAAAAGAAATGGTATCATTGTTGGTTTTTCGCAGGGCAAAACAAACGTATTTATTGATGGCGGCAGGCAAAACAAAACCGTCATTGTAATCTACGTGTTCCCCAATGATATTGATACGTCCTGGTGATAGAAAAATGGCGTCAGGGGCTTGATGATAAAGGTGTTGAAAATGTTCGCGGGTGTGACGTACAAGTTGTTTTTTCATGAAGGCTTATTTGTTTTGGGTCAATGTTAGGATTGCCGTTTGTAGGCCATTGGCCGATGCTTTTAACACCACTGGTCCTGCGATAGTTCCCGCCTGAATAATTACTTGGCATTTTCCATTAAATGCATTGCGTTGCCAAATGCCATTTGAAGATTGATCGGGTTCGTGCGAACTTGGATCGCCGTTCCCAACACCAATGATTTTGGCCTCTCCTGTGAGTTCAAATTGGACGCGGTTATCGGCTACAGGCACTTCACGGCCTTCTGCATCGACAATTGAAAGGTTGACAACGATAACGTCAGTGCCGTTAGCTTGGCATTGCACACGGTTGGATGTGGCGATAACGCGATGGGGCGTTCCGGTAGTTTCTACATGTGCAGTGATGCGTTTTCCTTTTTTATACCCAACCGCTTCAAGTTTTCCCGGTTCAAAAGGAATCGACCATTTCAGATGACTATTGCGGGGCATGATTTTTTTACCCAAACTTTTTCCATTTAAAAAAAGCTCCACATCCTCGGCATTGGTGTTGACCCAAACTTCAATAGGTAGCCCCACTTTATCCGTCCAGTTCCAATGGGGAGAAATATGCATTACTTCCTCATCAGTCCACCAACTTTTGTAATAATAATAAATGTTTTTTGGAAAACCACACATATCCAAGATGCCAAAATGCGAATTGATATTGGGCCATTTGTAGGGTGTAGGTTCTCCACGATAATCAAATCCTGTCCAAACAAAGCCACCCATCCAATAGTCGTTTTCGGCCGCCAGTCGCCACCAATCTTCGGCTTTGCTCGCCCACCAAGGTGCTGTGATATCTTGATCGGGAACATAAGCTCGAAAGGGGTCTTTTTCATAAATACCGCGGGTAGTTACGGTACTGCCCATTTCGGTTCCTACCAGCGGCTGTTCCGGATGGTCTTTGTGATAATAGGCTATAGCAAACTGCCGGTAATTGAATCCGCGTATCGGAATGACTTCATTCACTCCCGGAAATTCGTTCCCCATATCGGCGGCATACGTACTGGTACGTGTAGGATCAAGTTCCCGTTGTTTGGCTAGTAAAGTAAGGGCAATTTTTTTACCAAAATCATTTTTCTGAATCCATCCTTCTTCATTCCCAATTGACCATAAAAATACCGAAGGATGATTGCGGTCGCGTTTGATTAGTCGGGTGAATTGATCCAAATATTCCGCACTGCTGTTCAACAGGCGCTGTTCGTCGACCACCAACATGCCGAGACTGTCACACGCTTCTAGGAGTTCGCGCGTAGGGGCATGATGACTGGCGCGGTAGGCATTGGAACCCATTTCTTTCAGTAGTTTTATACGGTAATACTGCAAATCATCGGGTAAAGCACTGCCCACCCCTGCATGGTCTTGGTGGTTGTTGGTTCCTTTAATTTTAAGAGGTTTTCCATTCAAGAAAAATCCTTTTTTACCGTCAAATGCGACGCTACGAATTCCGAACTTGGTTTTTTGTTGGTCGACGATTTTTCCATTTTGTTTGACAACGGTTACCGCTCGGTATAGGTACGGATTGTCAATGTCCCAAAGAAGCGGATTATTGAGTGTAATTTTTTGTTTGATTGTGCCTTGTTGGTTGGTCATCAAGTTGAGTTTCTGATCGCTCGACTTCCCTAGTATTTTTCCATCACGAGAGGTAATATAGGTTGCAACGGTACAATAGGTAGGGGAAAAGTTTTTGTTGGTCACTGTGGTTTCAAGGGTTACGGTTGCTTTTTTACCCTCTATTTTCGAATGAACAAAAAAGTCCCCATCAGCCACATGCAGGGAATTAAATTGATGCAACCAAACATGCCGATAGATGCCTGCTCCTTCATAGAACCAACCCTCATACTGCGTTGCGTCCACGCGAACAACCAATACATTTTCTTTATCGAATTGAATGTAGTCGGTTACATCATAGGTGATGCCTACATAGCCACTTTGGTTGGTTCCTACATAAAACCCATTGAGCCATACGGAAGCATTTCTAAAGATGCCATCAAATTGCAATGCATAGCGGTCGAGTCCGGTTTGTGGGGTAATGGTAAAGTGCTTGCGATACCAGCCGATGCTGGTTTCTGGAAACCGTCCGCCGACTGGTTTGTAGCCGTGTGATTCCACTTCATAACTTGGATCGTACACAAAAGGCAAGGTTACGGCCCAATCGTGAGGGATATTGATTTTGGTCCAAGTTGTATCTACAAATTTCGGATCAATAGCGGTTTGTGCAGCGCCTCCCGATTTGGAGAAAATGGTAGCCAGACTATAGTTGAAATCTTTTTCGGGTAGTGCTGCATGTCCGAAATGAAAGCGCCAATCGCTATCGAGTTTGGTGACACGTTGCGCTTGGGTTGAAAAGCAAATACAGCCCAATATTCCTAGGAAGAATAGCGTTTTTTGCATAGGTTTAGTTTTTAAAAGCGTCCAAAGCGGGGGAAGGCTGGCCATTTTCCAACCAAGCATTTAAGCTGTAGTGACTCCAACTTTGAACGCCTTGAGGTTCCCAATAAAAGACACCCAGACCACGCTGATTAGGAACTTTTCGTACCGCATTTAGCGTAGCTTTTAGTAATTGAAAGGTATTGTCAACTTTGGAGACCTCGCCGCCTACTTCAACAATCATGACATCTTTATTGTATTTTTTAGACAAGGTAATCAAATTCGTTTCCAAATCGGTGATAGTTTCCCTGAAATCCTTTTTTATCCAAAAAGGGTAGTAGGAGAGTCCAATGATATCATAACGCACTTGGTGCTGCGTGGCTTGGTCAAAAAAGGTGTTGAATTTTTCAATATTATTTCCTTCATCCACATGCACGATCACTTTGATGTTGGGATTTACGGCTTTGGTGGCGTCATATCCTTTATTGAGGAGTGGTGCCAATTGGTTCCAATGTTGGGTGCTGCCGTCGGGCCAGAGCATTCCGCCTGGAATTTCATTGCCAATTTGAACCCAATCCGGGGTGATGCCCGCCACTTTGAGGGCAGTAAGTACATCAAGCGTATGTTGGTAAACGGCATCGCATAGTTTTGGGAATGATAGATTTTCCCAAGCTTTGGGTTTGTTTTGTTTGGCAGGATCGGCCCACGAATCGCTGTAATGGAAATCGATAAGGATGCGCATGCCTAATTTTTGCGCCCGAAGCGCCATAGCCACCGTTTCTTCAGTGCTACAATGGCCGCTGGTTTTGTCGTTGTTAGGGTTCACAAAAATGCGCAATCGGATGCTATTCATGCCCAATTCTTTTAAAATAAGCAAACAGTCTTTGGGTTGGCCTTGCGGGTCTTTAAAGGTGATGCCGCTGGCTTCCATTTGGGGTAGCCAACTCACATCGGCTCCTTTGGCAAAAAAGGGTTCTTGCGCCCAAGCCATTACAGTACCCCACAGGCATAGCGTTGTGAATAGCTTTTTCATTTTTCAATCAATTAATTGGCATTAAACACGCTCATCGCAGGCAAAGCATTTTGATTAAAGTCCCATAAGGCTTGATTTTCCCAACTTGATCCATTGGTCGCTGTGGGTCCCCGAAACGCCACCCATTCGGCGCCCCAATAGCAAAATCCAATACCTACGGGCGATTGATTCACCATGTTTTTGATGGCTGAGAAAAAGCCGCGTTGGCCATTGGGAGTGGCGTCAAAACCGGGGATTAATTGGTTGTTTAGTCCCACCACATTGTTGGTAAAATCATCAAAGCCAAGGGTGAAAGGGTAGGAAGTTTCCGCCAGCATGACTTTTTTATTATGTAAGTTGCCCAAAGCATTCATCTTGTTTTGTACATCGACCAAACTTTTTCCATGCCAAATAGGGTAGTAGGAGAGACCGATGTAGTCATAGTCAACTTGAGCTACTATTCCAAAATACCAATCAGCTCCTGTTAAACCCGCAAAATGAAGCATGATTTTTGTGGCAGGATTGGCCGAACGAACGGCTCCACAAGCCGCATTTACAAGTTGTAAATATTGATTTTCTTGTGTCGAAAGGCGTCCTTCTGGCCAAAGCATACCGTCGTTGGTTTCGTTTCCAATTTGAATGATATCGGGTTGAATTTCGTTGACAATTTGTGTGGTGTAACTAATCACTACATTTTTTAAGCTGTTAAAATCCATACTCTGCCAGGCTGCGGGTTTGGTTTGGTGTCCAGGATCGGCCCAAGTATCAGAATAGTGTACGGTGATCCAAACTTTCAGTCCCGCTTGTTTGATGCGTTGTGCAAAAGTTTTTACTTCATTAAATCCGCTGTGTCCGCCAGCTGGATTGTGCCAAAGGCGAATGCGAATGGCGTTGCAACCCGCGTTTTTGAGGGTGAGAATGGGGTCTTCAGCCATCCCATTATTTTTGTATACTGTACCTTCACTTTCGATAAGCGGAATAAAAGAAGCATCCGTAGCCCGATAAAAAGTCGGTTCGGGGGGGGGAGTTGAACCTGCATTTTCTTCATTGTTCGAACAAGAAAAAAGAAAGATAAAACTACATAAAGAGAGTAACTTTTTCATACGCTTATTGTATTTGAAATTGAAATAACGTTTCGTGTAAATAGGGTTCGCCTTTTCGTACTACAGTATTTGGAAAATGCGGGTGATTGGGGGCGTCGGGAAATTTTTGAGTCTCAAAACAGATGCCGCTTAGGCTATGGTAGGCAGCTTGTTCTTTACCCTTGATGCTGTCAAAACAGTCTCCGCCAACATAAACATGCACGGCAGGTTGATTGGTAAAAACATCCATGCGTAATTGGTTTTTAGGACTGTATAAAGTCGCTGCATGGGCATTGGAGAGGATAAATGTAGTATCACACGCTTTTGGACAATCCCGAAGTTGCATGAAGTCTTCGGCAGTATCACGAACGGAAATACGATTTCCTGTGGGAATCAAATCCGGGGTAGTCTCCAATTTTTGTGGGGCATAAAGTTGCAATTGCATGCCATGAATCGAAGCGTCGTGTCCGTTTAAATTGAAATAACTGTGTTGGGTGAGATTAATAAAAGTATCTGCAGTTGTTGTTCCTTTGAAGGTTACTTTAAGGGTGTTGTTTTCCAGAAGTTGGTAGGTTACCCACAAGGTTAGAATGCCCGGATAGTTCCCTGCTCCTGCCGCCGAGGTAAAGGTATAGGTCAAACTCGGGTTTTCACCAAAAGTCACCGATTTAAACCGCCACAATTGATTGCTTAGGTTGGTCGAGCCGCCATGCAAATGGTGCAATCCGGCATTGGTTTCCAGTTGAATGATTTCGCCGTTTAGCGGTGCTTTACCTTGATTGATTCGCCCAGCAAACGGTCCCACTACAGCCCCCATAAATTGTGGGTTGGGTGAGGAAAACGATTGCATATAGTCGTCGATCGATTCAAAACCGAGGACAACATCGACCGCATACAGTTCATTCACTGGAATTTTTAAACGAGTAATCGTCGCTCCAAAATCGGCTACAGAAAGTTCCATACCATTTTGATTGCGAATGGTGCGCAAATACACATCTTGACCCAAAGGCGTTGTCCCGAAAAATTGCGCTCCCGTAGTCGACTGTATTTGCGAATGTGACGATTTCATCCTGATTTTTTTTGGGATTATCAAAATTAGTCGACTTTATTGTAAATTACATACCGGTACCTACCAGTTTTTGTTTTATTCCCTACCGGTTTTTAAAAATGCGCATTATACACATAGATAAACAGTCCGTTACGCCCATTTATAGGCAAATAGTAGCTGCCGTAGAGGAAGCGATTGTGACCAAGAAATGGCGAAAACATGATCGATTACCCTCCGTGAACAAGGTGTGTTTGGAAAACGGGGTCTCGCGTGATACCGTTTTGACGGCTTATGAAATATTGAAAAAGCAAGGGGTTATTTACGCTCATTTGGGGAAAGGATATTTTGTAAAAAGTGAGGATCTAACTTATACACAGCGCTATTTTTTATTGTTTGACGAATGGAATGCCTTTAAAGAAGATATTTATAATGCGTTCTTAGACGCTCTAGGTGATAAAGCACAAGTGGATATTTATTTTCATCATTTTAATTTAGGATTGTTTCGGAAAATGATTGACGATGCGGCGGGAAGTTATTTCAAATACATTATCATGCCCTCTAATATGGAAGGAGTAGAGGAAGTCATTGCACAATTACCATCGCAGGATGTATTGATTTTAGACCAAACGCGTCCCAGTTTACAGCAGTATCCCAGTATTTATCAAAATTTTGTTCGGGCCATGTATTCGGCTTTGACATTGGCAGCTTCGCGTTTGGAGCCTTATACCCAAATCGTATTGTTGTTCCCTGGTCAGAAGGAGCCTTTGGGGATGGTCACTGGTTTTGAGCAGTTTTGTCGTGATTTTGGAAAACACTATGCCATTCAATCGCACTTTGAGCTTTCGCAATTGGAACGGGGAACGGTGTTTGTTATCCCAGACGATCGGGATTTGGTTCGTGTGGTAGAAAAATCACAAGAATACGGATTGGAAATAGGTAGCGATGTGGGCATAATCTCCTACAATGATACGCCATTAAAAAAAGTGGTAGCCCGAGGAATAACGACGATTTCGACCGATTTTTCAGCGATGGGTAAACGTTTGGCAGAGTGGGTGCATACCCAAGAATTTATTCAGGAGGAAAATCCAAGTCGTTTGTTATTGCGGCAATCGTTATAACTGATTTATATCATATTCTTTCATTAATGTATCAACTACCTTTAAGGGATAAATTAATTGAAATTCTTATGAAAAATCATGTGCCGGTCGCTACGATTATGACCAAAAATGTAATTAAACTCAACAGTACAGACGATTTAACGAAAGCAGAGGCGTTGTTTAAAAAGCATCACATCCGCCACATTCCCGTGGTGCAAGGCAATACGATTGTTGGGATGTTGAGTCTTACCGATTTGTTGCGCATTTCTTTTGTCGATGCCGTTGACGAAGAAGCTATGGAGGTAGACACTACGGTGTTCAATATGTTTTCGATAGAACAAGTGATGGCGCGCCATTTGGTTGTCGTATCGCCAGAAACTACCATTCAGGAGGTTGCCGAAATTTTAGCCTCACGCGAGTTTCACGCCTTGCCTGTCGTATTGGATGAAATATTGGTTGGAATTGTGACCACAACCGATTTGATCAAATACTTATTGGCACAGTATTAAAAAAGGCTCCCGAAGAAGCCTTAGTATCATTGTGTGATTGATTTCAAATTTTGAATCGTTGCTATCGGATTTTCAGCGCGGAAGACAAAACTCCCTGCCACCAAAACATCCGCGCCAGCAGCAACCAATTGTTTTGCGTTTTGGTCGGTTACTCCACCGTCGATTTCGATTAAGGTTTTTGCGCCTTTCTCTGCAATCAGTTGTTTTAAACGGATAATTTTGTTGTAGGTATTTTCGATAAACGATTGTCCCCCAAAACCGGGATTCACACTCATCAAACAGACCAAATCAATATCTTGAATACAATCGTTTAAAACTTCAATAGGGGTATGCGGATTTAAAGCGACTCCTGCTTGCATTCCCTCGGCTTTGATGGCTTGAAGAGTGCGGTGCAAATGGGTGCAAGCTTCGTAATGTACTGTTAACACGTTGGCGCCAAGTTGTGCAAAGGTTTTAATGTATCGGTCAGGATCGATAATCATTAAATGCACATCAATGGTTTTTTTAGCATGTTTTTGAATGGCTTCCAAAACAGGCATTCCAAATGAAATATTGGGAACAAAAACGCCGTCCATAATGTCAATGTGGAACCAATCTGCTTCCGATTGATTAATCATTTCGATATCGCGTTGTAGATTAGCAAAATCTGCTGCCAATACCGAAGGAGCGATGAGAGTGTTTTTCATTGTGGATGTAGTGAGTTAGTGATGTTTTGGCAAAGGTAAAATTTTAACCGCAAAGACCGCAAAGGTTCGTCGCAAAGTTCGCTAAGAAAAATAAATGTTTTTTATTACTGGTTTGCGTGAAGGATTGAGCAATTGTTTGAGCTCTTTTTGTAGTGTGTAATGCAATGAAACACTACAAAAAAGCGAGTGCGAAAGCCTGGCCTGAAAGGACACGCCCAAAAAATGAGGTATAAGTAATGAGGTATAAGATAAGATTACTTCGCTTAAAAAGCTCGCAATGACAAAAGCAAAACTCCGGACCCGAGCAGCATGCGAACGGTGTGAAACAAAACTCGAGCTGGAAGCGAACAGACCGGGTTTTGTTTGCCCTAAAAAAACAAAACTCCGGTAATCAGCCGGAGTTTCAATCATCAATCAAAAAACGAACAGTCGTGGACTGTTGTTGCGTTAAATAAGTTTCAAGTTTCCCCCGAAATTTCAGGATTAGGTTGTTTGATTACCCAAAAAATTTTATTCTTGAAACGTTTGTATTATCCTAAATACGTTTTTAATATTTTGCTTCGTGACGTATGTTTCAAGCGTCGGATGGCTTTTTCTTTAATTTGGCGAACACGTTCACGCGTTAAGTCGAAAGTTTCTCCAATTTCTTCCAACGTCATCGGGTGTTGATCTCCTAACCCGAAGTACAAACGCACAACGTCAGCTTCTCTTGGTGTTAAGGTTTCTAATGAACGTTCGATTTCAATGCGTAACGATTCATGAATTAACTCACGATCGGGATTCGGTGATTCTCCCGAACGCAATACGTCGTATAAGTTAGAATCTTCCCCTTCTACCAAAGGCGCATCCATCGATAAGTGACGTCCCGAGTTTTTCATGGACTCTTTTACGTCATTTACGGTCATGTCTAACTCCTTAGCGATTTCCTCAGCGGAAGGTGGACGCTCGTTTGATTGCTCCAGTAAGGCGTACATTTTATTGATTTTATTTATCGAACCAATTTTATTCAACGGTAAACGAACGATACGCGATTGCTCGGCCAAGGCTTGAAGAATCGATTGACGGATCCACCAAACCGCATACGAGATGAATTTAAAACCACGGGTTTCATCAAAACGTTGCGCCGCTTTAATTAACCCCAAATTTCCTTCATTGATTAAGTCAGGAAGGGTTAATCCTTGGTTTTGGTATTGTTTTGCTACAGATACAACGAAACGTAAATTAGCTTTGGTAAGTTTTTCAAGTGCACGTTGATCACCGGCTTTAATGCGCTGTGCCAATTCCACTTCTTCATCGGCAGTAATCAAATCGACTTTACCGATTTCTTGAAGGTATTTGTCTAAGGAAGCAGTTTCACGATTGGTTACCTGCTTGGTGATTTTGAGTTGTCTCATTACGTTTTCTCCTTATTATAATTAAGTGTTCAGGTGTTTTTACGTAACGAGTTTCCTAAAAGTTACAAGTTTTGAATTTTATTTTCTTTTTTATTTTTTGGGCACGCCCCGATGGCCAGAATTTTTGTTGACGATAACAAACATTGTCATACGCAATCAGGGCCGGGTCATCCGCTGTATCTGCCCCTCCTTGCGTCGGGGCAGGATGCCGCTTCTCCCCCTCATGCACTTCCTGCGCTTAATGAAAAGATAATGAATCCATGAAGTAGGAGGGATAACTTTTTCTCAATACTTAAAAATAGCGCACTAAACGTGTGCCAACATTGGCTGTATTTTTAGGAAGTAAAACGGTCGCCCCGGTACTAAAATCAATGCATTTTGCCTGAGGCGTTCCCGTGTCGGTTGAACTCCAGTAGGGAATCGCTGTAAATCCACCGGTCCCGTTCACGTGCAAATTGTCATATATCAGTTTTAACTCATCATGCGAAGGCAAACACCAGTCGCGTTGGTCCCCAAAATCACTCGTTAAGGCCGATAATGCGGCTACAGTTCCATTATTCAACGTACTGCAAATCCCCGGATTCGTCGCATATTGGTTCAACGATTCGTGAAAATTGGCAATAGCCACCGAGTTTTGATATCCGCTACCCACACCATCAAATTGGGCGTTCATCAAATTGGAGGTGACACATCCCCATTCGCCCACGGGCAAATTATTGGGAGCAACTTCCATATAACGCCATCCCTCCGAATAACTTCCTTTATCGTAAGCAATAATCCCTCCCGAAGGGCCGAAATCACCCACTTGATAAGGCAGAACTTCATTACACGTCTGAAGAAAAAACCGCTCTCCTCCCGAATAGGAGAGCTTTCTATACGGTCCCACAAAGCCCAAATAGTGGTAACTTTTATTCCAATAGGTCGCGATGGGATTAATACCCGCAAAGTTAATGTTGATGTACGATTTTCGATTGATAATCATCACCGTCCAAGTCCCTAAATAGTTGTTGCCCAAGTGGCGTAAGGTAATGGTACCATCTGGATTGGCATAGAAAATAGCGCCAGCATATTCATTATCGGGATTATCAGGCAGGTATGGAATTTTTGTTACGCAACTCGTAGGGGTGCAAAATTGCCCATTCACATACGAAATAACACTTTCATCTGAACACGAACGCAGCGAAATCAACAGTTCATCATCGTTGTTAATACTAATTACATTGCCATTGGAATCGGTGGTTTCAATCGGATATGAGATGCTGATGGTATGATTTAAGGGTAAATCCACTAATGTTTGAAACAACGTACTGTCATCGATCATGGTCAAGTTTTGCACCGGTTCGCGATTCGTGTTGTACACCAACAGTTGAAAAGGATATACAAAATCAATACAGATTTGTTCCTTCATGGGGTCACCATTTTGTGAAGTAGTGTTTAACATGAGTTTGAAGAGCTCATTTTGATATCCGATGGTCGGTACGGTACGATCAGCGGGTTCGTTATTACAACTCTCTGCACCGAGTATCAATAAAGTAAGGAGGATAAAATGTTTAATTTTTGGTAAGGATTTCATAGCATTGTTTCCAAGAATGACGATAAAAATGTGCAGAGGTTGCGTCATCGCAAAACAATTTCTAAAAATTACTTAAAAACAAAAACCCCAATCACAACGGATTGGGGTTTTCTATCTAAAAAAAGAAATGAATTAACCTTCTTGATTTTCTTTAGCATCACCTTTCGGTGGGAAAGGCTTGCGCGGGCCACCTTCTGAGCGTTTGTCTTCGCGCGGAGGACGATTTTCATCACGCGGAGGACGTGGTAACAATTGTTTGCGAGAAACTTTCTCTTTGCGTGTTTTGGGATCAATACCCAAGTATTTCACTTGGAACACATCGCCCATATTCACCACATCAGAGGGTTTTTCAGTGCGCTCCCATGCCAATTCAGAAACGTGAAGCAATACTTCATTTCCTGGCGCTTGGGTATATTCAACTACCGCACCAAAGTCCAACATCTTGATGACACGAACTTCATAGGTCTCGCCAATTTCGGGCTTGAAAATAATGGAATCGATTTTAGCCAATACCATTGCGATGCCGTCCGGACTTGTGCCTAGGATTTCTACAATACCTTGCTCGTCCACTTCGTTGATTACAATGGTAGTACCCGATGCTTTTTGTAACTCTTGAATTACTTTTCCACCTGGACCTATAAGTGCACCAATAAAGTTACCTGGGATAGTTCGGGTAATAATTTTTGGAGCGTGATCTTTAACGTCTGTTCTTGGTGTAGCGATGGTCTCAGTAATTTTACCTAAAATATGCATACGGCCTTCACGTGCTTGCTCCAAGGCTTGCTCCATGATGTCGTAGCGCAATCCATCAATTTTGATGTCCATTTGACAAGCGGTAATTCCGTCTGCAGTCCCCGTTACTTTAAAATCCATATCACCCAAGTGATCTTCATCTCCTAAAATATCGGAAAGGACAGCAAATTTTTGTCCGTCAGTAATCAATCCCATGGCAATACCAGAAACCGGTTTAATCATTTGAACTCCCGCATCCATTAGTGCCATTGTTCCAGCACAAACCGTTGCCATCGATGAGGAACCGTTGGATTCTAATACTTCTGAAACCACACGAATGGTATACGGACAATCGGCAGGAATCATATTCTTTAAGGCGCGTTGTGCCAAATTTCCATGACCTACTTCGCGACGCGACGTTCCACGTAAGGGTTTGGCTTCTCCAGTGGAGAACGGAGGGAAGTTGTAGTGTAAATAGAATTTTTCTTCCCCTTGTTCAGAGGCATTGTCAATCACATTGGCTTCGCGAGACGTTCCAAGGGTTACTGTTGCCAAGGCTTGTGTTTCCCCACGGGTAAACAAAGACGATCCGTGAACAGAAGGTAAGTAATCTGTTTCGCACCAAATAGGTCTGATTTCAGTTGTTTTTCTTCCATCTAAACGAATGCCTTTTTCTAAAATCACATTACGTACGGCCTCTTTTTGTGTTTTGTAGTTGTATTTACCAACCAACCCTGGTAAATCGGGGTTTTCGGCGTATTCTTCTTCACTAAAAAGCGCTTTTACTTCTTCCTTCACTGCAGCAAACTTTTCGCCTCTTTCGCTTTTTGCAGAAGCTTCTTGTGCGATAGCATAATACTTGTCATACGAAGCTGCTTTAACTTTTTTGTAAACCTCTTCATCTTCAACCTCACCTTCATATTCGCGGTATGCTGGAGAACCAACAGCGGCTCTTAATCGCTCTTGCGCTTGAATTTGAATTTTGATGGCTTCGTGAGCAAACTTGATCGCTTCAATCATTTCGGCCTCTGAAATTTCTTTCATTTCTCCTTCTACCATCGCAACAGAATCCATAGAGGCACCGATCATCATGTCGATATCTGAACGCTCTAAATCGGTGCGACTTGGGTTGATGACCAATTTTCCGTCGACACGGGCTACACGAACTTCCGAAATTAAGTTGTAAAAAGGAATGTCAGAAACGGCCAGCGCAGCCGAAGCAGCCAATCCAGCCAATGCATCGGGCATTACCTCTTCATCATGCGACATCAATTGAATCATGATTTGGGTTTCAGCATGATAATCATCAGGGAACAACGGACGCAATACGCGGTCAACCAAACGCATGGTCAACACTTCTGCGTCACTGGGACGTGCTTCACGTTTGAAGAATCCACCTGGGAAACGACCCGCCGCGGCAAATTTTTCACGGTAATCAACCGTTAATGGTAAAAAGTCTACTCCGGGATTGGACGTGCGTGCCGATACGGCAGTGGCCAATAGCATAGAATTGCCCATGCGAACAACAACCGAACCATCGGCTTGTTTGGCAAGTTTCCCGGTTTCAATGGTGATGGTTCTTCCATCGGCCAAAGTAATGGTTTCTTGGGTTACTTTTGGAATCATAAAATTTAATCCTGTTTTTAATTAAGGTTAGTTGTGTTGTTGTTAGTTGTTGTAACCCAATGAAAAACTGAAACTTTTTTTTAATGGTGGTTAAAAAAAAGAGGCGCGCAGGCACCTCTTTCGTTTAGTATTATTTTCGAATACCTAATTCTTTGATAATCTCACGATATCTATTGATATCTTTATTTTTAAGATAATCGAGTAAGCTTCTGCGTTTACCTACCAATTTCACCAAGGAACGCTCTGTATTGAAATCGTGACGATTTTTTTTCAAGTGTTCAGTTAAGTGGTTGATACGGAAGGTAAATAAGGCAATTTGCCCTTCAGCTGATCCCGTGTTTTCTGATTTTCCTCCGTGTTTAGCGAAGATTTCTTGTTTAACTTCTTTCGTTAAATACATGCTAATATTTTTTTAAATAATTATTATGTAGCTTGGGTCTTTCCCAAGACGTGTGCAAAGGTAGCCTTATTTTTGAATTTGACAAATAAAAAAAAGGAATTAAAATAATTTGGCAACTTCTTGATTTACAAACTCCAAGAAACGTTCGTCTGCGTCAGAAAAAGGATCAAGGACATGGCTGTCGATGTCGATTTGACCTATATTTTCACCGCGAACAAACAAGGGAACTACGATTTCTGATTTAACCGTAAAACTACAAGCGATGTAATTATCCTGGGCCGAAACATCGGGAACCACAAAATTGGCATTGGATTCGGCGACTTGCCCACAAATGCCTTTCCCAAAAGGAATTTCGGTATGGTCTGTTGCAGCACCTACATAGGGTCCTAAGTGAAGGGTGCGCGTTTCATGATTGGCAAAGTAAAATCCCACCCAATTGTAGTAGGATACTTTTTTATTTAAAAGCGCACAAAGCTCTTGTAACTTTTCTTCACGTGTTTTAGCGGGTTGCGATAAAATCGATACAACTTCGGGGTGTAAATCTTCAAATTGCATTTGCAGTATTTTTTTGCAAAAGTAACCAATGGCTTTTCGTATTTTTACCTAAAATTTGTTAAAAACACCCTTTGAAATCCTTATTCTCGGTTTATCGGCCTTTTTTATTTTTTTTACTGCGATTTATCGTATCGTATGCTCTATTGACTCTAATGTACCAAGGATATCTTCAGCAATATGATTCGTCCAAAAAAGAAGTGGATTACATAACCTATCAGGTAGCAGATCAGTCCAAATGGGTGTTGCAGATTTTTGATGATACCGCCTACACCGCTCCCAATTTTAAAGAGGCTGGCGTTAAATTGTTTTATCATAATACCTGGATTGCACGGATAATTGAAGGGTGTAATGCCGTAAGTGTGATGATTTTGTACACTGCTTTTGTATTGGCTTTTCGCGGAACGTGGCAACGAACCCTTTGGTTTGTACCACTCGGAATAGGAATAATTCACTTGGCAAATATTTTACGAATTGCATTGCTAGCCATCGCACTCTATCATTTTCCAGCCTACGAACATGCACTACACGGCGTATTGTTTCCAATGGTGATTTATGGTATTGTTTTTTTACTTTGGATGGTATGGGTTAATCGTTTTTCCAATTATGCAGCACCATCCACAAAATAAGTTTAAATGGTTTTTGATTGCCTTCCTCGTTGGGCTGCTATTGTGTATTCGAGCGGGTGAGGCGCAATGGTTTTATGATCCACTTTTGGTCTACTTTAAAAATGATTATCAAAATCAGCCTCTTCCTCCAATAGAATCCGTTCGCTATGGGTTGCATTTATTCCTTCGTTATGGACTTAATTCAGTGGTCTCTATGGCGATTTTATTTGTAGTATTTCGCAGTCGAGAACAATTGCGTTTTGTAGGGTATTTGTATGTTGGTTTGGGATTCATTTTGGGTGCATCCTTTTTTTTGCTTTACGATACATCGGGCGATACCCATAAATTACTAATTTTTTATGTTCGACGCTTTTTAATTCAACCCCTTTTTCTGTTGCTTTTTATACCTGCATTTTATTATCAAAATAAACATCGATAGCTTTATTATTTCGTACCTTTAATACATAAATGTAAGGGTATGAAAGTGGTAAAACAATCGGGGCATTATGTTGATTTTGATCGTGAAAAGCTTCGTAAGTCAATGCTCCGCTCTGGAGCCGAAGCGACGTTGGTCGATAACGTAGTTCAAAAAATTAGCGAATCAATCTATGATGGTATTAGTACACGTAAGATTTACAAGCTAGCATTTTCTTTACTCAAAAAAGAATCTAGTTCTCATGCGGCACGATATAATTTAAAGGCAGCTTTGCAAATGTTAGGGCCAGCAGGTTTTTTCTTTGAAAAGTTTATCGCAAGACTTTTTGAAAGACAAGGATACCAAGCGGAGGTGAATTGTTTATTGCAGGGAACTTGTGTTACCCATGAAATCGATGTTGTGGTTCAAAAAAATGAAATTACGGCCATGATAGAATGTAAGTTTCATGCCACGCCACTTGCAGTAACAGATGTAAAGGTGCCCATGTACATTCTTTCCCGTTTTAATGATATTAAGCCGCTGCAACACAAGGTGTTTGGCCACTCCCACTCTATAACAGCTTGTATTTTAGTGACCAATAATCGGTTTACGACAGACGCTTTAACTTTCGGAACATGTAGCGGACTAACCTTATTGAGTTGGGATTATCCCCTTCATGAAAATATTCGTCATCTCATCGATCGTGAAGGATTGTACCCAATAACCTGTTTGACCACATTAACAGTAGTCGAAAAGGAAAAGGTGTTGATTCAAGGCGTTATTTTGGTGTCCGACTTGCCCAATCAATCCCATGTGTTGGAAACTATCGGACTCAGTCCACAGCGGATAAAAAATGTTTTGCAAGAAATCCGTGAATTAACCAAAACCTAATGGCAGTATGAAAGTAACTTTTTTGGGCGGTGTGGGTACCGTTACTGGGTCAAAAATCTTAATCGAATCGGAGGGAATTCGAATCCTCGTTGATTGTGGACTTTTTCAAGGATTAAAAAATCTTAGGGAATTGAATTGGCAGCCGCTACCTGTTTTGCCAAAAACGATTGATTTTGTATTACTAACCCATGGCCATCTCGACCATTGCGGGTGGCTTCCTCTTTTGGTTACTCAAGGTTTTGAGGGTAAAATTCTCTGTACTCCAGCTACACGTGATATTACTAAGTTGATATTGTTGGATAGCGCAAAGATTCAGGAAGAGGAAGCCGAGCGCGCGAATAAAGAAGGTTTTTCAAAACATGAAGTCGCCCGCCCGCTGTATACTGTTGAAGAAGCCGAAGCGGTATTTCCATTGATGCATTCTATTCAAGAAGATGTCGTAATCGCTCTCAATCCTGAAATTTCAGCTCTTTTTTTTGGGGCAGGACATATTCTTGGAGCGTCTTCGATTCAACTTACATTAGAAGGAAAGACACTTGTTTTTTCTGGGGATATTGGTCGTGAGAATGATGATTTAATGCGGGCGCCTATACGACCTAAAAAAGCAGATTTTGTTTTTTTAGAGAGTACCTATGGCAATCGTATTCATCCCGTTGAGGTAGTAAAAGATGTTTTGCAGGAAATAATTAATGCTGCTTTCGAGAAAGGAGGGACTGTTTTAATCCCCAGTTTCGCAGTTGAACGGGCTCAAGTATTGATGTATTTATTGTGGCAATTAAAAGAGGAAAATCGCATACCAAATATCCCCTATATTTTAGATACCCCAATGGGAATTAGTGTGTTGCAACTGTTTAAAAATCATTCGCAGGGACATAAATTACCCCTACACGAATGTGAGGCCATGTGTCATATGTTTCAATCTATTTCCAATTACAAAGAAACAATAGCAACCATTTATGATGCACGCCCCAAAGTGGTTATAGCTGCTAGTGGAATGCTAACAGGGGGTCGAATACTAAGTTATCTTGAGCGATATCTTGAGCGTCCTGAGACCTCAATTGTTTTGGTTGGGTATCAAGCCGAAGGAACCCGCGGCCGTAAATTATTGGAGGGAGCAAAAGAACTTAAAATGTTTGGAAAATATTTTCCAGTTGAGGCCACTGTTTATGAAATTGAAGGGCTGTCTGCACATGCCGATCAAACGGGTTTGCTCCAATGGTTGAGTGCAATACAAAAGCCCCCCCAAAAGCTTTTTTTAGTTCATGGAGAAAATGAAGCTGCCGATGCCTTGCGTATAAAAATTCAAGAAACCTATGGTTGGTCAGTTCATATACCGCAACTCGGGAGCTCCATTACCATTTGATTTTTAACGTTCTATTGTCAGAATACAAGTGTAAATTACCTACTTTTGTGCAATGGTTTTGAATAGGATTTTCACATTCTGGCTTGCATTACTGATTGGGTTTGCTCAAATGGGAGTTTCCTTGCATGTGCATTATTGTGCTGGGGAAGTAGCCTCTGTTAAAACCGTTTTGGGGTTCACTGAACTTGCCGCACAAATGGAAGACAATTGTTGTGGTGAAGATTCAACAACTCTCGAAAAAATGTCTTGTTGCAAAGATAAAAAATTCAAGTTCAAAGACACTTCCGAAAAGTTACTAGTTAAAGATATTACGCCTGAATTACTTGCTTTTGAAAGTAATAACGCCCTCTTTTTATCTTGTTTTTTGCCGATACATACGGTTCATAAAAAACCAATTTTAGCGTATTATTGCGATGCGCATGGACCGCCATTGTACGAGCGCTTTTCCCAACGATTATTTTACGCTTGATTTATTATTTGACTCTTATATCTTTTGTCAAATAATAAATTATTGCATTTATGAAAACACCTACGTTTGTAGTAGCGTTGTGCATTTCTGCGATGACCTTTGGCCAACAAAAATTGGAGGAAGTCAAAGTAGAAGGAAAGTCGCGAAGCATTCAAAAATCCTTATCCAAAACAACCAACACTGCTGTAGTAACCTCCAAAGAGTTGCTCAAAGCCGCCTGTTGTAATCTTGCCGAGAGTTTTGAAACCAATCCCTCTATTGATGTCAATTTTTCGGATGCTCTTACCGGAACTAAGCAAATTCGAATGCTCGGATTAACGAGCCCCTACATTCTTATAGCTGAGGAGAATATTCCCTCTGTACGGGGAGCCAGTCAAATTTATGGACTTTCCTTTATTCCAGGAACTTGGGTAGAAAGTATACAAATTACCAAAGGAGCCGGCAGTGTTGTCAATGGCTATGAGAGTATCTCTGGGCAAATCAATACCGAATTGATAAAACCCATAAAAGATATTCCCTTTTTCCTCAATGCCTATGCCGACAATGGAAACCGCTATGAATTAAATACCCATTTTAATACCAAATTAGGAAAACATTGGGCGTCAAGTTTGTTCATTCATGGCAATGCCCGTGTAGGGAAAAATGACATGAACGATGATGGATTTCTCGATAATCCCTTGGGGCAGCAGTTTAATGTAACCAATCGTTGGCAATATACCAATCCCGAAACCGGTTGGGTATCTTTTTTTAACCTAAAGTATTTGAATGATCAAAAGCAGATGGGTGAAGTCGATTTTCATCCCCACCATCATCGTGGAACGACCCAACGTTGGGGATCTGAAATAAATACCGAACGCTTTGATGTAACCACCAAGTCGGGGTATGTATTCAAAGGAATGCCTTACCAAAGTTTGGGGTTTCAGAATGCCTTTTCATATCATCATCAATCCTCGTATTTTGGCTTACGCAATTATGCCATGAAACAACAAAGTTTGTATTCCAATTTTATTTTTAACTCCATTATCGAAAATACCCGAAACAAATTTTCAACAGGAATCAATCTAACGTTAGACCGCTACACCGAAGTATTGGATGCCGCCGATTACAGTCGCATCGACAACGCCATTGGAACCTTTTTTGAGTATACCTTTGATAATGGGAAAACGTTTAGTTATATTCTAGGAGGTCGTATCGATTATCATAATCGCTTAGGGGTGTTTTTTACCCCACGTTTTCATTTGCGCTACAATCCTTGGGAGTTTGGGGTGTTGCGCCTATCGCTAGGTCGGGGAAAAAGAGCCGCCAATATTTGGGCAGAAAACCAAACGTTATTCAACAGTTCCCGGCAATTTGTGGTGCAAAATTCAGGGGGTTCATTGTACGGTTTAGATCCTGAAATCGCTTGGAATTATGGGGTTAGTTTTACCCAGAAGTTTCGCGTATTTAACAAAAACGCTGCTTTTACTATTGATGCCTACCGCACCGATTTTCAAAACCAGGTAGTCGTCGATGTAATGCAAAATGCGCAACAGGTTATTTTTTACAATTTACAGGGTCGTTCGTATGCCAATAGTGTTCAAGTTGAATTTGATCTCGAACCCCTACATCGGTTGAATATTCGCAATGCGTTTAAATTTTATGATGTGGCTACCGACTATTTGGCGGGCCGATTTCAACGTCCGCTACAAGCTAGAAATCGTTTCTTTTCCAATGTTGAGTATGAAACAGCACTCACAGAAAAGCACCAACAATGGAAAATGGATGCCACCTACAACTGGATGGGTATTCAACAATTGCCCTATACTGGAAACAACCCTGCATCGGAGCAATTGGGTAATTTTTCACCTTCGTATTCCTTGGTCAATGCACAAGTGACCCGAGTGTTTTCTTCATCGATTGAGGTGTATGTAGGGGTAGAAAATCTATTCAACTACCAGCAAGAGCGAGCTATTCTGGGAGCAGATGCGCCCTTCGGACCCAATTTTGATGCCACCATTATCTATGCTCCTGTTTTTGGCCGAATGGTGTACACCGGATTACGCTACAAAGTCTTATAAATTAAAAAAACGAATTTTAAATCGCAACTAGTATGAAAAATGTACTGATATTAATGATGGCCTTGTTTTCCATTCAAGGATGGTCGCAAGAGAAAAAGAACAAAAATGCTATATATACCATTGAAGTGAATGGTAATTGTGAAACTTGTAAACATCGCATTGAAAAAGCGGCCTATGCAGTCAAAGGAGTTAAATCAGCCGTATGGAATATTGAGACGCACCAGATGCAATTGATCATCAACGAGGAAAAAACAAGTCTCGATACGGTAAAAAAAGCCATTGCTGCCATCGGGCATGATGTAATCGGCTCCTATAAGGCCCCCGATGAGGTCTATGAAAAACTACACCATTGTTGTAAGTATGAACGCGTCAACTAAATGATTGACGTTTTGATGACGATGAAATAGGCCTTAAAATAGTGTTGTTGTGCTCTCGGTTTTATGGAGCGTAAAATGCATCAGTATTCTGCCAAAAAATTAAGACTCCTTTTGGAAAATAATGCCTAATTTCACGACTTCAAAAAATAGATTTCATGGACCACTTTGATTGGAAACAACTTTTTAACCCTGAGTTTTACATTTTACTGGAAGTTGGAGGCATCAAAATAGGCCTTTATGTGGTATTGTTTATCGTGTTTGCCGAAACGGGACTACTTGCGGGCTTCTTCCTGCCAGGTGATAGTTTACTATTCCTTTGTGGGATTTATAGCGAACTCTTAATGCGGGATTTTTCAACCGGAAGTGATTTTATTAATGTAACCTTGCTCGCTTTTATGGTAGCGGTGATGGGAATCATTGGTAATATGTTTGGCTATTGGTTTGGGAAAAAAAGCGGCAGCTACTTGTACAAACGGGAGGACAGTTTGTTTTTTAAGAAAAAGTATTTGTACCAATCGAAAGAATTTTTTGATAAATACGGAAGTCGTGCGGTCGTATTTGCACGTTTTTTACCCATTGTACGCACCTTTGCCCCAGTGATTGCGGGTATTGTAGAAATGGACCGTAAAAAATTTATGTTTTACAATATTCTTGGGTCCGTCCTCTGGTCAGTAACAATGATCTTTGCGGGACACTATTTATACGAGTTGTTTAAAATACAGTTCAATATTGATTTAAAACATTATATAGAATACATCGTCATCGGAATCGTATTGGTTACTACAGTTCCTGTTATTATGAAGTTTGTTCGAAAACGAAAATAGGCTCAAGAAATATTTCAATAAAAAATCCGACTGCCATTACAACAGTCGGATTTTTTTATGCTAATGTATTTTATCTTACATCATGCCGGGCATACCGCCGCCCATCGGCATTGCCGGAGCTGATTCTTCTTTGATGTCCACCAAAGCACATTCCGTGGTTAAAATCATGCCCGCAACCGAAGCCGCATTTTCCAAAGCAACACGCGTCACTTTTTTCGGATCGATGATACCTGCTTTTAACATGTCTACGTATTCATCGGTTTTGGCATTGTATCCAAAATCTCCTTTACCATCGGCTACTTTTGCTACCACTACTGAACCTTCTAAACCAGCGTTCTCAACAATGGTGCGTAAAGGCGATTCTATAGCACGAGAAACAATTTGTACTCCTGTAGCTTCATCCGCATTTTCAGCTTTTAAATCAGCTAAGGCCGCTTTGGCACGCAATAAAGCAACACCTCCACCAGCAACAATTCCTTCTTCCACCGCCGCACGAGTCGCATGCAAAGCATCGTCAACACGGTCTTTTTTCTCTTTCATTTCAACTTCGGAGGCAGCACCAACATACAATACCGCAACCCCACCGGCTAATTTAGCCAAACGTTCTTGCAGTTTTTCACGGTCATAATCGGAGGTCGTGGTTTCAATTTGCGCTTTGATTTGATTTACACGATTTTTAATCATGTCGGCATTACCCGCTCCATTGACAATCGTAGTATTGTCTTTATCGATGGTAACTTTTTCAGCCGTTCCTAACATTTCTAACGTAGCATTTTCAAGTGTAAAGCCACTTTCTTCAGCAACAACAGTCCCTCCGGTTAAAATAGCAATATCTTCCAACATCGCTTTTCTACGGTCACCGAAACCAGGCGCTTTTACAGCAGCGATTTTCAACGCACCGCGTAATTTGTTGACCACCAACGTCGACAATGCTTCTCCATCTACATCTTCAGCAATTATCAACAACGGTTTGCCCGATTGTGCCACAGGCTCAAGGATAGGCAATAATTCTTTTAAAGAAGAAACTTTTTTGTCGTACAATAAAATGTAAGGACGATCTAAGTCCACTTCCATTTTTTCGGCATTCGTCACAAAATAAGGGGACAAATACCCACGATCAAACTGCATTCCTTCTACGACATCCACATAAGTGTCGGTTCCTTTGGCTTCCTCAACCGTGATGACGCCTTCTTTACCAACTTTTGAGAAAGCTGTGGCAATTAAATCCCCAATCACTTCGTCGTTGTTGGCCGAAATCGAAGCCACTTGTTTGATTTTCTCCGAAGAGCTTCCCACTTCTTGGGATTGTTTTCCAAGATTGGCTACAATGGTTTCAACCGCTTTATCAATTCCGCGTTTTAAATCCATTGGATTTGCCCCCGCGGCTACGTTTTTTAACCCTTCTTTTACAATGGCTTGCGCTAAAACGGTCGCTGTAGTCGTTCCGTCACCCGCTAAGTCATTGGTTTTAGAAGCCACTTCTTTCACCATTTGGGCGCCCATATTTTCGAGGGCATCTTTCAATTCTACTTCTTTAGCAACCGAAACTCCATCTTTCGTTACAGTAGGGCCACCAAAGGATTTTGAAATGATTACGTTGCGGCCTTTCGGGCCCAAGGTTACTTTTACAGCATTGGCCAAAGCGTCTACTCCACGTTTTAAACCGTCGCGTGCTTCAATGTCAAATTTGATATCTTTTGCCATAGTTTTACTTTTTTACTTTTTTGATTTTGTTAATCCTGTTTTTTAAATAATGGCTAGGATGTCATCCTCGCGCATGATTAAATAATCTTTACCGTCGTATTTTAGTTCGGTTCCAGCGTATTTTCCATACAATACAGTATCGCCCACTTTGACAGTCATCGTATGGTCTTTTTTACCGTTACCTACTGCAACGACAGTGCCTCGTTGTGGTTTTTCTTTTGCAGTGTCTGGAATGATAATTCCTGCTGCGGTGGTTGTTTCTGCGGCCGCAGGCTCAACCAAAACTCGATCAGATAAAGGTTTGATGTTTAAAGCCATAATGAATTATTTTTAGTTTGTTATTATTTGTTTGCCTCGTTTATTTCAGAAATTGTGCCAAGGGGTAAAAACTGCCAATTTTTCAGTCTTTCTGTCAGCGAATTTTATGTCAAAAAAAAAGTCCCGAACAGGGACTCTTTACGTTATTTTTTTTCTGGAGTTGCAGGGGTTTCTGCTGGTTTTGAGTTCGCATCGCCCGGTTTCGCTTCCTTGGCATCCTCTGGAGCCGGAGCTGCTGATTGACTCGCATCGATGATTTTGTCATTACTGCCACCAGAGCCAGGAAAGCTCATGCTAGACAATAAAACCAACACAATCAACGCTGCACCCAATACCCAAGTACTCTTATCTAAGAAATCGGTTGTTTTTTGGACACCACCTAGTTGTTGTGTTCCGCCTAAGGCAGAAGATAAGCCTCCTCCTTTAGGGTTTTGAACCATAACTACGATGATTAATAGAAAACAAACAATCGTAATTAGTACCAAAAAGATTGTAAATGTGCTCATTGTTTAGGGATTATTTTGTTGTAATTTTTTTATTTCTTCAATTCGGTCTGCAAAGAAACTACTTTTTTCTGGATATTTCAAAATTAAAATTTCATAGGCTTGAATTGCCCTTGGGTACTTTTTCTGTTCTAAATACACCTTTGCTAAGGTTTCTGTCATTAAATAACTTTTATCGGGCGTTTCCATGGCTACTGCAGCAGGAGTGCTGTCTTTTGAAATCGCAGGTATTTTCGGATTAGTCTCTATAAATTTATCGATTAGTTCCAGTTTTTTCACTCGGGCATCAGTATTGGGAGCGGATTCAGTTGCCGCAGGAATTTCTTTTCGTTCAATAGGTTTAAAACGCGAAAGTTGAAGCCATTCTTGAAAACTATGCTTTTCTTCGGTATTAAATGGCAAAGGTTTTCCGATTTCCAATGAAACTGTGGTATGAGACTCATTCACCTTTGCAACTTCCCCCGATTTTTCAATGGTAGCTAAAAGGGATTGTTGTAATGGATCTACAAAAGGTTGTATGACGACTACTTCAGAGTCAATGACCTCCATATTCAATAATTCAGCGATCTTGCGATCATACAACGTATTGTCAATAGTAGTAAACTGCGTTGTCGTAATAAAGTCAAAAAGTACACTACGGTCATGGGTGTAGGCCGCGGTTTTTTTTAACGCATCATTGTAATGATAACTGTCGAGATTGTACAAATGCTTCAATTGCAAAACACGCGGACTTTGAAAATAAGGGTATTTTTCAAGAATCGGTTCCAATTCTCGAAATTGCCGATCGTTGATGGCATAAGGTTTATTGAGTAGATAGATGTAATCAGTGCTATTCATACCTACCACTTTGCCAACGATTCATTAATAATGTCTTGCGTAATACGATTAAAGATGAAATCGACAACTTCCGTGAGTTTGCTTCCCGTCAATTGCGCATTTCCTTCATAATCTTGAAAAAAGGAAAAACGTTTTTCAAAATTTTCCTCTACTTTATTGGCGTTGGTAAATTTTACTAATACCGTAATGGTCAATCGGTTTTGTGCCGCTGTAAAATTAGCGGTCGACGTCATTGGAGAAACGCGATAATCTACGATTTCACCTTCATACACCAAGTCGCCATTGGATGAAGTTAAACTTAATCGCGTTTGATTTTGAATGGCCTCCTGTAATTTGTTGGTGAAAATTCGTTCGATTCCAGGTTCGACAAGCGGTGCTGTATTTTGAAAATATTTTACTTGTACGGTTTTGGCGTCGGTTTGAATCCCCGTAAAACTATATCCTCCACAACCGTTGAGGAATACGAGTAAAGCCAATAAAGAAATCCACCGTAATGCTTTCATGAATCAAAGATAAGACCGCTAAAATAAAGCAATATTTCGAATTGAAGAAGATTAATTCCCGTAATAATATTCTTGGTAGGAAGCAATTGTCCCCGGAGTATCATTCACATATTCTTCTGAAGTAAATTGTAACGAGCGTTCCCCAGGAATCACACCATAGCTGAACCGCAGCGCTGCGGGAGCCCCGTGATGACATTCTTCAGGCACATATTCCGAAGTGAATGCATGTGCTAAAAATTCGGGTTCCGTAAAACTTTTTACCAAGGCCAAAGCGGCAGTGTATCGACCCAATTCCGTGCGGTAGGTCATCATGGTGTTGTAACTATAATTCCGACTCATATTGGACGTCATAGAAGTACGCGTGTATGAAGTCAAATTCCCATTTTGATAGGTCATCAAATAGCCTGTAGATTCTGTGCCAACCATTTCAACAATTTGAGTAGCTTTCCGGTCTGCATTAAATGTCACCGTACGAACTGTTCCATTGTGCGAGTAGGTGTACGTATTTGTGGCTGAATTGTGAACCACAGCATTTCCGTTGATACTAGCCACTATGCCGTTATTGTTGTATGTAAAGGTGAAACTGCTGGTTTCAGTACCATTGGTGAAAAGTCCAACGCGTGTGATTTGATTCAAATTGTTGTAGGTATAACGCTCAACCAATTGATTCTGGGCGTTGGTAGCTTCAGTTAATTGACCCGAGGTATTGAATTTCCAATGCAATTCTTGAGGTGAATTTCTGAAAAGGACAACTTCTCGAAGTGCCGTGGTATTGGTAGCGTCATTACTATCATTGGAACAGGAAAAAAAACTTACGGTAAGTACTGCTAGAACGAGTAGTTTATTCATGGTAGGTTAAATTGGGCTTCAAATGTAAATGTATTTCTGGTCAAGCCACTATTTATAGGTCAAACTGCTTGATTTTTCGATAAAGTGTGCGTTCTGAGATGCCTAGCTCATCGGCAGCTGCCTTTCGACGGCCTTTGTTTCGTTCTAATGCCTTTTTGATTAACTCGATCTCTTTTTGCTCCAAACGCAATACTTCCTCTTCTTCTACGGTTTCGGCAAAAAGATAGTTGTGTTCAGCATCATCATCGTGAAATTCCTCTTGATGGTTTTCTACGGTAGGCTGGTACACCGCAACAGAAGTCTCTGGAGTAAAAGGTGTGCTTTCCTCGGCTTTGCCATAAATTTTTTGAATTAAACTCGGATTGATATCCTGAACGTTTTTGCCGTTTTTCATCAATTCTAAAGTGAGTTTTTTTAAATCATTCAAATCACTTTTCATGTCAAATAAAACTTTATACAGTATATCGCGCTCCGTGGCAAAATCACTCTCCGATTTGCTTTGCGAAACCACACTAGGCAAATTGCGTTGGTCCATCGGGATGTATCCTGCCAAAGTGGTTGCACTGATATCCCGTTTGGTTTCAAGTACCGAGATTTGTTCGGCGACATTGCGCAATTGACGAATGTTTCCTGCCCAACGATAATTCACCAAATACCCTACGGCGTTATCTTCCAACTTGATGGGGGGCATTTTGTATTTGTGCGCAAAGTCTGAAGCAAATTTTCGAAACAACAAATGAATGTCCTCACGGCGTTCACGTAGGGGAGGTAATCCTATTTCTACTGTACTTAAACGATAGTACAAGTCTTCTCTAAATTTTCCTTTTTCAATGGCTTCATGCATATTCACATTAGTGGCCGCAACAATGCGCACATTGGTTTTTTGAACTTTGGACGAACCCACTTTGATGAATTCGCCATTTTCCAGAACGCGTAATAGACGAACTTGCGTTGTTAAAGGTAATTCGCCTACTTCATCCAAAAAAATGGTGCCGCCATCGGCTACTTCAAAATAGCCTTCGCGCGTTTGTGTAGCCCCAGTAAACGACCCTTTTTCGTGACCAAAAAGTTCACTATCAATGGTGCCTTCAGGAATGGCCCCGCAGTTGACCGCAATGTATTTACCGTGTTTACGATGCGAAAGGGAATGAATAATCTTCGGAATTCTTTCTTTTCCTACACCACTTTCTCCTACCGCCAACACCGAAATATCGGTGGGTGCCACTTGAATTGCTTTTTCTATGGCGCGGTTCAATTTGGCGTCATTTCCGATAATTTCAA
>NZ_JAIXWA010000055.1 GCF_027482425.1 Flavobacterium sp.
AGGGATGGATTCGGGTATAATTTTCCAAGTGCTGGGAACCTCTAAATGAGCGGTTCCTTCAATGTTGCCTTTTCCTGCTTTAATGACGACTTGAACTTCCCGCGCTCTATTTTTGGGAAAAATCATCACCTTGTCTTTAAGCGTAGAGGTGACTACGGGTACGATATCTAACGGTTGGTAGACTTCGCCTTTTACATCGTCATTGTACTTGTACACCACCTTTTTGGTGAAGGGAATGTCAACCCCCAAAACCGAAAGGATAAAGGTGACGTTAGTTGGGCGCTCCACATCGGGTTTGCTACGACGGGTAAGCGCTGAAACTGAATACATCCCCAAACGCGCTGTTTCTTCCAAATAGTAGGGCGCAGTATAAGGGTGATTAGCAGGAAGTGTCATTGTAAAACTGTGCGTTTTGACCTGATTGTAGGGAAGTGATACATTGTTCCAGTCTACTGGAGTTGAGGGATATGTTTCTATTCGTGTCAAACGTATATCCGCTGCACTTCGGTTGATGGCTTCGACTTTAATGCCAAGAGAACTCCCGGGAGTCACTTCTTGGGTATCGGCCACAGCCTCCAGATAAAGTCCAGCACAAGCGGCAATAATTCGTTTGATTTCCTCCGATTTTTGCTCCCTCCAAAACGGATCAGAAAGTTGCTGGATTAAAGTATAGGCTTTTACCAAATCCGGGAGACTCGCCGCGGGATTATTGAAATTAAATGATTTTTGAACGCGTTCCAAAAGGGCTCCGATAGGTTTTCCCTCCGCCAAACGGTTCCACGTAGTATCAATACCTTCAAATAGATTGGACGAAGCAGTGGGTTTATCGCCTTTCAACCATTCCAAATATTCCATTTCACTCCCTCGAGTACCCGTGTTTCCAAATCCTTGGGATTGGTGGCAACTGCGACTCAAAGCAGCGATTTCTTGGTTGGATTTTCCATTGTAAGGATAAAAAATACCAATGTCTAAGCTTGTAAGATTGGATTTGTCGGCTTTTTCAAATTTTTCTTTACTGCCATAAAACCACCATGAGGTATTGAAATAAATACGTTTGGGTTGCCATGGTTGGATCAACGTCAATTGCTCTGGAAAAGAGGTAGCGGCAGCACTACGCTCAAAGGCTTCTAAAGCCAATTGCGCTGAGGCGGTATGGTGTCCGTGGGTGGTGCCAGGAGAGCGATGATCAAAACGGTTGATGATGATATCGGGCCGAAATTGGCGCATCACCCAAACCATATCGCTGAGCACCTGTTCTTTGTCCCAAATCGCTAAGGTTTCTGTTGGATTTTTAGAAAAGCCAAAATCATTGGCGCGGGTAAAAAACTGTTCTCCTCCGTCAATTCTTCGTGCTTCGATCAACTCTTGTGTGCGAATGACTCCAAGCAACTCCCGTAATTCGGGTCCAATTAGATTCTGTCCCCCATCACCACGGGTGAGCGACAAATAGCCTGTTCGGGCATGAACGTGATTGGCGAGATAAGCGATGAGTCGGGTGTTTTCGTCATCGGGATGTGCAGCTACGTAGAGCACATTCCCCAGAAAATTTAACTTCTCAATTTGATGATAAATGTCTGAAGCACTCGGTTTTTCAGGACGTTGGGCCGTGGCAACGAGGCTCGTCCACACCAAGGCTACCCACCAAAACGATTTACGCATGTGTATACTTGTTGATTTCATCCAAAAGTAAGGATTTCCAAGAAGTGGTTTTTTGTTTTTCGTTTTCTTTAACAAAAATAGTAGGGGTACGAAATGCCGTATGTCTTCACTTAAAAATCCACTTAATCCATAAATTCTCTCGGTTCTGCCTCATGCTGCACAATCGAAATTCCTTTTTGTAATAATAAATTGTTGGGATACGTGATTCGTTCGCCTTCTCGTGTGCGTAAATCCATATGAAAGGCATTGATGTCTTCAATTTCTCCTTCTACGGGAAAATCTTTGTCGTGAATTTTAATCACGTCGCCAATTTTGAACGGGAAAAAGAAAAAGAGAATTACCCCCGAAGTTACATTGCTCAAAATCGACCATTGGGCAAACATAGCCACTCCAATTACGGTGGTAACCGAAGAGACTGTGAGAAAAATATCTTCTTGTTGTACGCCCCAAACAATGATCAAGGCAATGAAAGCAACGATGTTAATCAGTAAATTAATGTATTTGATTATCAAATTAGTACGGTGCTCCAATGTATGATTGTTTTGAGCATAACGACGTACGAGTTTCGCCATCACTACTCGTAAAACAATCACTGCCATAATTACGATGAATGTTGCGATAAATTCATTGGAAAAACGTTGGAAATCCATATTATAAATGACCTTCTATGTTGCGTTGGTTGATATAATTAAGTTGGTGCTCGGCGACATAATTCCGGAAAATCGCCACCAACGAATCGTAGTACTTTTTTAAATGTTGCACATTAATCTCCGGATTTTGATCCACGGGAATCGTAATAGGCATTTCGTTGAGGTATTGGTGCAATTCGGGATAATTATCGCGAATCACCATGGTAATTTTTAAAATCTTGGCATTGAGCTCTTGTTCCGTTTCCATCAATTGAATCGGTATTTTTTATACCCTTAAAAGTACAACTATTTTAAGTAGTGTGTTGTTAAAAAGCGATAAACTTTTTCCGTCGGTAAGCCAACAACATTGGTGTAGGATCCTTCAATTTTGGCGATGCCGGTGAGTCCAATCCAATCCTGAATTCCATAAGCACCCGCTTTATCAAAGGGTTGGTACCTCTTGAGGTAGTAGTGAATGGCCTCCAAATCTATGGGAGCAAAAGTCACTTTTGTTTTATCAAACAGCAACTCCTCCGATCTTGTCGTTTTAAAGCAAACGGAGGTAATCACCTCGTGAGTCACACCAGAAAGTTGTTGCAACATAGCTACAGCGTCGTCGTAATCTTTAGGTTTCCCCAAGGCACAATCGTTGAGCCAAACCAAGGTGTCGCTCGTGATAAGCAATTCATCGTCGGCTAATGAACCCTCAAAAGCACGGGCTTTTTCAAGCGCTATGTAATTCGTGATTTCTTCTTCACGTAACGTAACGGGGTACACTTCATCTATTTCTTTGAGTCGAATTTCAAAGGTCAAATCCAATTCTTTGAAGAACTGTTGACGTCGGGGGGAACCCGAAGCAAGAATGATTTTAATTGGTTTAACCACGTATTGTTTTATTTAGATTGACAATATAAATGGACAGAATGCCAAAGAAAATAACAATTTTTAAAATAGTGCTTAACAAGCTGTAATCCTTTTTTTCTTTAGCCTTAACTACATTCATGAAAACAAAGATTAGAGGAGCAATAATTAACAGCAACACATAAACAAAGGTTAGGTTTAAGTTATTGTCAAAGAAATTAATGTAACTGTAATAACCGATAAATAGGATCGTAAAAAACGTTAGAACCGCTACCAAAAGATTGGTTTTCTGCAATCCAAACCGTACAGGAAAGGTGGTAATTCCTTCTGCACAGTCGCCTTCAAGGTCTTCAGCATCTTTAATGATTTCTCGAATTAAGGTCACCACAAAGGCAAATAGCGCATAGTTGTATAGTACAGAAAATAAAATCGTCATATCCCTACGGTTGGCATCATCCGTAGCTGGAAAAAGATCGAATATCCCAATAATCAGTACGCTAAATCCACTTAAAAGAGCTATAACAAGATTACCCACCAATGCGATTTGTTTTAACGATGAGGAATAGGAGTATAGCAGCGATACAACAAGAATGAAGAAAATAATAAATCCGGGACGTTGTATAACATTCGATAGATACATTCCAATACCCACTCCGGTAATCGAGAGCCCGGCAAATAAGTAGTAAGCTGTGCTCTCCTCAATCTGTTTTCCTACAGGATTGGAGTTAGGTTTGTTAATTGCGTCTGTCCCTTGGTCAAAAATTGCGTTGATAATATATCCGCCCGACGCCATCAACAAGGTAGCTGCTATTAGGAGATAAAATTGAAAATTGGAAAGCGCTAATTCAGCATCGGGGTTGTTAAATTTCAAAAATCCATACCTAAAAATGACAAACGATAGTGCCAATAAAAGTAGATTAAGGGGACGAATGAGCTTGAGGTAATGCATAGTTACATGGAATAGGGGTTAACTTAATCGTGTTGCCCATTGTAATAGGTGTGCCATTTGCCTTGCACTTTCATCACTTGTTCAATAACATCCCGAACGGCGCCTTTTCCTCCATTTTTATGAGAAATATATTGAGAAATCGCTTTGATTTCGGGACTAGCATCTTGAGGACAAGTAGGTAATCCAACGCGTTGCATGACATGGTAATCGGGAATATCATCGCCCATATACAATACTTGTGCAGGGTTTATTTGGTAAAGTTCACAGTATTCTGTAAAGGTTTCCACCTTGTCGGGAGTACCCAAGTAAATATCAGTAATGCCCAAATTGCGCAAACGAATCCGAACGCCTTCATTACTTCCGCCTGAAATTATGCAAACCGAATACCCACTCTCTAAGGCCGCTTTCATAGCAAACCCATCGCGAATATGCATTTCACGGAGCATTTCACCGGTAGGGGACACGTGCACGGTTCCGTCGGTCAATACCCCATCGACATCAAAGACAAAAGTCGTAATGTCATTCATGATTTCTTTATAGCTTTTGGACATGATCAATAATGGATTGGGTGAGTAATTGATAAATTTCTTGAGGATTTTTTTGCGTGAGCATCGTTTGGTGCCGTTCCAATGTGGCCGTATCGCCGCGAAGTGCTGGACCGGTTTGGGCTTGGGCTGGAGTTAGGATTTGTACTTTGGCCGCGGTTTCCAATATCAAGGGTTTTAGCACATCAAATGAAATGTGGTGCTCAGCACAAAGGTCAGCCCCTACTTGGTACAGATGATTGGTAAAATTACATACAAACACTGCCGCCACATGCAAGGCCAAGCGTTGTTTTTCATCAATGGGATAAATGGCATGGGAAACGGTACGAGCAAGTTGCTCCAAAACGGCGTAATCTTCAGTTGTCTCAGCTTCTAGACAAAAGGGTATTGTGCTGTACTCAAGCGGTTTTCCTTTGGTAAACGTTTGCAACGGGTAAAATACGCCTTTGCGATGGTGATGGGGAAGTACGTGCATTCCTGTCGCGCCCGAAGTATGTACCACCAATTTGCCTTTCCCAGGAATTTCTTGTGCTAATGCAGCAATCGCATGGTCGCTTACAGCAATCAAATACACATCCGCGTCAGCGACTTCGGACATCGAAGTCACTACGGGACAAGGGATTGAAAGCGAATTCAACGTTTCTGGGTGACGTGCGACCACCTGAACCAGCGACTTTTGAAAAGCTTGAATCAGATGCTGCGCCACATTTCCAGAGCCAATAATGACCAATCGTATCATGGTCGTAAAGGTAGTAAAAAAAGGGAATTTGTCAATTGACGCATGCTTTCACAACATTTCCTAATATTGCTTTAAATTCCATGCATTCGCCACGATGTTTTTTATTTTTTGCGTTACTTTTGCGTAAATTTTAAAATAAAATGGCGAATCGAATTCTTGCGCTCTTGTTTTCCACCCGTTTAATGGCGGTTTTGTTCATCGTATATGCCGCCGCAATGGCAGCGGGAACGTTTATTGAGAGTGCCTATAATACCGACACGGCTCGGATTTGGATCTACAATACCCGCTGGTTTGAGCTCATTCTTTTCTTCTTCTTAATTAACTTTATTGGAAACATCAAGCGCTATCAATTGCATTTGCGTAAAAATTGGGCTACTTTGTTGTTGCATCTTTCCTTTATTTTTATCATCATTGGCGCTGGAATTACTCGTTACATCAGTTACGAAGGGATGATGCCCATCCGCGAAGGGGAAAGTGCCAATCAGTTTTATTCCGATCGAACCTTCCTTACCGTTTTGGTGGATGGAAATTACAAAGGGGAATTAAAACGACGCATTTTAGAAAAACCACTAATCCTCTCAGAAGCGGTGTGTCCTCCGTTTGCTTCCAATCATTTTGCCCTTGAAGAACGTTTTGACACCGTTTCGTTTACCATTGAATACGACAGTTTCTTGATGAATGTGAAGGAGTCCATCAAAGCCGATCCGAAAGGAAAATTGTATTTTAAATTAGTTGAAGCGGGTAATGGCGAGCGACACGAACATTTTCTAGCTGAAGGAGAAGTACAAAGTATCCACGGTTTGCTGTTTGCTTTTAACAAACCCATGGAAGGCGCCATAAATATTGCCTCTGATGGAACAAAATCAACAATAAAGACGCCCTTTGCTGGAAATTTCATGCGCATGGCCGATCAATTAAAAGGCGACGTTACGGCAAACACCGAAGCCACATTGATGTTACGCTCCTTATATAATGTGGGGGGATCGCAATTTGTATTTCCTGAGCCTCCGATGCGTGGTGTAAAAGATTTTGTCTCTGGCGGCGATTATAAAGCCAAAAATTCTGATGATGCCCTTTCGGTAAAAATTCACACCGGCGGCAAAACGGAACGGGTGACTTTAGTAGGTTCTAAAGGAAAAACAGGCGAACCACGTATCATCAAAGTGGGTGATTTAGAATTTACACTCCAATTTGGAAGTAAGGTATACGAATTGCCGTTTTCAATGAAGTTGAACGATTTTATCGCCGATAAATATCCAGGAACAGAAAAAAGTTACTCCGCTTTCAAAAGTATAGTAACCGTCATTGATAAAGCGAAAAAGACCGATGCTGAGATTTATATGAATCATATCTTAGATTACGGGGGATATCGTTTTTTCCAATCTTCATTTGATCCGGATGAAAAAGGAACCATTCTCTCGGTAAACCATGATTTCTGGGGGACATTGATTACCTACATTGGTTATTTTTTACTGTTTTTTGCCATGTTAGCCATTTTATTTGACAAAAACACACGGTTTGCCAATTTAAAACGAAAGTTAGGCCAACTCAAAGAGCAGAAAGCCGCCTTGACGCTTCTTTTATTATTTGGTTTTTCAGCTACAATGTCTGCGCAACATTCCGATCATGACGGACACCAACATGCTCCTGCCAAACCCCAAAAAGAAATTGTGTTCAATTATTTGGATTCGGTAAAAAAATACGCAGTACCCGAAAAACAAGCGGCTCAATTTGGACGCTTGGTCATTCAAGATGAAGGCGGACGGATGAAACCTGTCAATACGTTTTCCTCTGAATTGTTGCGAAAAGTAAGCAAAAACGATACCTATGAAGGACTCAATGCCGATCAGGTTTTTCTCTCCATGGTCATGTATCCGAAAGCATGGGAAAATTTACCCATCATCTATCTGAAACGCGGGAACGATAGCATTCGCAAGTTAATAGGGGTGGACAAAGACGCGAAGTACGTTCGATTCAAAGACTTTATCACTCCTGAAGGGAATTACAAGTTATCGCCCTACCTCGATGATGCATATAAAACAACAAATCCCAATAACTTTCAAAAAGACTTTGTAGAGGCCGATAAGAAAATCAACCTCATGTTTAGCGCGATGTACGGGGGGATTTTGAAAATCTTTCCGGTACCCAACGACAAAGGGAATAAGTGGGTTTCTTTTATGGAAATCAATCAACCCACGGGAACGGATTTGGATAAGATTAAAAACGCGTTTCCGTATTATCTCAATGAATTAGGCAAAGGCGCTACTACTAAAAATTATACAATGGCCAATACCTTGCTTCAAGGGATTGAAGATTACCAAAAGAAGTTTGGCAAAGCCGTTCGTCCCACCGACGATCAAATCACCTCCGAAATTCTCTTGAACAAATACGATGTATTTCGAAGTCTGTTCACTTGGTATATGTTGGCGGGGAGCCTTATGTTGATCTTAGTGATTGTTCAAATTTTCACCAACAACAAACCGTTGCGGTATGCTATCACTACTTTTCATGGCATCATTGGTCTTTTGTTTGCGACCCATACTTTAGGGTTAATTGCCCGCTGGTATGTGTCGGGACATGCACCTTGGAGTGATGCGTATGAAAGTATGATTTATGTGGCTTGGGCGACGATGTTTTTTACCTTAGCGTTTGATAAAAAGTCGAAATTAACCATTGCTGCGGGAACCTTTGTCGCTTCGATGATTTTGATGGTAGCGCACATGAGTTGGATGGATCCACAGATTGCCAATTTGCAACCCGTGTTGAATTCGTATTGGTTGATGATCCATGTGGCGGTAATTGTGGCCAGTTACGGTCCTTTTACGTTGGGAATGATTTTGGGAATTGTAGCCCTGTTCTTGATGTTGGTGACTACGACCAAGAACAAAAATGCCATGGAATTGCATATCAAAGAAATTACCTATATCAACGAAATGGCCTTAACCATTGGATTAGTGCTATTGACCATTGGAAACTTTTTGGGTGGACAGTGGGCCAATGAAAGTTGGGGTCGTTATTGGGGATGGGATCCAAAGGAAACGTGGGCTTTAATCAGTATAATGGTGTATGCTTTTGTGATTCACGCTCGATTGGTACCCGGTTTACGCGGATTGTTTGCATTTAACTTTATGAGTGTTTTGGCCTTTGCGTCTATTTTGATGACCTATTTTGGGGTTAACTTCCACCTCACGGGCATGCACTCGTATGCGACAGGGGAGAAGCAAAATGTGGATATCTATATTCGAATTTTTGTCGTCTTTATGGTGTTTGCCTCTTTTGTGTTTTGGCGCTATCGAAAGCGGTATGCCAAGCCCAAAAAAGCTTAATATTCTAAAAAAGAAAAAAGGTTCAACAGTATGCGTTGAACCTTTTTTTTGGGATTTGACGTGTTGAAAGGGTTAGACTTTTCCGAGGGTATAAAGTTGCTCTAGAGGATAAATTGAGGACTGATTTTCAATCGAATTTTTTTTACTCTTTTTCCGCATACTCTTTTTCCGCTTGTATAGAAATTTCTGCCGCTTCATTTTTAAATAAAACCCTCGACTAATATTTATTTTGAACGATTTTAGATGTCCCAATTGCCTTTTTTTTGAAAGTTTGGAATCAATTGTTTCTGAGTTATAATCGCGTATATTGGTTACACAAATACTATTTAGAGTTTTATCATCTACGTAAGTTCGAATCTTTTGGTTTTTTATTTTTAAGAAAATTAACCTAATTTTTAGTAGCTCTTGGTAGAAGTGTTTAATATTTTTATTGTAATTTTAAACAAAAATAATTTATGAAATTAAAATTAATCACCATTGCCTTAATCTATGGTTTGCTATCTTGCAAACAAAGCGAAACATCGATAGCCCAAGCAGCTATTTCGGCAACACAAAACGAAATCCCTATGGACAAAGAAACGATTTACCAATTTAAAGTGGAAGATTTGGAGGGCAATACCTTTGATTTTTCTTCTTTAAAAGGAAAGAAAATTTTAATTGTTAATACGGCCTCCAAATGTGGATTGACGCCTCAGTACAAAGATTTGGAAGCGTTGTATCAAAAGTTCAAAGACAAAAATTTTGTGATTGTCGGTTTTCCAGCCAATAATTTTGGGCAACAAGAACCGGGAACCAATGTGGAGATTGCTACTTTTTGTCAAAAAAATTACGGGGTAAGTTTCCCCATGATGGCTAAAGTATCAGTGAAAGGCAGTGATATGTGTGAGGTGTATCAATTTTTAACCCAACAATCCCGAAACGGGTTGCAAGACAGTCGCGTAGAATGGAACTTTCAAAAATATCTCATCGGGGCCGACGGTCATTTGGAGCAAGTGATTTCGCCTCAAGTTTCCCCCATGGATGCTAAAATCGTGGATTGGATTTCCAAATAATAGTTTCCCCTGTTCGTCAGGGGATTTTTTTTTGAACAATGATGAAGAAAAAATCCGTACTTTTACCTCCCAAACAGCACACTTCTCCATGAGTCAAAAAATACTACTCAATGCTACCGAAGTACACATTATCCTGCATCGTTTGGCTTGTCAGTTGATCGAGAATCATTCCGATTTTCAGCATACCGTATTGATTGGACTGCAACCGCGAGGGAAATACCTTGCACAACGGTTAACCCAATTATTGCAAAATGATTACGGGGTTCATTCAATTCGATTGGGGTTTCTTGACATCACTTTTTTTCGCGATGATTTCCGCCGCAGTGGTAAACCTTTGGAAGCCAATAAAACACAAATCGATTTTTTGGTCGAAAATCAAAAAGTCGTTTTTATAGACGATGTTTTGTTTACCGGACGAAGTATTAACGCTGCTCTCACAGCAATTCAATCCTTCGGACGTCCCTCGGAAGTGGAATTACTGACCCTAATTGACCGTCGATTTAGTCGCCATTTACCCATTCAACCCGATTATAGGGGACGTCAAGTAGATGCCATCAACGATGAAGTTGTCAAAGTTTGTTGGCAAGAAAACGAGGGCGAAGATGCCGTTTATTTGGTCACACAACCTTAATGCAACACACCCATGTCTGAACTTTCTGTCAATCATTTGCTCGGCATCAAATATCTAAATGAACAAGATATTCAATTAATTTTTGAAACAGCTGATCATTTTAAAGAAGTCATTAACCGACCGATCAAAAAGGTCCCTTCCCTTCGTGATATTACCATTGCCAATATCTTTTTTGAAAACAGTACCCGTACTAAATTATCATTTGAATTGGCTCAAAAGCGACTGTCAGCCGATGTCATCAGTTTTTCTGCTGCCCAATCGTCGGTAAAAAAAGGGGAGACCCTTATCGATACCGTAAATAATATTTTGGCCATGAAAGTGGATATGGTTGTGATGCGTCATTCCCATCCTGGAGCCGCTTTCTTTCTAGCGCAACATGTCAATGCAAGCATTATTAACGCTGGTGATGGCGCACACGAACATCCCACGCAAGCGTTACTCGACAGTTACTCGATTCGGGAACGATTGGGTGATGTGGCTGGAAAAAAAGTCGTGATTGTAGGCGATATTTTACATTCGCGGGTAGCCCTTTCCAATATTTTTGCCCTCCAAATGCAAGGCGCCGAAGTACGGGTATGTGGTCCCAAAACGCTTATACCTAAATATATTGAAAGTTTGGGCGTCAAAGTAGAGTCCAATTTGCGTCAAGCCCTCGAATGGTGTGATGTAGCCAATATGCTTCGTATTCAAAACGAACGTTTGGATGTTTCGTATTTTCCATCCACGCGCGAATACGTGCAACAATATGGCGTAAATCAAGCTCTTTTAAATTCCTTGTCCAAAGAAATTGTCATCATGCACCCGGGACCTATTAATCGCGGTGTAGAAATCACCTCCGAAGTCGCCGATGGTCCTCATTCGGTCATTTTAGATCAAGTAGAAAATGGAGTGGCGATTCGCATGGCGGTCATCTATTTGTTGGCTTCAAAATTAAAACCCTAATGAGAGTAGAAACCAAAGGACATACTACTATTCTTCGAGATACGGTTGAACCCGTAGCCGATTTTTGTGCAAAAGTTACCCGAGAGTATGGGCAATTTGTGACACAAAATGTTATTGTTGATTTGACACATATAGAAGTCGATTTGACAACAGTCAAGCTTTTTTCTCCTTTGGCCAAAACCCATCAAAAAGGGAAAAAGTCATTTGTAATCGTTGTTAATGCGATCGATTTTAATGCTATTCCTTCCCATTTGCATGTCGTGCCTTCACTGAAAGAAGCCCATGATATTATCGAAATGGAGGAAATTGAACGTGATTTAGGATTTTAATATGAGTAATAAAACATTTGCCTACATCTACACCGTTGTTTTATTTGGACTGACGTTCCTCTTTGTTAGAAGGTTGTTCGAAAACATCAAAACAGGCGACTTTGACTATTTGAAGTTAGGACTCAATTTGGGAATCATCATAGTTTTGATTCTAAAAATTGTTCGTCTTGGAAAAATTGAAAACCAAAAAACCGATTCGTAATTGAAACTTACTGTCCTCGGATGTTACGCCGCTACACCGCGCACTTTTTCTAATCCCACGTCTCAAGTATTAGAAATCAAAAACCATATTTTTTTGATTGATTGCGCTGAAGGAACTCAAGTACAGTTGCGAAAAAGCAAGATTAAGTTTTCCAAAATCAACCATATTTTTATTTCCCATTTGCATGGAGATCATTTTTATGGACTCATCGGACTCATATCAACCTTTATGTTACTCAACCGTGAAAACGATTTGCATGTATACGGTCCCAAAGGCATAAAGGAAATTATTTTATTGCAATTACGCGCCTCTGGTTCGTATACTGGCTACAATTTATATTTCCATGAGTTACAATCTACTTCCACTGAAATACTCTATGAGGATGATAAAGTGCGGGTATCTACCATTCCACTACATCATCGTGTGTATACCAACGGATTTTTGTTTCAAGAGAAAAATAAAGAACGGAAACTGAATATTCCAGCCATCACTGAGTTGGAAATAGAACCGGTGTATTTTCGAAAAATCCAATACGGAGGCGACATTACCTTGGAAGACGGTCGCGTGATATCCAATGCGGCACTTACGTTTGACCCTACTACTGCTCGCAGTTATGCCTATTGCAGTGATACATGCTATGATGAGCGAATTATCCCCTTGATTCAAGATGTGGATTTGTTGTATCATGAAAGTACTTTTTTGGAAAATGAGTCGCATCTCGCCGAACGAACCATGCATGCTACTGCCAAGCAAGCAGCTTCCATCGCTTTGCAAGCCAAGGTACATCAGTTGCTTTTAGGTCATTTTTCAACCCGTTACGGTTCGACGGAATCGTTTAAAGCCGAAGCCGAAACCATTTTTCCTCAAGTGTGGTTGGCCGAAGACGGGAAAGAATTTGAAATTCCCCAGCGGTAAACATTACAATCTTTTACCGTAATTTTGTAAAAAAAAGTCATGCACGATTTAGGAGATTACCGTAAAAGTTATACCAAAAGCGAATTATTGGAAACCCAAATACCCGAGGACCCAATTAATCTATTTCATCGTTGGTTTCATGAAGCCGAAAATTTCGGAGGTATTGATGAAGTGAATGCGATGACCGTAGCAACTATTGGATTGGATGGTTATCCCAAATCACGGGTGGTTTTACTTAAAAAATACAACGAAGAAGGATTTATTTTTTATACCAACTACGAATCCGAAAAGGGGAGAGCCTTGGCCGCCAACCCCCATGTTTGTCTCTCTTTTTTCTGGTCTGGTATCGAAAGACAAGTAATTATTAAAGGGATCGCCGAAAAAACTTCCGAAGCTGTTTCCGATGCTTATTTTGATTCACGTCCTGACGGCAGTAAATTAGGAGCTATCGTCTCGGCACAAAGCGAACCTATATCTTCTCGCTCGTATTTAGATGAAAAGTTAAAAAACCTTGAACAATCGTTTGCACAGAAACCGATTCCGAGACCACCCCATTGGGGCGGATATTTAGTGCGTCCTCAAGCGGTCGAATTCTGGCAGGGACGCCCCAATCGGTTACACGACCGCATACGTTACACCCTTCAAACCGATTTCAATTGGAAAATTGAACGTTTATCTCCTTAATTTGTAGGAAAATTACCTATAAAATTAAATTAATGATGTATTTCGTCGATTTTATTTGTCACTTTAACGGTATAGTAGTAAGTTTGGGTAACCAAATCAAAACAACGTTCATCAATTCATAACTGACAAGATATTTGCCCCACATCTATCCGTCAAAACTTAACCTACTACTATGAAAGCAAAACTACTTAGAATGTTTTTACCAATCGCATTGGTGTTTACATTAGTATCGTGTTCCAAAGATGAAGAAGCTACTTCAACAAACGATTATCGATTAGTCACTGCTTATGATTATACCACAGAAGAAACGGATTTAGCGAACCGTTTAAACAATTACCGCGAGAGCCAAGGGTTAAACCGCTTGGAAATCGTAAACCACATCTCATTTAAATCCTTTGAACATAACGAATACATGATTGAAAATAATGTTGTAAGTCACGATCATTTTGAACTGCGTGCCGACAATATCAAACATGTATTGGGCGCTGTTCGTGTAGGTGAGAATGTAGCTTACAATTTTTCAACACCTGCTTCGGCCTTAAATGCATGGTTAAATAGTCCTGGCCACAAAGCCAACATCGAAGGCGATTACACCCACTTTGGCGTATCAATTACCATTAATCCCGCCAACGGACGCCGTTACTTTACGAACATATTTATGAAAAGATAATTGATTTATAGTTTTGTTTGATTTTGAAATGACCACTCTCCGGAGTGGTTTTTTTTGTTTTATGTTGGGCAGCAACACAATTCCACGTTCTCTACAACCCGATCCGGCTTTCGCCTATATCCCCAATATCCATCGGGGGATGCCGGCTCTATCAGGGCTGAAAACAACCTAATCTTTCCTAGAAGGAGAAAGGGATAAGAAGTCTTGTCAAAAATCGATAGTATAAACGATTATTGCTGTTTTTGGTTTACTTTAATATTGAATATAGAATAGAGCATTGTGTTAGTATGAGATAAAGCTTAAAATACCTTTAATTATCATTCCGTTTTATTTTTTGAAAGTAGCAATACGTAGAGTTAGTTTGGTGTTTAATAATTAATTTCTTATGGGTAATGTAATCGCGTGTAAAAAAGGTTTTAGAATAGATATCTCCAATATAAGAAATCAATGTAATAGGCCAAACAAGGGTGTTATAAAGCAGTAAAAGAGATGATTAAGTAAGGGTTTTTGCTTCAACGACCTTTTGTAGGGGATTAATTTAAAAAGAATGGTAAATAGGGGGTTGTATAATTAAAAACGCCCCACAAAGAGCAGGGCGTTTTCGGGTTTAAACAATTTATAATTGAGATTATAACTTGGTAATGATAAATTCTGAACGTCGGTTGGCTTGGTGTTGCTCTTCCGTACAATCTGATTTGTTGGTGGGTTCACAAGCACAATCGTTAACCAATTGTGACTCGCCATATCCTTTTCCAGTTAAACGACTCGCAGCGATACCATTTTTGACCAACCAAGCGACAGTAGATTTTGCTCTACGATCCGATAGTGACATATTATACTTATACGTTTGACGACAGTCGGTATGCGAACGAACATCGATTTCCATAGTTGGATATTGTTCTAAAAGATCCAAAATTTTTGCCAACTCTATAGCTGCATCAGGACGTATATTCGATTTGTCTAAGTCAAAGTAAATGATTTTAATACCAAAAGCTTTAAATACGTCATCACCAACCGTTACGGGTTTAACTGTACGCTCCATTTCAACGGGAACAAATGTTTTACCTGTTTCATTTGGTGTCATAACAGGAGTATCAACGGTGTTGTATTCAGGTAACTTTGAATTGATATAGAATTTGGTTTCACAATCTTGTTTACCAAAATCAAATTTACCTTCAGCATCGGATTTCATCACTTTCAAGATTTTGAAGTTTTGATCCTGCAATACTACCGTTACGCCAGCCAAAGGTTTGGCCGTTTCTTTGTCGGTTACTATACCATGAACGGCTTGCTCACAATCTACTAATCGAGTATTTTCTTTGAAAAGGTAGATGTCATCATTGCCATTACCACCGTCGCGGTTGGAGGATACATAGCCTGTACGGTCTTTTTCATTGATCAAATACGCGAAGTCATCTTTTGAACTGTTGATAGGTTCACCCACATTGTGAACATGTTTAATCGAACCGTCAGCTTGTATTTTAGCATAGAAAACATCCAAACCTCCTAAACCGGGATGCCCATCGGAAGCGAAATAAAACTCCCCTTCAGAAGTTACCATTGGGAACGATTCACGACCTTCTGTATTAATCATGTCTCCCATATTAACAGGAGTTCCAAAGGAACCATCTCCGTTGATAGCTACTTTATAAATGTCGGATGATCCTTTAGTACCAGGCATATCCGATACGAAATAAAGTGTTTTTTCATCGCTACTTAGAGCAGGGTGCGCTGTTTGGTAATCAATACTATTGAATGGTAATTCTTTAATATTACCCCATTTTCCATTTTCAAAAGTAGCGGTATAAACTTTCAATAATGTTGAACCTTTACTGTTTTTTTCACGCTTTTCTAAGAAGCTATTACGTGTAAAATAGACAGTTTTGCCATCTTTAGTAAAAGCACAAGTAGATTCATTTACTCTTGTATTTAAACCTCTTTCAAATCGATTTGGATTCGAAAGTGCACCTTGTTCACCGATATCTGCTGTATACAAATTTGTAAAACTTTCACCTGTCCAGGTATGCTTACGTTTACCTAGGCTACCAGTGTCTCGTGCAGAAGTAAAAACTAATTTTTTATCAAAAAAAGCTGCTCCGTAATCAGAGTATTCCGAGTTTATTCCTGCATTTTCAAGTGTATACCGACCTGAATTTTTCTTGATTTGTGCTAAATAATCCTTTTGTGAAACGGCTAATTTCGCACGTTGTTCATTTCCGCTTAATTGGTTGAACTTTAACATCATTTGATCTGCTTTTGCATAATCATTGGTTGACTTAAGCGATTGCGCATAACGGAAATAATATTCAGCTGGGTTTTCAGGAGCGAATGCAAATAACTCACTATACCATTTAGCGGCATTGGGTAAATCACCTTTATAATAGTATGAATCTCCTAATTTTTGCAACATATCTTGAGATTTATAACCCTTTGCAAAAATACGTTCATAGGTTTTTATCGCATCAACATAGGCGTAGTTATCGTATTGCTTGGTTCCTTTGGCCACTTTTTTGTTTTGCGCCGTCAAAGTTCCACAGGTGACAATAGCAATTAAAGCGATATATAAAAATTTATTTTTCATGGTGTGCTGGTAATTAGATTAGAAGAATCTTGGTGATACAATTCGATCATCGCGTCTAAATAATTCAAAACGCAAGAAAATCTCGTGAGACCCAGAGTTATAGTTAGCCAAACGAGTTGTTTCTAAGTCATAGGCATAACCGGCAAACAAACCATCAGTGATTTGGAATCCTACCATAGCACTCATTGAAGCACCCCAACGCCAAGCAGCCCCTAAGGTTAGTTTATCTTGAATTAAGAAGTTTCCTGAAACATCCAATTGAAAAGGAGCCCCTTCAACTACTTTAGATAAGAAAGCGGGTTTAAATTTTAAGCTGGGCGACAAGTCAAAAACGTATCCACCAATCAAATAAAAGTTCATTCGCTCTTTATATACGGCTACATCATTATCATCGTAACGCTTGGTCTCAAAGAAATTAGGAACAGACAACCCAACATAGGATTTATCAGAGTGGAAATAAACTCCCGCACCAACATTCATACTAAAGTTATTGTTTAAATTTTGTAACAAAGGATCATTAGCGTTTTGGTAAGTCAAACGAGTAACATCTAAATTGAATAAGTTTCCCGTTGCTTTCACTCCAAACGATAATTTGTAATTTTCAGAGGTTTGAATCGAGTAAGAAACATCCGCTGAAATAGTATTTTCAGAGGTTGGACCAATACGGTCGTTCACAAAAGATAATCCTAATCCCAAATTGGTAAATTGAATAGGTGTATTCATCGAAAACGCATTGGTTACCGGTGCTCCATCTAAACCTACCCACTGAGTTCGGTGTAACCCAAAAAAGCTCATCACACCACGTGAACCAGCATAAGCCGGATTAATATTAATGGTATTGTACATATATTGCGTATACTGGGCGTCTTGTTGAGCAAAGCTCATCCAACCCATTAACAGCATTCCGAAAATTAAAATTCTTGTTTTCATTTATTTGGGTGTTAAATTAACAACTGGGGGTTAGGGCATAACCTCCAGTTGATAGATTATCTTGACAAATACAAATATCCGTTTTTAGTTACAAAGTTACCATCCGCCTTTTTATATTTCAAAATGTAGAAGTAGGTGCCGGTTGGTAATTCAGCTGACTGATTTACTGTTGCTCTACCTTCTGAAATTCCACGGAATACTCTAGAAGTGTTATCGTAATTTGTAGTATCAAATACTTTCACACCCCAACGGTTGTATATTTCAACTGTATTTTCCGGGTAACATGTAATATCTTGAATATTTTCAATGATGAAGAAATCATTAGCACCGTCACCATTTGGTGTAATCGCATTATTTACAATGATAGGTTGACAAGCCGGTAATACAATACAAACTTCATCGTTTGCATTAATGGTTACTAAAAATTCAATCGGACACGTTGCTGTAGGTAATGTATACTTGATTACATATGTGCCATCCGCCAATTGGTAAGGATTAAATACTCCATTAGTTGTATTCAAACCTCCTGAGTTATTCATATCTGTCCAAATTCCAGAAGTAGTATCTGTACCTGGGAACTGTGTAGAAATAACTGCAGCAACATCAATCAATAATGTATTATCATCCGTACATATAGCATCAGGGTAAGCATACTGATTTGTAGTAGCATTAACGGTAACGTTTACAGTTTGTGTATAGGTATTCGTATTGTTACAGCTATCCGATACAGTCCATGTACGAACAATTGTATACGATCCATTGACAGGTGTTGTACTAGTTTCATTAAACACTATTGTAACCGTAGAAGCACAATTATCAGTAAACTGTAATTCAGGAGCAGCAGGAATAGCCTCACAAGTTGTACTAATTACAGTTTGATACGCTGTTGCAATCTGAGGAGCAGTAGTATCTTGAACGGTTACCGTTTGAACATGAGCTGTTGTGTTACCACAAGCATCTGTTGCAGTCCACGTACGCGTCAAGGTATAAGCACCCGGACAAGAACCAGCGGTAGTTACTTCGTTTAAGGTTACGTTAGCTGCACCACAGTTATCGGTAGCGGTTAAGGTTACTGCTGCAGGAACGTTAG
>NZ_JAIXWA010000050.1 GCF_027482425.1 Flavobacterium sp.
AAATAAATAATTAATCTTTCCTTTTTTTTTTTTTTTTTTATCCCCTCCTTTAGCAATTTTTCATTTTCTAATTAGATACACCACTGATATAGCACTAATACAGCACTGTTTTGATAGCCGCTAAGCCACTAAGAAGCTGCGCTACTGAGTCGTCTGTTTAAGAAGTTTTGGAAACTACCAATACCTCCGTTACTTCGGGGCTATATCATCCCCTTTATGTGATTTCTCCTTCGTCGAAATGACAGTTGCTCGGTTGGGTGTATCATTTTTCCTCATGAGCGAATTGCTCAATAGAACCCTTGAAAATGTTTTAGCGACGCTAAAACTTTATTACAGATCCAGTTTGTCATTTCGACGAAGGAGAAATCACATAATACTTCACTCTAATGAAAACTCGGAAAACGTCCATCGTCTAACGACTTACGACTTACGACTAATCAATATACCCCCTTTGGGGGCTGGGGGGGCTCACTAATTACTACACACCGAAAACTACACCTGCAAACTGCGACTTTCAACTCATTACCCTATCTTTGCCCTACAAACAAACCACTACATGACTACTAAAATTTTAATCATCGGGGCCTGTGGGCAAATAGGCACCGAGTTGACCACACAACTCCGATTGCAGTATGGGGTTGAAAATGTGGTCGCTTCAGATATTCGTAAACTCAACAACGACATTGTCAATACGGGGATTTTTGAAGTCGTCAATGCACTCGACTACAACCAAATCGAACATTTAATTGAAAAATACCAAATTACCGACGTGTATTTGATGGCGGCTCTTTTGTCGGCTACGGCAGAAAAGAACCCTGCTTTTGCTTGGGATTTGAACATGAATTCCTTATTTCACATATTGAATTTGGCGAAAGCGGGGAAGATTAAAAAAATCTTTTGGCCTTCGAGTATTGCGGTATTTGGTCCAACTACGCCGCGAGAAAACACCCCACAATACACCATTATGGAACCCACCACGGTGTATGGGATTTCAAAACAAACGGGGGAACGTTGGTGCGAATACTACCACCACCAATATGGGGTTGATGTACGCAGTATCCGGTACCCGGGCTTGATTAGCTGGACCTCTGAACCGGGCGGTGGGACTACCGATTATGCCGTAGACATTTACCACAAAGCCTTAGAAGACGGGACGTACGAATGTTTCTTGCGCGACGATTCCAAACTACCCATGATGTACATGGCAGATGCGATTCGCGCCACCATTGAAATCATGCAAGCCGACGCGGATGCGATTAAGATTCGTTCCTCCTATAATCTAGCCGGTATTAGTTTTACCCCTGCCCAAATTGCCGCCGAAATCACCAAGCACATTCCTGGTTTTACGATTACGTACAACCCCGACTTCCGACAAAAGATTGCCGATTCCTGGCCGGCGTCGATTGACGACTCTTGTGCACGCACCGATTGGGGTTGGAAACACGAATACGACATGAGTGCGATGACCCAAGTGATGTTGGAGAATTTACGGAAATAAAACACACAAAAAGGCCTCCCAAGGGAGGCCTTTTCACTCTAAACAAAACTACTATTGTTACACAATAGGCGCTCTTAGGGATTCTAATACCGCAACGATTGGTTTTATGGGAAATAAATAAAACCCGAAGGGACTTACTTATCGTTTGAAACGTTCTTGGAGGAGCGCGTCTTCGAGGGACGCTTTGATTTTAATGACCGCATCGGTGGTATCGTTGGGAATGGTCATGGACAAAACGTAGTGCTTGATTTTCCATCCCTTGGGTGTTAAATGCAACACCCCACTACCGCGACAAATTTTCATTTGTGTATTGAGCAGCTCGTCAAACCAGGCCATGGTGCCGTCGGCAGAAAAATAGATGTTCCGTTCTAAAGGGGTAAAATTCCACGCTTTTCCTCGGTCGAAATAGGGCTTGGCAAACGCTTGAAACGCTTGCTTGTCCCAATTTTCAGTGGCATCGGTTCCGATGAAAATAGAGGAGTCGTCCATAGCCGCAAAGTACGCGTTAAAGTTGGCCGCCGCCGCGTCTTTGTGCCATTGATCAAGCAATTGATTGACCGCCTCTTTGGGCGTTTGCGCAAGGGCGAAGGTGGTGAGGAAAAGAAGGAGGTGTTTCATAATGAATGGTTGTCGGTTGTCGGTTATCGGTTATCGGTTGTTTTGATAATGGGAAGATACAAAAAAAGTTGGCTTTTTATAATACAAATTGGCTCACCTAACTACCGGCAGGCAGGTTGCCTATTTGACACATTACCCCATTTCCAGCCCCGGTAGAGCCGGCATCCTCCCGACCATCGGAAGGGAGATAGAGGCGAAAACGGGAGGGGGCGTGTCAAGGTATTGGGGCGTTTGCTGCCCAAAAACAAAAAGCATTGTCTGTGGGAACTTGGCGGTGAACAAAAACTTACCGTTTCTTTAACGATAAAACTCCAAACTACTTTCTTATTTTTGCAGGGCTTAATGGCGGTATATGAAAATCGGTTGGTTTATCGTGGTGTGTTTGGGTTTGATTTCGTGTCAAAACGACAATACGTCGTTGAAGGCGGAGCAGGCGAAGGAAGCACAGAAAAAAGAGGTGGTGTTTGCGACCATTACTTCGGGTTGGACATTTGATATCGCGCCGATAGAACCCACGACGCAAGCACGATTGAACAGTTGGATGGAATGGCGGAATTTTTTGCGGGAAGTAAACCAGAAACCGAAAAGTACCTTAAATGCTTTTCAGAAGAAAGCTTCGGTTTTGGTCACGCAATCGGAGGCGTTGGTCAACACCTTGCCCATGGAATTCAACCAACCTGCGGTACGCGCCCGACTGAAAGTGATCAATACCAAGTTGAAAAGTTTGGATTTATTCATTCACCTCAATCAAACACCCGCCGCCAAAGTGGTGAAGTTGATTGGGGAAATCAATACTGAAATCGAGTATTTGCAATTGCAATTTGAGGAAATTGTGCAACGCAGTTTGATTCCTCGCGAACCGGGGGAACCTGATTTTGTGAAGATGAAAGACACCGCGCGTGCGATTCCGAATACGCCTATAATTCCCTAAGTTTTGAGTAAAAGTACCCTGCTGTCGGTGTACCAAGCGTCACCCAAAGTTGAACAACTGGCTGTAGCGCTCCGTCAACCGGAGGGTAAAATCAATGTTCGTGGCCTCTTGGGGTCGGGTTTGTCGTTTGCCTTAGCGGCTTTGTTTGAGAAAATGGACCGTCCTTTTTTGGTGGTTTTTAATGACAAAGAAGAAGCGGCCTATTACCTCAACGATTGGGAGCAACTTTTGAACGAGCAAGACGTATTGTTTTATCCCGGTTCGTACCGCAGGCCTTACCAACTGGAAGAAACCGACAATGCGAATATATTATTGCGTGCGGAAGTCCTAAACCGCATCAATTCACGTAAAAAACCAGCTTTTTTGGTCACTTATGCCGAAGCCTTGTTTGAAAAAGTGGTCACCAAGAAAGAGCTGGAAAAAAATACCTTAAAAATTGCCGTCAACGACCAAACGAGCATTGATTTTATCAACGAAGTCTTGTTTGAATACCATTTTAAACGGGTAGATTTTGTCACTGAACCCGGGGAGTTTTCGGTACGCGGAGGGATTGTCGATGTGTTTTCGTTTTCGAATGATCATCCGTACCGCATTGAGTTTTTTGGCAATGAGGTTGATTCCATTCGCAGTTTTGATGTGGAAACACAATTATCGATTGAGAAGCTGCAAAAGATTGCCATCATTCCCAATGTAGAAAATAAGTTTTTTGAAGAAAACCGCGAAAGTTTTTTGGAATACATCGACCCTTCGACGGTGTTGTTTTTCCAACATTCGGAAATCTTGAGCCAACAGTTGGATAAATTGTTTGCCAAAGCGACCGAGGCTTTTCACACGTTGGACAACGGCATTCGGCATGTATCGCCCGAGGAATTGTTTGTTCCCGGAGCCGATTTGTTGCAGCGCGCGGAGCGATTTAATGTGGTCGAATTGGGCAATCAGGTGCATTATGCCTGTACGATGACGCTCCCGTTTTTGATGCAACCGCAGCCTTCGTTCAACAAGCAATTTGATTTGTTGTTGCAAAATTTGGGTGAGAATCATTTTCACGGGTACAAAAATTATCTGTGCTGTGGGAATGCCAACCAAGCCCAACGTTTTCATGATATTTTTGAGGATATAGACGAACAAAACCACGAAAGCATTCGCAAACAATATCATACGGTGGAGATGCCGCTGTACCAAGGATTTATCGACGAAGAGAATCAGTTGGCATGCTATACCGACCACCAGATTTTTGAACGGTACCATCGTTTTAACCTAAAAAACGGGTATTCCAAAAAGCAAACATTAACGCTGAAAGAGCTGACTTCCTTGACGGTGGGTGATTATGTCACGCATATCGATCATGGGATTGGGAAATTTGGTGGTTTGCAAAAAATTCAGGTGGAAGGAAAAACGCAAGAGGCGATAAAACTGGTGTATGCCGACAACGATATTGTGTATGTAAGCATTCATTCGCTGCATAAAATATCGAAATACAACGGCAAAGACGGGACGCCGCCTAAGATTTATAAGTTGGGGTCGAATGCGTGGAAAGCGTTGAAACAAAAAACGAAGGCACGCGTGAAGCACATTGCGTTCAACCTGATTCAGTTGTATGCCAAACGACGCACCGAACGAGGATTTGCCTGTGCCCCCGACAGTTATTTACAAAAAGAATTGGAGAGCTCGTTTATCTACGAGGACACCCCCGATCAATATAAGGCAACGCAAGACGTAAAAGTCGACATGGAAAATGAACGCCCGATGGACCGTTTGGTTTGTGGGGATGTAGGCTTTGGAAAAACGGAAGTAGCCATTCGCGCGGCATTCAAAGCGGTAGATAATGGCAAGCAGGTGGCGGTTTTGGTGCCGACTACCATTTTGGCTTACCAACATTACCGCACGTTTTCGGAGCGATTAAAAGATTTGCCGGTAACGACCCATTATTTGAATCGCTTTCGAACGGCAAAACAGAAAAATGAGACGTTGAAATTGCTGGAAGAAGGCAAAGTAGACATCATAATCGGTACGCATCAGTTGGTGAGTAAAGACGTGAAGTTTAAAGATTTGGGCTTGTTGATTATCGATGAGGAACAGAAGTTTGGGGTGAATGTAAAAGACAAACTCAAAACGATTTCCCATACGGTAGACACGTTGACGTTGACCGCGACCCCGATTCCGCGTACATTGCAATTCTCGTTGATGGCGGCCCGTGATTTGTCGGTGATTACAACGCCACCGCCCAACCGATATCCGATTGAAACGCAAGTGGTGCGGTTTCATGAGGAATTGATTCGCGATGCGGTTTCGTATGAGATTCAGCGCAATGGTCAGGTGTTTTTCATCCACAACCGTATTGAAAATATCAAGGAAGTTGCAGGAATGATACAGCGGTTGGTACCCGATGCTCGCATTGGCATTGGACACGGACAAATGGACGGCAAAAAGCTGGAAGAACTCATGTTGGCCTTTATGAATGGGGAATTTGATGTGTTGGTATCGACTTCGATTATTGAAAGTGGCCTGGACGTTCCGAACGCCAATACCATTTTTATCAACAACGCCAATAATTTTGGATTATCCGACTTACATCAAATGCGCGGACGGGTGGGACGCAGCAATAAGAAAGCATTTTGTTATTTTATTACGCCCCCGTATTCGGCGATGACCGATGATGCGCGGAAACGAATTCATGCCTTGGAACAGTTTAGCGAATTGGGTAGTGGGTTTAACATTGCCATGAAGGATTTGGAGATACGTGGCGCTGGAGATTTATTGGGCGGTGAGCAGAGTGGATTTATCAATGAGATTGGGTTTGAAACCTACCAAAAAATCATGAATGAAGCCATTGAAGAACTGAAGGAAAACGAATTCAAGGAGCTTTATCCCCAAGACAACGACCCTGAAACGAAGGAGTATGTCAAAGATTTGCAAATCGACACTGACTTTGAGTTGCTATTCCCTGATGACTACATCAATAATATTACGGAGCGATTGAACTTGTACAATGAGTTGAGCGCCATTAAAGATGAAAAGACTTTAGCCGAATACGAACAACGTGTTGTGGATCGATTTGGCCCTTTACCCAAACCTGCCAAAGCATTGATTAACAGCATTCGAATCAAATGGAAAGCGACGCAATTAGGGATCGAAAAACTTCTTTTGAAGCAAGACAAAATGGTGGGGTATTTTATTGGGGACCAACAGAGTGATTTTTACCAAACCCAGCGTTTTATGCATATTCTAGAATTTGTACAACGCCATGGGAATATTTGTAAAATAAAAGAAAAGCAAACCAAAAATGGCTTGCGTTTGCTCATTACGTTTGAACACGTCAAATCGATTCAAAAAGCCTTGGAATTGATTGAACAGTTATAAAAAATGCCATCGTGAGGATGGCATTTTATTTTTACTTCTTCACCACTTTAAAATGTGCAAATCGACCTTCCTCAAACTGTAAGGTAAAGAAATAGGTCCCTTGTGCAAAAGCAGTTATATCTACCGTAAAGTTGGAATCCCTTGGAATTTCACGAAGCAACAATTGTCCCATAACATTATGCACCGCTACCGACTGCACATTGGTTTTGGACGTTACAAATACCTGGCCGTTGGACGGATTGGGGTAATAGGTAAAATCTATTCCTTGAAAATCACCCGTGTTTAAATTGGGGGTACATCCGATATTGGCGACCCACCCGGCATCGGTCACAAAAGCATCCGACTTGAATTGTAGTGTTAGCGAACCGTCGGCAGCAGAAGACACAAAAGGACCTGGTATTTGATTGCCCGTAAATCCTAATCCGCCATTAAATTCAGGCGCTGCAGTTGAATTTCCATCATAAATGTATAAGTAATCGTAATCTTGCTCCAAGCTAAATTGCGTAAAGGTGAGGCTAATACTATTGGCGGGGACGTTAGGAATCAAGGTACGAATCACCGTTTGTTCATCATCATAATCGCCTGTTGCACCTCCCGTATCGGTAAATACCGAACCGGTACAAAAAGTATCATCAGTCATAAAGATAAGTTGGCGTCCCCCGATTTCTAGCCCGCTTGGGCACTCCGGTGCTACTTCAATTACATAATAGCTATTGGGGGTTAAGTTGGTAACTGTTAACGTATTGGTTGTCATGGTTGTCCAACTTCCTGGCGTTGTTCCGAACGGATAATATCGCACGCGCCAAGCGGTAGCGCCAGTAACATCGATCCAATTAAAGGTCGCCGAAGTTTGTGTTGTCGTTTCCAAAACAATGCGTTCAACGGTATTGATGCACGTATTGATACAATCGGAGCTGAGGCAGGATCGAAAGGCAAAAGTATCCAAAATACGTTGGGCGGGTTGCGGTCCAAATCCGTTGGCTAAGTCAATTCCAACATTGCTCACCAAATGGCAGTAGCTCATGATGGTCCCCGAGGAAGGAATCGTCAAAGGGTTTGTACTACAAGAAGCGCCTTCCGCTGTGGGTCCGATTCCTGCGGTTGCACAATTATCGATGGCGGTATTGTTTCCATTCCAAATACAGGCATGCGTATGAGGAGCCCCTAAAATATGTCCGAATTCATGCGTAAGTACCAATACCGTCCAGGAGTAGGTAGGCACATTTTGAAAATCAAATTCAACATCAGAATAGCAGAAGTTTTGGGAAGAGCACAAACCATCAATAGTTACGGCAACTCCGCCTAATCCGCCCCCGTCAATGCCCAATAATTGTCCCACATCCCCATCAAAAACGGGACGTACTTGGTTGAACTTAAACAGGTAATCTACGGAGGAGCTCCCGACGCCTTCATACGGATCGGGTTCGGTCCAAATCAATAGTGTTCGAAAAGCGATGGTTATGCCGTCATTTTCAAAAATGGTTTGAATATTGTTGTATACAGCAGTCATCCAATTGGTCGCCGTTGTGGTATCACTGCCATTTTCTTGGTAGAGATTATAGTCCATTTCAAAATAGGTCGTTGCGCATTTTGCCGATTGCGTAGTATTGGGCACACTGCGTGCATTGCGCATCATCGCTGGTCCGTCATCAGTGAGACACTGAAACGGGTGTGGAACTTTCATTTTCGCATCGGAGTAAACGATGTAATCGGTGCTGTTTTTAAGGGGACCTACCACAAGATTTTGAAACGTACTCCCGGAAATGAGGCCGCTTAACCCATTTTCAAAAAAAGTAAGGGACGCCACCGAGCGGTAATCGTTTTTGATGATCCCACGGTAGTACACGCCGGGGGTGTAGGATACGGCTTCGCCACGGTGGGTAAGCACTTGAAACCCTTCGGCAAATGGATTGACGCGGTACAACCGAAGGATAACGGAAGCGCCTTGATAGGGAATTACTACTTCAAGCGTTTGTGGACGTTGATTGTAAATTTGTTGAATAGCAGCGGTTTGTAAAGTCGCCACCGTGGACTCTGCCACAACATTTTCAATAGCTGCATTGGGGACCTCTGACTTCGGTTGGAGTACCGTAACCGTTTGAAATGACGCTCGACGGTCTTCAAAGGACTTTACTTGCTGACCCACACGGAATTGGGCGTAACTTGTCCAAACAGACCATACCGCCAAAAAAGTAAAAAAACGAACCATAGCAATTTCTTTTTTTTGTTAAAATACAAAATCAATCCCTTTTTTCTAACTAAAATAATAGAACGCATCTTCAAGGTGTTCAAGCACCGTCTGTCCCTCCAACTGATGAATCGCAATAATGTCGAAACGAACCGTCACTTCCCACGCTTGCTCTTGTACATAGGCATTTACGGCTTTTACCAACAATCGGATTTTCTTTGGTTTAACAAAATCCTGCGGCAATCCCATGGCAATACTGGAACGGGTTTTTACTTCAATAACGGCCAAAAGATCGTCTTTACGAGCCAGGATATCGACTTCCGCTTTTTGAAATGTCCAATTGGTTTCCAGGATGGAATATCCATTACGTCTAAGAAAATCAACTGCTAGGGACTCCCCTTCTTTTCCTAAATCGTTGTGCGCTGCCATAACTTAAGTCCACAAAATAGTCCGCTTCGGTCGTGGAGGGCGACCTATTTGAACCCGTTCCCGCAAAAGATTGATACTGGCAATCAGTATATTTATCTTATGGATGAGCGGACGATTGGGTGATTTCTCTTCAAAATCCAACAACACGTTAAACATGAGTAAGGTTTTTAACTCGTACGCGGCTCCCAAGGTAAAATCCAAATGCCGAATCAACAATTCAGGTTTTGAGGCTTGGTAGGCCAACATAACATGAGTGGGAATGAGTACTGCAATTTGCCGTAAAGTCGGCGTGTAATAAAATGTTTGATAATAACTATCGGTCGCTGTGAGCTGGTACAAGTCAGTACAAAACTGACGGGATTGCTCCCAAATTTCTGGGTCATGATACATATTCATAGGGTATGGCGTTTAAATGATACCCCAAAAATATAAAGATGTTGGCAAACTACTCGTTTACAAACACTTATTATCAAAAAAATAGCACGTTACGGATGAAACACCACGTGACTTTCGGTTTCAGTGACTTCAAGTGTTACGGTTCGACCAAAAATCAGCGCGCGGTTATCGGCAATATGACCTGCCGGGAAGTTATAAACTACTGGGATGTTGTAATTCTTCGTTATATCTTCAATAATTTCGAGGGCATTTTTCCCCCACGGAATTTCGTTATCGTGCATCTTCGTCATACTTCCCACGACAATCCCTTTGAGCGATTCAAGACATCCGTTGCGTTTTAAATTCATCAACATACGGTCGATATGGTAAAGGTATTCGTCTAAATCCTCTAAAAACAAAATTTTATCGGTACAATCAATGGCCGAAGGAGAACCAAACAAGCTATACAAAATCGAAAGGTTCCCGCCCACGAGTTGCCCTGTTGCGGTTCCTGTGCGGTTGAGGGCATCGCAGGGCAGATGGTATTCCAACGTTTCCCCAAACAAGGCTTGGCGAAGCGACTCTTTGGCAGCGGCACTTGCTTTGGCATTGACGGGCATAATCCCATGGATGGATTGCACGCCCAAAGTATTCAAATGGCTGTGCAAAACCGTAACATCACTAAATCCAACCACCCATTTGGGATTTTTCAAAAATTGGGTAAAATCCAATAAGTCGATCATCCGTACAGATCCGTAACCACCGCGCACGCACCAAATCATTTTGATGTTTGGATTGTCCATCGCAGCTTGAAAATCGGCCGCCCGTTCAGCATCCGTTCCCGCCAATTGGTAATGGTCTAGTCCAATAGTTTTACCGATAACGACTTCAAGTCCAAGACTTCTCAACCACGTGATGGCTGGGCCAAGATTATCGTCTAAATTTTTACGGGCGGTAGCCAAAATCGCTACGGTATCGCCTTTTTGTAGGGAAGGAGGTGTGATCATTTTTCGTTGTGCCAATAGGTTGGATGAGCAAATCGTCACCCACAAGAATAGAATTAGTGGTTTCATTCGCCAGAATGCTTCGGGCAAATATAAGAAACTATATGTTCGGGATTTTGGGCAAATGCCGTACTTTTGCAAAAATTTAGTACCTCATCGCAATGTCTGATTTTCCAAAACGCTACACCGTTACTGCGGCTTTACCCTATACAAATGGTCCTATTCACATTGGTCACTTGGCTGGCGTCTATGTTCCTGCCGATATTTATGCGCGTTACCTTCGATTGCAAGGGCGCGATGTGGCGTTTATGTGTGGAAGCGATGAGCATGGAGTAGCTATTTCGATGAAAGCTAAAAAAGAAGGTGTTACTCCCCAAGAAGTTATTGACAAATATGACGGGATCATCAAGCAATCGTTTGCTGATTTTGGAATTTCCTTCGATAATTATTCGCGTACCTCGGCAAAAATTCACCATGAAACTGCGGCTGCATTTTTTAAAAAACTGTACGATCAAGGTGATTTTATTGAAGAAACCACGGAACAATTGTATGATGAACAAGCCAATCAATTCTTAGCCGATCGTTTTGTCATCGGTACGTGTCCCAAGTGCGACCACACCGAAGCGTACGGCGATCAATGTGAAAAATGCGGGTCTTCGTTGAATGCTACCGATTTAATCCATCCAAAGTCGACGATTACGGGGAGCACACCGATATTGAAAGCAACAAAGCACTGGTTTTTACCGTTGGATCGTTATGAGAATTTCTTGAAAGAATGGATTTTAGAAGGGCACAAAAACGATTGGAAACCCAATGTTTACGGACAAGTTAAATCGTGGATTGACGACGGTTTAAAACCCCGTGCGGTGACTCGTGATTTGGACTGGGGGATAGATGTACCCGTACCTGGCGCTGAAGGGAAAAAATTGTATGTATGGTTTGATGCTCCCATTGGATATATCTCAGCTACCAAAGAATGGGCGCAAAAAACAGGAAAAGATTGGGAACCCTATTGGAAAGATCACGACACTAAATTGGTGCATTTTATTGGAAAGGATAACATCGTTTTTCATTGCATTATTTTCCCAGCGATGTTGAAAGCGGAAGGAAGTTTTATCCTTCCCGACAATGTTCCTGCCAACGAGTTTTTAAATTTAGAAGGCAACAAACTTTCGACCTCCAAAAACTGGGCGGTTTGGTTACATGAATACCTTTTGGAATTTCCGGGCAAACAAGATGCTTTGCGTTATGCCTTGACCGCAAATGCACCGGAAACCAAAGACAATGATTTTACCTGGAAAGATTTCCAAGCGCGTAACAACAATGAGTTGGTGGCCATTTTTGGCAATTTTATCAATCGTGTGGCAGTGTTAACACAAAAGTACTACCAAGGCGTAGTGCCCCAACCGCATGCATTTACGGAGGTGGACACACAAGTTTTGACCGAATTGAAAGCCTATCCAGCGGTTATCGCGAGTTCGATTGAACGGTACCGTTTTCGAGAAGCTCAAGGCGAATTGATGAATGTAGCGCGTTTAGGAAACAAATATTTGGCTGACGAAGAGCCTTGGAAAATGATAAAAACCGATCCCGAGCGCGTGCAAACACAGTTGTATATTGCCTTACAAGTGGCAACTGCGTTGGGGTATTTATCAGAACCCTTTTTACCCTTTACCGCCCAAAAACTTCGCTCGATGTTGCGCATTGAAGCTGAACGTTGGGATACTGTATTTGCACAGGAAACGCTTTTGCCTGCGGGACATGAAATTGGGCAGGCTGAATTATTATTCGCCCAAATCGAAGACGAAGCCATTCAACAACAAATCGACAAATTAGAAGCGACCAAAAAAACGAATACCATGACAAATCCGGAAGTTACCCCTCAGAAAGAAACCGCTACTTTTGACGATTTTTCCAAAATGGATTTGCGTGTGGGTACGATTATTGAAGCAGAAAAAATGCCTAAAGCCGACAAACTTTTGGTGTTGAAAGTAGATACTGGCCTAGATGTGCGTACCATTGTGTCGGGTATCGCCGAACATTTTACCCCAGAAGAAGTGATTGGAAAACGAGTGACAGTATTGGTCAATTTGGCCCCAAGAGCGTTGCGCGGTGTTGAAAGTCAGGGGATGTTGCTACTCACCCAAAACACCGAAGGCAAATTGGTGTTTGTGAATCCCGATGCAGAAGGGGTAGCCAATGGAGCGACGATTAGTTAGTATGAGTACTTCTATTTTAGCCTTTGACGCCGACGATACGTTATGGCATAACGAACCTTATTTTGATGAGGCACAAGATCGTTTTTGCGAACTGTTTCAGGATTACACTTCCAAACAAGAATTGCTGCAATTGATTTTACAACATCAAGTGAAAAACCTTCCGTTGTATGGCTTTGGTATCAAGGCATTTATCCTTTCTATGATGGAATCGGCACTTGAGTTAACCCACCAGCAGTTGTCGGGAGCAGCTACAGCAAAGATTATTCAGATTGGAAAAGATTTGCTGCAGCAACCGGTTGAACTCTTACCCGAAGTTGAACCTGTTTTGCAGCAGTTGAAAGCGGCCAACTATCGATTGGTGGTGGCAACCAAAGGAGATTTGAAAGACCAACATCGAAAACTTCACGATTCGGGACTGGGTCATTATTTTCACCATATTGAAGTAATGAGTGATAAAACCGTTTTGGACTTTCAAAAAATGTTAGGCCGGTTGGATGTAGACGCTGCCCATTTTGTAATGATTGGAAACTCACTAAAATCCGATGTTTTACCCGTGTTAGAACTTGGCGGGAAGGCTTTTCATATTCCGTATCATACCACTTGGGCGTATGAAAAAATTGATTTTGAGGTCAAACATCCCAACTTTAAGGCAATAACTTCAATTACCGAAATACTTCCCTTTTTTGTATGATTACAAAAACAAAAATAGCGATAGATACTTGGAATCGTCGGGAGCATTTTGAATTCTTTTCGCAAATGGAAGAGCCTTTTTATGGCTTGACCAGTCGCGTAGATTGTACAAAGGCGTATGAAAATGCCAAAGCAATGGGCATCTCTTTTTTTATTTATTATTTGCACAGAACCTTGACAGCGGTCAATGCCTGTGAACCTTTTCGATGGCGTATCATCGACAAAGAGCCCTGGTGTTTTGATCGCATTGATGCTTCGGCAACCATCATGCGTAAAGACGAGACGTTTGGTTTTTCGTGGATGGAATATCATTCCGATATACTAGTGTTTGAAAAAAAAGCACAAGCCGAAATCGACCGTATTCAAGCAACGTCGGGTTTGCTTACACGCGCATTCCCAGATGAAAATTTAATTCACTTTTCAAGTATTCCATGGGTTGATTTTGTGGGGCTGTCTCATGCAAGAGGCTTTGGTTATCCCGATAGTTGTCCGAAGATTTCTTTTGGGAAAATGACCGAAAAAGAGGGGTGTAAATCGATGCCTGTTGCGGTGCATGTGCATCATGGCTTGGTAGATGGCATTCACGTAGGCCGATTTTTAGATACGCTACAAGCTTTACTAAACGATTAGTTGATAAAGGTCCAATTCAATCCGTCACTAATCACAATGACCGTACGGTTACTTCCTTCAAACATGTAGACTTGATTGGTTCCTACTGTTGAATTTTTAGGAAAAAACATTCCTGCCGTAGATGTCAATTGAGCGGTAACACTGTTTTGAATGTTTCGAATCACGTATACTCGTCCTGGAAAAGTTACAGGACTAGGCAATTGAAACTTATCATCGGTGGCTTGAGGTACTAAAGAGATATAAACGCCATCATTGATTGGAATAGCTGCTCCTCCATTGCCCGAACCGTTCCCCGTTAGGGTTACCGTTTTTACCGAAAGGTTCCCGTTAATGTCGAGTGTGCTTAAGGGATTGGTGGTGTTGATGCCCACCTGTGACTGTAACTGCAAGCTAGCAAACCCCAACAATAATCCGCTAATGATGACTCGAAATGCACGCATGCGTTGTATTTTATACTCTTTATCTGAATAAAAGTATTAAAATAATTTTGACCAGCTAATTTTAATTCAACCGAAAACGTTTTCGTGTTAAAAAATAATTGGATAATTCCTTGAAAAACAAAACGACAGCTCCGAGGAACTGCCGTTTCTTTCGAACCTTTGCAAGGTTTATTTCCCGAGGAGAAGAAGTTCGTTGGCCACCACTTCTGTGATGTACCGCTTCTCGCCGTTCTTATCGTCATACGAGCGATGTGTCAATTTGCCCTCCACTGCAATTTCTTTTCCCTTGACAACATACTTTTCGACGATCTCGGCCAACTTCCCCCAGGCGGTTACACGATGCCATTCGGTTTGCTCTACCTTTTCACCCCCATCTTTATAATATACATCGCGGGTGGCTAAGGTGAGGTTCGCCACTTTTTTCCCTTTGTCCATAGTTTTAACTTCAGGTTCTTGTCCCACGTGGCCGATTAACTGGACTTTATTTCGTAATGCACTCATACGTTTCCTTTTTTTAAAATTACATTCTCTTTTCTTCCCTACATAAACAACACTTCTTCCGCAACAATTTCCGTAATGGAACGCTTGTTGCCCTCTTTGTCTTCATAATTGCGATAGGTAATTTTACCCGTAACGCCTAGCTCCTTGCCTTTGGTTACGTATTGTTCGATTAGTGAGGCTAATTTCCCCCAAGCGACGACGCGATGCCATTCGGTTTGGGTTACTTTCTCTCCTTCTTCTTTGTAGTATACATCATTTGTTGCTAAGTTAAGATTCGCAACTTTCTTTCCCCCTTCAAAAGATTTGACTTCGGGATCTTGGCCCACATGGCCGATTAATTGAACTCGATTTTTCATGGCTTCAATAATTGGTTAAAAACTTAATTTGGCTTACATCAACAGGACAAAATTAGGAAGTGTTGAAAGCGATAATCGGTAGTATACCATTTACTACCGAATGTAATCGTTTGTAAATAAGTAAATTGCTGTTTTTCAAAGGAGGTTATCGTCAAAGCTTAGGTTTTACAATTTATTCGTTATATTTGACTTGAAAATTTGACCCAAATCCTTTTAGGACAGGTCCATGTTTCTATTGAACGCCATATAACCTTTTTTTAAACCACGAAAAATGAAACGAAATTGCCACGAATGCGGGACACCCTTGATGGGCCGCGAAGACAAAAAATTTTGCAACGATGGATGCCGCAACACATTCAACAACCGAATGAACCGCGACTGCAACAACCTCATGCGGACTGTTCACAATGCCTTGCGCCGAAATTACCGCATCTTACGTGAACTACACGACGAAGGAATCCCATCGATGACCCAAGAGAAATTAGCACAACGAGGTTTTGATTTTAACTACCTCACCCAAATAGTAATGACCAAATCCGGAGAGACCTATCGCTTCGTGTACGATCAAGGCTACGTGCTTACGGAAAATTACCGTTTGCAACTCCTGCCGCCGGAGGAATAGGTTGGCCTACCTACCATGAAAAAAAAGTATACCTACCTCTACGAAGCGTTATTTCTGATACTCATTATCGGATTGGTTTTTTATCGTCAAATGCCCCAAACCTACGACGATCAAGAGCCCGCACCTTTGGCTGAATTTTCGACACAACGGGCCTTAGAAAAAGTACAGTACCTCTCCAAACGTCCTCATTATGTTGGGTCGAACGATCATCAGCGGATTCAAAAATACCTACAACAAGAACTCAAAGCCCTCGGGCTTGAACCGCAAATCCAACGCGGTTTTACCCTAACTGAGAAAGGAACGCTGGTAGAAGCCACCAATATCATGGCGCGAATTAAGGGCCAAAAGTCTACCAAAGCCTTGGTTCTCCTCTCCCATTACGACAGCGCTCCACACTCCAAATCACTTGGTGCTAGTGATGACGCCTCGGGAGTGGCCACCCTACTCGAAAGCGTTCGTGCCTTGCTGTACAACAAAACGCCATTGCAAAACGACCTGATCCTGCTCTTTACCGATGCCGAAGAATTGGGTCTTAATGGCGCTGCCCTCTTTGTGACACAACACGCTTGGGCCAAAGACGTTGGGCTAGTCATCAACTTTGAAGCGCGTGGCACCTCGGGACCCAGTATGATGCTCATGGAAACTACCCAAGGAAATCGCGCCCTGGTTGAAGCTTTTGCCGCCGCCCAAACGCCTTATCCCGTGAGTAATTCATTGATGTACAGCATCTACAAAATGCTTCCCAACGATACCGATCTTACCGTTTTTCGTGAAGCGGGAAAAATTCAAGGGTACAACTTTGCCTTTATCGACAGCCATTACAACTACCATACCGCCCAAGATCATTACACCAATTTATCGCCCTATTCCCTCGCGCATCAAGGAAGTTATGTCATGGCACTGTTAACGCATTTTACACAGCGGGATTTACGGAACCTTGAACATCCCGAGGAAGAAGTGTACTTCTCAATTCCTTTTGGATTTGTGCATTATCCCTTCGCGTGGAATTGGCCGTTGTTGTTACTAACAGGCGTTCTTTTGTTCACCTTTACGTTCATCGGACTCGGGAAGCACGTTTTGCGAATTGACGAAGTAGTAAAAGGCTTTATCCCCTTGCTGCTATCAATAGCCTTATCTGCCTTTGTTTGCTGGGGAATCACTGCGCTTTTGCCTTGGATTTATCCTGATATTTCGACCATTTTGCAAGGATTTCCATACAACGGACATGATTACATCTATGCGTGTTTGGCGTTTACCTTAGGAATTTGTTTCTGGATTTACCGCAAAGAAACCAGTCGTTTTACCGAAATGAACCGCCTTTTTGCAGGTCTTTTTCTTTGGATTATCCTCGGCATAGGACTCGCCTGGAAATTACCCGGCGCCTCGTTTTTACTACTTCCCGTTTTGGGAGCAACACTTATGCTGGGGGCTTTTGTACTCACGCAACAATCCAAAGGACTGTGGAATCTAGTGATGGCATTGCCTGCCTTGTTTTTGTTGGTGCCTTTGATCCCTTTATTTCCCGTAGGATTAGGATTGAAAATACTCCCTGGGGCGGCTGTTTTAATGGTACTTACGTTTGTCATCCTTTTGCCTATTTTGGGCGCTTTTCCGTATAAATCCCGCTGGGCCTTTGTTTGTCTTATCATAGGGATTTCCTTTTTGGGAAAAGCGCATTGGAACGCTTCATTTACTTCGGCCAAAGCCCGCCCCAATAGCTTGTTGTATGTCTATGACGCCGCGCAAAAAAAGGCCTATTGGACAACCTATGACGAGCGTCCCGACAGCTGGAATCAAGCCTTTTTAACGACACAACCCCAATCGGCGGCGCTTTTAAACCGCAATGCTTTGTATAGTAAATATGGAACCGCCTTCCGATGGATGCATACGACTCCCGTTTATGCTTTGAAAGGGCCTTCTATTGTATTTGAACGGGATACGGTAAAGGGCAATCGTCGTTTTTATCAAATTCGAATTACCCCCCAACGTCGGGTAAACCGCTATGATATTTTCCTCAAAAACCAAGTGGCTATTGCGCATTTAAATGCCAATGGTGTGTATCCGTTGACCTATACTTCAAAAATTGGCGGGCGAACGTCGAACAAACTTCTTAGTTATTATGTCACCCGCAACCAGCCTTTGGTGTTCTCATTTGATGTACCCGTGGGCGTTACACCGCAATTGGAATTGATGGAAAGTTCGTTTGACCTACTTGAACAAGCCCGTATGGGCGTCCCACCGCGTCCGAAAAACACGCTTCCGATGCCTTTTGTGTTGAATGATGCTGTGGTACTTATGCAGCCCGTGCAACCCACTCCACCGCCTAGTCCAGCGCAACCATGAAACCAACCGTAGGCATTTTAGGCTGTGGATGGCTAGGAAAACCCTTGGCCCAGCATTTATTGGCCGAAGGGTATCGCGTGAAAGGCAGCACAACCACCCCCGAAAAAAAAGAAATTTTACACGCCTTGGGCGTCGAGGCATACACCGTTACGTTGACCCCTTCGGGATGCGAAGGCGAATGGGCTGATTTTATCGCCGATGTTTCCCATCTTGTGGTGGCATTTCCGCCAAAACTACGGCAATCGCAGGAGGATTCGTATGTGGAAAAAGTAGCACAATTACTGCGGCATCTTCAAAAGACACCGATTAAAAAACTACTATGGGTAGGATCAACCGGCGTTTTTGGAGAGCAACAAGATTTGGTTGATGACACAACGGTGCCCGAACCCGATACCGCTTCAGGAAAAGGACTATGGGCTGCCGAGCAAGCCATTCATCAGGCGGAGCTTCCGTATACGGGCATTCGGTTGGGCGGCTTGGTTGGACCCGATCGGCATCCGGTCACTTTTTTATCGGGGCGACAAAATCTAGAACGGCCTATGGCTCCCGTACATTTGATTGCTTTAACCGATTGTATGGGCATTTTGACGCTTTGTTTGGAGCAAGAAGCGCTTCAAGGGTTTATCAATGCGGTACATCCCGAGCGGCCTACCCGAGCGGTATTTTACACCCAAGCGGCCCACCACCGTCAAATCCCACCGCCCCACTTTGATGCCCATGACACGCGAGTGGGCAAGCGTATAGAATGTACTTGGCTTGCGCAACAGCACTACGCCTTTGAACCACACCTTCCGCTGTAACTGAAACGGGGTGTTTTTCCGGGGAACTTTAGGTATTTTTCCGGGGAAGGAATAGGGTTTTTCCTCTTTATTTGGCTTGGTTATTGGGGATTCATTTTTTAATTTTAAGGAATTGAAATAGAGGTGTTTTGTTTATTTAAAAATAAAGTGCGTCTGACAGAGTGAAAAAAATAATTTATATAACAACATCTTGAAAGGCTTAATTTAAAAACAACAATCCCATGGACACTCCCACCCAAAACCGCATCGCCCAACTCCATCCTTCGGTACGCGCTGAAGTGACCCAAATCATTCAAGCCTGTGATCAAGCACTCACCGGGCGGGCCAAAGTACGAATCACACAAGGACTACGCACCTTCAAAGAACAAGATGATTTATTTGCACTCGGGCGAACCCACGTCAATCCCCAAGGAAAAACCGCCAAAAAACCGCTCGGCAATCGTGTTACTCAAGCCAAAGGGGGACAATCGGTGCACAACTATGGCTTTGCCGTTGACATTTGCCTTATCATCGACGGAAAAACAGCCTCCTGGGACACCGCCAAAGACTGGGACAATGACACCGTCGCCGACTGGTACGAGTGCGTGAAAATCTTTGCGCAATTCGGCTGGGAATGGGGCGGCAACTGGAAAAATTTTAAAGATTTCCCCCATTTTGAAAAGAAAGGATTCAACAACTGGCGCCAATTGATCAAACGCCAACGCGACGCACAAGGGTATGTAATGCTTTAAAAAGATAATCATGAACCGTAAAATCACCCTACTCTCCCTCGATGGCGGAGGAATTCGAGGCATTATCTCCTGTATCATTCTGAAATACATCGAAGAACAACTCCAACAAAAGGATCATCCTCAGGCCAAACTCGGTGATTATTTTGACCTTATTGCGGGAACCAGTACCGGCGGACTCATAACGGCGTTGCTGCTTTGCCCCGATGAACACCAAAAAGCGAAGTTCTCGGTGACCGAAGCGCTTGCTTTGTATACCGAGAAAGGAGCCACCATTTTTGACGTATCGTTTTGGGACAAACTCCTCAATCCGTTTGGGCTACTCAAAGAAAAAATCGACGATACCCCTCTTGAACAAGAGTTAGCCCACGTGTTTGGTTCACTCGAACTACGGCACCTCATCAAGCCGTGTTTGATTACCGCCTATGATATCACTGCACGAAAAGCAACCTTTTTTACAAGTCACAATGCCGAAAATCCCATACGCAACTTTCGGGTCACCGATGTCTGCCGGGCTACCTCAGCAGCGCCTTCTTATTTTGAACCGGCCCAAGTAGTTTCACTCTCGGGCGAACAGTTTACCCTCATCGATGGCGGGGTCTATGCCAACAATCCCGCCTTGTGTGCCTATGCCGAAGCGCGAAAAATTCCCTTTTCCAAAGTGCTCAACCACCCCGAAAAACCCGATTACCCTACAGCCAATGATATGATTGTGGTGTCGGTAGGAACGGGAACGGTGTTGAAACCCTATGCCTTTGACGATTTTAAAAATGCGGGAAAAGTCGAATGGATAACCCCACTCATCGATATCTTGTTGTCGTCCAACGTAGAAACGGTCAATTACCAAATGCAAAAAATGTATGAATCCCTCGGGAATGAAAATACACAACACTATTTCCGGTTGATGCCCGAACTCTTAAAAGCGTCCTCCGAAATGGACGATACCTCTCCCGAGAATATCCAAAACCTCATTCAAGACGGACTCACCTTTGTTCGAAAAAATCAGGTTCAACTCGACCAAATTGTCCAAAAACTCCTCGACAACCGCTAAAAAATCAGTACCTATGCATACAAAAGGCCGCTCTTTGGGAACGGCCTTTTGCATTGCTAAACGGTTGAATTACCATATCTTCACCCGTTTCTCTGGAGCTAGGTACAATTTGTCATTCTCCTTAATATTAAACGCTTGGTAAAACGCATCAACATTGATCAACGGTACATACGCACGGTACATTCCGGGCGAATGCGGATCGGTTTTCACCTGATTTTTAATCGCTTCATCGCGCATTTTGGAGCGCCAAATCGTAGCCCACGAAATAAAGAATCGTTGTTCGGGCGTAAATCCATCGATTAATCCTGGATTTCCATGGTCTTTCAAGTACAATTGTAAGCCGTCGTAGGCTGCGTTCACTCCGCCCAAATCGCCAATGTTTTCCCCTAAGGTAAATTTACCATCTACAAAAGTTCCCGGTAAGGGTTGCAATGCACTGTACTGATCGGCCAAAGCTGTTCCCAAAGCAGTAAACTGTTTTAAATCCTCATCCTTCCACCAATTGACCAAATTCCCGTCGGCATTGTATCGCGCCCCTGAATCGTCAAATCCGTGCGATATTTCATGCCCAATGACAGCACCGATGCCCCCGAAATTGACTGCATCATCGGCCTTATAATCGTAAAAAGGCGGTTGTAAAATAGCCGCTGGGAACACAATCTCATTATACGACGGATTGTAATACGCATTCACGGTTTGGGGTGTCATCCCCCAACGGGTCTTGTCTACGGGCTTGCTTAAATCGTCGATGTTGTTTTGGAAATTCCAACGCGACACATTCTCCATATTTTCAAAATAAGTACCTCCGTCAGCTAGGGCTTTGATTTCCAATTTGGAATAATCTTTCCATTGATCGGGGTATCCAATTTTTACGGTCGACTTACGCAATTTTTGAATGGCACCTACGCGGGTTTCGGGAGCCATCCAAGGCAAGTTGTTGATGCGGTTTTCAAAAGCACGAAAGACGTACTTGATCATTTTTGCCGCTTTCTCTTTGGCTTCAGCAGGGAACTTTTGCGCTACATACAATTTGCCTAAAGCTTCCCCCACCGTTCCGTTGACCACTTGAAGCGCACGCTCCTCACGGGGACGTTGTTTTTTGGCGCCTTGCAACGTTTGACTGTAAAACTCCCAGTTGGCTCGTTCGATATCGGTAGTCAATTGATCGGCGTAACGGTTGAGGAGGGTCCAACGCAAATAGGCTTTCCAAGCATCGACTTCATTGGCCTGAAAAAGGGTCTCCAAAGCAGCCATGTATTTAGGCTGTGACACAATCACGGTGTCGATACGCTTGATACCCGCACCCATGATATAATTGCGCCAATTGACCGAAGGCGTGAGGTTTTGCAATTGCAAAATATCCATCGGATTGTAGGATTTTCTGCGGTCGCGGCGTTCTACACGGTCAAAACGCGGTTGTGCCATCGCAGTTTCTAAGGCCAAAACACGGGCAGCATCGGCTTGCGCTTTGGCTTCTGACAAACCGAGGTATTGCAACATACGGGCTACATGGGCTACATATTTTTGACGTTTTTCTTTTGAATCGGCATCCTCCGATACATAGTAATCCCGGTCGGGCAATCCCAAACTTCCAGGGCCAATACTCAACACATTTTTGTTGCTATTTTTGGCATCAGCGCCCACAAACATGCTATAAAAACCAACGCCTCCAAACGGCAAACGGTCGATCATTAACTTGTTTAAATCGTTGACATTTTTCACCGCATCGATTTGCGCTAAGGTCGCTTTCAAGGGTTGAATCCCGCGTTTGTTGCGCGCCAACGTATCCATATAGGTTTTATACACATTGACAGCTTTGGCTTGGTCCGATTTGAGGTCCAACTTCTTGTCGTTGGCCGCTTGTTTCAGAATGGCTAACGCGTCTCTATCGGTGTTTTGACGCAATTCATCAAAACTTCCCCAACGCGTACGGTCGGCGGGAATATCGGTTTTGTCAAACCAAGTGCCGTTTACATACCGAAAGAAATCATCGCCGGGTTTGACCGACGTATCCATCAAGTCCAAATGAAGACCCGATTTATTTTGTGCTGCAGCCGTATCCAAAGCCAAACAAGCGGCTAGGGTGGCAACAAAAGTGAGTACATTGTGGTTTTTCATACCGTGTTTTGTTTAGTTTTCCCAACAAAGCTATCAAAATATTGATTGAATAGTTGTTAAATTCTGTATAATCCTCAAGGGAAATCCGTTGAATTCGATACGGGTTTGTACTTTTGCCAAAATTTTTGGCATGGGCACCTTTCTCAAAAAATACCGCTTTTTTATACTCTTTTTTGTGTTGTTTTCCATCATCACCGTGAGTGCTTTTTATTCGGTATTAAAACCCAAAAAAAACCTCCCGATATATACCCCAAGCGATGTCAATCCAGAATTGGTCGATACAACGGTGCAACATGTAGCCTTGGAACACCGCATCGAATCGTTTGCCTTTACCAATCAAAACGGGAAAACGATTACCGATAAAGACTATGAAGGAAAAATTTATGTCGCCGACTTTTTCTTTACTACTTGTCCCACTATTTGTCCCAAAATGACCAACAACATGGCGTGGTTACAGGAAAAAATCAAAAACAACCCCAACGTAAAATTGCTCTCTTTCTCAGTGACCCCCGACATTGACAGCGTTCCCGTTTTAAAAGCCTACGCGCAAAAAAAAGGCGTATTGGACCACAAATGGAACCTGCTTACAGGCGATAAAAAAGCGATTTACTACTTGGCACGCAAATCATTTTTGGCCGTAAAAACAGGCAATCCCAAGGAATTATACGATATGGTGCACACCGAAAATTTTGTGCTCGTCGATGCCCAACAACGCATCCGTGGGTTTTATGACGGCACCAACCTCGATGGCCCTACCGAACCGGGCGTAAAAAATGTACAACAATTGTGGGAAGATATTCAGTTTTTATGCGAACCCAAAGAATGAATGTCAAACAAAACTTAATTTTTTGGAGGAAACCTCATTATCGGGTGGATTTCCGTATTTTTGTATTTTAATTCAATCTAAATAAAGTGAGCGAAACCTTAGCCGACATGAAAATCGGACAACAAGCGACCATCGTTGAGTTTAACATCGATACCATTCCTTTGAAATTACTGGAAATGGGGTGCCTTCCGGGCAATCGCGTGGAATTGTTGCAAATCGCTCCTTTGGGAGATCCGCTTTATTTTACCATCAACGATTCGCACGTGGCCATTCGTATTGAGACGGCTCGGCAAATAGAAGTGACATTCTAACGACTTACCATGGTGGAAAAAACGATAAAAGTAGCTTTAATTGGGAATCCCAACACCGGTAAAACATCGGTATTCAATCAACTTACGGGATTAAAACAGCAAGTGGGCAATTACCCCGGAATTACCGTAGAAAAGAAAATTGGGTATTGCCGTTTGAACGAAACCACCCGCGCTACGATACTCGATTTGCCCGGCACCTACAGTTTGAATGCGAGTTCCATCGACGAAAATGTGGTGATCGAACTTTTACTAAACCGCAAAGATGAAAACTTTCCCGATGTAGTGGTTGTAGTTTCTGAAGTAGAAAACCTCAAGCGAAATCTGCTTCTTTTTACCCAAATCAAAGACCTTGAAATTCCTACCATTTTGGTCATCAACATGAGTGACCGTATGAAATTGAAAGGCATCGAATTGGATATTCCCTATTTGGAAGCCCAATTGAAAACCAAAATCGCGCTCACGAGTTCCCGAAAAAATATTGGCATCGAAGAAATCAAACAACGTATTCTCGACTACCAATCCTTACCCACAGCACCGTGTTTGAATGCCTCCTCCATTGACCCCGAATACTTCGACAAATTACGCAAAGCCTTCCCCAATCAATTGGTGTACAAACTGTGGTTGGTGATTACGCAAGACGTCAATTTCTTGAATTTGGAGCGGAACGAAATGAAAAGCTCGTTCACCAAATCGCATACGGAACTCCGACGGTTGCAGCAAAAAGAAACCATCAAACGGTATCAGTTTATCAACGATACGTTAAAAGTGGGACAAACCATCGACCGATCCAAAGCGGGCAACATCAGCGCACGCCTCGATCGCATTCTTACCCACAAAATCTTTGGCTACCTTATTTTCTTTGTGATTCTCTTTGGCATCTTCCAATCGATTTTCGACTGGTCGAGTGTCCCTATGGATTTTATCGACGAAACGTTTGCGCAACTCGCTACGTACACCGCAACCCATTTGCCCCCCGGCGAATTCACCAATTTAATTACCGAAGGGATTATTCCGGGCATCGGTGGGATTCTCATTTTTATTCCGCAAATCGCCTTTTTATTCTTCTTTATTTCTGTCTTGGAAGAAAGCGGCTATATGAGTCGGGTGGTGTTTTTGATGGACAAAATCATGCGACGCTTTGGCCTCTCGGGGAAAAGTGTTGTGCCCCTAATTTCAGGTACCGCCTGTGCCATTCCTGCCATCATGGGAGCGCGCAATATCGAAAATTGGAAAGAGCGGTTGATCACTATTTTGGTCACGCCTTTTATCACTTGCTCGGCACGCCTACCTGTGTATGCTATTTTGATTGCCCTCATCATTCCTGAGAAACATGTTTTGGGATTCATCAGCCTTCAAGGACTTACCTTGATGGTATTGTACCTGTTGGGATTCGGAATCGCGTTGTTGTGTGCGTTTATTCTGCATAAGGTTTTGGACCTAAATACGAAGTCCTATTTTGTGGTAGAAATGCCCGGGTACAAAATTCCCATGGCCAAAAACGTGGGCATCAATGTGGTCGAAAAAACCAAGTCATTTGTCTTTGGTGCAGGGAAAATTATTTTAGCCTTATCGGTCATTCTCTGGTTCCTTGGCTCGCATGGGCCAGGTGATGAATTTAAAAATGCCGAAAAAATTATTGAACAAAAAGTTTACAATTCCCCTGTCCCTATCAATCCGTCGGTCATTCCCAATTGGACTGCCGAATACAAATTGGAACACTCGTATATGGGCATCGCAGGGAAAATGATCGAACCCGTGATTGAACCACTGGGCTACGACTGGAAAATTGGTATCGCGGTAGTGAGCTCATTTGCCGCACGTGAAGTGTTTGTAGGTACTTTGGCCACTATTTACAAAGTAGGCGACCAAAGCGAAGAAGAAACTACCATCAAAGAACAAATGCGCCACGAAGTTCACGAAGACGGCAGCCCAGTGTTTAACTTGGCTAGCGGCATTTCACTCTTGCTGTTCTATGCTTTTGCCATGCAATGTATCAGCACCCTCGCCATCGTAAAAAAAGAAACCAATTCATGGAAATGGCCCATGATTCAATTGGTGTTTATGAGCGGTATCGCCTACGTTTCGGCCTTGGTCGCCTATCAGTTTTTAAAATAATTCGTATGGGCATTCAAGAAATTTTCTTGTACTTGGCCTTGGGCATCGCGCTCGCCTATTTGTTTGAGCGCTTTAAAAAACGACCCAAGAAAAAAGATAAAAACTGTGGTGATGACAATTGTGGCTGTTAATTTTTGGGCAATCCCCCGAGTGAACGCCTTTCGTAGCTAATTTATTCCTGCTGCTCGGGGTCGGGTCTTCCGTTGCAATGCCGCCGCTTCGTTCCTCCGCTGTCGGGATTTCCACTCCACCCCCTATTGCAATAGCTGCCTCGATATCAGCCTGTTATTCGCCAAAAAAAAACGCTTTAAAAAAACGGATCTTTTTCCCTTGCCTTAAACAAAAATTAAATTTATTATTATTCTTATTTAAACTTTGTCTAAATAAGAATAAGGATGTATCTTTGCCGAAAATTTTCAAAAACATGCGCATTATTGCCCCTATATTGGCTGGACTTTTGCTTACCGCAGCGGCTACACAAGCCCAAGAAGTGAAAAAAGATACGGCCACCGTTACCCTCGACCAAGTCATCATTTTCATCAAAGAACAAACTCCCGATCGAATGCCTGCTGTACAGCAACAAACCATCTATTCGGGAAAGAAAAATGATGTATTACGTCTCAACGAAATCAACGCCAACCGAACCACCAACAATGCCCGCGAACTCTTTTCGCGGATGGCCGGTGTTTCCGTATGGGAAAACGACGGATCCGGAATTCAAGTCAACGTGGCCGTACGTGGATTAAGTCCCAACCGCAGCTGGGAACTCAACACGCGTCAAAATGGTTACGATATTTCCTCCGACGTTTTTGGCTATCCCGAAGCCTATTACAATCCTCCGATGGAAGCCGTAGAACGTATCGAGTTCATCCGCGGTGGGGCTTCATTACAATTTGGACCTCAGTTTGGAGGGATGATCAACTATGTATTGAAAAAAGCACCTGAGAAAAAATTCAGTTACGAAACCCAAAATACAGTAGGAAGTTTTGGCTTAGTAAGCAGCTTCAATGCAATCGGTGGAAAACACGGAAAATTTACCTATTACGCTTATCACCATGCTCGTAGAGCCGATGGATGGCGCGATAATACTGGGTATCAAATTAGAAACTCTTTTGTCAACTTGGGCTACGAATTTGCACCGCACTGGAAAGCACAAGTAGAATTCACCACAATGGACTATGAGTTGCAGCAACCTGGCGGTCTGACTGATGTACAATTTGCCGCCGATCACCGTCAATCGTTACGCGATCGTAACTGGATGGGAACGCCTTGGAACTTGGCTACGATTACCATTACAGGACGTTGGAGTCCTAAAATCACCTCGGATTTCAAATTGTTCGGACTCTATGGCGAGCGCAATAGTGTGGGATTCACTGCCGCTCCTAATGTAGTTGATGCGATTAACCCAACGACTTTAGCGTATGCCAACCGTCAGGTCGACCGTGATCGTTATGCGAACTTCGGCTTGGAAAACCGTTCGCTTTGGAACTACTCGCTTGGAAAAACACAACATCATTTGGCTTTTGGGTTCCGTCTGTATCAAGCCGATACCAACCGTAGACAACGCGGTACAGGGACCAACGGTAGTGATTTTGACCTTACCGTTAGCGATCGTTATCCAAGAAACTTGGACTTTACCACGCGCAACATTGCCCTTTTTGCCGAAAACATGTTCCAAATCACGCCGGCTTGGACCGTAACACCCGGCGCACGTTTAGAAATCATTGAATCGGTAGGTTCAGGTTTATTCAACCGAGTGAGCGGTAACGATGTATTGATGCCCAACCAAGAATTAAACCGCACCCAACTCCTATTCGGTTTAGGAACCGAATACCGCATTGGAACTACCAATGTATATGCAAACATTTCTCAAGCGTATCGCCCCGTATTGTTCTCTGATCAAACGCCTCCTGCTACGACCGATGTTATTGATCCTAACTTACAAGATGCCAATGGATATACCATCGATTTAGGCTACCGCGGTACGTATAAAAACTGGATTAATTTTGATGTATCTTACTTCTACATGGTGTACAATAACCGCATTGGTACGTTAAATCGCTTTATCAACGACGACCCTACGCAGGCGGCTTTTGCCTTCCGCACCAACTTGGGTAAAAGTATCCACAAAGGAGCCGAACTATACGGTGACATCAGTTGGTTTGATGTGTTTGGAGCACCAAAAACATGGGGGAAATTGAAAACCTTTGCTAGCAGTGCCTTCATCAGTGCCCGTTATGATGATTTTGCGGTAACGAGTGTAAGCGGTGCTGCTCCTAACGTTACCATTACCACCACCAACCTCGCTGGAAAACGGGTAGAAAATGCCCCCGAATTCATACACAACTTTGGAATTAGCTGGGAGTACAAAAAAATATCCATCAGTGCGCAACAACGTCAAAACGGTGCTGTATATACCGATGCACAGAATACCGTTACACCCACAGCCAACGGAGTAAACGGACGTATTGGTGGGTATAAAGTAATTGACTTAGGGATGGAGTATCGATTTAAAAATTATAATCTTCGAGGGGGAATCAACAACCTTACGAATGAAAAATACGCAACTCGACGCGCTGGAGGCTATCCCGGGCCAGGGTTATTGCCCGGAGAAGGACAAAGTTTTTACGTTTCGATTGGGGCAAAATTTTAATTATCTATTCATAAAAAAGGCAGCTTCATCACTGCCTTTTTTATTATCCTAAAGCGACATCAAGCATCATCATGACAATAAAACCACCGATGAAACCTAGGGTAGCAATATCGGTATTTTTGTCTTGCTGCGTTTCGGGAATCACTTCTTCAACGACCACAAATATCATCGCTCCTGCTGCAAAAGCTAGGGCATACGGCAACAAAGGGGTAAAAAAGGTAACCGCAACCGCTCCCAAAACCCCCGCTATGGGTTCGACCAACGCCGACGATTGACCGTACATAAAACTCTTCCATCGGCTCATTCCCATACGACGGAGCGGCATCGACACGGCAATTCCTTCCGGGAAATTTTGAATTCCAATCCCAATTGCCAAGGTCACAGCCCCAGCAATAGAGGCTTCTGGGATACCTGCAGCGACACCGCCAAAAAGCACACCCACAGCCAACCCTTCTGGGATATTGTGTAACGTTATTGCCAAGACCAATAATGTTGTCCGTTGCCAAGGTGATTTCATGCCTTCGGTTTCTTGGAAATTGAGGTGTAAATGCGGTAGAATTTTGTCCAAACCAAAAATGAAAAAGGCGCCTAATAAAAACCCAAGTGCGGCAGGCATCACTTTTACAAAACCTTCTCCTTTGCTCATTTCGATGGCAGGAGCCAATAAACTCCAAAAACTGGCCGCAACCATAACACCACCTGTAAAACCAAGCATCCCATCGAGAACAACGCGGTTCATCGTTTTAAAGAAAAACACAAACGAAGCACCCAGAGCGGTCAATCCCCACGTAAATAAAGTCGCCAACAAAGCAGCCAATACGGGGTCAATTTGTTCAAAAAAACGAAGTACAGCATCAAACATGTTTTAAAACATAAAGGTTATCGGTAATTTTTTGAGAAAGTACCAAGGTAGTTCCGTTGATACATACCGTAAGTGAATGATCAAACGGCTCCCGTTCAACCAATTCCACTTGGGCGCCCAAGGCAATTTTTTGTTTATCCAAATACTGCAAAAATCCAGGCGATGAATCCCGCACACCCATAAAGCGATACGTTTTATGAAGCTGTCCGTCTGACAAAAGTAACCGTTCTTCTTTGACCATTTCTCCTTTGGCATTCGGTATTGGGTCGCCATGGGGATCAAAAGCAGGATGCCCCAAAAACTCATCCAACCGAGCGATTAAAGCCTCCGACTGAATGTGTTCCAATTCCTCGGCGATATCATGTACCTCATCCCATGCAAACCCCAATTTTTCGACCAAAAACACCTCCCATAAGCGGTGTTTACGCACCACCATCTTGGCTTTTAGTAACCCCGATTCGGTTAATGAAACACCTTGGTATTTCTGATAAGAAACCCAATTTTTATCGGCCAATTTTTTGAGCATATCTGTTACAGAAGAGGCTTTGGTATCCAACGTTCCCGCAATAGCATTAGTAGTCACCCCTTTGGGAGTCACCTGCGATAAATGGTAAATGACTTTGATGTAGTTCTCTTCGGAAATGGTCATCTGAATTTTTATTTATTCAAAAATAATACTTTGTTTTGAATAAAACTATTTTTAGTTTTGTCTAAATATTTTTTTATGAAATATAAAATTGCAGTTTTTTTTTTTTTTTTTTTGATAACACTAAGCAGTCAAACGCCCCAAGACAGTCTTCCCAAAGGTACGACACAATTGGATGAAATTGTAGTGTCGGGAACCTTAAAACCTGTAAAACGGCTCGAGAACGCGGTACCCGTAGAAATCATTACGTCGACTTTTTTAAAACAAAACCCAACGTCAAATTTGGTAGATGCCTTGCAAAATGCCAACGGATTGCGTCCGCAAAACAATTGCAATGTTTGCAACACCTATGATATTCGCATCAATGGTATGGAAGGCGCTTATACCATGGTCACTATTGACGGAATGCCCATTGTCAGTGCGTTGGGAACCGTTTACGGCCTCTCAGGAATTCCCACTTCCATGATTGAACGCATTGAAGTCGTCAAAGGGCCCGCCTCCTCCCTATATGGTAGTGAAGCGGTTGCTGGGTTACTCAACATAATCACCAAAAGACCCGAAAACCATAAACGTTTTACCGGAAACTTTTTTACTACCTCATGGTGGGAGCACAATCTAGATTTAGGCTACCGTTTGGGCTCAAAAAAATCAGGAAACGGATTGCTAGGCGTCAATTACGTGCATGCTCAAAATAAGGTGGATGAAAACCGCGATAATTTTACTGATGTCGCCCTGCAACACCGCATGGCGCTTTTTGGAAAATGGAATTTCAATCGGAAAAGCGGCAAAGCGTTTCAATGGGTAGGACGGTATTTGTATGAAGACCGATGGGGCGGGCAAATGCAATGGAATTCTTCATTTCGCGGAGGCGACCAAGTCTATGGGGAAAGTATTTACACCTCGCGCTATGAACTTCTCGGTTTGTATGAACTGCCTACCGAAGAAAAAATTAAAATACAATACTCCTGGATTGGTCATGACCAAAATTCAGTATATGGGAATTCGGTATACCTCGCCCAACAAAACATTGGGTTTGTGCAAGCGCTTTGGGACAAACAAATGGGGAACCACTCGCTTCTAACGGGAACAGCCTATCGCTATCAATTTTACAACGATAATACGCCCGCTACAGCGCAACCGAATCACATGCATATTGGAAGTTTTTTTGTGCAAGATGATTGGACCTGGAGTGCCAAAACGGGAGCGCTCCTTGGCATGCGCTATGATTACAATTCGGCTCACGGCTCCATTTTTACGCCGCGAATCGCTTTAAAATGGAAGCCTGCTCCCAACGCCGTGATGCGGTTTAACTTGGGAACCGGTTTTCGCGTCGTCAATCTTTTTACCGAAGATCATCAAGCGTTGTCGGGTGCTCGGGATGTGATTTTGGCTGAATCCTTGCGCCCCGATACCTCGTACAATGCCAATTGGAATTACTTACACAAGTGGTCGACGAGTAATGCTGGCACCTTTGTCATAGAAGCCTCCACATGGTTGACGTATTTCACCAACCGTATCTTACCCGATTACGATACCAATCCCAATGCCATTATTTATAAAAATTTGGACGGCGACATGCGCATGTGGGGCAGCGGCTTGCAAGGCGATTGGATCAGTCCGTTTGGCATTACGGCCTCGCTTGGATTTAACCTCTATCGCCCAACGGTTCGGCAAGAAGGACGTGAATTTCAACCCTTATTTGCCGAACGTTATGGGGCCAATTGGTCGATTGCCTTTACCCCGAGAAACAGCAAATGGACCATCGATTACACAGGAAACCTCACCGGCCCCATGCGCTTGCCACTGCTCGGCCCCTTAGATCCACGACGGGAATATTCCTTGCCGTTCAGCATTCAAAACATTCAATTGACCTACAAAGGTTGGCATCGTTTTGAAATCTATGGCGGAGTGAAAAACCTACTCAACTGGACCCCCAATCGCGGAAATCCGTTTTTGATTGCACGCGCCAACGATCCATTTGACCAAAACGTGCAATTTGACAGCAATGGTATGGCTTTGCCCACGCCCGACAACCCGTTTGGTCTGACCTTTGACCCTACGTATGCCTACGGTCCTAATCAAGGGATACGCTGTTTTATAGGAGTTCGTTTTCATTGGGATTAACAAATGTTTGGGCAAAAGGGCAGCGGTTTTTGTTACCTTTGAATCGTGCAACATTTTCATTACATCTTCACGGGATCCGGACTCGCGGCTTTATTGACCGTTCGAGAAATGATGCAGCATCCCTTTTTTCAGGATAAAAAAATCCTCTTACTCGATGCCGATGCCAAAAAAACGAACGATCGCACCTGGTGTTTTTGGGATGAAAAAAAACATTTTGAAAATATACAACACAATGCTTGGGATGCAGCCGTGTTTGCCGATGCTGATTTTGAGCGTCGTTTTGCGATGGCACCTTACACGTATCGGATGATTCGGGGAGTGGATTTTTACCAAACGACCTTTCAAGAAATTGCGCTTTATTCTAACATTACAATACGGCAAGAAAAAGTAATAGATTTTCAAGAATTGGGAAACCATTGTTTGGTTAAAACCGAAAACCAAAGCTTTACCAGCAACTACGTTTTCAATTCCATTTTCAACCCCGAACCGTTAGTTTCACAAAAGAAATTTCCCTTAGTGCACCAACATTTTGTAGGTTGGTTTGTCCAAACCGAAGCGCCCGTTTTTAATCCCGATTGCGCTACTTTTATGGATTTTTCGGTACCTCAAAAGGAGAATACCCGATTCATGTATGTACTGCCCACCAGCGAAAAAGAGGCTTTATTGGAGTTTACCTTATTTTCGGCCAACCTGCTCCAGCGCGAGGAATATGAAATGGAAATTAAAGCCTATTTAGAACGCTTGGGCGTTATCAACTACACCATCACAGAAACTGAACAAGGCAACATCCCGATGACCTGTTATCCCTTTTGGAAACACAATACCGAACGCATCTTGCACATCGGTTCGGCAGGCGGTTGGACAAAAGCAAGTACAGGCTATACGTTTAAAAATGCCCTCAAAAAATCAAAGGTATTGGTTGATTTTTTAACACAAAACAACGACCTGCGAAAATTTCAAACCTTGAATCGTTTTTGGTGTTACGATTTACTCCTGATCGATATTTTATTTCACCAAAATAAAGTCGGAAGTTCAATCTTCGCGAGTATGTTTCGCAAAGGAAAAGTGGATACCATCTTTAAATTTTTGGATGAAGAAACCACTTTTTTAGAAGATTTAAACATTATTTTACGTTGTCCCAAGACTTTGTTTTTAAAAGCCTTGTGGCATCGCTTTTTTGGATAATAACCAACACATTTATAACAAATCTTTATCGTTTGTTGGAAAATTTTAATTTGAAAAGGTTGTACCTTTGTTGCACATTAACGTAATAGAAAATCATTATGTATCCAGAAGAAATGGTAAACCCCATGCGTGCAGAATTAAAGGACGCAGGTTTTCAAAACTTATATACTGCCGATGCGGTAGAAAATGCAATTAAACAAAACGGCACCACCTTGGTTGTAGTAAACTCCGTATGTGGCTGTGCCGCGCGTAATGCGCGTCCGGGCGCAAAAATGAGTTTGGATGGCGATAAAAAACCCGATCAATTGATTACGGTTTTTGCCGGTGTCGATCGCGAAGCGGTGGACACAGCACGTCAACACATGTTCCCGTTCCCTCCATCATCGCCGAGCATGGCGTTGTTCAAAGACGGTGAATTGGTTCATATGTTGGAACGTCACCACATCGAAGGACGTCCTGCTGAAATGATTGCAGAAAACTTAAAAGACGCGTACAGCGAATTCTGTTAAGCGTTTTTAAAACAAAACAACAACCCTCAATGGCTAACCGTTGGGGGTTTTTTTGTGGTAAATAAAGAATACTTTCTTCTCCATTTATCCTTTTGATAGTATCAAATGATTCTATGGGACAACGAATTTTCATTTTCAAAAAGTGCTCCTTCATAGCACGGTGCGCAAGGGATAGCAGCGAAAATCCTTTTGGGTTTCCCAAAAGATTGTAGCGGATAGCCCGACCCCTTGGGGATGCGCCCAAATCTTGGAGAATTCAAATAAAACAATACCTTTGCGCTCGAATTCCGCCATTGTGAATTCATTTATCTCACTTAATACGTTTATAGCATGCAACTGTACAACACATTAAGCGCAGAGGAAAGAGCTCAATTAATTGAAGAAGCGGGTCAACAACGGTTGACATTATCTTTCTATGCGTACGCCAAAATCGAAGATCCCAAAAAATTTCGCGACGATTTATTTTTAGCCTGGAACGCCTTGGATGCGTTGGGTCGTATATACGTAGCCCACGAAGGAATTAATGCCCAAATGAGTGTTCCCGCCGAGCATTTCGAGGCCTTTCGGGAAACCTTGGAAGCCTATGATTTCATGCATGGGATTCGGTTAAATGTAGCCGTGGAGCAAGATGATTTCTCTTTTTTGAAATTGACGATTAAAGTGCGTCACAAAATTGTAGCCGACGGATTAAACGATGAGACTTTTGATGTGACCAACAAAGGCGTGCACTTGAATGCCCGCGAATTCAATGCGATTTTGGACGATCCGAATACGATTGTGGTAGATTTTCGCAACCACTACGAAAGTGAAGTGGGTCATTTTAAAGGTGCGATTACGCCGGATGTGGAAACGTTTCGCGAATCGTTGCCGATTATCAATGAGCAATTAAAAGATTTTAAAGAAAATAAAAACCTCGTGATGTATTGCACCGGCGGTATTCGTTGTGAAAAAGCGAGTGCGTACTACAAGCATCAGGGTTTTAAAAATGTATTCCAATTGGAAGGCGGCATTATCAACTATGCCAAACAAATCAAAGAAGAAGGATTAGAAAGCAAGTTTATTGGAAAGAATTTTGTGTTTGACCATCGTTTGGGCGAGCGCATCACTGATGATATTATTGCACAATGTCACCAATGCGGGAAACCCTGTGACGATCATACCAATTGCGTAAACGACGGCTGTCATTTGTTATTTATTCAATGTGACGAATGTAAGGCCGCGATGGAAAATTGTTGTTCGCAAGAATGCCTGGACACCATTCATCTTCCTTTGGCAGAGCAAGTAAAATTGCGCAAAGGAATCCAAGTGGGCAACAAAGTCTTCCGCAAGGGGAAATCTGAAAAACTAAAATTCAAACATGCAGGTGAATTACCTGAAGTACCGCTTGCAAAAGCGACAACGGATATTCGCCAAAAAATCAACCCGAAACATCGGGTAAAAAAAACACTTCTCGGCAAAGTTGCGCATAACTATGTAAAAGCCGGTATCGGTTTGGTAGAAATGCAACACGGCGCACTGCAAAACGGCGATCGCATCCTTATTGTGGGTCCGACCACCGGCGAAATGGAACTTACCCTTTCCCAGATGCACGTCAATGGTGTTGCGGGAACAATGGCACAAGCGGGCGACAAAGTTACCTTTACCGTTCCGTCACGGGTTCGCTTATCCGACAAAGTGTATTTGATTTTAAACTAAAAAAATACCTTGCTTTTTCGCCTGATTTCGCTGAGAGTCGGGCGATTTTGTTGAAAACACCTTCCCCCTTTTTTGCATTTTCCATAATTGAAAAAATACTATCTTTACAAACGAATCGTTTAGGGTAAACGTAGTCGATGGATTACTGTCGACGATCAATATATATTTTCTTATGGCATGTACAAACTGTTCCTGTGGTTCGTCAAAAAGTGACGGGGCCAAAGGATGTGGAAATAATGGCACTTGCGGCGCCAATAGCTGCAACAAACTTACAGTCTTTGATTGGTTAGCCAACATGAGTCTCCCTTCAGGGGAAGCCCCGTTTGACTGTGTGGAAGTTCGTTTCAAAAACGGGCGTAAAGAATTTTACCGCAATACGGAAAAACTTACGTTAAGCATCGGCGATATTGTGGCAACAGAGTCATCTCCGGGACATGATGTAGGCATAGTGACCTTGACGGGGGAATTGGTTAAAATTCAAATGAAAAAAAAGGGCGTCGATCACAATTCGGCAGAAGTACTAAAAGTATATCGAAAAGCCTCTCAAAAAGATATTGACATTTGGAGTGCCGCGCGCGATCGCGAGGAGCCGATGAAGGTTCGCGCTCGTGAATTGGCAATTCGTTTGAATTTGGAAATGAAAATTTCGGATATTGAATTCCAAGGTGATGGTTCCAAAGCTACTTTTTACTACACCGCCAATGATCGGGTGGATTTCCGTCAGTTGATTAAGGATTACGCTTCTGAGTTTAAGATTCGTATCGAAATGAAGCAGGTTGGTTTTCGTCAAGAGGCTTCGCGCTTGGGCGGAATTGGATCCTGTGGACGCGAATTGTGTTGCTCGACATGGTTGACGGATTTCCGCAGTGTCAATACTTCGGCGGCGCGCTACCAACAATTATCGTTGAACCCGCAGAAATTGGCTGGGCAATGCGGTAAATTGAAGTGTTGTCTCAATTTTGAATTAGACACCTACATGGATGCTTTGCGTGACTTTCCCGATTACGAAACCAAATTGAAAACGGAGAAAGGCGATGCGGTTTGTCAAAAACAAGATATCTTCAAAGGATTGATGTGGTATGCCTATACCGATAATTTTGCCGCTTGGCATGTGTTGAGTGCCGAACAAGTGAAGGAAATTATGGCCATCAACAAAGATGGAGGTCTCGCTTCAGCCTTAGAAGATTATGCGGTTGAAGTGGAGCAAGAAGTTGAAAAAACATACAACAATGTGGTCGGACAAGAGAGTATCACTCGATTTGACCAACCCAAAAAGAAAAACCGAAATAAGAGCAAAAACCGAAATAAAGGGAATGGGCGAGAAGGCGCCGTTGTAGAAGGCCAACCCCGTGCGGTGAGTCCGGATAAAAATCAAGGACAAAGAAACAATCAATCGCAACGCAACCATCAAAACCGTCCTGCACAACAGCAGGCACAACCTAAAGATAATTCAGGAGTCCAATCACAAGGGCAATCCAACACAGGCGAACAACGCGCAAACAATCGCAACAAACGGAACAAAAAACGTTCTGGAAACAGAAATCGAGGCAATTCGAATGAGAGCAAAAACAATGAAGGTACGAACTAGTTTACTCTTTTTAGGGCTGTTGATAAGTTGCGCATCGTGCGACAAAAACGGCGTATTTGACGAATACAAATCGGTGGGCAATGCTTGGCACAAAGACAGTATTGTTCATTTTAACTTACCTAAGTTGGAGGCCGGAAAAAAATACAACTTGTTTTTGAATGTGCGCGACAACAAAGACTATCCGTTTGACAACCTTTTTGTGATTGTTTCACTTGAGCAACCCAATCGAAAAGTCTTGGTGGATACCCTAGAATACAAAATGGCGCATCCTGATGGAAGCTTGATGGGCGATGGTTTTAGCGATCTCAAAGAAAATAAGCTTTTTTACAAAGAGAAGTTCACTTTCGACCAAAAAGGAAACTATAAAGTACATATTCAACATGCCTTACGAGAAACCGGAAAAGTTCCTGGGGTCGAGCGTTTAAATGGCATTACGGAAGTTGGATTTAGAATAGAAACGACCGAATAATTATGGCAAATCAATCCCCGAAACCCCTGACTGTCGCTAAAGACATCAAGTACTACCAGAAAAAGTTTTGGCGTTTCTTTTTTTACACGCTAGGGAGTGTTTTCTTGTTTTTCCTTTTTGCCTCGTGGGGCCTTTTTGGTGCCATGCCTTCTTTTGAAGACTTGGAGAATCCGAACTCCAACTTAGCCACCGAAATCATCTCCAGTGATGGGGTCGTATTGGGAAAATTTTACAATGAAAACCGAACGGCAGTTAAATACAAAGACCTTCCAAAACATTTGGTGGATGCTTTGGTATCGACGGAAGACGAGCGTTTTTATGAACATTCCGGTATCGATGCCAAACGAACTTTTGGCGCAGCCGCACGATTCGGAGCCAACGGAGGAGCAAGTACCATTACCCAACAGTTGGCCAAATTATTGTTTCATGGAGAAGGGTCTAAGTTTTTACCGTTTCGGGTGGTTCAAAAAGCCAAAGAATGGATTATTGCCGTGCGTTTAGAGCGTCAGTATACCAAAGATGAAATCATCGCTTTGTACTTTAACCAAGTTGATTTTGTTAACGGAGCCGTAGGTATTCGATCGGCTGCAAAAGTATATTTTAACAAAGAGCCAAAAGACCTTACCATCAACGAAAGTGCTACGTTAGTTGGTATGCTTACCAATCCCTCGCGGTTCAACCCAAAACGTTTTCCTGAACGCTCATTAAAACGAAGAAATGTGGTGTTGGGGCAAATGGTACGCAATAAGAAGCTCGAACCTGCAGCGAGAAATCTATTGGAAAAACAACCCATTAAACTTGATTTTCGTCCAGAAAGTCACTATGAAGGCTTGGCTACCTATTTTCGAGAATACCTTCGGGACTATATGAAAAATTGGGTGAAAGAACACAAACGGGCCGACGATGAAGAATATGACATTTACGGCGATGGGTTAAAAATCTACACCACTCTCGATTCCAAAATGCAGGAACATGCCGAAGAAGCGGTTCGGGAGCACATGAAGAATTTACAAGAGGAATTCTTTTTACAACAGAAAGAGAACAAAAATGCGCCCTTTGTAAACATCACTCCAGCCGAAACCAATAAAATCATCAACCAAGCCATGCGCAATTCCGAGCGTTGGCGAATCCTCAAAGCAGATGAAAAAACGGATGAGGAAATTATTGCTTCCTTCAAGAAAAAAACCAAAATGACCATTTTCACTTGGCAAGGGGAACGCGATACGGTAATGACTCCTCTGGATTCAATTCGGTATTACAAACATTTCTTGCAAGCTGGTATGATGGCGATGGAACCCCAAACGGGGCACATCAAAGCCTGGGTGGGAGGCATCAATTACAAATATTTCCAATACGATCACGTAGGGCAAGGCGCACGCCAAGTGGGGTCGACCTTCAAGCCGTTTGTCTATGCCACCGCGATCGAACAACTGAACATGTCGCCCTGTGATACCATCATTGACGGCCCGTTTATGATTCGCAAAGGGAAACATAATGTAACCGAAGATTGGGAACCGCGCAACTCCGATCACCAATACCGCGGTATGGTTACGTTGAAAAAAGCCTTGGCGTATTCGATCAATACCGTATCGGCGAAGTTGATTGACAAAACCGGACCCGAACCGGTAGTCGAACTTACCAAAAAACTGGGCGTAACTACCGAAATCCCGATGCAACCTTCTATTGCTTTAGGTGCAGTAGATATTACTGTTCAAGATATGGTGGCGGCCTATTCTACCTTTGCTAATCAAGGGGTGTATATCAAACCACAATTCATTCAGCGCATCGAAGATAAAAACGGAGCCGTGATTTACGAACCCGTTGCTGAATCGCATGATGTGTTGAATAAAGATATTGCCTTTGCCGTAATTAAACTGTTAGAAGGCGTAACCGATGAAGGCTCAGGTGTACGTTTACGCACGCAATCCGGAGGAAGTGGCGACACGCGTTGGACGGGTTATCCGTATATGTTTACCAACCCTATTGCCGGTAAAACAGGAACTTCGCAAAATCAATCCGACGGTTGGTTCATCGGCATGGTGCCCAACTTAGCCACCGGCGTTTGGGTGGGTTGTGAAGACCGATCAGCA
>NZ_JAIXWA010000070.1 GCF_027482425.1 Flavobacterium sp.
CACTCAACCTAACAATTTCGCCATTGGGTAAGGGAAAAGTGGACTGTTTACGCAAGACTTTTTTCATTTTACGGGCGATTCCTCCTTTATTAATGTGCAGCGGCCCTTCGTTGGTATCCATGAATACCGTTCCCCGTTCGATAGCCTCAAAAATAGCTGTCAGCGGTTGTAGTAGTATACAATCGGTATCGAGATAGAGGAATGCCCCTGTATACTGTTGCAAGCACTGTTGCAGTACTTTGATTTTCACGCGATAGGGGTAATTGTTGGGTCCTTTGGCTTCGGTAAGTACTTCGGGAGTCAGCGGATGGTACGTTATTTTGAGGGGAAGCTGCGGTTGAAGGTACGCCGTATCGTCGGAGAAAATATGGATGTGAAATGTGGGGTTGGGATGTACACGCGCCAAGGATAGCAGTGCCCAAAGCAACTCATTTTGGTAATTCCGGTGTCCAAAAGCCACAAATACGAGGTGATGTGATGCATTCATCGTACAAAGATACCCATCCTTTGGCTGAGCAGCCCTGTAAAGTTTACACATTTTTTAAGAAAATAATTCTGCAATCTACTTAGTTTTGAACGCAAAATGATTTCCCTATGCGATACTTTGTTTTCCTATTAGTTCCCCTAGCGCTCTCCTTGTTTTCCTGTACATCCAAAGAGGCCAAAACGGAACCTTCTCCCCAAACTAAACCGAACGTAATTTCTGCCAAGCAAACGTTGGATTATCTCGGCGTTTACAAAGGGGTTTTGCCCTGTGCCGATTGTGAAGGGATAGAGACGCTGTTGGAATTGCAAGACACCACCCGTTTTGTCCTAACCACCCGTTATTTGGGCAAGTCAGAAACCCCTTTTGTGGTTCGCGGCACCTATGGTTGGAATGCCAACGAAACGCAGATTCAACTTGACAATCAAAAGGGTGGACCCTATGCGTATGCCGTTTTGGAGGGAAGTTTACAGCAGTTGGATTTGCAGGGAAAACCCATCACGGGCGATTTTGCGTCGCGCTATCGTTTGACGAAAATGAAAAAAGATACACAAACTGGAGAATTGTTGGTGGCCAAAGAAGCTACTGTGGTCAAAGGTACTACGCCTGCCGCCCCTGTTGCCTTTGCTTTAGCGGGTACCGAGTGGCGTTTGCACACCTTGTTGAAAAAGAAAGTTCGCACTTCCAAAAAACCATTTACCTTGACGTTACTGTCCAAAGACGCCCGTTTTACCGCGTATATGGGTTGCAATCAAATCGGAGGCCAGTACATCATGCCCTCGGTCGATGGGTTGGCTTTTACCGCGGTGATTTCGACCAAGATGGCCTGTCCCGATGATCAAGTCGAGGCTACGTTTGTCAAATTATTATCGCAAGTCGATGCCTATTCTATTCAAAAAGACCAATTGCTGCTGCGTCAAGGGAAAACGGTATTGGCACAATTTTCTGCGGCCAAATAATCCGTATCTTTGTCGCATGCCACGAATTTTAGCCCTTGATTACGGACGCAAACGTACGGGAATAGCCGTTACCGATGAGTTGCAAATTATTGCCTCAGGACTCACGACGGTCGATACTGCGCAATTATTTCCTTTTTTGGGGGATTATTTTAAAAAAGAGGACGTGCGAAGCGTTTTAATTGGCGAACCCAAACAGATGAACGGTTTGCCCTCGGAAAGTGCCCCATTGGTAGACGCTTTTGTGGTGCAATTTCAAGCCACTTTTCCTGAAATCCCAGTGGTGCGCGTGGACGAGCGTTTTACCTCAAAAATGGCTTTTCAAACGATGATTGATAGCGGACTCACGAAGAAGCAACGTCAAAATAAAGGATTGGTTGATGAGATAGCCGCCACCATTTTATTGCAGGATTATCTGAGCCGTAAAATGATATAAATCCTTTATCGGCGCTGTTTTTTTTGCTACTTTTGCCCCATCTTTAAATATACATTCATGATTTTACCCATCGTTGGTTACGGCGATCCTGTTTTACGAAAGGTTGGGGCATCCCTTACCCCTGATTACCCGCAGTTATCCGAACTCATTCACAACATGTACGATACCATGTACAATGCGTATGGCGTAGGGTTAGCCGCGCCTCAAATTGGATTGCCGATTCGTTTGTTTGTCATTGATGCCGAGCCGTTTGCCGATAGTGAATCGCTTAGCGCGGAGGAAAGTGCCCAACTGAAAGGATTCAAGCGCACCTTTATCAATGCCCAAATTCTCAAAGAGGAAGGCGAGGAGTGGGGGTTTAACGAAGGCTGTTTGAGTATTCCCGATGTTCGCGAAGATGTATACCGAAAAGAACGGGTGACTTTGCAGTATTGCGACGAAAACTTTATGGAAAAAACCGAAGTTTTCGACGGATTAATTGCGCGGGTGATTCAACACGAATACGACCATATTGAAGGAATTTTATTCACCGACAAAATTTCAATGTTGAAACGCACGTTGATTAAGAAAAAACTTCAAAATATAATGGAAGGTAAGGCGCGTCCCGATTATCGCATGCGTTTTTACAACAAAAAAGGACGTTAATACAAACAAATAAATATATTTGCCCCCATTAAAAATACACTCAGTATGAAAATTGATAAAATATTGGCCATTTCTGGAAAACCTGGGCTTTATGAGTTGAAAGTACAAACCCGTTCAGGTTTCGTTGCCGAATCGTTGTTGGATGGAAAACGAATCACTGTGGGCTTGCGCAGTAACGTGAGTTTGTTGTCGGAGATTTCGATGTATACCTATACCGAAGAAAAACCTTTGGTAGAGGTGTTGCGCGCTATTGCACAACTGGAAAACGAAGGGCCGGCCCTTTCCCACAAAGAGGATAATGCCAAATTGATTGCCTATTTTGAAACCGTGTTGCCCGATTACGATCAGGATCGCGTCTATGCGTCGGATATCAAAAAAGTGTTGAACTGGTACAATATTTTGCAAGCCAAAGGGATGGTTTCGAAAGAGGAGCCAACGGTTGAAAACGCTGAAGAAGTCAAAGAACAAGTCGTAGAGGCGGTGAAAGCCAAAAAGAAAACGACGAAGAAAAGCGAATAAAATTCACGTGGTGAACTAAATATCTCATATCCCGATCGATTTAACGGTCGGGATTTCTTATTTTTACCCCAAACCGAATCCTATGCATACCCGCGAAGCACAACTGCAAGCCTTCAACCGATTGCTCGATATCATGGACGATTTACGGGAAAAATGTCCCTGGGATAAAAAGCAAACCCTCCAGTCCTTACGTCATTTGACTATTGAAGAAACCTATGAATTGGGCGATGCTATTCTCGATAATAATCTGAAAGAAGTTAAAAAAGAGTTGGGCGATCTCCTGTTGCATATTGTTTTTTATGCCAAAATTGGAAGTGAAACCCAAGCTTTTGATATAGCCGATGTGGCCAACGAAATTTGCGACAAACTCATCCATCGGCATCCGCATATTTATGGCGATGTAGAAGTGGCCGATGAAGAGGAAGTGAAACGCAATTGGGAAAAATTGAAGTTGAAAGAGGGGAAGAAATCTGTGCTGGAAGGTGTGCCCAATGGGTTACCTGCGCTGGTGAAAGCCAGTCGGGTACAAGATAAGGCGAAAGGAGTTGGTTTCGATTGGGAGCAACCCGAACAGGTTTGGGAAAAGGTTCAAGAAGAATTACAAGAATTGCAGGAAGAAGTGGCGACAGGCGACCAAGACCGTATCGAATCGGAATTTGGCGATGTGCTGTTTTCAATGATCAATTACGCTCGGTTTTTGAATATCAATCCCGAAGATGCCTTAGAACGTACCAACAAAAAGTTTATCAAACGCTTTCAGTATTTAGAAGAAAAAGTCAACGCTATGGAGAAATCTCTAGCCGATATGACCTTGGCGGAGATGGATGTGTATTGGAATGAGGCGAAGAAGATTTGATGATTTGAAAATTTGAAAATTTGAAAATGAAACTTAATAACAACTAACGACTAACGACTAACGACTAACGTCTAAAGTCTAACGTCTAACGACTACTATGGAAAAACACGAATTAAAACGCACACTCGGACTCATTGATGCGACCAGTTTGGTGGCGGGATCAATGATTGGTTCGGGGATCTTTTTGGTAACATCAGCCATGGCCCGCGATGTGGGTTCGGCCGCTTGGATTTTGGTATTGTGGTTTGTGACAGGGCTCCTTACCATGTCGGCGGCATTGAGTTATGGGGAGTTGGCGGGTATGATGCCGAATGCCGGGGGACAATTTGTGTATATCCAACGGGCGTATGGTAAGTTGGTTTCCTTTCTCTACGGATGGACCGTGTTTACGGTGATTCAAACGGGGGTGATTGCGGCGGTTGCGGTGGCGTTTGCCAATTATACGGCGGTATTTTTTCCGGTGTTGGAACAAAAGATTTTTACCTATGAAAGTTTTGTGTTTACCAACAAACAAATCTTGGCGATACTCAGTATTTTTTTACTTACTTATATCAATACCCGTGGGGTTCAAAACGGGAAGATTATCCAATTGGTGTTTACTTCGGCCAAGTTGATTGCACTTTTTGCGTTAATCATTCTCGGGTTGTACGTAGGCTTGCAGTCGGAGGTGATTTCGGCGAACTTTGCTACGGCCTGGGATGCCAAGAAAACGGTGGAAAACGACGGCACGCTGACAGTCTCGGTGTTGAGTGGCGTGGCGTTGTTGGGCGTTATGGGGGCTACCATTATTAATCCGTTGTTTTCGAGTGATGCGTGGAATAATGTGACATTTATTGCGGGGGAAATCAAAGACCCCAAGCGGAATATTCCCCGTAGTTTGTTTTTAGGTACTTTGATTGTGACTATTATTTATTTGTTGGCGAATGTGGCCTATCTTTCGCTTTTGCCCTTACACGGTTCGCCCGACGGAGCTACCGTAATGGAACGCGGGATTATGTTTGCGGCCGAAGATCGTGTGGGTGCTGCCGCGGCCAGTGTGATTATGGGGAATGTAGGGGTGTTGGTTATGGCGGGCTTGATTATGGTATCGACGTTTGGGTGTAATAGCGGACTTATTTTGAGTGGCGGTCGTTTGTTTTATGCCATGGCGCAAGACGGTTTGTTTTTTAAAAAAGCAGGCGAACTCAATGACAAAGAAGTGCCGGCACGGGCGTTGTGGGTACAAGCGATTTGGGCTTCTTTTCTGTGCATGACCGGTAAGTATGGGGATTTACTCACCTATGCTACCTTTGCATCCTTATTGTTTTACATTTTGACGATCGGCGGACTTTTTATCTTGCGTAAGCGTGAACCCGATGCGGAACGACCGTACAAAGCTTTCGGTTATCCTTTTGTACCGATACTGTATATGTTGATTACGGTGGCAATTTGCATGGCCTTACTGATTTACGACACCCGTAACGCGGGCTTAGGCTTAGGCATTGTGGCCTTAGGCGTACCAGTATATTATGTGTTTTTGCGGAGCCCCCTAGCCCCCAAAGAGGGGATTTAGATTAAGGATTAACGATTTTTGATTGTTGAATTTGATATTTGAATTGGTATTGGCATCCTGTTTCTATTTAATTCTTTACTTTTTGTCTTGACGGAGGAGAGTCGTAAGACACATAGTCCTAAGTCGTAAGTGGATTAGTCGTAAGTCATTTTAGCAATCAGCGATCAGCTCCGAAGGGTCGGGATCAGTGTTCAGCCATTAGCTTCCTCACTTCCCAAAGTAAGTCTTTTCTCTTGCTTCTTTGCTTTTTTTTCTATAAGGCCGAGGGCATTCTGAGGGAAAGGAAGTGAATACAACATGGTGCACTTTTAGACATTAGACTTTGGACGTTAGCGTTACTAGTGGCCCCCTAACCCCCAAAGGGGGAATAGTGATCTGCCTATGCCGGCAGGCAGGCTAGTAACTAGTGATTAGTCGTTAGTCAAGGAGTACGTCTTAGAACGCTCATTTATAATTTAAAATTTATAATTCAAAATAGCCAAAAAAGGGTCTTTCTTCTTGCTTCTTTCTTCTTGTTTCTTCCTTTTCAACCCCAAAGGAGGCTCATTTTCAAATTGGATGTTGTACTGAAGAACATCTGCGTTAGAAGGCTCATTTATAATTTAAAATTTATAATTCAAAATAGCCAAAACAGGTCTATCCAACCCTCAACATTCAATCAGTCGGCCATTCGCTTGAGTTTTTGGCGTTCTTTCAGAGCGATTTTCTTGCCGATGAGTTCGATATACCCCAGTTTGTTGAGTTCTGATAGAAGGCGTATGCAACTCTCCGTGGCCGTGCCAATCATGCCCGCGAGTTCTTCACGAGAGAGCTGAAGGCACAAGGTGCCGTCGTCGTTTTTGCCAAAATTATCCTCGAGGTACAACAAGGTTTCTGCCAAGCGTTCTTTGACTGTTTTTTGCGCCATAGTCACCATGTGGTCGTCGGCCTCGCGTAGGTCGCCACAAATGGTACGCATCATGTTCATCGAGAAATTGTTGTTTTTGTTGAAAAATGACATGATTTCCGATTTAGGAATGAAGCAAACCTGCATTTCTTCGAGCGCAACGGCACTTAAATTGGCAGGTTCTTCGCTTATCAAGGAGCGTTGCCCGAGCAATTCGCCCGGTTTGACCAACTTAACAATTTGGTCTTTCCCGTTGGAACTCAGTTTCGACATTTTACAGACGCCTTCTTTGACGCAATATACCCCATTGATGCTTTCGCCTTCTTCAAAAATGGCCTCTCCTTTTTTGATGGTGTACGATGCTTTACACTCCGCCATATGCAAGAGTTCGTCTTTGGTAAGTGCTTTCAGGGAACTGAATTCCCGTACAATGCACTGTTCACATTTCCCCATAAGCGAGTGTTTTTGTTTTTGTTTTTTGTGATTCAAATGTAGAAAAATATTCGCATGACAAATATCATATTTTACAAAATGCGGTTGTGTGACCTTTGTTACAGGTAAAAAAATGAGCAAATTATGGACACAATGCACTGTTATCATTGTGGCTTGACAATTCAAAACAAGGAGGGTATTGTATTTGAGGAAAAAGAATTCTGTTGTACCGGTTGTAAAACGGTGTACGAAATCTTTCGTCAAAACGATCTTACGTGTTACTATGATTTTCAAGCCGCACCCGGGGCCACTCCCTCGGATATTACTGGAAAATATGATTTTTTAACCGACGCCACCATCGTCAGCAAATTACTCGAATTTGAAGAAGCTTCCACCCATATTGTTTCACTGTACTTACCGCATATTCACTGTAGCTCGTGTATTTGGATTTTGGAAAATCTACACAAGTTACACCCGGGTATCGGCAGCGCGCAGGTAAACTTTCCCGCCAAAAAAGTACGAATCTCCTACCATCCCGAACAGATTTCCCTCAAAGCCTTGGTCGAATTGTTGAGTTCGATCGGCTATGAACCCTACATTAGTCTGGAAAATTACGAAGGGGACAAACACAAAATCGACCGCTCGTTAATCTACAAAATCGGGGTGGCCTTCTTTTCTTTTGGGAATATAATGCTATTGTCTTTCCCCGAGTATTTTGAAGTCGAGGAGTTTTGGATCAACCAATACCGCGGTTTCTTTCGCTGGTTGATCTTTTTTTTGTCCTTACCCCCTTTGTTGTATTCAGCCAGTGGCTACTATGTTTCGGCGTGGAAAAGTATCCGTGCCAAAATGCTCAATATCGAAATCCCAATTGCATTGGGCATTATTGTGATGTTTGTGCGCAGTACGGTCGATATCATTATGGATTACGGCCAAGGTTTTTTTGACAGCATGTGCGGCCTGATTTTCTTTATGTTGTTGGGGAAATTGTTTCAGCAAAAAACCTACAATTTCCTCTCTTTTGAACGCGATTACAAGTCGTATTTCCCCATTGCGGTGACCAAAATAAATCCCAACGGCGCCGAAGAACCCGTGCAAGTCTATGCCATTGAAAAAGGCGATCGCTTGTTGATTCGCAACCAAGAGTTGATTCCCGTGGATGGTATTTTGATCTCGGAAAAAACGGCTATCGATTACAGTTTTGTCACCGGGGAAGCGGTTCCAATTGAAAAAAAGTCGGGCGATAAAGTCTATGCCGGCGGGAAACAACTGGGGAAAGTTATCGAAATGGAAGTCTTGTTCTCGGTTTCCCAAAGTTACCTCACCCAATTGTGGAGCAATGATGTGTTTCAAAAGAAACTGAAGTCCAAACACAAAAACATAACCGATCGCATCAGCCATTATTTTACGCCTGCTTTATTGTTGTTGGCCTTCCTCTCATTTGGTTATTGGATTTTCATCGATACCGACACCGCTTTTAATGTGTTTACCGCCATTTTAATCGTAGCCTGCCCCTGTGCATTGGCGTTGACGGCTCCTTTTACGTTGGGCAATGTGTTGCGGATTTTGGGCAAACAAAAGTTGTATTTAAAAAATGCCCAGGTCATTGAACAAATGGCGCAGGTCGATACGATTGTTTTTGATAAAACGGGAACCATTACGACCAATAAGAAAACGGCCATAACCTATGAAGGAAGCCCACTTGAGATGCACGAACTTTGGTGGTTGAAAAATACCCTTCGCGGCTCCAATCACCCCTTGAGTCGACGACTTTACGAGTATTTACCGCCCCAAGACAAAGCAACGGTCACCCATTTTGAAGAAGTAACGGGCAAAGGGGTATTTGCAACGGTGGAGGGTCATTCGGTCAAATTGGGTTCGTCTCAGTTTTTACAGCATCTCAGTGAAAACACCCACAAAAAAACCAAAGTGCATGTTGAAATGGATGGCGTATACAAAGGCAGTTATGTGTTCAACAACCAATACCGCGAAGGTCTGGAGGCTTTGTTTGAACGCTTGAATGCTTCCTATCATTTGGTCGTGCTCTCGGGCGACAACGATGGGGAACGTCGGATTTTGGAAAAAATGTTGCCTGCTGGAACTACTTTGGTGTTCAACCAAAAACCCGAAGCAAAGTTGGCTTATATCGAGGCTTTGCAACACGAAGGCAAAAACGTCATGATGGTAGGAGATGGGCTAAACGATGCCGGTGCTTTGGCCCAGAGTAATGTGGGCATTTCGATTTCAGAAAATGTGAATGTGTTTTCTCCCGCCTGCGATGGGATATTGGATGCGTCTCAGTTTTCGAAAATCGGCTATTTCATGCAATATTCCCGCCATGCGATGAAAATCATCTACATGAGTTTTGCAATTTCACTCTTATACAATGTCGTGGGATTGACGTATGCGGTAACAGGAAATTTGTTGCCCATCGTGGCGGCGATTATTATGCCATTGAGTACGATTACCATTGTGAGTTTTGTCACCTTGATGAGCAATGCGTATGCCCGTGAACGAATTTTTGAGGCGAAAAAAACAGTGAAAAATGCAGCGGAATGATAAATGTCATGTTTTTAGCCAAGGGGTGAATCTAACTTTGTTAACACAAATTTAAGGTATGAGTGTCATTTATTTTTTAATCAGTATCAGTATCGTCGTGGCCGTTTTTTTCTTGGTGGCCTTTATCAAAGCGGTACAATCCGGTCAATACGACGACGATTATACACCGTCGGTACGTATGTTATTTGACGATGAAATTATCAACACAACGAAAAACAAAAATCAATTAAATATAACCGAAGAAAAACAATAATTATGGAAATGCAACAATTTCATTACGACAACAAGATTGTTCGAAATTTCATCTATGCCAGTATCGTTTTTGGGGTGGTAGGGATGCTCGTCGGATTGCTTCTGGCGTTCCTCTTTATGTTCCCGAACCTTACCAGTGGTGTCTCTTTTTTGAGTTTTGGTCGCCTTCGCCCGTTGCATACCAATGCGGTGATTTTTGCCTTTGTGGGGAATGCCATGTTTGCAGGGGTGTATTACTCGATGCAACGCTTGCTGAAAGCCCGCATGTTTAGCGATGTTTTGAGCAAAATTCACTTTTGGGGCTGGCAGTTGATTATTGTAGCGGCCGCGATTACCTTACCGTTAGGATACACGACTTCTAAAGAATATGCCGAATTAGAATGGCCGATAGATATTGCCATTGCGCTGATTTGGGTGGTCTTTGGCATCAATATGATTGGAACCATTATCAAACGAAGAGAGCGTCACATTTATGTCGCCATTTGGTTCTATATCGCGACTTTCGTTACGGTAGCGGTGCTTCACATTTTCAACAGTTTTGAATTGCCTGTAGCCGGCTTAAAATCGTATTCCGTTTACGCGGGGGTTCAAGATGCCTTGGTACAATGGTGGTACGGTCACAATGCGGTGGCATTTTTCTTGACTACGCCGTTCTTAGGAATGATGTACTATTTCGTTCCCAAAGCGGCCAACCGTCCAGTATATTCCTATCGGTTGTCCATTATTCACTTCTGGTCGTTGATTTTTATTTACATCTGGGCGGGTCCCCACCACTTGTTATATTCAGCGTTACCCGATTGGGCGCAAAATCTTGGGGTAGTATTCTCGGTGATGTTAATTGCACCGTCTTGGGGTGGTATGATCAACGGATTGTTGACCCTTCGTGGGGTTTGGGATAAAGTACGTACCGATGCCGTGTTGAAGTTCTTCGTGGTTGCGATTACCGGATACGGGATGGCTACGTTTGAAGGGCCGATGCTTTCTTTGAAAAACGTCAATGCCATTGCCCACTTTACCGATTGGATCATTGCACACGTTCACGTGGGGGCTTTGGCTTGGAACGGATTCCTGTCTTTCGGGATGTTCTATTGGTTGGTTCCTCGTTTGACCAAAACTAAGTTGTTCTCTGAAAAATTGGCCAATTTCCACTTCTGGATTGGCACCTTAGGGATTATTTTCTATGCCTTACCTATGTATGTATCGGGATTCACCCAAGCGTCATTGTGGAAACAATTCAAACCCGACGGAAGTGCCTTACAATATGGAAACTTCCTGGAAACCGTGACGCAATTGATGCCGATGTATTGGATGCGCGCCATAGGGGGTACCTTGTATTTGATTGGGGTATTGGTGTTGGTGTACAACATTGTGATGACCGTTCGCAAAGGTGCTGCCGTAGCCGACGATGTTGCAGAAGCTCCTGCCTTAGCGCCCATCAGTCCCAACCGATTGAAAGGCGAAGGCTGGCATGCTTGGTTGGAACGTAAACCGGTTAAATTCTCATTGTACACCACTTTGGCCATTTTAATTGGTGGGGTAGTGCAAATATTACCTACCATTTTCGTAGCGTCTAATATTCCTACCATAGCTGCGGTAAAACCCTACACACCGTTGGAACTAGAAGGGCGTGATTTATACATCCGTGAAGGTTGTGTGAGCTGTCACTCGCAATTGATTCGTCCGTTCCGCTCCGAAGTTGAACGTTATGGCGACTACTCCAAATCGGGGGAATACGTGTACGATCATCCCTTCTTGTGGGGTTCAAAACGTACAGGACCCGATTTGCACCGCGAAGGCGTAACGGGTAAACCATTTAACGGTGGACGTCCCGATGTGTGGCATTTTAACCACATGTATGATCCCCAAAGTATTTCTTCGGGTTCGATTATGCCGCGTTACCAGTGGTTGATTCACGACAAATTGGATACGCATTTGACCCAGAAAAAAATGGAAGCCATGGTTTCTTTAGGGGTACCGTATTCTCCAGAAGACATTGCCAATGCGCCCCAACACATGGAAGCACAAGCCAAAAAGATTGAAGCGAGTTTGATGAAGGATACACAAATCCAAAAATCATTTGGAACAGAAATCAACGTTCCACTGAAGGATCGTGAAATTATTGCCTTGATTGCTTATTTACAACGCTTAGGCACGGATACCGCTGCTAAATCTAAACCTTAATTGACATGTTGAAGTTTGTAAAACATAATTTGGAAACGATTGCCGGGGTAGAGATTTACCCGATTATTTCCCTTTCGATTTTCTTTACAGCCTTTGTGTTGTTTACCGTTTGGGCGATGACCTACAGCAAGGAAACCTTGAATACCGTGAGCAATCTCCCTTTAAACGACAACGAATCACTAACTGAAAAACATCATTTCTAATGAAAAAATTATTTCCATCCTACGTACGCGTGCCCTTACTCTTTGCCATTGTGCTGGTCGCTTTGGAGTATTTCATTGATTCGGGTGATAGACCGGCTTTTGTGAAGTATCCCATGGTAGCCTTGTTTTTGGCGGTTTTTCTCTTCCTTTTGGTCGCCATCGAAATTGTAGTAAGTGCCGTAGATAAAGTCACCTATTATTTATTGACCGACGAGCAAAAGAAACAGCTCGAGGAGGCGCAATCTCTTTCGTTTGTGGAAAGCCAATGGTACCAACATTGGATGTCGAAACTCACCCGTTCGAAAGCCGTCGAGCAAGAAGCCGATGTGATGCTCGATCACGATTACGATGGTATTCGCGAACTCGATAATGTATTGCCACCGTGGTGGGTGTACCTTTTTTATGTGACCATCATTTTTGCGGGGATTTACCTCGTGCGCTACCATTTCTTTGGTGGTGAGAACCAAGCGCAAGAGTTTGAAACGGAAGTGGCTCTCGCCGAAGAGGAAATGTTGAAATTCAAAGGCAACAGTCCCAAAGAAACGATTTCATTCGATCAAGTTACCGCTTTGACCGATCCGGCGAGTTTGTCGAAAGGGCAAGCGATTTATAAAAATGTATGCGCTGCTTGTCACGGACCCGAAGGCGGTGGATTGGTAGGACCCAATCTTGCCGATGCCCATTGGTTAAACGGCGGCGGTATCAAGAATGTATTCAAAGTCATTCACGACGGTAGCCCTCGTAATCCTACGATGGCCGCTTGGGGGAAAACCTTGGATGCCAAAGACGTTCAAAAAGTGGCGAGTTATGTTTGGAGTTTGCAAGGGACAAAACCTGCAGGTGCCAAACCAGCCGAAGGCGATGTATGGAAAGACGATGCTGCTCCCACAGCCGATGCTTCCAAGCCTGCGGATACGATTCCAAGCGCAAAATAATCATTTACGGGTCCCAAGGCGACGCGGGACCCTATAGCTAAACCCAAACCCTAATTATCATGGCCAGTCCGTTGCATGACGACAGTTTCCGCGATACGATAGCTACTATCGATCAAAAAGGAAAACGCGCCTTTATTTTTCCCAAAAAACCTGTGGGACGGTATTACGATCGCAGAAAAATAGTAAGTTATCTCTTGTTGGTGTTTCTCTTCGGAGCGCCGTTTGTAAAAATCAACGGCCACCAATTTTTGCTCTTTAACGTTCTTGAACGTCGCTTCAACATTTTCGGATTCCCATTTTGGCCCCAAGATTTTCACTTGTTTGTGATTTCGATGATCATTGGGGTAGTGGGATTGGCCCTCTTTACGGTGGCCTTTGGACGAATTTTTTGCGGATGGTTTTGTCCCCAAACGATTTTTATGGAAATGGTGTTTCGCCGCATTGAATATTGGATTGAAGGCGACCGTAACCAGCAAATTCGTCTGGCTAAGCAAGCATGGGATGGCGAGAAAATTCGTAAACGCGTTACGAAATGGATCGTGTTTTACCTGATTTCATTTGCCATTGCCAATGTCTTTTTGGCCTATTTGAAAGGCAGTGATACCGTTATCGCTTTTATCAAAGAAGGTCCCAAACACAATACATCAACCCTCATTGCGGTATTGATTTTCTCGGCGGTATTTTATTTTATCTACGCTTGGTTTCGCGAGCAGGTATGCATTATTGCGTGTCCGTATGGACGTTTGCAAGGCGTGTTGTTGGACAATAAATCAATCAATGTAGCCTACGATCACGTGCGGGGCGAGGGGGAAGTGGGACGTGCCAAATATGTCAAAGACGAAGACCGTACGGCTGTGGGTAAAGGCGATTGTATCGATTGTAAAGCCTGTATTCATGTATGTCCCACGGGCATTGATATTCGCAATGGAACCCAACTCGAATGTGTGAATTGCACCGCTTGTATTGATGAATGCGATACGATTATGGAGCGCGTTGGCTTGCCCAAAGGTTTGATTCGTTATGCCAGTGAAGATGAAATCAACAAGAAGGAGCCGTTTAAGTTTACCCTTCGTATGAAAGGGTATGCGGCGGTATTGATGATTCTTACGGGTATTTTTATCGGAATGCTTTTCCTACGGAACCAAGTGGAAGCTACGCTATTGTCGATGCCTGGGCAGTTGTTTTTGCAAGAAAAAGATACGATCATCAATATATACAATTGCAAAGTGGTCAACAAAACTACCACCGATTTCAAAAAGGTCACGTTCAAGTTGGTCGACCCTTCAGTAGGCGTGATTCAATTAGTAGGAGCCTCATCGCTGAAAATTCCCGCCGACGCGCTAGGGGAAGCGACGATGTTTATCAAAATCCCCGAACGTTTGCTACACGATGAGAAACTCGTGCTGAAAATTGAGGTGTATGAAGGCAATGAACGGATTGAATCGACCACTGCGAATTTTAACGGACCGAGGAGGTTTGATTAATTGGCAGTGTACAGCCCCGAAGGGTCGGGATCAGTAAGCAATATGCAGTGTTCAGCCCCGAAGGGTCGGGAGCAGTGTACTGTAAACAGTAAGCAGTAAACAGTCAAATGTCCAACGTCTAAAGTCCAACGTCTAAAGTCTAAAGTCTAAAGTCTAAAGTCTAACGTCAAAAAAAAAACAATGAAAATAAATTGGGGAACCGGAATTGTCATCGCGTTTATACTCTTTATGAGTTTTATCTTATTCTTTGTATTTCGCGTGCAATCCAATTCAAAATACGATAACGAATTGGTCGTCGAAAAATATTATTTGAAAGAGCAAACCTTTGAGCGGGATTTAGAACGCGAGAACAATGCTTTGCGTCTCAAGGAGAAAGTGGTATACACCAAAACGCCAGAAGGCATTGCGGTTGCTTTTCCACCCTCATTTGATTGTACAAAAATTAGTGGAAAAGTGTCCTTTTACAGACCGTCTAGTCAAAAGCTCGATTTCGAAATTCCGATTTCGTTATCCAGTCCACATTTGCTCATACCTAAAAGCGCTTTGGCAGACGGTCGTTGGGACATTTCCATTCAATGGAATTACGAAGGCAAAGAATACCTTAGCAAGCAAACCTTATTTTTTTAACCCATGTTGATCGCGGCTTTTTATCTCGGAATCATTAGCAGTTTGCACTGCATCGGCATGTGTGGCCCGATAGCCTTACTCTTACCTGTCGATCGTTCGAATACGTCCCGTAAAGTGCTGCAAATTTTGTTGTATCACTTGGGTCGATTGACGTCGTATGGGGTGCTGGGACTCGTGGTTGGACTTCTCGGCCGTGGCTTTTACCTCGCCGGAATGCAACAGCAACTGTCCATCGTGATTGGGATTTTAATGATTGCCATCGCATTGATTCCCGAAAAGGTCTTTGCCCGATACAATTTTTCACAACCCGTTTACCGAGCCATTGCAGCGGTCAAAAGTCATTTGGGACAACAGTTTAAGCGTAAATCCCCCGATGCGTTGTTTACTATCGGACTCTTGAACGGGTTTTTGCCCTGTGGAATGGTGTATGCCGCTTTGTTTGGGGCTTTGGCCATGCCGCGACTAACCGAAAGTGTGGGATACATGCTTTTGTACGGTTTGGGTACGGTACCGTTGATGAGTCTGGTGGTGTATGTTCAATCGTTGATTACGGTTCCGGTGCGGCAGCGTCTACAACAACTCATTCCCGTTGTGGCGGTAGGTATCGGCGTCTTGTTTATTATACGCGGAATGGGGTTGGGCATCCCGTATATTTCGCCCACAACTACCACGCTATGGGTGCAAGCCCAAGCCAATTGTCATTAATTTAAACACTAAAAATCAATAGGTATGGAACGACATAGTTTACTACACGAATTTCCCGAACTCGCCGAACGCATCCAAACGTTGAAAGTTAGCGATGTTCATTTTCGCAAATTATTTGATGCTTATGACGAATTGGAGCATCAAATTCACCGCATCAACACCGGCGAAGAAGTGGTTACAGACGAACACGCTCATGTGTTGAAAGCAAAATTACTCCATTTGAAAGACGACCTTTACCGTCGCTTGCAAACGTAATTTTTTGGGTTTAGAATGAAAAGCACGCTAGGAGGCGTGCTTTTTTGTTTTGAATTTTAATATTTTAAATTTTGAATGGGGATGGTAGAAAGTCGTAAGTCGTAAGTCATAAGTCGTAAGTAGTGAGTAATCAGTCAACAGTCTTTACGCACCTGATATAGACATTCCTTCACAGCTCACTCCCCTTAAACCGTCATCGAAAACAACTGGGTTTGCGGAGCGGAACGTTGCAAATGCAAGTCAAAGGCCATACAAATGTTACGGATAAAGGGTTTCCCTTTTTCGGTGACCACCAGGTGATCCAGTCCGATAATCACCAACCCGTCCTGTTCCATCTCTTGTAATTGTGCCAAAACCGTTGGAATTTCCTTGAAATAGCGATCTTCGGTTTCCCATTGGGTTTCAAAATGGCACATTAAATCGAGAATATGACGGCGGATAATCAGGTCCTCCTCGGTGAGAAGATGACCCCGAAACACAGGGAATTCGTTGGCCTCCAAGCGGGCATAGTAGGTTTCTAAAACCTTTTCGTTTTGCGCAAACCCATACCAACTATCACCAATCGACGAAACTCCCAATCCGATCATCACTTTGGTTTGCGTGTCAGTATACCCCATGAAGTTCCGGTGCAAAGTGCCGTTTTCAAAGGCATGGTACATCGCATCGGTGGTTCGTGCAAAATGGTCCATACCAATTTCGTGGTAGTGATGTGCCAACAAGCGTTTTTTCCCTTCTTCATACAATTGCCGTTTCACTTCGTCACGCGGTACATCTTGTTCTTCAAATCCGCGTTGGCCATTGCCTTTCATCCACGGGACATGCGCATAACTGTAAAAGGCGAGGCGGTCGGGGAGTAGGGATTTGGTTTTGTCGATGGTGTCTTCTACGTCGGCCAGGGTTTGAAACGGCAACCCAAAGATGATATCATGTCCGATGGACGTATACCCAATTTCCCGGGCCCAAAAAGTGACTTTTGCCACTTGATGAAACGATTGTACGCGATGAATAGCTTTTTGAACGGTAGCCGAATAATCCTGCACTCCAAAGCTCACGCGTCGGAAGCCAAGGTCGTACAACACTTGTAAATGTTCGCGAGTAGTATTGTTGGGATGCCCTTCGAAGCTAAATTCGTGTTCGGGGACTACATGTGCTTCCTTCAAAATTCCGTTGATGAGTCGCTTAAGATTTACAGCAGAAAAAAAGGTAGGCGTACCACCCCCTAAATGGATTTCGCGTATGTGAGGTTTCTTGGGCAATAGTTCACAGTACAAATTCCACTCTTTCAATACCGCCTCGATATAAGGATGCTCCACCTCATGCCGCTTGGTAATGCGTTTGTGACAACCACAAAATGTGCATAAACTTTCGCAAAAGGGGAGATGAATATAGAGACTAATGCCTTGCGTCGCATTGGTCTCGTGAAAAGCTTGCAGCAAAGTATTGAGCCATCCTTCGGTGCTAAAAGTCGCATCATTCCAGTAAGGAACTGTAGGATAACTGGTGTATCGGGGTCCCGGCACGTTGTATTTTTGAATGAGAGAAGTGGCCATGGCTACAGAATTTACCCCAAAGATAGGATGTGGCCATGGTGTAGGGTATGATATTTATCATGTCAAAAAAAATCCGCTTATTCAGCGGATTCTTGTTGTTGTTTTATCAAAACATTAATTTGTTTAAGCTTCTCTTTCCAAGTGGCTAAATCGGATTTATGGCGCTCAATGTTTTTCTTCACTTCGTTGACAATGGGATTGTTTTTGGCATTTTGGAAGAATTGAATATTGTTTTCCAACTGGAAGATTTCATGCTGCACTTCGTCAATTTTACGCATGATGAACAATTTTTCATTATCCAACTTGCGACTGCCATCGCCCGCTAAGGTTTCCAATTTGCTTGAAAAACGATGCATCTCACCTTCTTTTTTGCTGGCGCTTAATTTTTCAAACAAGGCATCCAAAATTTTGTTGAATTTCCCTTCGATGTGACGGCGGTTGAAGGGAACTTTACCAAAACTCTTCCATTGTTCGATATGCGCTTTAATGGCATCTAAGTCGGTTTTGTGATCGCCCACCAATTCAAAAGAACGCAATTGTTCTAAATACGCTTTTTTTTTGTTAAACGCTTCCAATTCGACCGAATTCTCTTCTTTTTTGCTGTCTTTCAAGCGGTCAAAATAGGTATTGCAAGCGTCTTTAAATTCTTTCCACAAACTGTCAGAGAATTTGCGGGGCACATGGCCAATCGTTTTCCACTCCTCCTGAATTTGTTTCATGATGGGCGTTGTCGCGGCAAAATCATCGGCGTTTTTCAATTCATTGGCTCGAGCGACCAAAGTTTGCTTGCGACTCAAATTGTCGTTTTGACCCTTTTTAATGTCCTTGTAGAAGGAATTTTTTAAAGCGTTAAAATTACGAACGGCTGTTTTAAATGCTGCCCAAGTCGCTTCATTCACCTCTGAAGGTACTTTGCCGGTGGCAAAAAAGGTATTTCTTAACGCTTCTACTTTGGCAATTTGTTGCACCCACAAGGCATGGCTGTCCACACGCTCGGTAGCAAGTACTTCCAAAGCGGCAATGATTTCTTGCTTTTTCGCTAGATTTTCCTGCTCGCGTTTACGGAATTCCTCTGAGAGTGATTCGCGTTTGTCATGCATTTGCTTGGTAAGCTCGCTAAAACGTTGCCACAAACTCTCACGAACGTCTTTGGAAACAGGGCCAATATCTTCTTTCCAAATGCGGTGTAGATCTTGTAACTCGCGGAAGGCTTTGTTGATATCGCTTTCTTGGGTTAATTCCTCTACGCGTGCGATAATCCGTTGCTTTTGCTCTAAATTATTTTTGAATTCCAAATCACGCGCCTCACGGTCCAAATGCAAAACATCATAAAAGTTTTCCAAATGGAAGTGGTAGTTGTTCCAAACGTGATTGTATTTGTCTTTTGGGATAGGACCCGCATTTTTCCAGCGTTCGCGAATGTCAGCAAGCTGTTTCAAGGCTTGGGCAATATTACCTCCGGATTGGGCTACCACATTTTTCAATTCTTCAACCAAAGCTTCACGCTTTTCCAAATTGGATTTTAACGCATTTTGTAACGATTTGAAATGGGCATTCTTTTTGTCACGGTAGGTGGTATAAAGCGTGTCAAATCGCTTTTTTAATGGAAAATCGTAATGGAAATCTTCAGTAGTATCGGGGTTTTCCGTCAAAAACTCATCGCGTTTTTCATCGATAAAATGGTGGAATTTGGAAAGGAAGGCTTTGCGAACTTCTTCCACATGCTCACGAACGGTCATTACGTGCTCAACAGCTACCAAGCCTTCTAAAGCGGCTACCAATTGCTCCATAGAAAACGCATCATAATCTTCCATCGGAATCTCGTGACGTCCCTTTAGGGTTTCATCTTCACTTTCTTCGGCATTGGCTTCAGCGATAGCCGAAAGGGCTTCCTCATGGGTTTCAGGGGCAGCGGGTTCCTGACTTTCTTCGGTAGACACCGCTTCTATGGTTTCAGAAAGAGCCGTTTCTTCGCTTTCAGGGGTTGCTTCCGCTGCTGTGATTTCATTCGATGCCTCAGCAGTTTCATGCGCTACAGGAGCATCGGCTTCTTCACCAGAAATCACCTCTATTTCAGGTGTTTCTTTTGTGTCTTCCGATAAAGCAGCTTCCACTTCGGTATCGGGAATCGGACTCTCCACAGGGGTTGTTGCTTCGGGTGCTGTTGCGTTTTCGGGCGTATTCGCGTCTACATTCGCTTGGTTTTCCATTCCATCTGAACCGTCCATTTCGGGATTCAGGTTGTCATTCACTACTTCAGACATTCGTTTAGGTTGTAGGGGTTATACAATAATTAGGGCGAAAGATACTAAAGTAGTCCTAAAATTCAAAGTAAAACCCGTGATTCTGTGCGTAAAGAAGTTGAAAAGACTGGATTTGCGTCTATACGGAGGTATTGTTCCAGATTTCCCAAGCCTTCTCTGCTTGGTGAACCAGCATCGAATACCCATTTTCAATCGAGGCGCCTTGTGCTTCAGCTAAGGTTAGAAAACGGGTTTTAGGTGGATTGTATACCAAATCAAAAGCAAGGTGAAGCGGCGTAAAATGAGCATAGGGTATTGGGGGACAAGCCTCTACATCGGGATAGGTTCCCAAAGGCGTACATTGAATGACAAGAGTGTGGGCGTGCATGATTTCGGGGGTGATTTCGGCGTAGGAAAGGGTTTCCTTTTCCCCTGAACGACTGACTACAATGTAGGGTATGCCTAAATGCTGAAGGGTGTAAAGTATAGCTTTGGCTGCGCCTCCAGTTCCCAAGACAAGGGCATGTTGATGGTGCGACGTAAGATAAGGTTCTAATGCTTTTTGGAATCCGTACCAATCGGTGTTGTGGCCTAGGGTTGTTCCGTCGGGGAGCCATTGAATCGTGTTTACAGCCCCAATTTGGCGGGCAATGGGATCCAAATCATCCAAAAAAGGAATGACCGCTTCTTTATAGGGAATGGTCACATTTAAGCCATTCAGTTGGGGTTGGGTTTGAAGTAATGTTTTAATGTGAGACGCCTCGGGCAAGTCGTAGTTATCATACCGACAGTCCTGCCATTGCGGAGCCTCAAACTTTTGCGCAAAATACCCACGAGAAAAAGAATAGTCAATGTTTCGTCCCAAAAGGCCAAAGCGTTTTTCGGAAGAATGGGCCATTATTTTCGGTATTTTCGAAGTGCTTTTTGGATGCTATTTAAATCCATCACTTGCGGAAACAACTCCTCCAAAAGCTTGTAATGAGTTGCATTCAAGCGCAAAGCATTGGCGAGGTGAAAGCTTCCTTTTTCTTCCATTTCCAAGCTGAAATATATACCGGCCATACGGTACTCGATTTCATAGGCTTCGGGAAAGTATTCGCTCGCTTGAAGTAGCGCAAGGATTGCGTTATCGTTTTCTCCCATTTGACACATCATGTCTACCCAAAACAACCAAGTATCCAATTCGTAATCCCCAAACTCAACGGCTTTTCGGTACCCGTTTTCGGCTTCTTCAAATAAAAAGAGGGCTTTATTGATGGTAGCATACCGTTTCCAGTAGCTGCTGTTTTGATCGTCAATACCCAAGGCTTTATTGACATAATAAAGCGCTTTGGAGTAATTTTTTTGACGAATATAAAAATCGGTGATCGCTATCCAACCCTTGTCCAATAAAGGGTCTTCGTGAACCGTTTGATTGAAATATTTTAGCGCAGCCACTTTGTTGCCCACTTTTTCGTAGCATTTGCCAATACGCAATAAAGCATACGAAGTGGGGTCATCTAAAGCAAGGGTTTGTTCGTAACTTTCAATCGCTTCTTCATAACGTTTTAAACGTTCCAAGGCTTTCCCTTTTTCCATGAATGCGCCTACAAAAGCTTCATCAATAAAGGTTGCAAATTCAAAAGCGCGCACCGCATTTTCGTAGTCTTTTAATCCATAATACAAGCGCCCCGATTGATGCCATGCAATTTCACTGTAGGGATTTCGATCGATATAGGTTTTCAAATAGTCGATTGCGGCTGCATTTTGATCGAGAAATTCAAAACAATACACCACATTGTACAAAGCCGATTGATCTGAAATATCCTCTTCCAAACATTTAATAAAACACGATTTGGCCGATTCCAAATCATCCATAAACAAATATTCCATCCCCATCAAGTTGTAGACATCGGCCTGGTCATCGGTGAACTCAAGA
>NZ_JAIXWA010000007.1 GCF_027482425.1 Flavobacterium sp.
ACCTTTATTACCTGTCCATTTAATAGTCGCTTTATAGTGATGAGTTTTTACTGTCGCCATATTTTCTTGTTACGCATCATTTGGTATTGTCTTAACATAGCCTATAACGGTTTCGGGCTTGGCGAAGGTGGTGATTTTCACCACAAATGCTGATGCGGAGTACGAAACTTTGATTAACCACAAATGTGTCTGCGGACACTGAACCGCCACTTTTGCCAAACCCGTGTTAGCAGCTGTTATTCTCATGCTTTTTAATTTCTGTTGTTATCATGTCAACTAATTTGTCATACATACCGCCACCTTGTTTGGTCGCAAAAATGTCAGCAAATTGGTTAGTTTTAGAAAGTTCATTTGCTTTTGTCGCCAACTTTAATGCTTTATTTATGTCTTTAGTCATTCCAAGTCCGAAAAAGTAACACGCTGCACGATTGGAAATTGCCTTATGACTGTTTAAGTCTACAGCTCGTTGATTATATTCAAGTGCTTTTGTCATGTCAGGTGGCACTGGGCCAAAACCTCTCAAATAAATGTCGCTGAGTTTGTTAAATGCCCAAACTTTATGATTCTCATCTTTGCTGTTGGATAGTCTTTCAAGACCATTCAAAATTTCGGATATTTTCTCTGTTTTTTCGTCATCAATCAAGTCGTCTAATTGAGAACGCAATTCATAATCTTCACCAAAGTAGTTTTCTGAATATTTGTTGCTTGAAATATTGGGATTAAAGTTCTCGGACTTAACCAGTTTATCATTGTCGTCAAGTTTATAGCAATAGTCGTCAGACCAAAAATAGTCCACAGGTCCGTTTTGTGATATGTCTTGAATATTTTTCCCGAATAGCTTTAACTCCGCTGTCTCGTGCATCATTACTAAAATTAAATCGCCAAGTTCTTTAGGTAAAACAACTAGGTAGTCACCAATGCCGTTGGTTGCAAAAACCAAGCCGTCTAACCCCCATTCATTTTTAAAATTCAAGGAACTCTCAATTATAAAATTATCATTTGCGTCATTTGGTTTGTCATTAACAGTCCAAAATAACCACTCTTCCTCTCCAAATTTAACTTCCTCTTTTTCAAGTTTAGAAATAAAGTCAAAATGTTCTTCAGAAAAAGTCATTCCTAACTTCTCCTGTGCTTGTTTCAATTTTGCTGTGATGTGTCTTTTCATAATAGCTGCTAACGTTTTGCGTGCAGGCGATCGTAACCCTGTGTTGCGCCTGCGGCAGGGTTATGGCGCTTGCACGCTGTTATAGCACGTTTAGTAATATCCTTTCCCATTTATACAATGCCTTACTCCGCCTCTTGGATTTTCCATGTCCCCATTATAACGCGGAATTAAATGGCAATGAAAGTGAAATACAGTTTGACCTGCAGCCTCACCGCAATTCATTCCTATGTTATATCCATCAGGCTTAAACTCCTTTTCAATTATTCCTTTGGCAATTTCAATTACTTCATTCAAATTTCCATGTTCTTCTTTTGTCAATTCAAAAAAGTTATTTCTGACCTTATTTGTGATTATTAAAAGGTGTCCAGGAGAGACAGGAAAATTATCCTTTATTATGAAGAAATATTCGTTGCTAAATAGAATTTTATTGGGGTCTATGTTCGTAAAGTCTTTCATTAAAATGTTCCTATTATTTCAATATTTGGTTTCCATTTTTGGATTGAAAGGGATAAGGCTAAGTTATAATTTTCCTCCAAGAATCTCCTGCGCAAATCTTTTGTTTGCCCCGTTTGATTAATAATTGTTTCTGCCAACGGATGTTTACTTTCAATATAGAATTCATTTCTATTAAATAGTCTTTCAAGAAATCTCTTTTCCGGAATCCTTGCCTTTTTGTCGAGGTTAATTGCACTATCTGATAATACTAAATTCCAAACTCCATTGATGTTAGCGCCCAGCTTAGCATGAGCTATTTTGTTAACATGTGGAAGAAAGTGATCAACTGCACAAGTATTTGCATCATTTTTATTTATAGAGATATCTTGGAAAGAGTAAAAGCACTTACCTTTTTGATAGCCATTCAATGAGTCGCGAACAGATGTAACATCTATTCTTCTCATCACGTCACTTTCAATAAAGAATAAAGATTTTTCTTCATCATATTTTACCTCTAAGAGATTTGGATTTATTTGGAGATTCCATGCAGTTTCAACCAAATTCCATCTTGCTTCAACTTCTTGCTCCAAATTCCTGTATTGGAAAAGTTCCTTGATTTTAAGCAGATTGTCCGTGACAATAATATCCTTTTTACCATTCTTATAATCTTTTTCGTAAAACTTGTCTGGTATTGTTCCTCCGTTTATATTTTGGAATGCATCCACCACGTTTACAAAACCATATTTTTCAGTTAGACTATAGAGCTGCTCTTGTGAGATAGTTCCAGAGATATAATTTCTACAACCTTCTAGAAATTTACTCGATGACGAATTGCCTTGTTTGTCATTATTTTTTAAATGAGTAACTATTGAGTCTGCAAACGGTATTGCTAAATCAGCAAGTGATATTTTAGTTTTTTGTTCCTCAATTAAACCAAGGAGCGATTTTGCAAACGCAAATTTGTAAGTAGCTGAATTTTTACCAAATAAAATCAAGGCTCTCCATTGAGATTCTATTGAGGGGTCATTTATTTGGAATTTAGTTGTCACTAATTTGCTTGTTATTTAAATGTGCTATAACTCGTTTATACCCCTGAAATTTTCATCCTTATAGCACTTCCTTGGGTGTATACGTCTGATTTCGTAGGGTGGTATAAAAGTAGTGCTTTTTTTATAAATCATAAAACGGACTTTTGATTTATTGGATGCTTTTGGTTCTTTAAAACGGGTGTAAATTGCCGTTGTTTTACGGCTGTTTTGACCCTGAATTACCCGATTGTACCGCATAAAATTGCCAATAGTTATTATTTAACTCCTCATAAAGCGTAACCAATTTTCCTAAAAGGAATAAATACCTCCCAAGTTCCACAACAAATCCCTGTAGATATAACACTGATATAGCACTGATATAGCACTAACATAGCACTGCTCAACTACAATTCTTCTCCCAATATCCTGTGTTTTCTCCCTATGTCTCAGATGAAACCTGAAACCCCTTGCCCAAACCTCAGAATTTCGTTTCTTTGTAAGACTTAAATAAAACCCAAACGCGTTATGGAAACCGATAAGTGGATTGAATTGGCGATGTATACGTTACCCGCCGTAGTGACCGGCGGAATTGCCTACTTGATGATGCAAAAGTTTGTGAACTTGGACGAAAATCGCCGCAAGTTCCAATTGCTGCGAGACAACCAAAAACAAGCACTGCCCATTCGCCTCCAAGCCTATGAACGGATGGCCTTGTTTCTCGAACGCATTAATCCGCTCAAACTCATGATTCGCGTGGCGCCTTTTAGCAACGATACCGTCGATTATATGAACCTTTTGATTCAAAATATCGAGCAAGAATACGAACACAATGTCACCCAACAAATCTACCTCTCCGATGAAGCCTGGGTGATGGTAGTCAATGCCAAAAATGCGATTAACCAAAACCTCCGCAACCTAGCCGCCGATAGCGAAATCAAAGACGCCGACCAATACCGATTGAAAGTTTTGAGTTCGTTGATGGAAACCGAATCCGCTTCGCAATTGGCATTGGAGTTTTTGAAGAGCGAAATCAAGGACTTTATTTGATTATTTTAAATTTTAAATTATAAATTTTAAATGGGTCGCAGCTCAGTAGCTTAGCGTCTCAGAAGCCTAGAAGCTAATAAAAAATGCTCGAACAGTATCTCAACCAATTAAATGAAGCGCAACGGGCACCCGTGCTGCAAAAAGACGGTCCCATGATGGTGATTGCCGGAGCCGGTTCGGGGAAAACACGCGTGCTGACCATGCGTATCGCTTACCTCATGCACCACGGCGTTGATGCTTTCAATATTTTGGCACTTACCTTCACCAATAAAGCCGCCCGTGAAATGAAATCGCGTATTGCAGCTATCGTGGGAAGTAACGAAGCCAAAAACCTCTGGATGGGAACATTTCACTCGGTGTTTGCTAAAATTCTTCGCATCGAAGCCGATAAATTAGGATACCCGTCTAACTTCACCATCTACGATACTCAAGATGCCGTAAGGTTGATTTCGGCCATCATCAAAGAGATGCAGTTGGATAAAGATATTTATAAACCCAAGCAAATTCTGGGACGTATTTCGTCGTACAAAAATTCACTCATTACGGTAAAAGCCTATTTTAACAACCCCGAATTACAAGAAGCCGATGCCATGAGCAAACGCCCGCGAATGGGTGAAATCTACCAAAACTATGTCGACCGTTGCTTCAAAGCCGGTGCCATGGATTTTGACGATTTGTTGTTAAAAACCAACGAACTGCTCAACCGGTTCCCCGATGTGTTGGCCAAATACCAAGACCGTTTTCGCTACATCATGGTCGATGAGTACCAAGATACCAACCATTCGCAATACTTGATTGTTCGGGCGTTGTCCGATCGCTTTCAAAATATCTGTGTGGTAGGCGATGATGCCCAAAGTATCTATGCCTTCCGCGGAGCCAACATCAACAATATTCTCAATTTCCAAAAGGATTACGATCAGGTGCAAACCTACCGTTTGGAGCAAAACTACCGTTCGACCAAAAACATCGTAGAGGCGGCCAACACCATTATCGATAAAAATAAAACCAAATTGGATAAAGTCGTATGGACGGACAATGAACTCGGCCCTAAAATTAAGGTGCACCGCAGTTTAACCGATAGTGAGGAAGGACGTTATGTGGCGGGAGAGATTTTTGAAATGAAAATGCGGGAACAGCTCACCAATGGGAAGTTCGCTGTTTTATACCGTACCAATGCCCAATCCCGGGCTATAGAAGATGCTTTGCGCAAACGCGATATTCCGTACCGTATTTATGGCGGTCTATCGTTTTACCAACGCAAAGAAATCAAAGATGTGTTGTGTTACCTTCGTTTGATTATCAACCCCAAAGACGAAGAAGCGTTAGTGCGGGTGATCAATTATCCCGCCCGTGGTATTGGCGATACGACCGTTGAAAAATTGACCATTGCGGCCAACCATTATAAGCGTTCCCTATTTGAAGTGATGGAGCATATTGACAAAATTGATTTGAAATTGAATGCGGGAACCAAAAACAAGCTTCACGATTTTGTGAACATGAT
>NZ_JAIXWA010000032.1 GCF_027482425.1 Flavobacterium sp.
GGTGTAAAGATTGGTATTTTTGGATTAGGCATTGCTTTACAAGGTCTTGTCGATGTACGCAACAGTAAAGAAACAAAGTACTTGGATCCTGTGGAAATTGCATCGGATACAGCCCGAGTGCTACGTGATGAAAAAAAATGTGACCTGGTCATTTGCCTCTCCCATTTAGGATTTAAGTATAACGATGATGCTTCAAAAATTTGTGATGTTCTTTTGGCGCAAAAAACAGAAAACATCGACTTAATCATCGGGGGACATACCCACACTTTTTTGGACAAACCGATTGTTGAGTTGAATCGTGCTGGGAAAAAAGTTTTGATTAATCAAGTTGGATGCTACGGACTGAATTTAGGGCGTATCGATTTTTACCTTACCAACAATAAACAGTTAGCGTCGAAAGGTACTTCGATTGAAATTGGGTGATTCAGCGGCTAACGCAAAACGATAAAAAGCATAAAATCCTAATACATTCAACAACATAGCCAAGGGACGCATTATTTGTGAATGAACCTCGGCTAAGTAGTACTTTTCGATATAAATTACCAATTGCAAACCCAAAAATAACAAGATACTGATTAAAAGAAGTGAATGTACTTGGTTATCGTCCATCACATATACTGAAATGGCTAATCCCCCAAAAACAGCGGCAATAATATTGTGAAAAAACACCATAGCTACAGCGTTATCTGGCACATCATTGGCGGCAAATAAATAAAAAAAGATAAATGCAAGAGGAAGCGTCGCCAGTAAAAAGGCAAGCCAGTATTTAATTTTTACATGATTCAAAATAAAATACAAAAGAAACAATCGGTGTATGGTAAAACAAATGATGCCATAAAATAAACTTTCGATCGTGTTGGGAATAAACATAAGGTTGGTTAACGCGGAAAACACCATTATCCCTACAAAAATATAGCTTCTTTGCTTTGAAATCCAAAAGTACATCCCCATCAAAATCAGAGGAATCAAGGGCTTTGTAACGTATATAAGTGGTAAAATTCGAAAATACTCCCCCACCAATTCAAAGCCCCCGTTAATGAAATAGAGCAATGTAAATCCTGTTATTAATTGATGTGAAAATTTTGAATTCATAGTTTAAAGTTAATGTATTTTTTATAATAAATCTCTTAAGGATTAATTTTTAATGAAATCGCTGAAATAAAAACACTTTGATTTAAATAAAAATCATGATTCTTTAACTTTATATTTTGGATAATTCAAAATAAATAGAACTAATGATAAGTAAGATAAATAATGACATAATTGATGTATAAGATCTAAAATGTCCAATTGAATTTTAATGGTGTAAAGTACATAAAACACTTGTGAAACTAGTATCGAAATAGAAGTTAGTAATAAATATAAATTGGAAAACTTCATAGAAGAAAGACCATTGTATGCTGTCAGCACATTCATTACTAGTAACGTAAGTCCAAAGATAGCAATGGCAAAAAAAAGAAATCCTGTTTCATCCCAAAAAAAACTAACAACTGTCACCCACAAATAACCCAGCAGTAAGAGAATTAAAAGCAATGAAACAACATTAATAGCATCCCAATAAAAGCGCTTACATTCTAGGAAAGCTAAACGAATAATGACAAGATTACCTACAAAAAAGGGTACCAATAAATAAAATATTTCATGCTCAAAGTTAAAAAGTGCAATTGCATCCCCAATAAAACAGGATATTAAGAAAAGGGTGACACTCCTAGAAACTTTTTTAGTATTCCCTAAATAATAAAATGTAAGTGAAGGTATGATTAAAGGTTTGCATAACAATAATATCCCGTTCCATTCCAATGCACGGGAAACAGTAGCCATGATTGAAAAAAAAATAAAAAAAGCTAAAGCTATTTTATCAATTTTCATGTAAAAACGTTAAATAATCATCTTCAGAAATGATCGGAACTCCTAATTGATTTGCTTTTTCCAATTTTGCGGGCCCCATATTGGCTCCAGCAATAACATAATCGGTTTTGGCCGAAATGGAACTTCCCACTTTACCGCCATTATCTTCAATGGATTGTTTCAACTCATCACGGTTAAATTTTTCAAAAACGCCCGAAACTACAAAGGTTTTACCCAATAACTTTTGAGTGGCGTTGGGATTAAATTGCTCTACTACAGCAAACTGAATCCCAAATTGTTTCAATCGTTGAATGATACGTTGGTTATTGGTATTATCAAAAAACTCAATGACGCTTTGGGCAATTCGTTCACCAATTTCATCCACCAACATCAAATCGAGTAACGACGCGGTTTGTAGTGCTTCGATGGATTTATAATGACGCGCCAACTTTTTGGCAATAGTTTCCCCCACATACCGAATTCCTAAAGCAAATAAAACCCGTTCGAAGGGAACTTCTTTCGACTTTTCAATGCCTAGAGTTAGATTTTCCGAACTTTTCTGAGCCATACGTTCCAGTCGAATAACCTGATCTACTGTCAATTCATACAAATCGGAATAATCCTGCACCAACCCATTAGCGTACAACAAAGCTACAGTCTCACCACCCAATCCCTCAATATCCATGGCTTTTCGAGAAATATAATGTTCAATGCGGCCAATTATTTGAGGCGGACATCCGTAGTAATTGGGACAGTAGTGCTGGGCTTCCCCTTCTTTACGAATCAATTCGGTTTGGCACTCGGGACAATGGGTAATGTATTCCACCGGATGCAATGCAGGGCCTCGTTGGGCTACGCCAATGATTTTGGGTATGATTTCACCTCCTTTTTCCACAAAAACATGATCCCCAATACGCACATCCAACTTCTCTATTTGATCAGCATTGTGTAAAGAAGCTCGTTTGACAATGGTCCCTGCCAACTGTACGGGTTCGAGATTGGCCACTGGAGTTATCGCTCCCGTTCGACCAACTTGGTAAGTGATTGAATTCAAGAAGGTTGTAACTTGTTCCGATTTGAATTTATACGCTATGGCCCAACGTGGGGCTTTTGCCGTAAAACCCAACTCCTCTTGAAGGTGTAAATCGTTAACTTTAATAACGACACCATCGGTTTCATAGGGTAACTCATGACGGTGCACATCCCAATACTCGATAAATTCAAAAACCTCTTGTAAATTTTGGGTTAATTTGGATTGATTAGGCACTTTAAAACCCCATTGTCTCGCCGCTTGAAGTCCGTCGAACTGGGTTTGAAATGGGAGATTATTTCCCACAATATTGTACAACAAACAATCGAGAGGACGATGCGCGACTTCGCTACTGTCTTGTAACTTTAAACTACCCGAAGCGGTATTTCTCGGATTGGAATAGGGAGTTTCGCCTTTCTCAAGTAATTCTTGGTTCATTTTTTCAAATCCATCTAGCGGCAGAATAATTTCCCCACGGATGTAAAACTTAGGTGGAAAATTACCTTTGAGTTTTAATGGTACCGATTTGATTGTTTTGATGTTGGCGGTAACTTCATCGCCTTGAAATCCATCGCCACGGGTAACGGCGCGAACTAAGGATCCGTTTTCATAAGTGATACTGATAGAAGCACCGTCGTATTTTAATTCGCAAGTGTAGTGCACAGGAATAGCACCCAACATTTTTTGAATGCGATTCTCCCAATCAATCAAATCCTCACGTGAGTACGAATTATCAAGCGAATACATACGCGATTCATGGACAATCGTTTCAAAGTTTTTGGTAACCATCCCTCCTACGCGTTGGGTAGGAGAATTAGGGTCAAAAAATTCGGGAAATTGATTTTCAAGCGCTTGGAGCTCTTTCAGTAATTGGTCAAACTCATAATCTGATATCGTGGGTTGGTCCAACACGTAATAGTGGTAATTGTGTTGATCTAAAGTTTCACGTAACTGAAAAATACGTTGCGCAGGCTCCATAAATACTGTTTTTTTTCAGGACTAATGTAGCCATTTTTTGGAAAATAGCTTAGGATTGATTTAGGATTTCATACAACTGACCATACAATTGACCTTCACTTAGAATTGCACCTTGGGTAATCAATTCAAACAAAGCTAGATTGCGATCGCCGTCGTATTTTTTCATACCCGTATGGATTTCAACTTCGGGAGTAAAAAGGTGTTGTGATAACCACGTTAATCCTTCTTTTTGTAAAAAATCAACGCCTTGAACATTGGTTTTGATGATGATGGAATGCATGGAGGTCTCTTGGCAATGGAACAAAAAAATGTGCTGGGGAGAAAAATGCTCCAAATAGGAAGCCTTGTCCAATACCCCTTCCCAGATTAAATCGGAAAACACATCGAGTTCTTGCTCCGCCACTTCGGGCTTTTGAGCTTTCAATTCGTCCCATTCCTTTTTGTCAATGGATTGTGAGGCCAAGAAATTCGTAAATTCTGAATGCAACGCTTCAAATTGCTCTTTGGTCAGTCGTTTGTATTTCATGAGGGTAAGGTCAAAAAAAATCCCGTCCAAAAGAACGGGATTGTATAATAACGTAGTTTAAATTATTGCTCAGCAACGATTTCGTAAGCCAAATCAACAATCACTGAACGGTGTAAACGAACGCTAGCCGAATATTTTCCTGTACGCTTAACCGTACCGCTAGTGATAAATTTACGATCAATTGAGTGACCTGCTTTTTCTAATGCTTCAGCGATATCGATGTTGGTTACCGAACCAAACAATTTATCGCCGCCCGCTTTTGCTGTAATTTTAATATCTAATGCTTTTAAAGCTTCAGCCAAGGCTTGTGCGTCAGCAACAACTTTAGCTTCTTTGTGTGCTTTTTGCTTTAAGTTTTCAGCCAATACTTTTTTAGCCGAAGGAGTAGCCAACGTAGCCAATCCTTGAGGAATTAGGAAGTTGCGACCGTAACCGGGTTTCACACTTACGATATCGTCTTTAAAACCTAAATTCTGAACGTCTTGTTTTAAAATGAGTTCCATAATCTTTTCTCCTTATTATTTTAATAAATCTGCAACGTAAGGCATTAAAGCCAAGTGACGCGCTCTTTTGATAGCTACAGAAACTTTTCTTTGGTATTTTAAAGAAGTTCCAGTCAAACGACGTGGTAAAATTTTACCTTGCTCGTTTACAAACTTTAATAAGAAGTCTGGATCTTTGTAATCAATATACTTGATTCCAGATTTTTTGAAACGACAATATTTTTTTGTTTTGTTGGTTTCAATGTTCAAAGGCGTAAGATATCTAATATCTCCGTCTTTTTTTCCTTTTGCTGATTGTTCGATTGTTGACATGATCCTTACGCTTTAGATTTTAATTTTTCTCTTCTTCGTTCTGCCCAAGAAATAGCGTGTTTGTCTAACGCTACTGTCAAGAAACGCATCACGCGCTCATCGCGACGGAATTCCGTTTCAAATTGGATTAACACTTCTGGAGAAGCTTGGAATTCAAATAAATGGTAAAAACCACTTTTCTTGTGTTGGATTTCGTAAGCTAATTTTTTTAAGCCCCAATCCTCTTTTGACACCATTTTAGAACCCTTGGAAGTAAGAAAATCCTCGAACTTGCTTACTGTTTCCTTTACCTGAACTTCAGATAAAACGGGATTTAAAATGAAAACAGTTTCATAATGTTTCATAATAGAAATAATTAAAAAATTCAAATTGGGCGCGAAGTTACTAAAAATATTTTACCGAACAACATAAAATTAAAAATATTCGCTAAAGTGCAAAAAAAGCCGATAAAAATTAGGTTATTTAATTTTAACCTTATACTTTAGCGTCACCAAATCTATAACAACACTAAATTATGAAGTTAAATTGTGTAGTAGTTGACGACAGTTCATTACAACGAATGGTGATTGCAAAGTTAGTAAATAATCATCCAAATTTACATTTAGTAGGTGATTTTTCTAATGCAATTGAAGCGAAGAACTGCATGACCGTACATACCGTGGATTTAATCTTCCTGGATGTAGAGATGCCTGTTATTAGTGGTTTTGATTTTATTGACGGTTTAAAAGTAAAGCCGCAAGTTATTTTCATTACCTCAAAAGCGGAATATGCACTCAAGGCGTTCGATTATGACGCTACAGATTATCTACAAAAGCCTATCGTTTTAGAACGTTTTAACGCCTCTGTAAAGCGTGCTCTAGAACAACACATGTTACGCCGTGAAAACCATGAAGAAGAAGGTGAACACATCTTCATTAAGAGTAATCTTAAAAAACTCAAGGTATACACGAACAAAATCAAGTGGATTGAGGCCTATGGTGATTACGTAAAAGTTGTAACCGAAGAAGACACCAACTTGGTACTTTCGACGATGAAATCATTTGAAAAAGATCTTTCTAAAGAAAAATTCATTCGCGTACACAAGTCGTATATTATTAATATAGACAAAGTAGAGCGCTTCAACAGTAAATACGCCGAAATCGGAGTTACAAAAATACCGTTGAGTCGCAACAAAAAAGATGATTTAATCAAGGCTTTGGCTATCGCTTAGTAGTAATCCACATTTACCGTAACTTTTATCGTTCGGTATTGTGCTACCGTATCAAAACTATCCAAAAGGCGTTGGATAGTTTTTTTTATGCCCGTTACCGACTGATTGGCCGGTGTTTTGATCAAAATCGTACGTAAATATTCATTGCGAATTTTGTTGATCGCAGGTTCTTCGGGACCCAAAACAGGACTGTCAATTTGTTGTTTCAACCCTTGAAACAACCATAAACTCCCCTCCTTTAATTTCCCAAAATCACGGTGTTTGAGTGTAAGGCGAATCAAGCGATAATAGGGTGGATATTTGTAAATTTGACGGTCATACAATTGCTCTTTGAACATTTCTGTATAACTATGATGCGTCACTTGTTGAATCGTATTGTGCAATGGATTATACGTTTGAATAATCACTTTGCCCTGCTTTTCCGACCGACCGGCACGCCCTGCAACCTGAGTCAGCAACTGAAAGCTACGTTCAAATGCTCTGAAATCGGGATAATACAGTAAATTATCCGCATTAATAATTCCGACAAGCGATACATTATCAAAGTCCAAGCCTTTAGCCAGCATTTGAGTACCTACTAAAATGTCAATTTCCCTATTCTTAAAACTGTCGATTAACTTTTCGAAACTGTATTTTCCCCGCGTCGTATCTTGATCCATTCGCTTGATGTTGCTTTGAGGGAAAATTTGAGCCAAATCCATCTCAATTTGCTCTGTTCCAATTCCTTTAGTTATCAAATCGGTGCTCGAACAAGCATGGCAATGGGAGGGTTTGGCAATCGCATAGCCACAATAGTGACAGCGCAACTGGTTTTTGAACTTATGATATGTTAAACTTACATTGCAATTGGTACATTGCGGAATATGTCCACACGTCATACACTCCATAACCGGCGCAAATCCACGGCGGTTTTGAAACAAAATTACTTGTTCGCCCATCGCTAAAGCTTCAGCTATAGCGTCAAGCATTACGACACTGAAATGCCCTTTCATTTGTTTTTTGAAATAAGCCTCTTTTAAATCGACCAATTGCACTTCAGGGAGTGGTGTTTTCCCAAATCGTTCCGAAAGATTCACTACCCCGTATTTTCCAATTTTCACATTATAATACGTTTCAATACTCGGGGTAGCCGATCCTAAAAGTGTATTTGCGCCATGAGCTTGCGCTAAAACAATCGCTGCATCACGGGCATGATAGCGAGGCGCAGGATCTTGTTGCTTGAACGTTTGTTCATGCTCTTCATCGACCAAAACTAGCCCTAAATTGGAAAAGGGTAAAAACAAAGCCGAACGCGCTCCGATTACAATTTGCGCCGTTGGATTTTGTTGTAAAACATTATACCAAACCTCAACACGCTCGTTGTTAGAATATTTAGAATGAAACACGCTGACTGTATTCCCAAAATAACGTGTTAACCGTTGTACTAATTGGGTGGTTAAGGCAATTTCGGGCAACAAATAAAGGACTTGCTTTCCGGTTTGTATCGTTGCCTCAATCATTTTTATATAGAGCTCCGTTTTTCCCGATCCCGTTACGCCATGCAGAAGAACTACGGGGTTGGTTTTGAAAGCTAGGCGCAACGCATCGTATGCTTCTTGTTGGGCTACACTTAAGGTGATGGCATAGGGTTGAAATGCCCCCGAAAAGTCTACCCGATCCTCTTGCAATAAATAGGTTTCAAAAACTCCTTTAGCTATTAGTGCATTTATAACTGCGTCACTTGCGCCAGATTTCTCTTTCAATTGCTTTACGGAAATTGGCTTTTGACTTTCGGCTTGGCATTGAAAATACCCCAAAACAGCCTCTTTTTGACGCGAACTTTTTAAACAATCTAATAAGTCAACCAACTGGTTTTCTTCGGTATAGGCATTAGACAATCGCACATACTTCACCCATTTGGGCTTGTAGGTATGCTGCACTTCTTCATGCAAAGCAAGCACCCCTTTTTGCAACAAGGACTGCACGACAGGGTATGCGTTTTTGCGATTTAAAATTGAAGAAGCCAATTGCATCGTCAAGGAAGACTGGTGTTGCAATGCCTCATAAATCATATACTCGTCGTCGGTCAAAGAACTATTATCTACTTGCGCCTCTGGTCGAAAATGAAGTTGCGTTTCACTTTCCAAAATAAATGCAGCGGGCAGCGCTCCACGATATACCTCGCCCAGTGAACACATATAATACGAGGCAATCCACTGCCAATGGTTCAACTGAAGCGCATTGACCAAAGGCGACTCATCCAAAATATGGTCAATCGATTTGGCCTCATACAATTGGGGTGGCGTTTGATGCACATGATGGACCAAAGCCGTATACATTTTCCGTTTTCCAAAGGGAACCACAACACGCATTCCGGGTTGTAAATAATGGTATTCGGCCTCGGTCACCGCATAGGTAAAGGTTCGAGGTAAGGCTAACGGTAAAATGACTTCGGCAAAAAACACCTAGCTTTTCTTAACTTTTATCCAATATTGTGTACGTCCCAAAAGCGAAAAACCAACATAACCACGCACTTTGAGCTTATCATTTCCGTCAAGTGAGATCGTGCATTTGTAAACTTTACCCGTTTTGGGATCGGTAATGGTGCCTCCGGTAAATTCATCATCGTCTTTCTTCAACCCTTTGATTATAATTAATCCTTCGACAGGCTTGTTTTTGTCAGCACCCTCGCATAGATCGCATTTTTTATTTTTAGCGGCGGGGTCGAGTACCTCAATAATGCGACCATAAATTTTTCCGTTTTGTTCATAGATTTCAACGATACTTTTCTCTTTACCCGTAGCATCGTCAATGGTTTTCCATTTTCCTAAAATGGTCTGCGAATAGAGGGACGTAGTTAGGAACAATCCCAACAAAATAAGACTTTTTTTCATAGCGTTTCTTTGTTTTGTTTTTTTAATTCTTCTCTATATTTCAATGTATTAATGGTTCCATTCAATTCAAACCCCAACAATAAGATGGCACTGTTGACCCAAATATAAAACATCACGACTAAAAGTGTACCAATCGATCCGTATAACTCATTGTATTTAGAAAACTTGACCACCCAAATCCCAAAAAGGTACGACGTACCGATAATCAACAGGGTCGTAAACACGGAACCAATGGAGATAAATGAACGTCGTTTGTCGCGTTTGATACCATATTTAAATAAGATGGAAGTAGTGAGCAAAATCATTAGAATTACAAATGCATACCGTCCCATTTGAATGAGGGGAATATCTTCGGAAAGTACGTCTTGTATTTTAATTTTTTGGATAAAAATTTCAAAAACGATAATGGCAGCCACAGTGATTAACAATAAAAGCGATAACAACATGGAAATACCCAAGGCTACCAAATATTGACGAATAAATTTTCGTTTAATTCGAACATGCGAGGAAGATTCAAATCCGATGAGAATAGCATTTACCCCATTGGTCATCAGAAAAACAGACATGAAAAAACCAATGGACAGCAAACCTGAATGGGAATGATGTAAAATATCGTCCACGATTTTGGAAATGGCTTCAAAAGTAGTGGGTGGAACGCTTTCCTGCACAAATTCCATAAAATCAGTTTGAAATCCTTCTATGGGAATGAAAGGGATTAGGTTGAAAATGAATAACGCAAAAGGGAAAAGCGCCATAAAAAAGCTGAACGCAATCGAGGCAGCGCGATTGGAAACGGCATTTTCGAAAATACCCCTGATGTAAAAGGCAATCAATTCATAGAAGGACAATCCATAAAGCCAAGGCAACGTAATCCGATCCAACAATTGGATAAGCTGACGGATGATTGGGATTTTATGAATGAACTCCTCTGTGCGTTGTGTCATTACTCGATGGCTTTTAAACTCAAATCCATATTATACACTGAATGGGTAAGCGCGCCCGAGGAAATATAATTCACCCCACTAGCAGCGTATTCGCATATGGTTTTTTCATTGATATTTCCTGATGATTCCGTTTGACAGCGATTCCCAATTAGCGCCACCGCTTTTCGGGTATCTTCAAAATTAAAATTATCGATAAGAATGCGATGAATCCCCTCGGATTGAAGAATTTCTTCAATTTCAGCTAAATTTCGAGCTTCAACAATAATCTTCAAATCGCGCTGTGTTTCGGCCAAATAGGCTTTTGTTTTTTGAATGGCCGCTGTGATTCCGCCTGCAAAGTCGTTGTGATTGTCTTTCAACATAATCATATCATACAAGGCAAATCGATGGTTCTCCCCTCCTCCTATTTTTACAGCCCATTTTTCACACGCTCGAAATCCTGGGGTGGTTTTGCGGGTATCCAAAATTTTAGTTCCCGTTCCTTGCAATAAATCTACATACTGTCTTGTTTTTGTGGCAATAGCACTCATGCGTTGCATGGCATTCAATACCAATCGTTCTGCTTTTAAAATGGATTGCGATCGCCCTGACACATGGAAAACAACATCGCCAAAGTGAACACGCGTGCCATCGGCGATGAACACATCCACCTGCATGTCAGGATCGACATACTGAAAAACCTTTTGGGCAAAAGCTACACCCGCAATTACGCCTTCATCTTTTACCAACAATTTGGCTTTTCCTAGGGCATTAGCGGGAATACAAGCGAGCGAACTATGATCGCCATCACCCACATCTTCCCGAATGGCATTGGCAATAATGGTTTGTATTTCGTATTCAAATTGATCTTCTGAAATCATTTTTTATCTAAAAATTATAAATGGTCGGGGAAAATTTTTCCAGGATTTAAAATGTTATTGGGGTCAAATACATGTTTAATTCGTTCCATCAATTCCAAATGCACTTTAGAAAACGCAATATCCATATAATTCTTTTGCACCAATCCAATACCATGCTCTCCCGATAGTGTTCCTTTTAAACGAACCGTCAGCTCAAATATTTCACGAATCCCTTTGGGCACCTCATTTGTCCAATGCGCATCTGATAAATCACCTTTAAGAATATTGATGTGGAGATTTCCATCACCTGCATGTCCGTAGCATACCGATTTAAATCCGTATTTGTCTCCTATTTTTTTCACCCCTGTCAACAATTCGGGCAACATGTAGCGGGGCACTACGGTGTCTTCTTCTTTGTAAACTGAATTGGCTTTAACGGCTTCGGCAACTGAACGTCGCATCTTCCAGAGGGCTTTCTTTTGATCTTCGGTATCGGCGAACCATATTTCATCAATAGTAAATTGTTCCACCACATGCATAATTTTCTCTGCCTCTTGCATCAACACTTCGGGATAATTTCCGTCAACTTCTATCAACAAATGGGCTTGAACAGCATCGGGGACTGTCACTGAAATCCCTTCCACATAGCGTAAAGCAAAATCAATCGCATCGCGTTCCATAAACTCCAAAGCACTGGGCACAATCCCTGCTCGGAATAGTGCTGAAACGGCTTCACAAGCTTCCTCCGCTTTAAAAAACGGCACCAACATAAGAATATTATGGGTGTTTTGAGGAATCAACTTCAATACAATTTTTGTGATGATGCCCAGAGTTCCTTCGCTTCCCACCATTAATTGTGTCAAATTGTAACCCGTTGAATTTTTCAAAGTATTGGCTCCGGTCCAAATAATTTCTCCATTGGGCAATACCACTTCTAAATTTAACACATAATCTTTTGTCACCCCGTATTTTACAGCGCGGGCTCCTCCTGAATTTTCGGCCACATTTCCCCCTATGAAACAGCTCCCCATACTACTCGGGTCGACGGGATAGAACAGTCCTTTTTCGGCCACTGCTTCGCGCAACACCTGAGTGATTACGGCGGGTTCAACCGTGACTTGTAAATTTTGCTCGTCAATTTCAATAATCGAATTCAATCGCTCCATCGACAACCCGATACCTTCATAAACGCATAAGGCACCTCCACTTAAACCCGTGCGTGCACCAATAGGAGTTACAGGCATTTTATACGTATTGGCTACCTTAATGAGCTCAGCAATCTCTTGTGTCGAACCGGGTTTTACCACTACATTGGGAGGAAACACCAAATCTTCCGTTTCGTCATGTCCGTAGTGCTTCAATACTTCGGGGTCGATGGAAATATAGGAAGGCCCGACAATCGCTTCAAGACGGACTAAAAGTTCTGGAGAAATAGCCATTTTATTTTCAGTATAGTTTGCGTAAAAATAAAGTTTTGTTCCCAAAAAAGGAAGCTTTCGGCCTATTAAATCAGTAATCTGTACCACAAATATACCGTTAACCATGAAATTGGAAATTCAATGCAGAACATACTCCTTTTTTACACCAACTAAATACAGTAGCAAAAGCTTGAATGAAAATACAATTTAATGGTTTAGTAGATTCCTTTTTAAACCCTAAATTTGATGTGGTAACCCATGTTGAAATTAATATCTTTACGAAAACTTTTGTTGTGACAAAACAAATGGGTAAAAAATCGGCTTTACAAGAAAAGAAAGGGATTCCTCCCCCTCCTATTGTCAATGCAAAAGCGTTGCAACAGGTAGTTTCCAAACGCCGCATACTACCCACAGCCTCCGATTTAATTCAAGGCATACGTCAAGGAGATATCACGGCATTGAGTCGGGCGATTACCCTTATTGAAAGTACACAACCCCAACATCTTGAAAAAGCCAATTGCGTAATCAATGGGTGTCTTCCTTTTGCCAATCATTCCTTGCGTATTGGAATCACTGGAGTTCCTGGCGTAGGAAAAAGCACATTTATTGAAGCGTTGGGAATGCACCTCACTGGACTGGGGAAAAAAGTTGCCGTATTGGCCGTTGATCCCAGCAGTATGGTATCGCACGGTAGTATTTTGGGAGACAAAACCCGAATGGAAGAATTGGTTAAAGCACCAAATGCATACATTCGTCCCAGTGCAGCGGGCGATAGTTTGGGTGGCGTAGCCCGAAAAACAAGGGAAACCATTATTTTATGTGAAGCGGCTGGATTTGATACCATTATCATTGAAACGGTGGGTGTCGGACAAAGCGAAACTGCGGTTCATAGCATGGTGGACTTTTTTTTACTTTTAAAAATTGCGGGAGCCGGTGATGAACTTCAAGGCATCAAACGCGGCATCATGGAGATGGCGGATGCGATTGTAATCAATAAAGCCGATGGAGATAATGTTGCCAAAGCGAAATTAGCCAAAACCGAATTTCAAAGGGCTTTGCATCTTTTTCCACCCAAAAAAAGCGGCTGGACACCACTTGTGAGTACATGCAGTGCTTTTGAAAAAAAAGGCATTGATACGGTATGGGAAACCATTGTAGCTTATCAAAAGATGGCTCAAGATAATGGGTATTTTGAAACCAAACGCAGTGCCCAGAATGAATATTGGATGCTGGAAACCATACAGGAACATTTGAAATCCACCTTTTTTACCCATCCTAAAGTATTGGCAGCACTTGACCATTATAAAGAAACCGTTTCAAATCATCAAATGTCACCTTTCGCAGCGGCCCATGCGTTACTGGAACTTGCGAAAATGCCCAACGATTAAGTAATTAAACGCCAAGACCGTAATAACCAACGGTAAATAAGCTGAAATACGACCGCATACATTACAAAAGGAATCACAAGAGCAATAACTCCCAACCAAGGATCGAGATACGGTGAAAGCATGCCTTGACTTAGGGAAAGTTTTGACAGTGAATATTGTGCTACAGCAAGAATTCCTAACGTAAATAGCAATATAGCCAACAGCATTCGGCTAAATCGGAAACTAATTTGTTGCACCATTTTTTTGGGAGAATAGCCCAAAGTATATTTGATGGAAACTTCTTCCCGACGCTCCAAAAAGGCCATTTTAATGTAATTTATTACCAACACGACACTCAACAACAGAATAAAAACGCCGAGTAAAGCGATGGCTTGCAACACCAACATGATTTTCCCTTTAATCTTGGCCGAACGCAGCGATTCTTGATTGGATTCGTATCCTTTTTGCTCCATTTTGGCAATCAATCCGCCATCTTTTGCATCGTTGACTTTTACCAAAACACGGGTATAAATATCGCGATGTTTTTGTGAAAAAGATTGGGTAGCATTAAGGGAATCCAAAAAAGCTTTGGGCACTAAAACCGAGTGAATGCGATCACTGAGTCCGATCAACCTCCCTTTATACGTTACATTTTTGTCTTTTAGGGTCAAATTGATATTGACTTCAATTTTTTTGGCAAAATCCTCTGTAATTTGAGGCAAGCCTTGATTGAGCGCAAATCCGTAGTTGTACAAATTCAAATATTCCCTTGAGATAACAATGGGAATGACGTTGTTTTCAACTTTAAACGTTGACAAATCGGGAATATCGATTGCCTCATTATCAACGGCTTCCAGGTACATGTCGGTGTAAAACGGAATGAAATTACCGCCATCCGCTGAGACTTTGAAATCATTGGAAATGATGGGAAACACTTGCTTTACTTCACTCCATTTTCGCAATTCGGCCAAATCATTGGCATTGAAACCGATTAATTCTTTACGTCCGATATTATCAGGAGTAATCGTTTTGGATAAGGTAATCCAATAATTAGATGCCTCGTTTTTGGTCCCAAAAAGCGCATTGGCATTGCTATACAATTGAACACACCCTAACACGAGTAAAAATGCAAGTAAAAGTCCTGGGATAACCCAAACCGATTTGGAAACAGATTGATTCATTAGAGCTGTAAAACGTTACATTGGTGAGGGAATGCAAAAGCATTCAGTTCAAAGAAAAGGACTGCAGATTGGTGGGAAAGCGCCACTTCAATAATCAAATCATAGGCTGCTTTCCGGTTGGCGGCGTCCAAATGACTAAAACATTCGTCATATACCAAAAAATCGGCGGGATGAATCAAACTCCGTAAGATGGCTCCCCGTTGCCGCTCTCCATAAGAACATTGCGCGGCCTTTTGATCGAGTACTTTAGCGATACCCAAGCGTTGGGCATAGGCTTCCAACAGGTGTTTGGTTGCAGCATCAGCCTTGCCAAACGTTCGCATCAATACATTTTCGCGTATGGTTTGATCAGGAATAAGGCGTACATCTTGAAAAAGCAGTTGAATTCCTTTTTGACGAAAACGCACCAATTCCTCCAAAGATAAATTTTGGAGGATTTGGCCATCGTATGTTATCGTTCCTTCATACTGAAAATGATTCCCGAAAAGCGCTGTGGCTAAGGTAGATTTCCCACTCCCAGAAGGGGCAACAATTAAGTATGGGTTGCCTTTTTCAAAGGTAATTTCTTGTTTCCAAAGCGAAGATTCCGCCAATTTAGGGGAGAAATAAACGGGGAAAACTGCATGTAATCCGAGTTTATTCATACCCCATGAAGTAATGAATCGCGTTTTCTTTGTTCTTATCTAATGTAATTTTTATTTCTGAGGTAAAAGCTCCATCGGTCACTTTGGCAGCGGAAACAATTTCTTTGATATTGGCGCGCATGTTGGTATAACGCAAACCTTCATTGATTTGCGAGCCATCCATCCACGAGATACTGTTCAACCCTGATTCTTTATTCAACTTGGTATTGTTGACGACTTTATTCTTTTTAATACCTTCCAATTTGGCAGGTTCTGTAGCAACTACCATCATCGAATTGGTCATGAGAACGGCACCTTGACTTTGAATCATAGGCATCATTTTGGTATTGATAAAATCCATCATCTTTTTACCTTTTGCTTTATCGATTCCCAGGGCAAGTAGCATATTTTGTTTGGGATACACCCCATATTGCATATTGTCTTCGCTGTAATTTTGGAAGAACTTAAAGTTGGCATACGCAAAATCCCCCGTAAATGCATTCATGACATCATCTAGGGTTAACTCTTGAGAAGCCAACATGTTATTAGCTGCCGACTCCAAGCCTGCTTCTTTGACCATATAACGCACCAAATCCATACTGAAGAATCCTATTCCATAGCCCGAAGTGTCATCCAATTCTATGTTTTTTACCATATCATAGTTGACTCCTTTTCCTTGGTAATATTTTTCAACCACCTTACGCATTTCGTCATTAAAATGCGTTTGCGATGCCATAACAATCTCCCCTTTTTCAAAACGTACCGAAACTGCTAAAGCTGCGTTTAAGAGCAATTTATTGACCGCCAAGGACTCGATATATCCTTTGGAAGCCGTATTAATCACACCATGCAGATTTACCCAAAGACTCATATCGGTGTCTTCGGTAAGTGCCATTTTTATTTGCTCTTGTATGGATTCGTTTTCGGTTGCCTTCCGTGCTCGGAAATCGGCGTAATATTTCTCATCCGTTTCTTGGTAATTTTGACCGTAATTGTTGTTATAGTTGGTAAATTTTGACAAAATAAGTACATCATCATCTAGTGTTCCGATCAATTCGCTACCGGCATAAACCGTTTTTTTGGTGGCATCTACTTTGACTTCTTTACGGGTGAGTTTTGAAAACTTTTGTTCAAAAATTTTGACATCATCCAAACTCATGATGATAGAAACCGCCATGTCGTTATTCACATTATCAACCATCATATACATGGGTTCGTCCATATTGATTCCTGCACTTTCACCATTCATGAGGAGTTGAAAAGCTTCTTTCTCACTCTCGGACATATTTTGCATCTTAGGGTCTTTGGCGATTTCCTCTTTGGGAAGTTTACCATCGAGTTCGTTTAAATTGATCCTTGAAACAGCCAAGGTTTTGTCTGTCACATATTTCAATACTACTTCATTGGAATCGCTTCCACATGAAATCATTACGGTGCTTACCAAGCAAAGCAATAGTAAGGCTTTAAGATTCTTCTTGATCATAATTTAGGTTGGATTATAGATAAAAAATTGTTTATTCAAAATCTTCCATTTCAGCATCGTAGAATTCACCAGCTTGTTGGATTAAGGCTTCCATTTCGGCCTCCAATTCAGCCTGGTCTTCATCATCGACATCATCAAATATTTCGACCTCATCGTTGGCCAAATTAATAATGAATCGAGGATAATCTAAATGAATAACGAAAAGATCGTCGGGAAACTGAGCGTTATCAGCCAGTACAAATTTTGGGAGATTCATGAAAAAAATAGTTAAAAAAGATGATAAAACAAAAGGCTAATTTGCGACTAAATTTGGCTTCAAAATCTAAAAATCAACACCTTGAAGAATAGGGCAATGTAGCGATGTATATTAATTTACTGTATTTTGGATTAATTTCTTGGTTAAATAATGAAAGCGAATATACAAAAAAAATGCAGCAAATGTCAACCCTGCCAATAATCCTATCCAAACCCCAACTGCACCCAAAGGGGTATACTTACCGAGGTAAAACGATAATGGGAATCCAATTATCCAGTAGGCTATAAAGGTAATATACATCGGTATTTTCACATCTTGGAGTCCCCGAAGTGCCCCCAAAACCACTACTTGTATGCCGTCGGAAGTTTGAAAAAAAGCAGCGACAATTAATAAATTAGAGGCTATCGTTAGCACTTCCATGGTATTTGACAATTCCACAGTGTTGTCAACATCGAGAAATAGTTGAGGCAAATAGGCATGAAAGACAATGAAAAAAAGAGCAAAAACGATTTCAACCAAAACCGTAAGTAAAAAAACGGAACGGGCAACGCGCACTAAACCTCTGTAATCTTGCATTCCTTTGAAGTTGCCCACACGAATCATTGAAACCACACTAAGCCCCATAGCAAACATGAAAGTCAGCGACGCCAAACTCAACGCGATTTGATTGGCCGCTTGACTGGTTTTTCCAATCGTTCCGCATAACCAAATCGCCGCAGTAAACAAAACCACTTCAAACAACATTTGCAACGCGGAGGGAATTCCTAAATTAACTATTTGTTTGGCCACTCTTAACTGTAAATTTTTCCAATGGAATTTTGAAAAATACACGCATAGTTGCGGTTGACGATAAAGCAAAACGTGCATAAATACTAACATCGCTATTCGAGATAAAACGGTACCTAAAGCAGCCCCTTGTATGCCCATCTTAGGAATAATCCACCAGCCGTAAATAAAAATATAATTGAGTACGATGTGCACCACATTGGCCAATAAAATGGCATACATAGAATATTTGGTCAAGGATAATCCATCGGCAAACTGCTTGTAAGCCTGATACATTATCAAAGGTACCAATGAAAAAGCCACCTGTATCAAAAAAGGTTCGGCGAGCACTAACACTTCCTCGGGCTGTCCCAATAGTTTAAGTAATGGTAGGGACAACACCACCAACCCGAATAAAATCCAGCCCAAAAGGGTACATAAAATCCAACCGTGCTGAAAATAGGTACGAATTTGTTGGGTATCGCTCGAGGCATCCGCTTGCGCAATCAGAGGAGTCAAAGCGGTTGAAAACCCAATTCCCAAGGACATTGCTACAAAAATGAGACTGTTACCCAGCGATACCGCGGCCAATTCCGTACTTCCCAATCGACCTACCATAATATTATCAACGATACCAATTAAAGTATGTCCCACCATACCCAAAATCACAGGATAAGCCAATTGTATATTATAGGTAAACTCTTTACGGTACGACTGCCAAGACATCTTTATCAAATAAGGAACAAAGGTAGACCCCTTTTTTGGGCTATGCAAAAAGAATTCGTAATTGAACCGTTATATTTATGTAATATTATTCTTACAATTATTGATTTTAACCCGTTAAAACTCGATGAAATGCACTTTTGTAAGGTTATTCGTCGATTTTCGTCGCTATTTGTAAGCATTATATTACCTTAATTGTAATTTAGTATAGCCAAATCA
>NZ_JAIXWA010000028.1 GCF_027482425.1 Flavobacterium sp.
AATTCGTGTGGGCGTAAGTTCGGTACCCAATCGTTTGCGACGGTTTTCTTCGTAATCGGAGAAGCCACCTTCAAAGAAATACACTTGGGAATCGCCCTCAAAAGCTAAAATATGAGTACACACGCGATCGAGAAACCAGCGGTCGTGGGAAATAATCACGGCACATCCCGCAAAATTTTCCAACCCTTCTTCCAAAGCTCGTAAAGTATTAATATCTAAGTCATTAGTTGGCTCATCAAGCAACAACACATTCCCTTCTTCTTTTAACGTCATGGCCAAATGCAAGCGGTTACGTTCCCCACCTGATAGAGTAGCTACTTTTTTATTTTGATCACTTCCTCCAAAATTAAATCGCGATAAATAGGCCCGTGAGTTCACTTGACGTCCTCCCATCATAATCAATTCTTGCCCATCACAGAAATTTTCCCAAATGGTTTTATTGGGGTCGATATTAGAATGGTTTTGATCTACATAGGCAATTTTAACCGTATCGCCCGTAGAAAATTCCCCTCCATCGGGTTGTTCCTCTCCCATGATCATCCGGAAAATAGTGGATTTACCAGCACCGTTTGGACCGATAATTCCGACAATTCCCGCCTGTGGTAAGGTGAAATTCAAATCTTCATACAGAATTTTATCTCCAAAAGCCTTTGAAACATGATGTGCATTGATCACATTCGTTCCTAAACGCGGACCATTGGGTATATAAATCTCCAACTTTTCCTCTAACGCTTTTTGATCTTCATTCAAAAGTTTGTCATAATTCTGTAAACGTGCTTTTTGTTTCGTCTGACGTCCTTTGGCCCCTTGACGAACCCATTCCAACTCGCGCTCCAAGGTTTTACGACGTTTTGAAGCTACTTTCTCTTCTTGGTCTAAGCGCTTGCCTTTTTGATCCAACCATGAAGAATAGTTGCCTTTCCATGGAATCCCTTCGCCACGATCAAGTTCCAAAATCCAACCCGCTACATTATCCAAGAAATACCGGTCGTGGGTAACTGCAATTACAGTTCCCGCATACTGTTGCAAATGTTGCTCCAACCACAATACCGACTCAGCATCCAAGTGATTGGTGGGCTCATCCAGCAACAAAACATCGGGTTGTTGCAACAATAAACGGCACAAGGCTACGCGACGTTTTTCACCACCCGATAATACGTTGATGGGCGTATCCCCTTCGGGCGTTCGCAACGCATCCATGGCGATTTCCAATTTGGTGTCTAACTCCCAACCGCCTACCGCATCGATTTTATCTTGCAATTCGGCTTGTCGGTCCATGAGTTTTTGCATTTTATCGGCATCTTCATAGACTTCCGGTAACCCAAACATATCGTTAATTTTATTGAATTCGTCCAAAACGCCAACAATTTCAGCCACTCCTTCACGTACGACTTCAATCACCGTTTTGGTTTCATCCAATTGCGGTTCTTGTTCCAAATAGCCCACAGTATACCCGGGTGCAAACACCACATCACCTTGGTAGTTTTTCTCAACCCCTGCAATGATTTTCAACAACGTGGATTTACCCGACCCGTTGAGTCCGAGAATCCCAATTTTGGCGCCATAAAAGAAACTTAGGTAAATATCTTTTAAGACTTGTTTGTTAGTACTCGAGTACGTTTTGTTGACTCGAGACATGGAAAATATTACTTTCTTATCGTCTGACATATGAGTTTAGAATTTAGAGTTTAGAATTTAGATTTTAGACGTTGGACGTTGGACATTAGACGTTGGAAGTTGGACGTTGGACGTTAGACGTTAGACGTTGGACGTTGGACGTTGGAATTTCGGGAAAATTTATAATTTACAATAACCCCATTTAAAATAATCTCACACTCGTCCTTTCAACGAGCTAAACACCCATGCATTGGCTAAAAATCCAACACCTACTGCGCCAAATCCCCAACCTGCGATTTCATTATAGCGAAAAACGCCCATTCCAATGAGCAATAACCCCATGATTATCATGATAAGCGTTGCCCAACCCAGTACTGTATTTTTATTCATTGCCATCGTTTCATTTTTTTAATAGGAAGGCAAATATCGGAAAAAAACTCAATTGAAAATCGTCACTAACAATTCCTTTAACAAATCGGCATGACTTATGGAATTGGCTCCTACACCTTTTCCTTTGGCATCTACTTCACGGAGTTTTGCCACGATAGCCGATACTTTCTTCATCGGGTAATGTCGGGCTGCCAACTCGTAATCTTTTACAAAAAAAGGACTAACTCGCAAAACTTTAGCCACGTTTGCCTGACTTTTATCTTTCAATCCATGGTATTGCAATACCTGGGTGAAATACGAGAACACCATGGCTGTGGTAACCACTAAAGGATTGTCTTTCGAATTTTGAGCAAAATACTGGGCAATGCGATACGCTTTTTTTTCATTTCGCTCCCCTATTGCTGTTCGAAGTTCAAAATTGTTGTAATCTTTACTAAACCCAATATTCACCTCAATATCATGAGGGGTAACCGCATGTCCTGGAGGAAAAATGATTTTTAATTTATCCAATTCATTGCTTATGCGGCTTAAATCATTCCCCAAAAACTCAACCAACATCGCCGCCGCTTTGGGTTCGATGCCCAAACCTTTTCCTTTAATCACCCGGGTAATCCAGGTGGCGACCTGATTTTCGTAGAGTTTTTTACTTTCAAACACTAAGCCGTTTTTTTCCAAGGTTTTGGTCACTTTCTTACGCTTATCCAAAGTCTTGTACTTGTATGCCAAAACCAATACGGTCGTGGGTTGGGGATTTTCGGCGTAGGACTCTAATTTTTCTATTGTCCGTGCTAATTCTTGGGCTTCTTTGACAATAACTACTTGGCGTTCGGCCATCATGGGGTAACGCTTGGCTTGTGCAATGACGTCTTCAATAGTCGTATCACGTCCGTACAACACCATCTGATTGAATCCTTTTTCATCCTCGGTGAGCAAGTGATCTTCAATATAATCTGTGATAATATCAATATAATAGGGCTCTTCCCCCATTAAAAAATAAATTGGGGCTATCGTTCCGCTTTTTATCGCATTGATGATATGTACCGCTTCGTCCATAGTTTATGTTTCCTTGGCTTGCGATGAAAAAAGTGTACTTTTGCCTCATGCAAGTACTCAATTTTCCACCGTTTTCCTTTCGCCTCAAAAATAGTGAAAATAAAACGGCAATATTTGACGCTATCCGGAAAAAATTTGTAGTCTTAACCCCCGAAGAATGGGTTCGACAACATACGGTACGGTTTTTACAAGAGGTAAAAAAAATTCCGATTTCCTATATCAATGTTGAAAATTCTATTGCACAAAATGGTTTAACTAAGCGTTACGATGTTGTTGTTTTTCAGAACAATGGAGGTATTTCAGTTTTGGTCGAATGCAAAGCCCCAGAGGTGAAAATTACCCAAGCTGTTTTTGATCAAATTGCACGGTATAATTTGGTGTTACGGGCAAAGTATTTGATGGTAACCAACGGATTGGAACATTATTTTTGTCAAATGGATTTTGAGGCGCAGACGTACATCTTTTTACCTGATTTACCTGAATTTAATTCTTTATAATACGTGAAATCTATTGCTGTTGTTGTTTTAAATTGGAATGGAAAAACGTTACTCGAAACGTTCTTACCTTCTGTGGTAAAACAGTCCGATTTGGCCCAGATTTATCTTGTAGACAATGCCTCTACCGATGATTC
>NZ_JAIXWA010000051.1 GCF_027482425.1 Flavobacterium sp.
GAATTGACGTTGATTAAGTAGAAAAGTTTTGTTTAGTTTAAATGTTTATTAGGTGTAATAGTGTAACGGAATATTGATTGATACGTTCATTTTCAAATTGGCAAATTTTCAAATTGGCTCATTGACACATTGACACATTGACACATTGATTATATGTATCACAAGGTTTTTTTACCGCAAAGACGCAAAGTAAGCGCAATGTTCGCGAAGTTTTTAAGAACACTAAGTCGCTACGCTTGGCAAAGAATTGACGTTGATTAAGTAGAAAAGTTTTGTTTAGTTTAAATGTTTATTAGGTGTAATAGTGTAACGGAATATTGATTGATACGTTCATTTTCAAATTAACTCATTTTCAAATTGACTCATTGACTCATTGACTCATTCCACAGCAATCCAATCGATAAGCAAGGTGAAATCTTCTTCCTGTTTGTTGGCAATGAGGAAACTGATTTGGGCGATGCGGTCAAAATTAAAGTTAGGCATGGCCAACATACGCCCTCGGAATTGGGGGTAAAAGTCGTTGAGGGGCAAGCGAATTTCCTGCCATTGGCCGTTGGTGCGAAAAGGCTGCACATACGATTCGGGTTGGTTTCGGGTTCCTTTAAGACGAAACTCATACCGCTTGCCATCGCCCTTGAGACGAAGAACGATATGGGTTTGGTTGGGGGTAAGGGATTGAGCGGTGTCCCATTGTACTGAAGCAAAACCGCCGTTGTAGGCAAGGGAAACCTGTCCCGAAAATTCACCATGCCCTTCGGGAGTGAGACGAATAGTACTGCTAGAAATTCCGCCCATAACACCATCGTTAACAATGCGCCATTCCCGCAGGTTAGTTTCGGAGGAAAAAGTAAAAATCTTCTTTTGAGGTCCTTCGTGGGTAAGGCAAAGAACGAGCAGAAGGCTAATGTATTTCATGGGGTGCCATTTTTATGAAAAAGAAAGAGTACAAACAACCCTTTGAGGCTACTCCCTGGTTTTTTTGAACTTCTTTCCGTTCGAAGGTACGAAGATTTTTAGTCGTGAATCATAGAGCCTCTAAGAAAGTTAATTTAAAACTTATAAATCAATCTTTATGCATCCCATATAGCACAACCAAATACTAAATAAACCAATTCCACCTCAAATTCGTACTTTTGCCAAAAAAATTACCGCATGCATTTCATCTCCGAAGATCTAGAGCATTATGTTGAACAACATTCGCAAGACGAACCCGAATTGCTGGTGCGACTTTTTCGGGAAACGCACCAAAAGGTATTGCAACCGCGCATGCTGAGTGGGCATTTTCAGGGTCGGGTGTTGAGTATGCTGTCAAAAATCATTCGCCCTAAACACATTCTCGAAATTGGAACGTATACCGGGTATGCCGCTTTGTGTTTGGCGGAAGGATTGGCACCTGAAGGAACTTTGGACACCATTGATATCAAAGAGGAATTGGTGGGTATTCAACAAAAATATTTCTCCCTTTCACCTTGGAAAAATCAAATCACGGCGCACTTAGGAGATGCCCTAGAAGTAATTCCAACGATGGATAAAAAATTTGACTTGGTCTTCATCGACGCCGATAAAGAAAACTATATCAGGTATTTCCACCTTATTGTACCGATGATGAATCCGGGTGGGATTATCTTGTCGGATAATGTATTGTGGAGCGGCAAAGTGCTAGAGGAACTGGATCCCCGCGATACGAGTACAAAGGTTCTTTTGGAATACAATGCGTTGTTGAAAAATGACCCGCGTGTGGAAACAGTCTTGCTTCCTATCCGCGATGGCTTGACGGTGAGTCGGGTGCTGTAATTAGTGTTTTAAAACGAACTTGCGAAACAACCGATAGGTTCCGTAGCCATAAACTGCCCCAAAAAAGTACCCCGTCAAAATATCCCCCGGGTAATGTAAGCCCAAATAAATGCGACTGTAGGCAAAAATCAAAGGGAACAAAAACAATAAGGCCGCATACTTGTAATAGAGTCGCAATACTAAAAACACCACCACTGTTGTGGCCATCGAATTGGTGGCATGTCCCGAGTAAAAACTGAAAGAGTGGCTGTGTTTGACCACGCGAATCAAACCTTCAAGTGCTGGCTCATTGCAGGGCCGCAAGCGCATAAAATAATTTTTAAACAAATTGGCTGATTGGTCGGTCACCACCAACAACACGGCCATAAAAAGGAGTAGATACAAAAAAGAAACCCGTCCCAATTTGCGGTACACCACATAAAAAACCAGGATAAAAAAGGGCGTCCAATGGAGTTGTTTGGTCATAAACAACCAATAGGGATCAAAGGGTTTGGACCCTAAGTTGTTCAGCCAAACAAACAGCTGTTGGTCCCAAGAAATTAATCGGGCTAGCATTAGCGTTTTCTTTTTATCGGCCCCGTGAGTGATTCGATATCTTCCTCTATCGCTTTAACAGGATTAAGAGGGTCATCGAGCAACGCATTTTCATTCAAATCAATGATTCCGCCGGGAGCCACACTTTCCTTTACCTCCTCTACTTCACGGGTAAACGAATCGGTTAAGGTGCTCATAGACTTGGTAAGGTCTTCGGTTTGGGCGCTTTTTTGAATTTCGTATTTGATTTCATTGGTTGTACTCTTCAAATTGGCCATAAACTTCCCAAACGTGCGTGCAAATTCGGGAATCTTATCGGTTCCGAAGAGCATCAAGGCGATGAAAATAATAAAGAGCAATTCTCCTCCCCCAATTCCAAACATAGTCCTGTGTTTTTAACGACCCAAAGGTACGAAGTTCTTTAATCAAATTTGGATTTCTCCGCTTGTTTTGGCCACACATTGTTTTGGGTGTCGATGTCGGCCGTTTCTTCTTTAGGGTCCACCGTAATCTTTGTAATGGCTTTGTTCGTTGCAAACGTACGGCTCACCTCTTTGTCGTTCATACGCCAAATTTGTGCCGGGAAACGGTGCATTTCGGTGGTACCGTCTTCAAACGTAAGTTCGACCAACAACGGCATCACCAATCCGCCGGGCTTGTCAAAAGTGACTTGGTAAAAGTACTTTGGCGACTTTAAGGTTGCGCGCTCTTCGGCGGTAAAACGTTCATTGAGATAGGTGTCCAAAGCTTGATAGTCTTTAATCACAAAAGGTTTATTGAGTTCGGGTTTGTAATCGGCCGAACCTTCTTCGATCATATAGACCATCGGACCCATAGGAGCATTGCGGCGGCGACGGTTTTTGAGAAACTCTTCCACTTCTTTGGAGGGTTCGTTACTCACAAAATATTTTTTCACTTCTTTGATACCAATATTATTGTAATCGGTCGTAAAGAACCAACCGCGCCAAAACCAATCCAAGTCAACCGCCGAAGCATCTTCCATCGTACGGAAAAAATCTTCTGGCGTAGGGTGTTTGAATTTCCAACGGTTGGCATACACTTTAAACGCATAATCAAACAACTCGCGTCCCATAATGGTTTCGCGCAATATGTTCAATCCACATGCGGGTTTCCCATAGGCATTGTTCCCAAATTGACGGATGCTTTCGGAGTTGGACATGATCGGCTCGAGGTTTTTTTGGTCGCCACTCATGTACGGTACAATATTTTTGGCAGGACCTCGGGTTGCGGGAAACTTCGGATCCCATTCGATCAAGGCCATATACTCCATAAACGAGTTTAACCCTTCGTCCATCCAAGTCCATTGGCGTTCATCTGAATTCACAATCATGGGAAAATAGTTGTGCCCCACCTCATGAACGATGACCGAGATCATTCCGTTTTTCACGCGATCGGTATATTTCCCATCAGGATCGGGACGCCCCCAGTTCCAACAAATCATTGGATACTCCATCCCTTGGTCTTGGGCATGCACCGAAATGGCTTTGGGGTATGGGTAATCAAAGGTGTGGGCCGAATAACTTTTTAAGGTGTGGGCCACTACGCGTGTGGAATAGTCCCCCCACAACGGATTTCCTTCCTTGGGATACAGGGAAATAGCCATCGCTGTTTTACCCGCTAACTGCACCGCCATGGCGTCGTAAATGAATTTTCGGGAGGTAGAAAAAGCAAAGTCGCGAACGTTTAATGCTTTAAACTTCCATGTTTTTTTTGCCTCAGAAAACCCTTTTTCCGCCGCGATTGCTTCGTCTTGCGTGACTACGATTACGGGTTTGTCAAATGTTTTTTCGGCCAAGGCATAACGCTCGAGTTGGGCTTTGGTAAATACCTCTTTCCGGTTGAGCAAATCACCAGTCGCTTCAAGAATATGATCGGCAGGTACGGTAATTTCTACGTCAAAGTTCCCAAAGGGCAAGGTAAACTCCCCAGACCCCCAGAATTGCTGGTTTTGCCACCCCTCTACATCATTGTACACCGCCATTCGAGGGTAAAACTGAGCGATGATGTACACATTATTTCCATCGGCATCAAAATGCTCATAGCCTGAACGACCGCCGTCGAGCAAATAGTTGTTAACGTTATACCACCATTTAAGGTGAAGCTCCACTTTTTCGCCCTTGGCTAAAGGTTTGGGCAATTCCACGCGCATCATCGTTTGGTTGATGGTATAGGGCATCGGATTCCCTTTGGCGTCGTTGACATATTCGATACGGAATCCCCCATCGAAACGCTCTTCCAAGTATTTACGGGAAAATTGCTTCACGCCCATGGCGGGTTCGGTACGATCGCCATTTTGCAGGGGAGACAAGGAGGTACGTGACTGCTGATTTTGGTCTAGTTGCAACCAAAGGTAGTCGAGGGCCTCACGGGCATTGTTGGTATAGGTAATGGTTTCCGTACCATAGACTTTTTGGGTACGGTCGTCCAATTCGACTTTGATTTTATAATCGGCTTGCTGCTGATAATATTCAGGCCCTGGCGCCCCAGAAGCCGTACGGTACATATTGGGTGTTGCCAATAAATCGTACATCTGTTTGAATTTATCAGGATTTCGATAATTCGAATCGGGTTGGGGTTTGTCTTGGCCCCATGCCGTAAAAGTGATACCAAAAGCGAGTCCGAAAAGGGTTAGTAGTGATTTACGCATAGCCATATATTTTTTGTGCCCTAAAATTACTTTTTTTTGCGAGGTTAACTGCAATAGGGCGAATTATTTTAACATTCCTTTGGTGTTTTCGGCAGTGAGGAGTAGCGTTTGCTTGGTCCCGTTGTATTGAAAATGCATCATGTTTTGTTGGTCCTCAAAAAGCTCGGTAAACACCGTATTCTCGACTTCCAAGGGGGTGGCTTTTGGGACGTTGGGAATGGAGAAATAACAAACGACAACATTACCATCCAAGGCTTTACTTTTGAATTGTAAGGTCTTGGGTTGTCGACCTATAGTGAGGCGCAAATGGGCGGCAAAGTACTTTTTCAAATCGGCGACATCGGCTTCAGTTTCTTGGTCGGAAGCGAGATAATGACGCGTTTTGTACTTTTTATCCATGGCGGTATTTAAGTCGTCGGCAAAGACGCGCGCTGTAATTTCTATACGTTTTTTGGAGGCATTGTGATCTACTTGAAAGATGGCTACATAAAATTTATGCACGGAAAATCCAGTGGTCAGTATCCACAACCCTAAGCATCCGAAAAGCAAGCGTTTACTCATTTTCTTTGGTTTTTAAAAATTCAACAACCAATTGCGTTAATTTGAATTGCAGACGGGTTACATTATTTGTTTTCAACAAATCGCGCACTTCGGCATTTTCGACAGCATAGTATTGAAACGCTTTGATCTGATCGGGGGGAAGGCGAAGTTTATCCGTAAAATAAACCGAATCCAATTGGACTTCCATGGCCTCAAGGGCATACTCCCGACGTTCAACCTCAAGTTCTTTTTCCAATCGTTTGGTTCGCCCTGTAATGGCGTTGATTAGTGGGTCAAGCGGCATTCCTCCTAGCGGAATCAGTAAAAATTGCCAAGGGCTAAAACGTCCCGCGGTTTCCAATCTACGTTCGGCGGGGGTGTACTTTTTGGGTTTGTAATCGATAATCCCCATTTTTTGCGCGTCCAAGTGAATGATGTTGACCTCATCCAATTGATAAACGGCAGTCTTTAATTTGACAATCACGCGCCCTTGTTGCTGGTGTAGGGGTTCGATACGCAGGTAAAAATCTTCGTAGCCTACCGCACTAAATTTTAAGGCCTCTTGCTGTTGTACGGGAATGCTAAATTTTCCTTGGGCATCGGTAACTACGCTTACTTGCGAAACCATATTGGTCACATTGATGTTGGACAATTCATTGCGCATTTCCGAGAGCACGATACCTTCCAACCGAAAGGGTTTGGGTTGCGCTTGAAGCAAGGTTGCCGAGAAAAAGAATAAAATCCAGACGTATCGCATGGGGTAAAAATACCGAAATTTCAAAGGCCTTCGGTGGTACTATGCGTCTAAATTTTTGTTAATTGTTACCTTTGCCGTTCACGTAATGGTGCTAACTCATGAAAAAAATGGTGATTGCAAGCACTTCCACTTTGCATGGAGGGGCTTATTTAGACTACCTTCTCCCGCGTTTGTCGACGCATTTTGAAGGCGTCAAAACCCTTGTGTTCATTCCTTTTGCCCGTCCGGGTGGCCTATCGCACGACGCCTACACGGCCAAGGTGCAAGAGGCTTTCGCCAAAATAGGCATTGCCGTGGTTGGGTTACATACGTTTGCCAACCCAAAGCAAGCGGTACTGGAGGCTGAGGCCCTTTTTACCGGGGGTGGCAATACCTTTCAATTGGTTTCGCAATTGTATGCTTTGGATTTGTGGGAGAATTTGCGTATGGCGCTAGCACAAGGCACACCGTATTTGGGGTGTAGTGCAGGAAGCAATATTACGGGTCTATCGATGCAAACGACCAATGATATGCCAATCGTGTATCCGCCATCGTTTGAAACGTTGGGGGCTATTCCGTTTAACTTAAATCCGCATTATTTGGACCCTGATCCGAGCAGCACCCATATGGGAGAAACGCGAGAAACCCGAATACAGGAATTTCATGTGTACAACAGCATCCCTGTATTAGGTTTGCGCGAAGGAAGTTGGTTGGAAGTGGAAGGCGATCGTATTCGGTTGATGGGGACGTTGACGGGACGTTGGTTTACCCCAAATCAAACGCCCATGGAATTGGTACCTGGCACAGAGTGGCCGTTGGAACAATAATTCAAAAGTCACATATAAGCATAAAAAAACCTCTAGTTTCCTAGAGGTTTTGTATTTTGGAGCGGAAGACGAGGCTCGAACTCGCGACAACCAGCTTGGAAGGCTGGAGCTCTACCAACTGAGCTACTTCCGCTTTTGTGGATGCAAATATAAGACGATTGTTTTTATCTGTGCAAGTTTTTTATAAAATTTTTTTGCCCGACATTTATACTCTCAATTGCGCGAAAGCTAACAATTTTAGGATGAATAATTTATCCCCTTTTCCTGCTGACACAAAATGTTCCCCTCTCTCGGCAAGTGCTGTGATTCCTATACGGCATGCGGTTTTGCGTCAGGGAAAACCGCTATCAACCTGTTTTTTTCAAGGCGATGACGATGCGGCTACCCAACACTGGGGCGCATGGGAAAATGGACAATTAATTGGCGTTGCTTCGGTATATGCTGTTCCCCGACCCGACGCACCCAACGAACGAGAATACCAGTTACGCGGCATGGCTATTTTGCCAGAACACCAAGGGAAATCGATTGGAAAATGGCTATTAACAGCCCTGGAAAATACACTAAAATCAAACGGTGTAGAACGAATTTGGTGCAATGCTCGAACCACGGCGGTACCGTTTTACCGTCGCCTTGGTTATGCGAGCGAAGGAAACGAATTTGAAATTCCGGAGGTAGGGCCCCACTGGCGAATGGTAAAAACACTATGAGAAACGCAGGATTTTGGAGCATCGTTCTCCCTGGATTGCTTTGGTTCGGATGGATGACTAAAAATCCGAGGATGAAGTCTCGCCCTGAATCTCGACTGACTACAATTGATTCTACCCATATTTTGTTTGAAAAAAATGGGTTGCTCAAAGACTTTTACCGACATACCCTGTTTACCCCCGTGTGGAGCGACACGGCTCTTCGCGACACGTTACTCCTGCACATCGGGCAAGCCGAATGGGAAGGTTTACGAGCATCCGATTACGACTACAATCTCCTAATCCAACGGCATGCGCAATTTGACAGCCTCTCCGATTCACTGCAAATTGACACCGAGATTCGCTTCAGTCGCAGTGCCTTGCGTTGGTTACGCCATGCATCGGATGGAAAACTCAATCCTAATTTACTTTATGAGGATTGGGACTTGAAGCGCACGCCGACGCCAGTAGCACAAATGCTTTATGAGGGGCTGCAACAACAAAAACTTTCGGCTTTGCTCACAGACTGTCACCCCAAACATCCCGTATATCAAAAGTTGAAACGGGCGCTTCGACTGCTGAAAACCTACCCCGATAAATTTATCGGATTGGTCAATTTGAAGGAAATCATTAAACCCAATCAAAAAAGTAAATACATGCCCATCATCAAAAAACGATTGATGTATTGGGGAGACCTACCCGAGAAAGACACATTGCTTACCACGACCTATGATGCCAAAACACGGACCGCGGTGCTTCGTTTTCAAAAAAGACACGGCTTGCGGCCCGATGGCATTATAGCGCGCGCAACAATAGATGCCCTTAATTATTCCCGAGATCAGCGAATCGAAGAGATTGTGGTCAATATGGAACGATGGCGATGGTACCCTAAAAATTTGGGCGCACACTATTTACTAATTAACATTCCCGATTACACCTTGGTTGCCGTCAAAGCGAACGATACCATTCAAATGCAACGCGTGGTTGTTGGGCGCGACAGTCGACGGACGCCTATACTTACCTCAAAGATTACCAACCTCCATTTGAATCCAAACTGGACAGTACCACCCACCATTTTGAAGGAAGACATTTTTCCCGAAGCCGAAAAAAATCCCAACTTTTTCCGGAAAAAAGGCTTACAAATTATAGACCGTAACAACCAAGAAGTTGCCCCCGAAATATGGCGCTTAGAGGATGCTTTTAAATACCGTTATGTTCAAAATCCGGGGCGCAACAACTCGTTGGGTCTGATGAAAATTAATTTCCCCAACCGATTCACAGTGTATTTACACGATACCAACCATAGAGATTATTTTTCGCTTTCGTTTCGTTCCTTGAGTTCGGGTTGTGTCCGCTTGGAACGTCCACTCGAAATGGCGGCTCATTTACTCAACGATACTCTACAATGGCCTTTACAAAAGATAAAAGACACCACCAATATTAAGCATTATCAAAAATTACGTGAGGCAAAAATCAAAGCATTAGAAAAAAAACAAGCCCTCGTTAAAGCCAAAAATCCGAAAGCAAAACTAGCGCCCATTCAACTTCCGAAAGCCGAGTTAAAAACCATTGTGCTAAAAATCAAAGAAGACATTCGGATACACCAATTCTATTGGACCGCTTGGGAGGAAAACGGAACACTTCACTTTAGAGAGGACATTTACTGTCTCGATTCCGATTTATATACTTTGCTGCGCTATAAAAGTTGATTGTTCCAAATAGGTAGCTTGTGGCGCATAAATAAAGAGACACGAACCGTTTTGAATGGTAGGAATAATTACTTGAGCATCATTTTGTGAAAGCGCGGGACACCCCTGACTTCTGCCTAGACGTTGGTGACGTTGAATGTGTTGCGCTGAAACATAAGTGGCTCCATGCATCACAATCGCGCGTTCGGCTGCTTTATCATTGAAGCCAGGTTCCATGCCCTTTAATTTCATCGCCAATCCGTGTTTCCCAAAATAAGTGCTCCCTGTGAGATAGAACCCAAGACTGCTTTGTTGAGACTCCGGAAAGTTGGAAAATTCCGTTGGGGTAATCCAACCTGAGTTCCGACCATGGGCAACATAGGTGTGTTGTACTACTTTGAGCTGTTGCATATCGATGACCCACAATCGCTTTTGTGTGGAGGGCAAACTAAAATCGACGACCGTGAGATACGGGTTATTGATTTTCCCTGAAGCTACTAATTTTTGGTACCCTTGTTCGGCATAGGCAAAACAGGTCCATGATGGATTGGAACTCGATTGAGCCGTAAGCTTTTGAAAATGAAATTGCACTTCCGAAAGCGAAAACGAAGGTATCTTTTTTGGGGTGGGCACCGTTGTAAAAGACACCAATAGTAGGCATGAAACCAATACAAGACCACGCATCAGGCATCTGAATTTTTGGGTTAAGTAGTATAATTTGGGATTTCAAATGTAGGGAGTTGTCCTGGAATGACCAAGAAAAAAAACACAAAAAAGACGATTAAAGTCGTAATTTATCGATGAAATGCATATTTATGTTAAAAATATAAGATTTTTAACAAATAAATTGGCGTGTATTTCAAATTCCAATTACATTCGCACAGCCCGATACGATTCGGGAATATGGTTATATTTGCACACCAACCCACTGTTAATGAAGCCAAGAATCGGATTTATCATCCTCCTTTTATTGCTTTCGGTTTACGGCCTTGCTCAGGCCCCAAAGAAAACGTTACGCACCCAATTCTCAGATGAGAAGTTTACTATTGATGGCGTACTTGACGAAAAAGCATGGACTACTGCTGAAGCGGCTACCGATTTTGTGATGATTGAGCCCGACAATGGCACGTTGGAAGAACCTACCCGCAAATCGGTCGTAAAAGTAGTTTACAGTAATGAAGCCTTGTATGTGGGCGCCATCATGTACGATAGTCAGCCAGAAACCATTTTACGAGAATTAACCATACGCGATGACTTTGCTACAGCCGATCATTTTGGAGTGATTTTAAACGGCTACAACGACGGTCAACAAGATTTCCGATTTTTTGTAAGTTCGGCGGGCGTGCAACAAGACTGTGTGTACACGGACGCAAGTGGAGAAGATTTTTCATGGGATGCCATTTGGGAAAGCGATGTCAAAATCACTGATTTCGGTTGGGTAGCCGAATTTAAAATTCCTTATGCGGCCTTGCGATTTCCTCCTAATGCGAAACAAACTTGGGGCATTAACTTTTATCGGGAGGTTAAAACCTTACGTTTTCAATATACTTGGAATTTAATCAATAATAAAATTGGCACCGAAGCCAATCAAGCGGGTATATTGGAAGGGATTGAAAATATCAAAACCCCTACGCGCCTCTTTTTTATTCCCTATTCTTCGTTTTACCTCAACACCAACAATACTCAAAAAACGAATGGCGAACTCAAAGGCGGAATGGATATCAAATATGGAATCAACGACGCCTTTACCTTGGACGCCATTCTAATACCCGATTTTGGACAAACCAAATTTGATAATGTGGTGCTCAACTTGGGACCCTTTGAACAAACCTTCAATGAAAACCGTCCGTTCTTTACGGAAGGGACTGAAATGTTCAGCAAAGGGGATTTACTGTACTCCCGTCGTATTGGGGGCACTCCCATTTTGCAAGAAAATTTGGGTCCTAATGAAGAAGTTGTAGAGCGCCCTGTAGCCGTGAATTTGTATAATGCCATGAAAATCTCCGGACGTACCGAAAAAGGCTTGGGTGTGGGGATATTGAATGCGTTAACCCAACGTATGTTTTCGGATATACGGAATACGGTGACAGGAGCAACACGAAAGGAATTGGTGGAACCTTTAACCAACTACAATTTAATGGTCTTGGACCAACGTTTTCGCAAAAATTCTTCGGTAAGTTTGATCAATACCAATGTTACCCGCGAAGGTCATTTTCGGGATGCTAATGTAACGGCACTTTTGTTTGATTTGAACACTCGTGAAAATACTTTCAACCTGAGTGGCGATTATAAAATTAGTACCATAAAACGCCCTGAGGCACGTGATTTAACTGGATACAATAATTCCCTATTTTTTGGTGAAACTAGCGGCAACTATCGTTTTGGAATCGGCGGACAATATGTAAGTACTTTCTTTGATATCAATGATTTGGGCGTCAACTTTCAAACGCATTACCACTCGTTGTATGCCAATGCGAGTTACAGGATCCTGAATCCTACCAAACGATTCAACACGTTTAGTTTGTTTGTAAACGGATATTCAGAATTTGATAACCGAACGGGACGAGTACAGCAATTCAATTTGCGTTACAATATGAACATTGTCGACAAGAAAAATGATTACTATGGTTTTGGTATAAGTACGCGTCCAGTAAAAGTGTATGATTTTTATGAAGCGCGCACCGAGTTTGACACCCGATTTTTAACACTTCCAGAGACGTTCAATGTATTTGCGTACATCTCTACCAATTACAACCGTCCTTTTGCTATTGATTTCAATCCCTCTTTCACCTATCTCAATGAAGAGGGTCGTCGTTCGTATTATGTACAATTGGCGCCGCGCTACCGTTTTTCGAATAAATTTTCGATGGTGTGGGATTACAGTTTTAATTTCCAAAACAACAATATTGGATACACAGGGCAAAACGATATTTTGGGCAACATTTATATGGGGCGCCGTGATGTCACCACACACACCTTGGCCATTACTGGAAAATACTCGATCAATCATAACATCACCATCAACCTTATTGCCCGTTACTACTGGTCGTATGCCTTGTACAACCGGTATTACAGTTTGAATACCAATGGTTCATTGACCAATTTGGGAGCCGATGCCTTTGATGCCGATCAGAATTTCAACACGTGGAACTGCGACTTGAATTTCTCATGGTGGTTTGCGCCGGGAAGTCAAATCAACATCTTGTACCGCAATAATGCCTTTTTATTGAATAGTGCAGATTTCAATATTGACACCCGCAGTAATTTTGGGCGTGTTATGAGTGCCGATAGCTTAGACCACATTCTTTCGGTGAGTGTTCGCTATTTTGTTGACTACAATTCGTTACGAAAAAAGTAATATTCCCACTGTATTTTTGAGAATATTCTATGGGTGGAGACTTGATTCAGCCCACCGAATTGCCGTACCTTTGTTCAAATTATTTTGCAATGAATTCAAAAGTTATTCTCATGATATTGGACGGTTGGGGAAAGTCACCCGACCCCAAAGTTTCGGCTATCGACAATGCCCAAGTTCCCTTTATTCAGAGTTTGTACACCCGCTATGCCCATGCTGAATTGCGCACCGATGGGTTGCATGTGGGACTCCCAGAAGGACAAATGGGAAACTCCGAAGTGGGCCACATGAATCTCGGTGCAGGTCGCATTGTATACCAGGATTTGGCAAAAATAAATTTAGCCGTACAAAACCAAACCTTACGCAACGAGCAACCTTTAATCAATGCTTTTGAATATGCTAAAAAACATGATAAAAAAGTCCATTTTTTAGGGTTGGTTTCCAATGGGGGCGTGCACTCGCATACGTCTCATTTATATGGTTTGTTGGATGCGGCGGCTTCTTACGACTTAGAACACGTGTACATTCATGCATTTACGGATGGCCGCGATGTTGATCCGAAATCGGCGCAAACCGACTTGGCTAATTTACTTGCCTACACCCAACAATCTAACGCAAAAATTGCTAGTGTGATTGGACGGTATTATGCCATGGACCGCGACAAACGTTGGGAAAGGGTAAAGTTAGCCTATGACCTACTAGTTCATGCAGAGGGTGAAAAAACTAGGGACATCCTTGCAAGTATTCAGCAGAGTTATAAAGAAGGTGTAACCGATGAATTCATCAAACCTTTGGTAGTGACGCAAGCCAATGGGGAGCCCATGGCTGTTATCGCGGAAGATGATGTGGTGATTTTCTTTAATTTCCGAACCGATCGTGGTCGCGAATTAACAGAAACCTTGACGCAAAAAGACTTTCCGGAGTTTGGTATGCATAAATTGCCTTTGTATTACGTCACCATGACGAACTATGATGATACCTACGAAAATGTACATGTCATTTACGACAAAAACAACTTAAGCGAAACCTTGGGGGAAGTCCTTGAAAAAGCCGGAAAAAAACAGATTCGCATTGCCGAAACCGAAAAATATCCCCACGTGACCTTCTTTTTTTCGGGAGGAAGAGAAGTCCCGTTTGAAGGCGAAAGTCGCATTTTACGCAATTCACCCAAAGTAGCTACCTACGATTTACAACCCGAAATGAGTGCGTTTGAATTGAAAGACGCTTTAATTCCAGAGCTACTCAATGAATCGGCCGATTTTGTTTGTTTGAATTTTGCCAATGGCGATATGGTGGGACACACCGGAATCATGGAAGCGGCCATTAAAGCTTGTGAAGCCGTCGACCAATGTGTTTCCGAAATTATTCCCGTGGCTTTAGCACATGGGTATACCACCTTACTCATTGCCGACCATGGAAACTGTGAAACCATGATCAATCCCGACGGTTCCCCCAACACCGCCCACACCACCAATCCCGTACCGTTGATTTTGATCGACTCCGATCGCAAACACATCGAAAGTGGGATTTTGGGCGACATCGCTCCAACCATTTTAACCTTAATGGGGATTCCGCAACCGGCAGTCATGACAGGTCGTTCGCTAGTATAAAAACGATGCAATTTATTATTCAAAGAGGCTTTCATTCGGGAGCCTCTTTTTTATAATTAAAAGTTAAAATTTCATAACTGAAAGTATTACTATTATATTTGCGTTAAAATACTTAGATATGAAACGCGGACTACTTTTAGGAATCATCGGTTGCATGCTGTTTTTGGGCATGCCAGTAGCCGCACAGCAAACAATGACCGGCTACTTTACCAATTTGGAAGAAGCCAAAAAGAATGCTTTAGCTGTAAAACAATTGGATTTAAACAATTTTTCTGGAACATTGCCCACCGATTGGGATGTGTTGTTTCCCAACTTAGAATCGTTGTCGCTGCAAAACGACAATCTACGTGAAGTTCCAACGAGCATTACCCGTTTAAAAAAATTAAAAGTGCTCAACTTGAGCGGAAATCCGATACGCACGGTACCCGAGTCGATGGCCCAGCTGACGTCGTTGGAAGAACTGTACCTCAACAACGATGTGGCATTGGATTTACCCCAAACCCTGAAAATCTTGGCCAAGTTGCCTAAGCTAAAGTCCTTACATTTGGACAATGACGGACTGGTTCAATTGCCTCAGGAGTTGTATGCGTTGAAGCAGTTGGAATCGCTATACCTCAATAACAATAAATTACCTGAGATTCCGCGTCAATTGGAGGGGCTTCCTCATTTGCAATACCTTGAGATGCGCAACAACACATTACAACCCGATGTAATCGATACCCGTAACTTAAATTTTGGTTTTAAAATTCAATTGTAATCATGACAGACGCTATTATTGCCCTACTTTCTTTAGTGACCCTTGAAGTAATTTTGGGTCTTGACAACGTTATTTTTATTTCCATTTTGGCCGACCGTTTGCCCGAACAAGAGCGTAAAAAACTGCGTTTTTGGGGACTAGGATTGGCGATGATTATGCGTTTGGTACTGTTGACCGTTATCGCTTGGATCATGAAATTGGACACCACCCTCTTCACTATAGCCAACATTCCCTTTTCGGGGAAAGGCATCATTTTATTGCTGGGAGGCCTCTTTTTGATTTATAAAAGTACCAAAGAAATTTACCACAAAACCGAGGCCGCCAATCCCGATGCCCTTAGCGCACCAAAAAAAGCTACCTTTAGTCGTTTGTTGGGTGAAGTAATTCTTTTGGATTTGGTTTTTTCTATCGACTCGATTATTACTGCGGTAGGGATGGTGAATGAAATTTGGATTATGTATACGGCTGTGATTATTACAGTAATCATCATGTTGTTTGCTTCTAAACCCATTAGTGAATTTATCAGTAAACACCCTTCGTTTAAAGTATTGGCGCTTTGCTTTTTGATGATGATTGGTGTTTCCTTGATTGCGGAAGGATTGCACTTTGAAATTCCAAAAGGATACATTTATTTCTCAATGGCATTTGCCTTTTTGGTCGATGTGATTCAGATGAAAACGATTCCGCAAAAAAAAGACTAAACCATGATTTTAAACCAGATCATTATTGCTGTAAACGATAAACTTTATGTCAAAAATCCGGAGTCTTCCGATTTGGGACGCAAGATTATCCAGCACAGCATCCTCTTAATAGACGAAATCGGCTTTGATGCCTTTACGTTTAAAAAACTTGGGGAGCGCATTGGTTCGAATGAAAGTTCGTTATACCGCTATTTTGAAAACAAACACAAATTATTGTTGTACCTTTCCTCCTGGTATTGGGGATGGATGGAATACCGATTGGTTTTGGAAACGAACAACATCCCCGACCCCAAAACGAAGTTGTTGAAGGGCATCGAGATATTAACCGAAAAAGTAAAAGACGACTCGGCTACGTTGCACATCAATGAAGCGTTGCTAAACAACATTATCATTTTGGAATTTACCAAAACGATACTGACCAAAGAAGTCGATCGCGAAAATCGTGAAGGTTTTTTCTTGGTATACAAGCGCGTCATCAACCGTTTGGTCAATTTAATTTTGGAAGCCAAGCCCGATTACCCTTTTGCTAAAAGTTTGGCTTCGTCAATCATTGAAGGTTCTTTGCATCAACATTTTTTGAAAGAGCATTTGACCACCATTACCGATTGCAATGATGCCCAATCGCCCGCTGTTTTTTATAAAAATCTAATGGAACAAATTTTAAAATAAGTATGAAATCCACCCCTCTTCAACGCCTCACTGGCTTGCTAAAAGTTGACCGAAAAGATGTGACCCAAATCATCTTGTATGCGGTTTTTGCCGGACTGGTGAGTTTATCTCTTCCACTTGGTATTCAAGCCATTATCAACTTAATTCAATCGGGTCAAGTGAGTGCTTCATGGATTCTTTTGGTGGTCATTGTGGTTTTTGGAGTCGCTTTGAGTGGCGTTTTATCCGTCATGCAATTGCGAATTACAGAAAACTTACAACAGAAAATATTCATCCGTTCCTCGTTTGAATTTAGTTACCGATTGCCGAAAATTAAATTTGAAGCACTATACAACACCTACCCTCCCGAATTGGCCAACCGTTTTTTTGATACGCTCACCATTCAAAAGGGAACCTCCAAATTATTGATTGATTTTTCTTCCGCTTTATTGCAAATCATCTTTGGAATTATTCTACTCTCGTTGTACCACCCGTTCTTCATCTTGTTTGGGTTGTTGTTGCTGTTTATGCTGTATGCCATTTTCCGCTTTTCCTACTACAAAGGGCTCGACACAAGTTTAAAAGAGTCCAAATACAAGTATAAAGTCGTGGGTTGGTTGCAAGAAATCGCCCGCAACAGCATCAGTTTCCGTCGTCGTGAAAACTTTGATTTTGCCTTGGACAAAAACGATCATTTGGTCAAAGAATACTTGGTCAACCGCGAAAAACATTTCAACGTCATCAAACGCCAATACATTCAATTGATTGGATTTAAAATCTTAATCACCGCTTCGTTGTTGATTATCGGTGGATATTTAGTCATCAGCCGAGAAATGAACATTGGACAGTTTGTCGCAGCTGAGATTATCATCCTTTTGGTGATCAACTCGGTAGAGAAAGTCATCTTAGGCTTGGAAACCTTTTACGATGTATTGACTTCAGTAGAAAAAATTGCCCACGTGGTCGAATTGGACACTGAGAAAATGGAAACTAAAGAACCTGAATTTTGTTATACCAACATTCAAATCGTTACCGATCATTTGTGTTTCAAATTTCCAGACAGTCAGGATTCGGTATTGTCCAACATCAATCTTTCAATTAACCCCGGAGAAAAGATTTACTTGGACGGACGAAACGGCTCAGGAAAATCAACATTAATTCGAATTCTTTCAGGATTGATGCAACCCACATCGGGTTCGTTTTCTATCAACGACGACACGTACCGCAAAGTTGATATCAACCAATTCCGTTTGCATATTGGCACTATATTGAATGGTGAAACCCCTTTTGAAGGAACTATTTTAGAAAATATAACCTTTAAAAATGTACATGTCCCCGACGAACAAGTGAAATGGGCCATTGATAGTGTTGGCTTAGGTAGCTTCATCAAATCACTTCCCGATGGATTAGACACCATGATTTATCCGGAAGGCCGTCAATTATCCTCTTCCAATGCGCAAAAAATCTTGTTGGCACGCAGTATTGTAACCCAGCCTAAAATTTTATTTTACGAAGATCCTTTGGACAAAATGGATGATGATGCCGCTATAAAAATCATTGATTTCTTAACCGATTCGAAGCATCCTTGGACCTTAATTGTGACCTCTAAAAATCCGTATTGGAAACAAAAATGCCAACGCATTATCCAAATCTCTGAAGGTAAAATTAGTAACGATATAACGCAATAACCCTTATGCTTAATCTATCCGACAAAAATCCGATTACCGAAAAAATTGAGCAATACACTACGGTTAAAAATCTAGCCGACCGTCCCCATTACAAAATACTCAATCGCATTATCCTTTGGGTATCCATTATCATCGTCATCATTTTATTTTTGCCGTGGACGCAAAACATTGGCGGAACAGGATCGGTCACTACGCTCAAACCCGACCAACGTCCCCAAACCGTGCACAATGCTATCGCGGGCCGTATTGAAAAATGGTTTGTCAAAGAAGGAGACTACGTGAAAAAAGGCGATACTATTTTGTTTATTTCCGAGATCAAAGATGATTACTTTGACCCCGAATTGGTGGACAATACCAAGAGTCAAATGGAAGCTAAAGCTATGGCTGGAGAATCCTACGGCGACAAAGTGGTTACATTGGGAACCCAAATTCAAGCCATCGAAAGTGAACGGAATTTGAAACTGCAACAAGCCAAAAACAAAATTCGTCAAGCGCTGCTTAAAGTTCAAAGCGACAGTATGGACTTGGAGGCGGTGAAAACCCAACTTAAAATTGCCAACACCCAATTCAACCGGGCAGTGACCTTAAACAAAGAAGGGCTAAAACCCTTGACCGATGTAGAAGAAAAACGCTTGAAATTGCAGGAAGTAGAAGCCAAAATCATCACCCAAGAAAACAAATTTTTAGCAAGTAAAAACGAGTTAATCAATACTCGTGTCGAAATCAACCGTATCGGTGCCGAATATGCCGAAAAAGCGTCCAAAGCACGCAGCGATCGCTTTACAGCAATGAGCAACCAATTTGATACCGAAGCACAGGTAAACAAACTCAAAAACCAATATACCAATTACCGCATTCGTAACGGACTGTATTACATTACCGCACCGCAAAATGGCTATGTCAACCGCGCCTTAAAATCGGGACTTGGGGAAACCATCAAAGAAGGGACCGAAATCGTGAGTATCATGCCCGCCAATTATGACATTGCGGTAGAAACCTATGTGAGTCCCAACGATATTCCGCTAATTCACAAAGGGGAGCGCGTACGAATTTGGTTTGATGGATGGCCAACCATCATCTTTTCGGGATGGCCCAATATGTCGTATGGAACCTTTGGAGGTCGCATTGTGGCCGTGGAGAATTTTATCAGCAGCAACGGTAAATTCCGCGTATTGATTGCCCCCGATCCCGAAGATCAAGCCTGGCCAAAACAAATCAGCATTGGTTCAGGAGCCCAAACCTTGGCCTTGTTAAACAATGTGCCGGTTTGGTATGAAATCTGGCGAACACTCAACGGATTCCCACCCAACTATTACCAACCCAAAGGCGGTAACAAAGGGGAATCCAAAACCGATGGCAAAGGAAAATAATGAGGAACGAATGGCTTGGGCTTCCCGGCCATCCTAGTTCCTGCTTTCTGTTACAATCCGCAGCCGTTTGGCAACGGCCACGGGATTTTCACGGCAATCAGGGTTAAAAAATTCAGGCTTCAGGCCTACTTGAAACATATGAAAAAAATACTTTTCTTCCTCATCACAATACCCGTTTGGGGTCAGAATGTAGAGTCAAACATTCTCACCTACAACGAGTTTTTGGGATATGTGAAAAAATTTCATCCACGGGTTAAGAGCGCCGATTTAAACATCAGCAATGCCCAAGCTAATTTGATGATGGCACGGGGAGCCTTTGACCCTAAAATTGAAGTGGACTTTGACTCCAAACAATTTAAGGGAAAGGAATACTTCTCGTTGTTGAATAGCAGTTTTAAAATTCCTACCTGGTACGGCATCGAGGTCAAAGCCGGTTTTGACAACAGCGAAGGGATTTTTGTCAACCCCGAAAATACACTGCCCAATCAAGGACTGACCTCCTTTGGAGTGACGGTTCCGCTGGGTCAAGGACTTTGGATTAATCAACGGATGGCCGATTTGCGTAAAGCAAAAATCCAAATCAACTTGGGCAACGCCGAACGTCAATTGGAGGCGGTTCAGGTGCTTTATGAAGCTTCGGTAGCGTATTTCAATTGGAAACGAACCTTTGACGAAGTGCAACTGTACACGACGTATTTGACAAATGCTGAGATACGATTCAAAGGGATTAGCGGTTTGATTCGCAACGGTGACAAACCCGCCATCGACAGTGTAGAAGCGGGAATTATCGTGCGCAATCGTAAATTGAGTCTCACCGAATCCCAGTTGAAATTGGTGAAAGCTAAACTGGAGTTGTCCAACTTCCTTTGGTTGGAGAACAACATTCCCATGGAGTTACAAGACACCATGATCCCCGAACCCGAACTGGAAAAAACGATTCAGGAAACCTTGCGCACCAACGCTTTGATGGCGGGCGATGTTAGTTTGAACAACCACCCCAAAATTACCGCTTTGGAAAGCAAAGTGAATCTGCTCGAAATCGACCGAAAGTTGAAGGCCAACATGCTTTTGCCGAAAGCCAATGTGGGGTATCATTACCTTTCGGAACCGAGTGCATGGAACAATCGGGATTTTGAGAATTATAAAATTGGCGTCAACTTTTCCTTTCCGTTATTTTTACGAAAAGAACGCGGTAGTTTGAAATTGGCCAAATTTAAAGTGCAAGACGCACAATTTGACCTCAACCTGGAACGCGTTCAATTGGGGAACAAGGTCAAAGCGCAACAAACCGAATTGAATTCACTACTCGAACAAGGGGTGTTAACCAATCAATTGGTCAATGACTACCAAATCATGTTGCAATCGGAAGAACGCTTATTTTCGTTTGGAGAAAGTTCCATTTTCTTATTGAATTCCCGCGAGAACAATTTGGTGACGGCCCAATTATCAGCGATTGCCTTGAACAACCGTTACCTAATTTCCAATGCCGAACTTTTCCGCATTATGGCACAACCCGATTAACGAATAGGACCAATACCTAAGATATTGCATAAAGAAACGCCTTCATCGGCGTTTTTCTTTTTTAACCCTATTGAACCATTTCGTAATAGCCTCTTTCTATTGCTTGTTGATGGGTGGGATGGGCGATACGAACCAACGCATCGGCGCGTTGCTTCAAGGTTTTGCCGTACAAGTCCGCAATGCCATATTCAGTAATCACATAATGGATGTGCGCTCGAGTAGTCACTACGCCGGCGCCTTGTTTAAGAAACGGTACAATGCGACTTTCCCCGCGTTTGGTGATGGAGGGAAGTGCAATAATCGCTTTACCCCCTGGACTCAATGAAGCCCCTCGGATAAAGTCCATCTGACCTCCAACGCCTGAGTACATGCGTGGGCCTATCGAGTCGGCACAAACTTGTCCCGTTACATCGACTTCAATCGCCGAATTGATGGCCACCATATTGGGATTCTTGCGAATGCGTGCCGTATCATTCACCATAGAAGACTCCTTCATTTCGATAAAAGGATTGTCGTGTACAAAATCGTATAACCGTTGGGAACCCATCAAAAAAGTAGCCAAAACACGACCGCGAAGCGTTCCTTTATATTTACATGTAATAACCTCTTTTTCAATCAAATCAATAACCCCATCGGAGAACATTTCAGTATGCAATCCCAAATCTTTATGGTGTATCAACTGTTTTAATGCCGCATTTGGAATCGATCCAATTCCCATTTGCAAGGTGCTGCGATCTTCTATCAGTGAGGCGATGTAGAATCCAATTTTTTCTTCCTCGGGAGAAGTCGAATCTATATCGTGCGCATAAATTGGCCTGTCGACTTCAACCAGATAATCAATCTCTGAAACGTGAATAATACCATCACCAAAGGTACGCGGCATTTGAACGTTGACTTGCGCAATAACCATTTTGGCGTTTTCGATAGCTGCCACCGTAGCTTCAACCGATACTCCGAGCGAACAATATCCGTGGATATCGGGCGGTGAAACATGGATAAAAGCGACATCTAAAGGCAGCACATTTTTCCGAAACAAAAGCGGCAATTCACTCAAAAAAACAGGCGTATAGGATCCATTTCCGGCTTTAAGTGTATGACGAACATTGGCGCCGATAAAAAAGGAATTCACATGAAAACTCTCGGCCAAATCGGGATGCGCATAGCGTGCTTCGCCTTCGGTGTGCAAATGACAGATTTCAACATTGCGCAGCTCCGAAGCCCGATCGGTTAACGCATTGGCCAATACGGTTGGTGCTGCAGCGGCCGCTTGCAAATACACGCGATCGCCTGATTTAACTACTTTGACCGCTTCTGCGGCCGTTACATATTTGCGCATACCTAAACAATTTAAGGTCAAAGGTAGGTCACTTTACTGGAGGAAAACATGATATTTCTCATTCTGTTAGAGAAAAAGTAAGCTAAGAAACGTAAAGGGTGATAGAGTGATCTGCGGTAATTTTTCCAAAAAAAATACCTACTTTTGCGGTCTCATTTTTAACTTATGATTCAACCCAAAACCCGTGAAGAAATCGAAATCATGCGCGAAAGTGCGTTGCTGGTTTCCAAAACCTTAGGGGAAATAGCCAAAGTCATTCAACCGGGTGTGACGACCTTACAGTTGGACAAACTTGCCGAAGAATTTATCCGCGATCACGGAGCTGAACCCGGATTTTTGGGTATGTATGGTTTTCCAAACACCCTGTGCGTGAGTCCGAATGCCCAAGTGGTTCACGGCATTCCGAGCAACAAACCGTTGGAAGAGGGCGATGTGATTTCGGTGGACTGTGGGGTGCTGAAAAATGGATTCTATGGCGATCATGCGTACAGTTTTGAAATTGGCGAAGTCGCGCCCGAAGTAAAAAGACTCTTACAAGTAACCAAGGAGAGTTTGTATGTGGGTATTCGTGAATTTCGCGCAGGCAATCGTGTGGAAGATGTGGGAAATGCCATTCAAAAATACTGTGAAAGTAATGGATATGGAGTGGTTCGTGAATTGGTGGGACACGGATTGGGTCGAAAAATGCACGAAGAACCCGAAATGCCGAATTACGGCAAACGCGGTCGCGGAAAATTATTTATTGAAGGCATGGTGGTCGCTATTGAACCGATGATCAATATGGGAACCAAGAATATCAAGCAGTTGAAAGACGGATGGACGATTTTGACGGCCGATGGAAAACCAAGTGCACACTTCGAACACAATGTGGCCTTGGTCGATGGAAAACCTGAATTGCTATCTACTTTCCAATATGTGTATCAAGCCTTAGGTATTGAGAGCCATGAGGAAGATGAATTCCGAAAAAACCCTTTGGTAGTATGATCAAAAAAACATTCAAATTTATACTCAACACCATCCCTCGTCCTTTGTTGATTCGGCTGAGTATCGTGGTGCGCCCGTTATTGGCTTTTTTGTTAAAAGGAAATCGCTTTACCGACCCAATTGATGGTCAAAGCTTCCGAATGTTTTTACCCTATGGTTATGGGGCGCAACGCAACAATGTGCTCTCACCAAGCACCTTATCCTTAGAAAGACACCGTTTGTTGTGGCTGTATTTGCAACGGGAAACCGATTTTTTTACGGCTACAGAAAAAAAGAACGTATTGCATTTTGCTCCTGAACAAGAGTTTTACAAGCGTTTCAAAAAACAAGCTAATATTCATTACACGACCACAGACTTACTATCACCGCTAGCCGATGTCAAAGCAGATATTTGCAACTTACCTTTTGAAGATAATACGTATGACATCATTTTTTGCAACCACGTGTTGGAACATATTCCGGATGACACCAAAGCTATGCAAGAATTGTTTCGCGTGTTGAAACCTGGAGGGATGGGGATTTTCCAGATTCCACAAGATCTCAATCGGGCAGTGACTTTTACGGATGATAGCATCACAGACCCCAAAGAACGGGCAAAAATATTTGGTCAATACGATCATGTACGCGTATATGGCCGTGATTATTTTGACCAACTTCGCCATATCGGATTTGTAGTAATTGAAGAAAATTATACCAAAAAACTGTCTCCCGAGGAAGTAGAGCGCTATTGTTTGGCGCAAGGAGAAATCATTCCCGTTTGTTTTAAATAATTTGGCATTGTTTTCGCGAGTTTAGTATCTTTACGAAACTAAACCAAGAAATATGCGCAATCTATTTTGGCTGTTCGGATTACACCTTTGTTTTTGTTGGGGCTGGACACAAGAAAAAGAAGTACTTCCACCCTATTACATTAAAACGATTTCTTTTATCCAAAATGGACTGAATAAAGTTCCCGTTTTTCAATTGGGCGACGAATTTCAATTGCAATTCGACGATTTACACGGCTCAGAAGATAACTATTACTACCGCATTACGCATTGTGATTACGATTGGAAACCATCGCAACTCAGCATCAACGAATATTTGAATGGGTTCAACGACCAACGCATCATAGAGTACACCAACTCGCTCAATTGTTTGCAAATCTATTCGCACTACCGCATCGGATTTCCCAACAAATTCACCCAAATTAAAGTGAGTGGTAACTACATGATTAGTATTTTGAACGAAGACCGTGAAGTAGTTTTTTCGCGAAAATTTGTATTATATGAAAATCTAGTTTCGGTCCCCGTTCAGGTAAAACGCGCCCGCCGCAATGAAGATGCACCGCACAAACACAACCTTGATTTTGCCGTTCGTTCGGGTTCGATTACCTTCCAAAGTCCCTTGCAAAACGTCAAAGTAATGTTGCTTCAAAACGGCAAATTCAACAATGCCAAAACGAATATTCGACCTATGTTTACGGTGGGCAATGATTTAATTTATAAATACGATGCGGAAACGCAATTTTGGGGTGGCAATGAGTATTTGTTTTTGGAAAATAAAATAATCCAAGCGGCCAACAATTCTATTGCGCGCATCGACACCAACGGCGGTTTGTACAATTGCTATTTGTATACCAATGAAGCGCGAGGCAACAAGCCGTATACCTTTTGGCCTGATAAAAACGGGAACTTCATGGTAAACAATGTCAACGCGGCCAATTCAGAGATTGAAGCGGATTATGCTTGGGTTTATTTTTCGTTATCAGCTCCCGCCTTTTTTGCGAATAAAAACATTTACATCACGGGAATGTTCAACAATTTTGCCCTCAATGATGAGTACAAAATGGAGTACAATGAAAAGAAAAAAATATACGAGAAGGCAGTGATGATCAAGCAAGGATTTACCAATTTTAGCTATACTATCGCAGATAGCCGTGGCAATATCGACGAAGAAAATGCACTCGATGGCAATTACTTTGAAACCGAAAATGACTATATGGTTTTGGTTTATTATCGGGAAAATAACCAACGCTATGATCGGGTCATTGGAAAAGGAATTGCCTCATCGGTTGATATTATCAATTAATGATTCTTTAACAGGTAATGCGTTGATTATTACATATTTTTTATAACTTTACGACACAAAAAATAGGTTATGGTAACCCAAATCACCAAAGGCATAAAAATTTCTGTCAGCACAAATTTTGAAGGTACCTACTTCAAAAACTACAAGTTGCACTACGCCTTTTCGTATGAAATTACCATTGAAAACCACAGCAAAGACTCGGTACAATTGTTGTCCCGTCATTGGGAAATTTTTGATTCCCTCAACGACTTAGAAACAGTCGATGGTGAAGGCGTTATTGGCAAAAAACCCGTTTTAAAACCTGGAGAAACCCACACTTATTCTTCCGGATGCTTACTTTCTTCACCCCATGGAGGGATGCGCGGTTGGTTTACTATGGTCAATTTTACCACCACCAAAAACTTTCGCGTAATTGTTCCAGGCTTTCGATTGAACGCACCATATGCACTGAATTAAAGTCGTTTTCACATTACTTTCCTTATTCCTTTTTTATCACCAAAACCTTTGTATTTTTGCGAAAGGGTAATGCATTCGTAAAAAGCACCCCCATTTTTCTTTATTGTTCAATTTTTAAATCCAACACCATGCCTAAAGGATTTTTTAATGTCCCCAAAGCGGTTAACGAACCCGTAAAAGCATACACCCCAAATTCCCCTGAAAAAGCAGCTGTGCTTGCCGCCTACCAAAAAATGTGGAACGAAACGATTGATGTGCCTATGTACATTGGTAGTCAAGAAGTTCGAACAGGCAATACGCGAACCCTATCGGCACCTCACAATCATAAACATATAGTAGGTACCTACCATTTAGGGGGAGCTACGCATGTTACACAAGCGATTGACGCTGCCTTGGAAGCGCGAAAAAAATGGGCTAACATGCCTTGGGAGCATCGTGCGGCTATTTTTTTAAAAGCGGCTGAGTTGATTGCAGGTCCCTACCGTTCACGCATTAATGCAGCCACGATGATTGCGCAATCCAAAACGATATTTCAAGCTGAAATTGATGCTGCGTGTGAATTAATAGACTTTTTACGCTATAATGTAGAATTTATGACGCAAATCTACAGCGACCAACCTACTTCGGTATCTGACATTTGGAACCGTGTAGAATACCGTCCATTAGAGGGATTTGTGTATGCCATTACGCCGTTTAATTTTACAGCTATCGCAGCCAATCTTCCTGCCAGCGCTGCCTTAATGGGCAACACCGTTGTTTGGAAACCGAGCGACAGTCAGGTGTTTTCGGCCAAAGTAATTATTGATGTATTCCAAGAAGCAGGTGTCCCTGATGGGGTAATCAACGTGATTTTTGGTGACCCCGTAATGATTACCGATATTGTTTTAAAACACCCTGATTTTGCTGGCGTTCACTATACAGGATCCACGTTTGTCTTTAAAGAAATCTGGAAAAAAATTGGAGAAAATATCCATACCTACAAAACCTATCCACGCATAGTGGGGGAAACCGGTGGTAAAGACTTTATCTTGGCGCACCCCTCGGCTAATGTGAAACAGGTGGTTGCCAATACCATTCGCGGGGCTTTTGAATTTCAAGGACAAAAATGTAGTGCGGCTTCTCGTGCTTATTTCCCAAAATCCTTGTGGCCAGCGATTAAAGAAGAAATGGGAAAAGAATTGGCTTCTATAAAAATGGGGTCGCCTGAAGATTTTTCCAACTTTGTGACGGCCGTCATTCATGAAGGGTCGTTTGACAAACTGGTATCGTATATTGAACAAGCCAAACAAGATGCGGATGCGGAAATCTTATTTGGAGGAAACTACGACAAATCCGTGGGATATTTTATTCAACCTACCGTTATTTTGACTACCAATCCCAAATACAAAACGATGGAAACTGAGTTGTTCGGACCCGTTTTGACGGTATATATTTATGAGGACGCCGATTGGAAAGACACCTTAACACTCATCGATCAAACATCTGAATATGCTTTGACGGGGGCTATCTTTAGCCAAGATCGTTACGCTATTGTGGAAGCGACACAAGCTTTAGAAAATAGTGCAGGGAACTTCTACATCAACGACAAACCTACGGGTGCTGTAGTCGGAATGCAACCGTTTGGTGGAGCGAGGGCTTCTGGAACCAACGACAAAGCAGGATCCATGCAAAACTTATTGCGTTGGGTTTCGCCGCGTACCATCAAAGAAACCTTTGTCACGCCCGCGAACTATCGTTATCCGTTTTTGGGCGAATAGTTTTTTAACGTTCATCGTATACAAATCCGGTTCTACCTAAGAATCGGATTTTTTTATCGGCTTGATTCTGAATTTTTTGTACATTCGAGCATCAAAATCCTAACACATGAATCAAACATTACGCGTTTTCGTTTTGGGCTTATGGGGAATGACCCTGCACGCGCAAGAAGCTACTTACGATCTTTTGAAATCCGACTCCCAAACACACATCCTGATCGACCGGGTATGGTGTAACTCAAAAATCAAAGGACAAGTTCCCAGCACACTTAATGCATCTCTTTTTAAACAAATCTACAGCGAAATGCAAAGGGCTGATTTTGACCAGCGCTTGCCCGCCCTTTCGGCATGGGAAACCCCTAAAGCGATTGGTATAGCACAACATGAAATTCCGCTTGCTGTTTTGGTAACCGATTTTGAATCTATTCCTCAAAGCCATTATGCCAGTTTACAAAAAAACAGTCTCGGGCAATGGTTAGCAAAAGGAAATTCCCACTATTTACAACAACACCATTTTGCGGGTGTAGCGCCCATCATAGGCACTTCTCGCACCAATACAGTGACGTTTACGCTCCCTGAAAATTTGGTGTTTAGCACGACCAAAACGCTCGCTTCCTTATCACTTACTTTAGAAAACGGCATTAGTTTTTCCCTTCAAAAAGGACAAAAACTACCGATAACGTTCCCCCGTAGCGGACAACATACGGTTGAAGTTTTACTTGAATTTACCGATGGAAGTCAGTCCCAAAGCCGATTTACCTTCACCACCGAAGGACAAGTATATGGAAAAAGCAATGGATTTACCGTGGTCCCCAACGTGGTCAATGCCCTAAATTCGACACTCACCTACCAAGGTTTTGGCGAAACAGCTCCCTTTGCCGGTCGTGGTGAATATGAACTTTTTTTGGATACCACCAATGGCGTTTTGGACAAACCGATTATTCTTGTAGATGGCTTTGACCCCGGCGACACCCGAAATACAACCGCTATTTACAACCAATTAACCTATGGCGTGGGACAAAATATGGCCGATGATTTACGCGCTCTAGGGTTTGATGTCATTGTGCTCAACTTCCCCAATTATGTTCGTCCAAATAGCACAACAACCGTCGATGGCGGTGTGGACTTTATCCAACGTAATGCGTTTGTGTTGGTCGAACTCTTGCAGCAAATCAATGCGCAGAAAGTTGGAAACGAGCAAAATGTAGTTATCGGACCCAGCATGGGGGGATTGATTTCACGTTATGCATTGCGGTATATGGAAATGAATAGCTTAAATCACGATACCCGTTTGTATATTTCGTTTGATTCGCCCCATTTAGGAGCCAACGTACCGATTGGCTTTCAACATTTATTCAATTATATGGCCTTTGGTCCTTTGGGCGACACTTCTATGCAAGCAATTGTCAATGGGATGTTGAAGAGTCCCGCTGCTCGACAGATGCTGATTGACCATTTGGAAGGTCACCTTCAAGCGGGAAGTGCCTTTGAATTCATGACCGCCACCAATGCTTTACTTCCGACAGGAGCTCCCAACTATCGGAATGCCTTTCAAAACGAACTCAACACGATGGGATTCCCCACTACGGTTCGCAATGTCGCTATCGCCAACGGGGCGGGCAATGGAACAATGACCGGTACACCCGATATGGTCGTCATGGACCATACGTTTAACCAAAGCACCTCCCAACGGGCCATTATCAACTTACGCTTTACGCCAGCCGCGGGTCAAACCAATCAGGTGAGCCGTTTCCGTGGGCAAACCTTTATCTTGTTTGGATGGGTAACCTTATTAGAAAGCTTAGCCAACTGCCGCTATCCCGCTACCACCGCTGGATTGGATTCGGCCCCAGGCGGTCGCTTTGATATGTCGGGATTGGCTACAGGAGCTCCAGGCAATACCTTAATTACGGAGTTTATGGATAATTTGGAGATACAATTTTTTGATTTTATTCCCACGTTAAGTGCCTTGGCCGTGAGCAACCCCAATTGGTACAGTCCGATTACAACCAACTCGGTTACCCCTTTTGTCAATTACCATGTGCCCAATGTGAATGAAAATCACGTGACCTTGACGCCGACCAACCAACTTTTTGCCTACAACGAAATTGTACAAGGGCAGTTGGGATTGAATGCATTAGCGATAGAGCAACTGCAAGTAAAAAATCCAATGGGGAGCCAATTGGAACTCTATGCTCCAAATGAAGTGACGGCCTCGACTTTACAGCTTACCGACATGACGGGGAAAACCGTTTGGAAAGCTACTCAGGACTCATTTTCGGGTTTGATAAGTATTCCGATGGATCTATCTGTTGGTGCCTATCTTCTGACTTTGTCGAATGAATCGGGTAAAAAAACCTTTAAACTGATTAAATCATAACAAAAAAGTCCCTTTTCAAGAGGGACTTTTTTTTAGGTTTTATATTTCAACGGAAGATAGACTACTTTTTTAGTTTCAAAGAAGTCGTCCTCAAAATAGTCGGATAAATTATACAATACCGTACGCTGAAAAACAGCCAATTCCTCAGTCAAATCGCCGCCTTTTAAATAGAGAATTCCGTTATCGAGCGGGTGTTTGGATTGTTTTTTTACTTTGCCTCTCACCCATTTCACAAAATCGGGCATGTTGGTGACGGCTCGGCTCACAATAAAATCAAACTCTTCTTGCACGTTTTCTGCGCGCATTTGGGCCGCTTTGACATTGGTCAATCCCAAAGCTGCGGAAACTTCTTGGACCACTTTTATCTTTTTACCAATGACATCGATCAAGTAAAATTGGGTTTCTGGAAAAAGTATGGCCAACGGAACACCCGGAAATCCGCCTCCCGTTCCAACATCCATTACCGAAGCGCCCGGTTGAAATTCCATAACCTTGGCAATCCCTAACGAATGCAAGACATGTCGGGTATACAACGCGTCAATGTCCTTTCGCGAAATCACGTTGATTTTAGCATTCCATTCGGTATACAGCGCTTGCAATTGCGTAAATTGATTGCGTTGATTTTCAGTAAGGTTAGGAAATTGCTCCCAAATTTCTTCCATGCATTGAATTTTAAGCAAAGTTACGTTAAATCGTGAATAAAATATGGGCAATGTCAGGTTTGAAAAAATTATATTACTTAAATTTGAGGCAATATTTAAAATTTAGAATACATGGAAGCAGGAAGTCCTATCTTCTCCAAAAGTGATCAATTAAAATTCTTCAGAACGCTTAACAAGCGCGTAAACGACTACTTCAAAGACAACAACCTCAGCCGCACTGGAAACTGGAAATTGCACCTGAAAACCATGGTGATGTTTTCCATTTTTCTTGTGCCTTACTTTTTTGTTTTGGCGATGGATATGCCATTTTGGATGTATCTTTTGCTGAATATCATCACTGGTATCGGTATGGCAGGCGTGGGCATGAATGTAATGCACGATGGTAATCACGGCTCGTATTCGACCAAATCTTGGGTGAACAAAATCATGGGCGGCAGTATTTATATTCTGGCGGGCAATGTCTACAACTGGCAAGTGCAACACAACGTTTTACACCATACGTATACCAATATTTTAGGCCATGATGAGGACCTCGAAGCGGGACGTATTTTGCGATTTACACGGGAGGCGAAATGGTACAAACACCACAAGTTTCAACATGTGTACTCCATCTTTTTGTATGGATTGCTAACGTTCAACTGGGCTATTACGACCGACTTTTTACAAATGAAACGCTATTTGGCACGAAAACTATCGTATGGCGATTTCAAAAGTCCAACGTTTCAATGGACCACTTTGATTATTACCAAAGTGATTTATTTCTCTATTTGGTTAGTGACCCCAATGGTGATGGGAATAACCTGGTGGAAAGTAATAGTAGGTTTTGCGGTGATGCATTATACCGCGGGTCTTATTTTGAGTATTGTGTTCCAATTGGCCCACGTGGTGCATGAAACCCACAACCCTGTACCCAATGAGAATGGAGAAATCGAAAATACATGGGCCATCCACCAATTGTATACTACGGCCAATTTTGCCCCCAAAAACTGGTTGGTCAATTACTATACTGGCGGTTTAAATCACCAAATTGAGCATCACATTTTTCCTAATATTAGTCACATTCACTACGATAAAATTGCAGAAATCGTAAAACAAACGGCCAAAGAATGTAACCTCCCTTATTATGAGTTTAAAACCATGCGGGAGGCCGTGATTTCGCATTTTAGCCACTTGAAGGAATTGGGTAAAAAACCCCAATTGGCATAAATTTTAGGACTATCTTTGCCCGAAATCTCAAAACACAACACCACCATGAATCCGTTATCCGACCGTATCAACAGTCTGACTACATCCCAAACTTTAGCTATGGCTGCCTTGGCACGCGAATTAAAAGCCCAAGGAAAAGATATCATCAGTTTAAGTTTGGGCGAACCCGATTTTAATACGCCCGATTTTATTAAAGAAGCGGCTAAAAAAGCAATTGATGAAAATTACAGTACCTACTCGCCTGTCGATGGGTATCTCGAACTCAAAGAGGCTATTTGCCGTAAGTTCAAACGGGATAATAATCTGACCTATACCCCGGCACAAATTGTGGTTTCTACAGGCGCCAAGCAGTCGTTGTACAACATTGCCCAAGTGATGATCAATCCGGGTGACGAAGTGATTCTTCCTGCACCGTATTGGGTTTCCTATGCTGAAATTATAAAAATCGCAGGCGGCATCCCGGTGGAAGTTCCCACGAGCGTTGAAAGCGATTTCAAAATTACACCTGAGCAATTGGCACAAGCCATTACGCCTAAAACCAAAATGATTTGGTACAGTTCGCCCTGTAACCCCAGCGGCTCCGTATATAGCCGTGCAGAATTGACCGCACTGTCAGACATTATACTCCAACACGATAATCTCTACGTCGTTTCGGATGAGATTTACGAACATATCAACTTCTCGGGAACGTTTTGCAGCATTGCTTCGATTCCGGGGATGTTTGACCGCACGATTACCGTCAATGGTGTGGCCAAAGCCTTTGCCATGACCGGGTGGCGTATTGGCTATATCGGTGCCCCCGAAGTGATTGCCAAGGCCTGTACCAAAATGCAAGGCCAAGTGACCAGTGGGGCCAACTCGATTGCCCAACGCGCCACAATTACCGCCGTTGATGCCGATCCGAGTGTGTTAAACGACATGGTGGCTGCTTTCCAACGCCGTCGTGATTTGGTCGTAGGTTTACTCCAAGATATCCCCGGTATGAAAATCAACGTTCCCGAAGGCGCCTTTTATGTGTTTCCCGATGTGTCGTCCTTTTTTGGAAAAACCTTGCGCGGAAAACTAATCCAGAACGCCGATGATTTCTCAATGTATTTGCTTTCCGAAGCCAATGTAGCCACGGTAACGGGCGACGCTTTCGGAAACCCCAACTGCATTCGTTTCTCGTATGCCACCAGCGAAGAGCTCCTTACCGAAGCCTTACGCCGCATCAAAGAAGCCGTTGCATAAACCCATCGCCTCAAGGAAACTTGGGGCTTTTTTGTTTCATTTTTTGGGCGTTCCCCTTCAGGTCGGGTGTTCCCTTGCAAGTCCGTTGCCTCCGTAAACTCCAGCATCCGGGCTTTCCAGTGCACCCCCTAACGCAACCTGAAACGAATGTTTCGCCTACCGTATCAAAATACACTGCATGAAAAAAAAGATTTTACTTTTAGGCTCCGGTGAACTCGGAAAAGAATTTGTCATTGCGGCCCAACGTTTGGGTCAAACTGTAATTGCGGTCGACAGCTACGAAAACGCGCCTGCCATGCCCGTGGCCCATGCGTTTGAAGTCATCAACATGCTTGACGGTGCCGCACTTGATGCAATTGTAGCCAAACACCAACCCGATTATATCGTGCCCGAAATCGAAGCCATTCGCACCGAGCGGTTTTACGACTATGAAGCGCAAGGAATTAAAGTGGTTCCTTCTGCCAAAGCGGCCAACTTTACGATGAACCGCAAAGCCATTCGCGACTTGGCCGCCCAAGACTTGGGACTACGAACGGCCAACTACCGCTATGCGACCTCCGCCGCCGAATTGGAGCAAGCCGTTGCCGAAGTGGGCATCCCCTGTGTGGTGAAACCCTTGATGAGCTCGTCGGGCAAAGGCCAATCGACGATAAAAACTACCGAAGATATTGCCAAAGCTTGGGCTTACGCTGTTGAAGGTTCGCGGGGAGACGTGGTCGAAGTCATTGTAGAAGCCTTTGTCAACTTCCATTCGGAAATCACGTTATTGACCGTCACGCAAAACAATAATCCAACCCTATTTTGTGCGCCTATCGGTCACCGTCAAGAACGCGGCGATTACCAAGAGAGTTGGCAACCGGCTCGCGTTTCGGAGCGCGACTTGTCCGAAGCCCAAGACATGGCACGAAAAGTTACCGAAGCCTTGGGCGGAGCGGGATTGTTTGGTGTGGAGTTTTTCTTAACCGACGAAGGCGTGTACTTCTCTGAACTCTCGCCACGTCCGCATGATACGGGCATGGTGACCTTGGCGGGTACGCAAAACTTCAACGAGTTTGAATTGCATTTGCGTGCAGTGTTGAGTTTACCTATTTATGAAATTACGCTAGAAAAAGCGGGAGCAAGTGCCGTGATTTTAGCAGGTGCGAATTCTGACAATCCCACCTATACCGGTATTGAAACTGTGGCGGGCTTACCGAAAACTGATTTTCGTATTTTTGGAAAACCCACTTCGCGACCCTACCGCAGAATGGGCGTGGTGTTGACCCATGATGTATTAGAAACACCGATTGAGCAACTTGTTGAACGCGCGCAAGAAACGGCGCAAATAATTACTGTAAACCCGTAAGTTATGAAAACTATCCTATTTACTTTATGCTTGATTGTTTGTTCCTTTACGATGCAAGCTCAAGAACCCAAAGCACAACCCAAAACACAGTTGGTCGAAGTTTCCTGTGGCCAGTGCCAATTTGGAATGAACGACAAAAAAGGCTGTGATTTGGCCGTACGCATCGACGGGAAATCCTATTTTGTAGACGGAACGAAACTAGACGATCATGGCGATGCCCATGCGGAGGACGGCTTTTGTTCGGCTGTTCGTAAAGCGGAAGTCATTGGTGAAATCAAAGGCAACAGGTTTGTGGTGACCTATTTTAAATTACTTCCGTTGAAAAAATAAAGGTGTACTTACTTACCGAACATATCCAAAAACATGTTCGCCTCTCTCCTGAAGAGGCGGCGTTGTTTATGGCCCATACGGAAACCCTAACGTACAAAGCTAAATCGGTACTACAGCATGCGGGCACGGTGTGTTCGGAGACCTATTTTATCACATCGGGTTTGGTGCGGAGTTTTTATGTGAACGACAACATCGTAGAACATATTCTTCATTTTGCCTGCGAGGGTTGGTGGATTAGCGATATGTACAGTTTATTTTCGGGAAAGCCGGGCGATTTGTTTATCGAAACCTTGGAAGACACCGATGTCATTGTATTGCCCAAGGCCCAACAAGAACTCCTTTACCAAAAACTACCCCAACTGGAACGGTATTTTCGTTTTCTGGCTGAGAATTCTTTGGTATCGCATCAAGAGCGATTGCGTGACAACATGAGTCGCAGTGCCGAAGAGCGGTTTGAAAAATTTTGCAAGCGCTACCCTGCCCTTATCCAACGGGTGCCGCAAAAGCAGATTGCCTCCTACATTGGCGTTACGCCTGAGTTTTTTAGCAAGATGAAGGGGAAGATGGTTCGAAAATAAAACCTCAAACAATCAATCAAACTTGACTTCTAGCCCCGATAGGAGCGACATCCCCGTAACGCAGTGGAGGGATATAGCGGATAGCGGGAAGATACTGGATAAAGAACAAAAACGTCTGCTTCAAAAAATCAAAATCATTTTCTTAACCTAAATTAAGTGCTCCAAAACAAGACCTCGCCTACCTTTGTATCGAACTAATGATTACTTTTTAAACGAGATGAAAAATACTGTTATCCATAGATCCAACACCCGTGGTTATGCCAATCACGGTTGGCTAGAAGCCCGTCACACCTTTAGTTTTGCGGGGTATTATGATCCCAATCGGGTGCAATTTGGCGTCCTTCGTGTGCTCAATGATGATATAGTGGCCGGCGGCATGGGCTTTGGTACGCATCCACACGACAATATGGAAATCATCACGATTCCACTGGAAGGCGATTTGGCCCACAAAGACAGCATGAACAATGCTGAAACCATCAAATTCGGTGACGTGCAAGTGATGAGTGCAGGAACAGGCATTCAACATAGTGAGTTCAACCCCAATCACGACCGTCGTACGAATTTGCTACAAATTTGGGTGTTCCCAAAATACCGCAATGTCGAACCCCGTTACCAACAAATTACCTTGCATGTTCCGGATCGTGAGGGGAAATTTCAACAAATTTTATCGCCCAATGCCGACGATGAAGGCGTATGGATTCACCAAGATGCGTGGTTCCATATGGGGAACTTTAAAGCAGGTAATGCGGCTAAGTATACCTTTAAAAAAGAAGGCAACGGTTTGTATGTTTTTGTGATTAAAGGAGCTTTGACTGTGGACGGCCAGGAATTAGGGCTTCGTGACGGTATGGGCATTTGGACTGACGGTGCTCAATTGGCCACGGTTGATTTTCAAATGACCGAAGACACGGAATTGTTATTGATGGAAGTCCCCATGTTTCAATAAATATACTTAAGAGATCATTTTTTTGGCGACAGTAGTAAAGAGCAGGCCTTACTTATTCGAATCTTAATCATGACGCTGATTCTTGTTCCTTTGATGGCCTATGTGTTGTTACCGCTTTTACGTAATCATTTTGGAGCTTGGCTTCACACGTAACTATGAAAAAAATTATTGCTTTTGGCGGCTCGACTAGCCGAACTTCGATCAACAAACAACTCGCTTCTTATGCCGCGCACTTGGTTGCCGACGCTTCGGTTGAAGTATTGGATTTAAATGATTACCCGCTTCCGCTATTTTCGGTCGATTTGGAAAAAGAGGGCATCCCCCAAGCGGCGCATGATTTTTATGAAAAAATAGGCTCGGCCGACTTGCTGGTGGTTTCACTAGCCGAGCACAACGGAGCCTACTCAGCTGCCTTTAAAAACTTGTTGGATTGGACTTCCCGTATCAACCCTAAAAATTTTCAAAACAAACCGATGCTGCTTCTCGCGACTTCTCCAAGGGCACGCGGCGGGGCAAGTGTTTTGGAAATGGCGCAAAATAGATTCCCGTATCAAGGGGCACAGCTCAAAGGCACGTTTTCCTTACCCAGTTTTTATGAAAACTTTGATGTAAACAATGGAATCATCCAACCCGAAATCAAGGCGCAATTGGAAGCTATTGTTCGCGGTATCGAATTCTAATCAGGGCAGGTAATTTTTTGTATTTTTGTTACCAAGATACAATAAGCCATTAATTAATACCCGATGCATCATATGAAAGCATACGTTTTCCCAGGTCAGGGAGCTCAATTTACCGGTATGGGTAAAGACTTATATGAAAGCTCAGCAGTTGCGCGTGAGTTATTTGAAAAAGCCAATGAAATTTTAGGTTTTCGCATTACCGACATTATGTTTGAAGGGACGGCTGAACAGTTAAAAGAAACCAAAGTAACCCAACCTGCGGTATTTTTGCATTCGGTGATTTTGGCAAAAACCTTAGCCGATTTCCAACCCGAAATGGTGGCTGGACATTCCTTAGGGGAATTCTCAGCTTTGGTCGCCTGTGGCGCTTTGTCTTTTGAAGACGGTTTGAAATTGGTTTCACAACGTGCTTTAGTGATGCAGAAGGCCTGTGAAATTACACCTTCTACGATGGCGGCAGTGTTGAATTTGGACGATAAAATAGTAGAAGATATTTGTGCCTCCATTGACGGTGTTGTGGTGGCTGCCAATTACAACTGTCCCGGACAATTGGTGATTTCGGGCGAATTTAAAGCGGTGGAAGAAGCCTGTGAAAAAATGAAAGAAGCAGGTGCCAAACGCGCCTTATTATTACCGGTGGGCGGTGCTTTCCACTCACCCATGATGGAACCCGCTCGTGAAGAATTGGCCGCGGCGATTGAAGCAACCCATTTCAACGACCCAATTTGTCCCGTGTACCAAAATGTAACAGCAAGCGCGGTAAAAGATGCCGCCACCATTAAAAAGAATTTAATCATTCAATTGACAGCACCTGTAAAATGGACCCAATCGGTAGAACAAATGATTGCTGACGGCGCTACTTCATTTACGGAAGTGGGTCCTGGGAAAGTATTGGTAGGATTGGTCAATAAAATTAATAAAGAAGTAACCACAATTTCGGCATAATGATGAAAAAGATTGTATTTAGTATTGCATCCCTACTGCTATTCGTTGGGTGCAAAGAAACGACTCAAGAGAAACTAGATGCCGCCAAAGATGCGGTATCGCAAGAAGTAAAAGAAAAAGTGGATTCGGTGACTACCAAAACAGAAAAAGCATTGGATTCAACTACGAAAAAAATTAAATCTAAAGTAGATACGCTTTTGGTAAAAGGCGCTACGAAAGTTGAAGAAAAAGCCAAAGCAATTAAAGAAAGTGCAAAACAGTAAACGCTTTAAACTTATTAAACTTTTTTAACTTATCAAACTTATCAACCCCCTTAAACAGGGGTTTTTTTATACCTTGAAGTGTTAAAAAATACTTTTTTTTCGATTCTTGTCGAACATCGTATTTTTTTGGCATTCGATTTGTAATAGGGGAATTAGTTCTTTTTATTTATTAATTCTTAATCCCTTAAAAAAATGAAAAAAGTAATGTTGAGCTTCGCTGTAATCGGAGCATTGATGGTGGTTTCTTGCGAGAAAAAAACCGATGAAAAAGTAGTGTCTGAAACTGAAAAGATTGCAGATACTTTGGAAAAAGAGGCTGATACCGCAGCCACCAAAATCGAGGCTACCATTGAAGAAACCGGAGATGCTGTGAAAGCCGCTGGTGAAGAAGCCAAAGAGACTGCGAAAGAGGGTGCTGATAAAGCAACCACTGCCGCGAAAGAAGCTGTAAAGAAATAATTTACAGGCCAATTAGTTGTAAAAAAAAGAGGGCTTAGGCCCTCTTTTTGATTTTATGGATTATGATCTAATCTTTTGCTCCCATTTCCAAGCGCTGGCTAATGCCTCTTCTAGCGTAGATTGCGCTTTCCATCCTAATACCGTATTGGCTTTGTCGGTATTGGCATATGCTTCCGTAATATCACCTTCTCGACGCCCTACAATTTGATAGTTTAAGGGTTTTCCACTCACTTTCTCAAAAGTTTTGATGACCTCCAAAACCGAGCTTCCTGTACCCGTTCCTAAGTTGAAGGTTTCCACTTTTTCGGTGTTTTTTTGGTGTAGTAAGCGTTGTAAGGCAACCACATGAGCTTTTGCCAAATCAACCACATGGATATAATCCCGAATAGCCGTCCCGTCGAGGGTAGGATAATCATCCCCAAAGACGGAAAGTTTTTCACGAAGTCCGATGGCCGTTTGCGTTATAAACGGGACTAGATTTTGAGGCACCCCCAAGGGTAACTCTCCGATCTCGGCTGAAGGATGCGACCCGATAGGGTTAAAATACCGCAACAAAATCGCATTGATATGGGTGACTTTAGTTGTATCGGTGATAATTTCTTCTCCGATTTGTTTGGTATTGCCATAGGGAGAAATGGCGGGTTGCACCGAAGCATCCTCCGTGATTGGCATTTGTTTAGCCTGACCGTACACGGTACATGACGAACTGAAAATGAAATTGGCTTGGGGAAGTTGTGCCAACGATTGTAACACATACACCAAGGCATTAATATTATTTTCATAATACAACAACGGATTTTCAACACTTTCCCCCACTGCTTTGCTGGCCGCAAAATGGATTACTCCCGATACATCCTTATGCCGTTGGAAAAAATCGTGCACCGTTGCTTTCTCGCGCAAATCAATCTGCTCAAATTGGGGTTTTTTACCCGTAATTCGTTCAATTCCCTCTAAAACATCGAGTGAAGAATTGGACAAATTATCCAAGGCTATAACATCAAATCCTTCGTTTTGCAATTCAACAACGGTATGCGACCCTATAAATCCTAACCCCCCTGTGACAACAATTTTCATGTACTTTCTATTTTTATATAAAATCCAAAATGGTATCGGTAATAAAACGAATCTGTTCGTCATCCAGTTCCGTATGCATGGGTAGTGCGATAACTTCATCCACCAACTGATTGGTTACGGGAAAATCTTCCTCACGGTAACGCACATCCAAATAGGCTTTTTGACGGTGTAACGGGATGGGATAATAGATGGCACAGGGAATTCCTTTTTCTTGTAAATGCGCCAGTAAGGCATCGCGTTTGCCATTTAGAATGCGAATTACATATTGATGAAACACATGGCAATCACATTGCTCACAAATCGTAGACACCCAAATATTCGGGTTGCTTCCCAAGGCGGCGCTATACTTACGAGCCGCTTCTTGACGCGCACGGTTGTAGTGGTCCAAATGGGGAAGTTTTGCTTTTAACACAGCGGCTTGAATACTATCCAGTCGCGAGTTGACACCTACCACATCGTGATGATACCGCACGTACATACCGTGATTGACGATCCCTCTTAGGGTATGCGCCAAGGCATCATCGTTCGTAAAAATCGCCCCACCATCGCCATAACATCCTAAATTTTTGGATGGAAAAAATGAGGTAGCTCCTACATGACCGATGGTCCCTACTTTTCGTTTGACACCATCGGCACTCGTGTAATCAGCTCCAATCGCTTGAGCATTGTCTTCAATAACATACAGATTAAACTCTTTGGCAATGGCCATAATCGCATCCATATTGGCCGCACGACCAAACAAATGTACCGGAACAATCGCTTTGGTTTTGGGCGTAATCGCTTTGCGAATTCCTTCCAAAGATATGTTCATATTATTGAGATCCACATCTACTAAAACTGGAGTCAATTGCAACAAAGCAATGACCTCAACGGTAGCTGCGAAGGTAAAATCGGCTGTAATTACTTCATCACCAGGTTGCAACCCCAATCCCATCATGGCAATTTGCAATGCATCGGTTCCATTCGCACAAGGAATTACATGTTTTACCCCCAAATACGCCTCTAAATCGGCTTGAAATTGATGCACTAGGGGTCCATTAATGTAGGTGGTAGTATCTAAAACCTCTTGGATGGAAGCATTGACTTCTTCCTTTATTTTATCGTATTGACTTTTTAAGTCAACCATTTGTAATTTTTTCATACATCGTCTTAATACAAAACAAAAGTACATAAAATCTCCATGCGCTTTACGACCCCCATTCTCTTTTTCGATTTAAAGTTTCGTAAAAATCCGACTACTTTCCACAACGCATTTGACGAGAAAAACGCTTCCCATCTTCCACATTTTATTTGTATTTTAGCCCAGAAAAATTCCCATAATGCAGTTTGCTTACTCCTTACTCATCCGCTTTGTGGCGCTAATTCTCCCTCTTTTGGCCCGTTTCAATGCCAAATTACAGCGGTTTGTGGAGGGCCGGAAATCGGTTTGGGACACCTTGGAAAAAGAACTACACGGCCGCGATAACACGCTTTGGTTTCATGCCGCTTCTTTGGGCGAATACGAGCAAGGACTTCCCGTGATGGAACAAATAAAATTGAAATACCCCAATCATACGCTTGTACTCACGTTCTTTTCTCCTTCGGGGTATGAGGTACGAAAAAACAACACTGTTGCCAACATCACGGTGTACTTACCTTTGGATACTCCCGAAAATGCCCATCGTTTTTTACAAACGGTTCGGCCTCAAATGGCTTTTTTTATCAAATATGAATTTTGGCCTAACTACTTGAAACAATTGCGTCAACAAGCAATTCCGACTTTTTTAATTTCGGGTGTTTTCCGACCCAATCAAGTTTTCTTTAAAGTGTATGGCGGATTTTACCGCAATGCTTTGCGCACATTTACCCACTTTTTTGTTCAAAATAACCTATCCAAAACCCTTTTACAATCCATTGGAATAATGGCGGTTTCGGTTTCAGGCGACACGCGTTTTGATCGCGTCAATGCCGTGCTGCAACGCGAGTATACGCTTGATTTTATGGAACAATATACACAGGGCGCCACTACTATTGTTATTGGGAGTTCATGGCCCAAAGATGAAGAACTGTTGGCGCATTATATCAATGAAGCACCTGAGAACCTAAAGTTTGTCCTTGCACCGCACAATATAAAAACCGAACAGCTGAATGCTTTTGAAGCGCAATTGAAACGTCCCTCAATTCGGTATTCACAAAGAGACACATTGCCGCTTAAAGATTTTGCCATTTTAATTGTTGACACGGTGGGGCTACTGACTAAAATTTATGCCTATGCTGATATCGCCTATGTGGGCGGTGGATTTGGTCATCCGGGCGTTCATAATGTTTTGGAACCCGCTACTTTTGGCATTCCCATTGTGGTTGGTCCGCATTACGAGCATTTTGCAGAAGCCACAGCGCTGGTTCATTTGGGAGGATGCGTAAGTATTTCGAATGAATCGGAATTAAAAGCGATACTCGACACATGGATTACCAATTCCAAAGAACGAAAAGAAAAAGGCAACCTTTGCGCTACCTTTGTCCAAAAAAATACGGGAGCTACCGAACATATTGTTTCCTATATTACTACTAATTACATACCTACATTGACGCATGAAAAAATGTAAATTTCTATTTTTTGTACTTTTTTTAAGTTTTCAAGTCCTTGCCCAACAGGGCGGAATGTGGTTGCCTCATTTACTGAAAGGCGACCGGGAAACAGAAATGAAAAATTTGGGGCTCAAGTTGACCGCCGAACAAATTTACTCCCTCAATCAATCGAGTTTAAAAGATGCCGTTCCCCAATTTGATGGAGGATGTACGGCTGAAGTGATTTCCAATCAAGGACTCATTTTAACCAACCATCACTGTGGTTTTGATGCGATTCAAAATCATTCGTCGGTAGCGCACGATTATCTGCGGGATGGATTTTGGGCCTACAGCTTAAAAGAGGAATTACCCAACCCCGATATGGTCGTTACGTTTGTAGTACGTATCGAGGATGTTACTTCGAGTGTACTCGCTGGCACGGAAAACATTACCAATGAAACCGAAAAACAGAAAAAAATTCAACAAAATCTCGCCGAATTAACCAAGAACTTACCTAAAGAAAGTTGGCAAGAAAACGTGATCAAACCCTTTTACGACGGCAATCAATACATTCGTTTTGTAACCGAAACGTTTAAAGACATTCGCTTAGTAGGAGCCCCTCCCAGTGCCATAGGGAAATTTGGTTCGGACACCGACAACTGGGTTTGGCCCCGACATACGGGAGATTTCTCCTTGTTTAGAATTTATGCCGATAAAAACAATCGCCCGGCGGCTTATGCTGCAGAGAACATTCCTTACACCCCAAAGCATTTTTTCCCTATCTCAATAAAAGGTATTCGCGAAAATGATTTTACCATGGTAATGGGCTACCCTGGGCGTACACAAGAATACTTACCTTCGTATGCCGTAGAACAAATTGTGAACACCTTAAATCCGGCCAAAATCGATGTGCGAGACGCTGCTTTGAAAATTCAGAACAGCTTTATGCGCAAAGATCAAGCGATTAAAATTCAATATGCCTCCAAAAATTCGAGTATTGCCAATTATTGGAAGAAATGGATTGGAGAAACCAAAGGCTTGAAAAAATCGAATGCCCTTGCCGCCAAAGAAGCGTTTGAAAAAGAACTGAGTGAAAAAATCATCAAAGCCGAAAAACAGGAGGAATATGGAAATTTGTTGAGTGATTTTAAAACCTACTACGCTGAAATCCGTGATTATGCCTTGGCCCGCGATTTATTTACCGAAGTGGTGTTGCGCAATACCGAGTTACTTCAAACAGGCTACAAACTGGTTCAACTGGAGCAATTGTATCAAAACAAAGGAGAGCAAGCGTTTACAGAACGTAAAAATGTATTGTATAAAGGAATCGATGCCTTTTACAAAGATTATCATGCCCCGCTGGATAAAGCTGTTTTCGAACAATTAATCGCGTTGTATGCTCAACGTTTACCAAAGGCTTTTCTACCTAATGTGTTGGAAAATGTCAATGCGGAAAGCTTGACCGATGAAATCTACACTAATTCAGCGCTAACGAATCTTGAAGGGTTTCGGAAACTATTGGAGGGCGACACAGCTACTATTTTAGCCAATATGCGTCAAGACAAAGGGTACCAATTGGTCAAATCGATTACCGATACGTATTTGAAATTAGTGGCTCCCAAATGGGAAGAATGGAATGCTAAAATTGCCGCTACACAACGCAAATACATGAAGGCTATTGTTGAATTGAGTCCGAAATCAGCGCGCATATTCCCTGATGCCAACAGCACCTTACGCGTGACTTTTGGAAAGGTTAAAGGCTACAAACCAAGTGATGGTGTTTATTACGAACCCTTTACCACGCTGGATGGAGTGATAGAAAAATACATCCCTGGCGATTATGAATTTGACGTCCCCGAAAAATTAATTTCGTTATACAATAACAAGGATTTTGGACCCTATGCGAACAAACAAGGTAAAATGCCCGTGGCTTTCATTGCGACCAACCATACCACAGGTGGTAATTCGGGGAGCCCGGCGCTTGATGCGGAGGGGAATTTAATTGGGTGTAATTTTGATCGCGTTTGGGAAGGAACTATGAGTGATATTTATTATTCACCCGATATTTGTCGCAATATTATGGTAGACGCGCGGTACATCTTATTTGTGATTGATAAATTTGCCAATGCACAAAACATCATTAAAGAGCTGAAAATCATCACTCCGCAAACAAAAAATAAAAAGTCCAAAAAATAGACTTTGGCATGATATTTGATAAATAAATCGCGGAATCCAAAGTACGAATTTTTTAAAAAAAAGGAGGCAATTGTTTTTCTGATTAAAAAAATTTATATCTTTGCTCCGAATTAATAATTAACCTTTTATAATTAAGTAAGATGAAAAAAGTATTTTTAAGCTTGGCTGTAATTGCTGCTTTGACTGTAGTATCTTGTAAACAATCAGAAAACGCTGACGCTGCTGCTGCTGACACAACTGCTGTTGACACAACTGCTGCTGACACAACTGCTGCTGCTGATACAACTGCTGCTGACACAACTGCTGCTGACACAACTGCTAAAGCTGAAACAGCTGCTCCAGCTGAGAAAAAATAATTAGAACCTCGTTCTAGTTAAGAAAAAAGTCCCGAGTTCGGGACTTTTTTATTTTCTGTAGGTTTTTAACCTTAAAAACCTCTACCATATAAATACATAAAAAAAGCCCCCTACAAGGTAAGGAGCTTTTGTACTCAAGGCGGGACTTGAACCCGCACGGACATTACTGCCCACTGGATTTTAAGTCCAGCGTGTCTACCAATTCCACCACTCAAGCCTTGGTATTTTGAGCGAAAAACGGGATTCGAA
>NZ_JAIXWA010000068.1 GCF_027482425.1 Flavobacterium sp.
CGTTGAAGCGGTAGTGAGCCCCCTAGCCCCCAAAGGGGGAATAGTGGCTAGCCCCGAAACTTCGGGGGTGACTAGTGATTAGTTAAACTTTCGACTTTCGACTTTTGACTTACGACTTATGACTTTCAAATAAAAAAAGCTGTTCGTTCTACCGAGCAGCTTTTTTGGTTATTGTAAATGATGAGTTCTAAATTTTGAATTTGTGGATGGATTTTGAGTGTAAGGGAGCACCATGTTATCAATGTATTTAGCCATGAAGCGCGAAGGTTCGAAAGTTGTTTTAAACAACTAGCTTTCAACAATTAGTAAATAGTTTTAGCGATTAGCCAGAGAGTTTTTTGGGGTGTCTGTTGACTGTCCATTCTCCGGAGAGGTGGGGCAAATTTGAAAACGTTATAAATGATAAAAACATATGTAATTAAGATGAAATAATAGATAAAGTTATTTTTTAATTAAATTTTAAAAAACTATAATATTTAGTGTATTTAATCGACAAAACAATTCATTACAACGATTTGTATTTTTTTTATTAATTGTTAATTACCTACTTTAGTATATTTACTTTCTGTCATTTTACGAAAACGATTTCGTTTAAATGTCTATAAAAATAGATGAAATAAAAGTGCATTACGCCCCAAACTACTTTTATTTTTTGACCATAACCTACATAATATTTTAAATTAATAAATTCTTAGAATACATCGGGTTATTATGAATACTATTACATCAACAAAAGATTGTGCAACTCATGCACACAACAACACTTTTTCAAAACGCAGTTTTCAACTTTTGACTTTTGTGTTACTCATGCTTGGTCTGAATGGGTGGGGGCAGAATTTTACGGATAATGCCTCTAATTATTCTTCTTGGACAAATGGATCCAATCTAGGTTCAGGTTTTGGTGTCTGGACTTTATCTGCAGGAACAAATTCGGGGTCTTTTTTAGGTAATCCAGCAAATAACGGCATGGGTACTACCGGTATCGGAACGAATGCATTTGGATTGTTTGCAACTGGTTCCGCATACATGAATGCGACTAGACCCTTTGAAAATGCTATGGAAGTTGGTGATAAGTTAACGTTTTACTGGGCAATGAATTGGGATGCTAATGGTGGCGGGAAAGGATTTGATTTTAAAAACGGAGCTACAACAATTTTTACAGTAATTAATTCAGGATCAAGTACAATAACAGCTGGCGGAGTTACGGCTGATTCTAATTATGGAACAACTCCAATGCTAGTAACATTAATCAGAACAAGTTCAACACAATATAGTTTTTCTATGACGAGCAGAAGTGGTGGTTCAACGTATAATTCGACCATCAATTCATCTTCTGCTATAAATGCTGTTAACTTTTTTATTGGTAATCAAAATGAAGGAAATGGAAATAGAAACATGTATTTCAATCATTTAACGATAGAAAAGGGTAGATATAGATCTAAAGTTTCGGGTGCATGGAATAATGCAAGTACTTGGCAAGTAAGTACAGATGGGGGAAGTACTTGGTCGGATGCAAATTCAGCTCCTTCAAGTGTTAATGGTCCAATTACAATTTTAAATACGCATGAAGTCACTGTTAGTACAACAATAACAATTGATCAGACAACTATCGATTCAGGAGGTAAGCTTGTATTAGCAACTGGTGGCGCGATTACAGTAGCCAATGGACCTGATGCAAACGATTTGGTTATTAATGGAACCTATGAAAGGCAAGCAACTGCAACAACATTAACTCCAACAGGTGCTGTATTTTGTGGGAGCGGAGGGGTTTATATCCACAACGCTTCTGGCGGTACTATACCTACGATTACATGGAATGCAAACTCTACTTTGCAGATTGACCAGAATATCAATTCGGATGAATTTACTGAAAGTTTCGGCAATGTATTGATAAATGGTAATACAGCATTTACTATTGCTACAGCTGCTTTTACCGGAAGCATCCAAGGAAGCTTTACTCACAATTCAAGTGGTAATATAACTATGGCATCTACAACCAGTAATGTGACATTTACAGTAGCTGGAAATTTTAATCTTACGGGTTCAGGAGCTTTCATTTTACAAACCAATGCAGCCTCAACACTTTCTAGAACGCATAGACTAGTTGTGAATGGCAATTACATTCAATCTGCGGGAACCTTGAGTTTTTCTAGTGAATCTTCATCGCCTGGAACCAATTCGGTTTTTGCGCTCCTAGATGTTAGAGGTAATTTTACCCATTCCGGAGGAACAATTTCAGAAACAGCCACTGTTAATGTAATAACTAGAATAACATTAACAGGGACGTCTGGCACCCAAACACTAGAAAGTACGGGACAAACAGGTTCAATTGATTTCAATGTAGCAGGCTCAAATGCCCAATGCGTAGTCTCTGCAACAAAAGTATTTGTACTTGGTTCAAATGCTACAATGACAATTGCCAATGGAACATCTGCGCCAGACTTATTAGTTAATGGAACAGTTAATAGCTCTGGAACAATCACTTACACTGGTTCAACTACAACAGTTAACGGAACACTTCGTAATTCAGGCACAAGTACAGGTGCTTTAACTACAACCCTAACATTCAGTTCAACCGGAACTTATGAGCATAATTTCACAACAACTGTTGGTGTAATTCCAACAGCGACTTGGAATTCGGCATCAAATTGTAATATCATAGGATACACAACTAATACCGGATCTGCATCAGGCTTGAATCAAACGTTCGGAAATTTTACATGGAACTGTACAGGTCAGACAAGCTCAGCTAATTTAAATGGAGGTCTAATTGGAACAGTGACAGGTAATTTTAATGTTATATCAACTGGTACAGCTCAGCTGAGATTAGGAGGGTCTGGTGCCACTTGGACGTCAACTATTAATGGAAATCTTAATATTCAAGGGGGTACTTTGGCAATTATCGGATCTGGTACTGCTGGCACTGGTGCTGCTACAATAAATGTCGCTGGGAATTTAACCATATCTGGAGGTGTGCTTGATTTTAATGCAGTTTCTAATGCTGCCTCGAGTACAATAAATATCGGAGGTGATTTTTCACAGACTGGGGGTGCAATACAACGTTCATTTTCTGCAGTATCTTCTTTTGTTTTCAATAAATCTTCCGGTACACAAACAATAAGCCAATCATCAGGTACCATCTTTAATGCCATCAATTGGAATGTAGGTAATGGTACTAGCACCAATACTGTTGTTTTGGGTAGTAACGTAAACCTAGGTACCGGTACTGGAACCTTTACGGTTTTAGGTAATGCTACTTTTGATGCGGGCACTAATGTGCTTAGTGGTAGTGCGGCTTCAACTATAAACTCTGGTGGTTCGGTAATTACTGCCAATACCGGAGGTGTTAATGGTTCAATAACGCTTTCGGGAACTCGTACTTATAATGCTGCTGCCAACTACACTTTCAACGGATCCGCCGAACAAGTGACTGGAGCAGCCGTTGCTAGCGCCAACAATCTTACTCTAAACAATAGTGCTGGAGTAACCCTAAGCACCAATACAGCTGTAACGGGTACCATAACCTTTACCAACGGTAACCTAACCACCAATGGCAATACCTTAACTTTAAGTAATTCTCCATCGGGTGCAACTGCCAGTAGGTATATCATTGCTGATGCCACGGGTACAGTAACTATGAATTCGGTAAGTACCGCTAAAACACTACCTATAGGAACTGCTACTGCGTATGCGCCACTTACGGTAACGGCTGGCAGTGCCACCAATTATACCGCTACTGTTTCGAGTACCTTACCTTGCTCTGCAACTGATGCAACTCGAGTTGTTAATTTGGCTTGGACGTTAAATGGTTCTAATGCTCCTTCGAGCGTTGTTTTCCAATGGCCAGTTTCAAGTCAAGCCATCTCATTTAATCCGGCGAGTTCTTGTGATCTTGGACGCTATAATACCACTTGTCCATATAACGTGTCAACTATAGGCACTCCTTCAGGTACGGGGCCTTATACACTTTCAGCATCTTCGGGCTTTGCTTCCGGAAATCAACAATATGTAATCGGCAATGCAAATGCGGTTTACCTTGCCCCACCCACAATAGCAACTACCGTTGCTGCTAGTTCTATTACCTTTAGTGGCGCTTCCAGTGGTGGTCAAACCCTTACAGGGAATAGTATTACTGCTAAAGGTGTGGCTTGGGATACAACTACTGCACCAACTGTTGCCCTGTCAACTAAAACAAACGATGGAACGGGTGCAACCAATTTTAGTTCTTCATTAAATTCACTTGCGGCTCAAACACTTTATTATGTGCGTGCTTATGCTACCAATGCTACAGCAACGGCCTATGGCGATGAAAAATCGTTCCGTACCCTTTCTTCTCCTGTTTCAGCGCAAGCAACCGATTTGACAGCAACAGCAACTTCATCGAGTACTATTGATTTAAGCTGGACGGGGGCTAGCTTCCCAAGCACAGGTGCTACTGCTAGCGGCTATATACTTTTAAGGGCAATTAGCCCCAACACTCCTTCATTGGCTAGCGCAAATGGTGCAGCACCTTCTGCAGGAGCTAATACAAGTATTGTTTCATCTGTTATCGCCAATAACGCGACTAGCTTCAGTAATAGTGGACTAGCTTCTACCACAACGTATAACTATCTACTAATCCCCTACACTTGGGATGGCAGCAATGCAACTACCTATAATTATCTTACTGCATCCGCACCTACAGCCAACGCTACAACTCAGTCTGGTGCTACGCCACCCGTGCTTACCACCTCGGCCGCCTCTTCAGTTACTGCTGCCTCGGCTACTTTGAATGGTGAAATTACTTCAGATGGAGGTGGTGCAGTAACAGCTAGAGGATTTGTATACAGTTCATCTGATCCTACGCCAACGCTGGGAGAAGGTGGTGTAACCGATCAATCCTCAGGGACAGGAACAGGAACATTTAACGCCAGTGTCTCTTCATTGTCGCCTAATACGATTTATTATTATCAAGCTTATGCAACGAATAGCTCGGGAACAAGCTATGGGGGAGTTATTTCGTTTACTACTCCAAAAGCTGAACCTGCAGCTCAGCCAACTTCTTTAGTGTTTAGTTCTGTTACGAGTACTTCATTTAGCACTGCTTTTACGGATGCTTCAGGAAGCCCTGATGGATATATTGTTGTTCGAAGTACTACGGCCAGTTTATCCGCTGATCCAGTAGATGGCACAGCGTATACTGCTGGTAATAGTCTAGGAGGGGGAACAGTAGTAAGTGTGGGTACTACAATTTCAGGAATTGCCAACAGCAGTTTAACTGAAGGTACGACATATTACACATTTGTTTTTGCTTTTAACAATAGCGGAGCAACAATCGATTATTTAACGACATCGCCTTTAAGTAATAGCGTAATTACGATTAGTTCTGTACCGAATGCTCCTTCATTTAGTGCGGTTACCAATACTACAGCTACAGTGAGCTGGTCTGCGGTAACTGGAGCATCAGATTACCGATTGGATCTTTCTACAGTTTCAAATTTTACAAGTTTTGTTTCGGGCTACAATGATTTAACGGTTTCAGGTACTAGTCAGGCTATTACAGGTCTTACACCAAATACTAATTATTTCGCTCGTGTTCGTGCTGTTAATGCTTCAGGTACCTCTGCAAGTTCGACAAATGGTAGTTCAGCTACCTTACATAATGCGCCTACAGTAGGTAATGGCTCTGGCGCTACTACTAGTGCTATTACGGCCAATTGGACTGCACCAACCGGTGGAGGTAGTATCACTTTTACTTACACTGTTGAACTGTCAACTAACGCTCTTGATTTTAGTAGCCCGGTAGCTACGCAAAATTCAATTGCTAGTGCCACACTTTCCAATACTTTTTCAGGCCTTTCACAAGGAACAACTTACTATTATCGAATTAGAGCTGTAAATGCTTCGGGCGCATCCGATTGGTCTTCTGTAAGTACAGGATATTCTACGCTTGCTTCAACTATATCCTTGTCTGTTTTAGGAACAGCAGTAACAGAAAATTTTAATGGTATGGGAACTTCTGCTACAGCTTCTACTCCAACAGGTATTCGAATAGGTACTGATTTCAATATAGGGACCACTGCAACGACACAGGCTTATGGAAATACTGGATTGGGAGCAGTAACTAGTTCAAGTAGTGGCGGTGCCATCAACTGGGCCGATGGTGTTACAGCGTCAGCTACGGATCGTGCACTTGGTTTTTTATCAACGGGCTCCTATAGTTCTCCGCGTTCAATTATTGCAGCATTTAAAAATAATACAGGGTCAACGATTACCAATTTAACAATTGATTGGAAATACGAAAAATACCGTTCGGGTACAAGAGCCTTTGATTGGACTTTTTTCCATGGAGCTTCATCAACACCCACAACTGCAGCAACGGATGGTAATCAATCGTATCCTGCCGATGCCAACAATACAGTAGTATTTTCACCCTCGAGCGATACTGCTAAATCCGTAGTTTTATCAGGCTTGTCAATAGCTGATGGGTCGACTTACTATTTAATGTGGACTTATACAGGTCTTGCCGGTTCCACTAATAGTCAAGGACTTGGAATTGATGACTTAAGTATAAAAGGTTGTGGCGATGTAGCTGCACCTACGGCAAGCAATCAGACTTTTTGTTCGGCAGCAAATGCTACAATAGCGAGTCTAACTGCCACAGGAACAGCAATTAAATGGTATGCAGCTTCTAGTGGTGGAACTGCTTTAAGTACTGCTACTGCTCTTGTAAATAATACGATTTATTATGCCTCGCAAACAATAGATGGTTGTGAAAGTGTAAATAGGACTGCGGTTACGGTTACCATTACAACCAATCCAACAGCACCAACCGGTACTGCCACCCAAATCCTTTGTACTGGATCGACAATTGCTAACCTTACTGCAAATGGTACTTCTATTCAATGGTATGCAGCATCAAGCGGCGGGAGTCCGTTAAGTAGTTCAACAGCTTTAGTGAATAATACCGTTTATTATGCCTCACAAACGGTAAGTGGATGCGAAAGTACGTCTCGATTAGCAGTAACCGCTAGTTTAGTGAATAACGGGACTTGGTTGGGTACAACCAGCTCTGATTGGAATACAGCGTCTAATTGGTGTGGTGGTGTTCCAACAGCTTCAACAAATGTAGTTATTAACTCAGGTGCCTCAAACTACCCTGATTTAAGTACTGGTGCGGATGGTGTTGCCAACAGCATTACTATAAATACCGGTGGTTCATTGACAATGGGTGGAACGGAAACGTTAACCATTACTTCCGGTGGTAGTTTTACCAATAATGGAACATTTACTGCAGGTTCAAATACAACTATTGTATTTGCAGGAACAGCAAGTATTTCGGGTACGGCTACTTTTAACAATATTACTGCGAATGGAACTTTAACACCAAGTACTGCAACTACTATAAATGGTGTATTAGCATTAAATAATGGAGGTTCAATTGCCACCAATAGTCCACTTTTTGGTTCATCCGCTACGTTACAATATAATTATGGTGGAGGTTTTGGTTCTCGAAGAAATCAAGCTCTCGAATGGCCTGCAAGCAATGGACCGGCTAACTTAACTATAACTAATGGAAGTTGGATTCAATTAACAGGAAATCGTAGTCTTACAGGTAATGTTACAATCACTAACGGAGCATTGCAAGCTAGTGGAGCTCAAACATTAACAATGAATGGATCTACACAAACAATTACAGTAAGTACAAGTTCCGGCGGAGCGATATATGGAACCGATAATGGCTTTGGTAATGACTTAAGTTTAGTAATTGCTTCGGGTTCGACTACAACATTTACCGGAGATGCTACTACTAGTAGTGATGATGAAAAGAAGTTCTTGGGTATAACTGTAAATTCAGGTGGAACATTGACGCTTTCTAGAGGTATTTTAGTAAAGTATGGAACCTTTACTGTTAATGGAGTTCTGCAAATTAATGCGAATGGTTATGTACAATCAACCAATGGTATAGCACCTACTTATGGAGGTTCTGCTACCTTAATTTACAATACGGGAGGTTCATACGGAAGAGGTTTAGAATGGAGTGCTACTTCGGGAGCAGGATACCCAAATAATGTGCAAATAAGTAATACTACTACGCTGAATTTAGGAGCCAATGCTGGTACAACTACAGCACGTCAATGTGCAGGTTCGTTAACTGTCGACAGTGGTTCTACACTTTCGCTAAATATAAACGCAATGTCTCAAGCATTAACCGTAAAAGGAAATTATATAAACAATGGAACTACGATTTTGTCTGGAACAATTGGTGGTGACTTAAAGCTTGAGGGTAATATGAATGACAATGGTGTCTTTACCGCTAATGGAAGAGCTATTTTCTTTGAAGGGTCCAATAACCAAACTATTAATTCGACCTCAGATCCGCTTGATATTGATGTAATGCGAATTGGCAAGTCTGGAGGAGAGGTTATTTTGGCTCAAAACTTACTTGTAGATGAGTCAGCAGATCCTATTCAATTTACAACGGCAAACAGCGTATTAAATTTGAATGGGTATACTGCAACTTTTGGTAAAGCAGCTACTGCCTCGGCTATAACGATGAATGCTTCAAGCAGAATTAAGGGTTCGACCACTTCTTCAATTGAAATCCTCGGAACAGGTGCATTTGGTACAATTTATTTGGATCAAACTACACCAGGATCAACTAATGCACTAAATAATTTTACTATTAACAGAACTTCATCGGGTAGTGTAACATTGGCCAACCCTATAGCGGTTTCGGGTACTTTAACTATTGCTAATGGAACCATAAACTTGGGAACTAATCGTCATACAGCTGCCAATTTAACGTTAGGAAGTTCGGCTCAAACCACAAGTTCTTCCTATGGTGGAACAGGTTCGCCTGCAGAAAATATCAACACAACGTATTTTGCAGCAACTTCAGGTTACGTAAATGTAGGAAGTTGTACTACGAATAGTTTAACTTCAACTTCGGCCACCGCTTGTTTAGGAAGTCCGGCTACTGTTACGTTAACCAATACCACAACTTCACAATTACCTGTGGGTACCTATGCTGTTCTTTACACGTTAAGTGGTGCAAACACTGGTAGTGCAACTGGAACTATGGTGGTTTCAACTGCAGGAACGGGAACATTTACTACGACCAATATCACCAATAGTGGTGCAACAACGATTACTATTAATTTTATACGTAATGGATGCGTTTCGGCAATTAGCGCGAATAATTCGGCCTCAATTACAATTAATTCGGTGCAAACAGCAAGCGTAACTATTGCTTCTAGTGATGCCGATAACACGATTTGTGCAGGCACAAGTGTAACCTTTACCGCTACACCAACCAATGGCGGTAGTGCCCCTTCCTACCAATGGAAATTAAACGGTTCTGATGTGGATACTGACAGTGCAACTTTCACCACAAGTACCTTAGCCAATGGCGATATTGTAAGTGTGGTAATGACCTCCAATGCAAGCCCTTGTTTAACAGGTTCACCCGCTACTTCCAATACGATTACTACAACGGTTACGACATTGTCGGCTTCAATTTCGGGGACTAATGGTGCTAATCAGTGTCCAGGATCCAATGTGAGTTTTACGCTTTCAGGAACTGCCAATTCAATTGCAAGTTATAATTTGAACGGTGGGGCTACACAAACAGTTACATTGACGGGAGGAACAGCTACGGTTACCGTAACTGCTGCAACAACTTCGCAAACCTTAAATCTAATTAGTGTGGATAATGGTGCTTGTACGGTAGCTCTTTCAGATTCATCAACGATTACTATCGAATCTACAACTTGGAGCGGAACTGCTTGGAGCAATGGTTCACCAACGAGTACAAAAGCAGCGATAATTAGTGGTAACCTAATGATTGCATCAACATTCAATGCGTGTTCAATTACAGTAACCAATAATGCAGTTGTAACGGTGAACTCTGGTACAAATGTTCAACTTAATGGATCGCTTACAGTTAATACAGGAGCTTCGTTTACGTTAAATAGTAATGCGAACTTGATTCAAGCCGATCCATCGGCCGTGAATTCGGGAGCTATTATTGTAAAACGCACGTCAAATCCATTATTACGTTTAGATTATATTATGTGGTCTTCACCAGTGGCGGCTCAGAACCTTCTATCTTTTTCACCACAAACGTCTGTGAGTCCCACAATACGTTTTTATACGTACAACACTTCAGCCAATTTTTTCAACCAAGTAGCTGATTTTGCTTCGCATTCGATGGTATTGGGGAAAGGGTATTTGATTCGTTTACCCTTTAACCACCCTACGGCTCCGACTACTTGGACGGGATCATTTACCGGGGTACCCAACAATGGGACACAGAATATCACTATGGCCAATGTAGGGCCAGGACAGCGTTACAACTTTGTGGGTAATCCGTATCCTTCGACGTTGAGCATGACGGATTTCTATAATGACAACAGCAATGCGATTGAGCCTACCGTGTATTTTTGGCGTAAAACCAATGGAACACAAAACCCAACGTACTGTACCTATAACTTATCTACCGATACGTATACCGACAATGGTCAACCGTTTACAGAAGATCCGAATGGGGTGATTCAAGTAGGACAAGGATTTATAGTAGAGGCAAAAGGTTCAGCGACGACCTTGACGTTCAACAACGGGCAACGTGTTGCGAATAACACCAACCAAACGTTCCGAACTGCTGCTACGACACAGTCGATTGAGCGTCATCGTGTATGGTTGAATCTCACCGGTACAGCGGGAGAATTTAGCCAGATGATGGTGGGGTATTTCACCGATGGAACCTTGGGATTGGATGGAACCGATTCTAAATATTTCAATGATGGAACCACAGAGTTAACGAGTCCTGTGAATGGCGTAGCGTGTATTATGAACGGACGTCCTGTTCCTTTTGATGCTGCTGATGTAGTACCGTTAACGTACAAAGTGGCTACCGCTGGAACCTTTAGTGTGGCCATTGACCGTAAAGACGGTTTGTTTGATTCCACTTCGCAACCGGTTTATGTACATGATTTGACTACAGGTGCTTACCATAATTTGAACGACGGTCCGTATGCCTTTACGACTGCGGCAGGCACATTTAGCAACCGTCTGGAGTTGGTGTATCAAAATGCCTTGTCTACGGTGAATCCATCGTTGAATCCGAATAGTTTTACGGTGGTGAAAAATCCAACTCACGTTCAGGTTTCTGCCACCGAATCTATTGACACTGTTCGTGTATATGACTTACGTGGTCGTTTGATTGTGCAAAAGTTAGGAGTCAATGCTACACAAGTAAGCTTACCTGTAGAAGGGGATCAAGTACTACTTGTTCAAGTAACCACCATTTCAGGGTTAACTGGAGTGAAAAAAGTTTTATAAATGTTCTTTCTCTTTCTAATTTAAAATAGACCGCCTTTTTGGGTGGTCTTTTTTTTGGTCTTTGTTTTCTTTTTTATACAAAAAATAAATTTTTAGTAGTTTTTGTAGCTTTTTATCTTTTTATTATAACGAATTATAGGCTTGATTTCATTTAAACCGAAAAAAATGCAATTTATCGACGCGATTTGTTCGATAAAAAAACAGAAAAAACCCACAAAATGCATCGAATTAAAAAAAAATACATTTTAACGATTTTTAGGGTAACTAATCGATTTGTTTTTCAAAATGTAGGAATTGACTCCAATTTTGTAACCAGAAATTAATTAGTTCATTAAACCTACTCATTATGAAAACAATGATTACCCCAAATCTAATTTTTCGCCCTGTATTTACAAACACACGCTTTTTGAAGCAAGCCTTTTTACTTTTGGCCTTGCTGTTTTGTGTTTCGATTTCTTGGGGGCAAATTGCACAACGTGGTACTGCTACAACCAATGCCTCAAACTTGTCAGGTTCTAACCGAACGTTATCAATTGCAAGACCTGCAGGCGTAATAGCGGGTGATGTTTTGATTGCTACGATTGTTCAAAATGAAACCGATAATGATAATGGAGGATTAACTGCCAATACTGCCTCAGGTTGGACTTTAGTGTCTAGTAGATTGATACGTGAAGAAGGTACAGCTAATGGTGAAAATTCTTGGTTTGGAACCATTTTATACCGTATTGCCGATGGTACTGAAGGCGCAAACTTTTCTTTTGCCATGCCCAATGATAGAGCTGATATGGCCATCGGAAGTATCGTGGCTTTCTCAGGGGTTGCGACCAATGCGCTCCGCCCTAATGGAACGGTTGGAGGTCCTTTTGATGTAGTTCCTTTAACATTAAATAATCAAAATTCAGATATACCAACGGCTACGGGGACTACAGTTTCATCAGCGAATGCAGCGGTATTGATGATTTCTATGATCAATAATGACCGAACTTTCAGTAACTGGTCAAATTCACGCACGGAACTTTTTGATCACAACACTACCCTAACCGATGATGCCGCTTTGGGGGCAGCATGGAACGATTGCGTGTTAAGTGGTGCAACAGGAAATGGTACTGCTACTTTATCAGCTTCCGATCGAAGTTCCTCAATATTGTTAGTGTTGCGAAGAGCAACTCCTTTTACAGTGGGAAGTGCTTCAAGTTCACCAACACTATGTTTAAGCGCTGTCATGCCTACCGTCACCCACACCACGCAAGGAGCAACTGGAATCGGTACTGCTACAGGTTTGCCTGCCGGTGTAACCCCTACTTGGAGTTCCAACACAATTACAATTAGTGGAACACCTACCGTTGCTGGAACTTTCAATTATTCTATTCCGCTTACTGGTGGATGTGCTTCAGTTGTAGCTACAGGAACGATACAAGTCAATCCTATACCCACCCAAGTTACGGCAGTGGCTAGTGTTGCCAATCCATTATGTTTGGGTCAATCGGTTAATTTGATCGCTTCTGCCAACTCGAATTCTTCAACGGCTGTAACGCTTTTGAATCAAAATTTTAATAGTTTGACTAATAATTGGACACCGACAAATCAAAGTACTGGAGGTACCCCCACGAGAGCTGCTTGGACTTTAAGAGATAGTGGTTATAATAATGGTTTTGGAACAGGAGGTGAAACAATTATTACTCCAGATGCGTCTCAGTTTTATTTGTCAGATAGTGATGCGCAAGGGTCAGGAGGAATAACTAACACGACATTGGTATCACCTGCATTCAATACCAATGGAATGTCAGCAGTTACTATTAATTTGTCACATTATTACAGATTTAACTCAGGAACCGATGATAGAGCATTTGTTGAAGCGAGTACCAATGGAACAAATTGGACAACCTTAACTACCTATTCTAGCACACAAGGTTCAGCAAACGCATTCACAACAGCCAACATAAGTTTAACTTCCACTTTTTTAAACCAGTCTAATGTATTTATTCGTTTGCGATATACTGGATCTTATGACTGGTATTGGGCTGTAAATAGTGTGGTAATTTCGGGTACTTTAACAACCGCTCCAGAAGCTACTTATGCTTGGACCTCAAATCCAGCTGGTTTCACATCAAATGCAAAAAATCCAATAGGATTGACTCCATCGGTTACAACGACTTACACGGTTACAGCGACCAATAGTTTTGGGTGTTCTTCTACCGCTGAAGTAACAGTAGTAGTTATCGAACCCGTCAATTATACCAGTGCAACGGCCGATGCCAATGATATTGCAGCGAATCAAACAACTACCTTACGTGTCAATGGCTTAACAGGGACCAATGCCAATGCGTCTTGGTATACAGCACCCAATGGGAATGGCGACTTTTTAGGGACAGGGGCAGTATTGCCGAATATGGGTCCTGGAAAATATTATGTTCAAATTACTGGTGATTGTGGCACTCCAGCCGAAGTTTCCATTGAGGTTTTAGGAAACAGCAGTTGGACTGGTGCTATCAATACGAATTGGAATGAACCCGGAAACTGGGCCGAAAATGTAGTGCCCAATGCCTATTGTAAAGTAAGCATTGGAACGGCTAAAACCGCTGAGATTAGCGCAGTCGATGGTGCCGCGTATAATGTGGTAGTAAGTGGAACTGGGGTGTTAACTGTGAGAGCAGGAGGTAATCTTGCCGTAACGAACCAAATTACTACGACTGCAGCGACCAACTTGATTGTTGAGAGTAATGCCAACTTAGTACAAATCAACGGAGCAGCCAATACAACACCGATCACTGTTCGTCGTAGAAGTAGTGCTTTAAAACGCTTAGATTACATCATGTGGTCGACGCCCGTAACAGGACAAAACTTATTAGGGTTCTCCCCGTTAACTTCGGTTTCTCCTACCTCTCGTTTTTACACTTACAACACGACGACTAACTTTTTCAACTCGATTACGGCACCAGGTTCGGTAACCATGGAACGTGCTCGTGGGTATTTAGTTCGTGTTCCCAACAATCATCCTACTTCATCAACGATTTGGAACGGACAATTTGTTGGGGTACCGCATAACGGAACGATTTCGATGCCTTTGACTAACTCAATCGATTCTACGAAACGATTTAATTTGGTTGGAAATCCGTATCCTTCTACCATTAGCTTAGCGAAGTTCTTGGATGCCAATCAAAATAATATTAAGGGTACCGTTTATTTTTGGAGAAAAACCAACGGAGCACCTCACAATTCCTACTGGGCCATTTCTAAATTCGGACATTCTTCCAATGGAGAAGGGGTGAACCCTAACGGAGTCATTCAAGTAGGGCAAGGATTTATCGTAGAAGCCCGCGAAAATGCTACTGAAGTGGTGTTCAATAATGATATGCGTATTTTGAATAACGCCAACCAAATGTTTAAAACAACAGCCAATGCTACTCAGAGCGTATCCAATGATCGTTACTGGTTGAAAATGACCAACACCAATGGCGCTTTTTCACAAATCATGGTGGGTTATTTTGCTGAGGCTACACAAGGTTTCGATGCTGAAATTGATGCCAAACAAATTGCTGATGGAACCATTTTATTGAGCTCAACCATCGGAAATGAAGGTTATGCTATCCAAGGACGTCAGGCTCCTTTTGTGCCCACTGATATTGTACCATTGTCGTACACTGTAGATGCAGCAGGGTCATACACGGTTGCTTTAGACGGATTGGAAGGTGTTTTTGAGGCCGATACTGCTGTGTATTTGAAAGATAATGAAACGGGCGCCATGCACTTGCTAAACAACGGCGGATATACATTTACTACTGCTTTGGGAAGTTTTGCCAACCGTTTTGAAATTCAATACCAAACGTTATTGGATACCCCAACGATTACGGATACACCTGGTGTAAAAGTACAATTAAACGAAGGACAATTGATGGTTCATTCCCAAGAAGAGGCTTTAAAATCAGTTGAGGTTTTTGATTTAAATGGGCGTAAGTTACATGCTTCAGGTACTTTAGATGTGTTCCAATATACAGTGAATCATCTCCCTACGAATGCAGTTTTGATTGTTAAAGGTGTTTTTGCCAACGGTCAAAAGTGGGTGAAAAAATTAGGAAATTAAGCCTGTAAATTTTGTAAATAATATCATGTTAAAAATAAAAATAAAGCCTGCTTATGCGGGCTTTATTGCATTTTATCGAGGTTTTTAAGCGTTAATCGAATAGCTTGTTTTGTTCAAAAAATATATGTTACATTAGATTTTGAATCGTCTTAGCACTTTGTATTTCAGGAGATTAAGAAGGGTCGATTTTAAAAAGCTATGTATAAATATTTTCGGTTTTCAATCATAACTATATTAGTTTTAGGAGTTTTTTTGGGAAGTACGACACCCGTAAATGCCCAAGTGAACTCTTATAACTTTGCGCAAAATATAACGGCGTACACTTCGATAACTGGCGGAACAACGGTTTTTGCTGCTCCTTGGGATAATAATACGCCAATTCAAGTTCCCATTGGTTTTACCTTTAACTACGATGGTACTGATTTTACCCAGTGTTTTATCAGTCCCAATGGTTTTATTACGATGGGAGCAACGGCGCCAATAGGAACAAATTTCATTCCTTTGAGTAACGCAGCAGTTTACAATCCAGGCAATACGGGTGGTGCGATTGCTCCTATGGGAGGGGACTGGATAGCCAACGGTTCGCCGATTGAGTTCGGCATTGAAGGAACTGCACCCAATCGTACTTTTGTGGTACAATGGACGAATGCCAACCGAAAAAGTGGTACAATTACCCTTCCGGGTGATTTTGATTTCCAAGTGCGTTTGTCTGAAACCTCAAATACCATTACATTTTCCTATGGGAATTGTGATACATCCTTAACCACCACTTCGTACAATGTTCAAGTAGGGTTGCGTGGTTTTGACAATAATATTACGCAAGGGAATGTGTTTAACCGCGTACAAGGAAGTTCTCAACTATGGGGAAATGCGGGAGCCACTACGCAGGGATTTGCCAACAGTTCTACGCTGTTTACTAACCCTTCGGCCTATCCTAATTTTGGCTTGCAGTTTTTATTTACTCAGAACCCTCCATGCGCCATTCCATCGGCTCTACCAACGGGTTTAATTTTAGGGGGCACTTCCATAACAAGCACCTCTTTTGTTGGCAATAGTTTTACGGCCCCAACGCCAGCGCCTTCTCGTTATTTAATTGTACGTAGTTTATCAGCTACACCTCCAACTTCGGCGCAATTTGTGAACCGAGTTTTTTACCCAGTTGGGACTACAGTGAGTGGTTTTACGGTGATTGCCAATTCCAACCTAACTACCTTTAATCAAACGGGATTAGCGCCTGGAACTACTTATCATTATTGGGTCATTCCGTTTAATGAAAAATGTTTGGGCGCACCATTTTATAATTTATCATCGCCTTTGTATGCTAGTGCGACAACCTGTTTTACTACTGCGGTTGCTACAGCAGCTACCGCTGTGGGAGGAAATGATTTTGTAGCCAATTGGAATGCAGTAGCTGGAGCTACGAGTTATTCGGTTGACGTCTCTACCAACAATACCTTTACCGCCATTTTACCAGCTTATAATAACTTTTCTGTACCCGCGGGGACTACCAGTTTGAATGTTACGGGCTTATTGCCTTTTACCACCTATTTTTATCGGGTTCGAGCCAACGGACCAGGGTGTATTTTAAATAGTGGTACAATTACGTTGACTACTACTTGTGGATTTTTCACCATTCCTTATCTACAAAATTTTGATACCACTGCTATTGGAGCCCTTCCCAACTGTTTTGTTGCCTTGAACAATAACAGTGATGCACAAGTGTGGAATGTACAAGCTACTACTTTTTCTTCAGCTCCCCGATCGGTAATCCTCAATCGCAATACGACAGTGGATATGAACGACTGGTTGATGGGGCCTGGTTTGAATCTAACTGGAGGGATTTCCTATCGTCTAATTTTTCGCTACAATACAGGAGCCGTGGCTGCAACCACTGAGAACTTAACTGTTTTTTATGGAACTTCTCAAACCGTTGCAGGGATGACAAATAACTTGATTAACCTTACTGGGATTAATAATAGTTTTTTTGAAACGGTTACCATCGATTTTGTTCCGGCTTCTTCAGGGGTATATTATTTAGGATTCCGTGGTTCGAGTATTGCGAATCAATCCTATTTGGCTTTAGACGATATCAGTGTCACCTTATCTCCTTCCTGTATTGACCCTACTAATTTAGCAGTGAGTACGTTGACTGCTACCACGGCTTCCATTGGTTGGACTGCCTCGTCAATACCCCCTTCTAATGGTTATGAGTACTTTTTGTCAACGTCAGCTACACCGCCGACTGCTGCAACAACCCCTACTGGTTCTGTAGGTCCTGGTGTTACATCCTTAAGTTTAACAGGATTAATTCCGAGTACCTTTTACTGGATTTGGGTGCGCGGGAATTGTGGGCCCAACGATAAAAGTGTTTGGACGGCTGAAGAAACTTTTAACACCGAATGCTCAACACCTTCGGTTACGTCTACTATTCCTGTAACTCGTTGTGGATTTGGGATTGGGACGTTAACAGCAACGCCATCGGCAGGGTCGACCATTCGTTGGTATGATACTCCAATCAATGGAGCAATTATCGGCACAGGTAATACTATAACAACCCCGAATACCGCTACGAATATAACTTATTATGCGGAAGCTCGTTCCCTAGGGGCTATTGCTAAATTAGGTCCTTCATCTCCGACGGCACAATTAGGAATACGCAATGTACAGACGTATGTTGGGCAAATCGATTTTTCGATAAGCTCGGTGACAACTTTGCAATCCGTTGATATTTTTCCGATGGTTTCGGGTCAAACGGGTCGATTCATTTTACGCACTAGTACAAACATTCCTTTAGCAACCATTAATTATACTACTGTAGTTTCGGGTGGAAATACCTTACAAGCTATTCCAATTAATGTAGCTTTAGATCCGGGTATGTATAATTTATTTTTTGAAACGCTTCCCGCTTCAGGATTACGGATGAATACCACCAATTCGGCTTATCCGTATACCAGTTCGGTAGCTACTTTAGAAGGGAATAGTGTGGACCCAAATTTTTACCTAGGTGCCTACAATTGGCGATTCACTACCCAATGTTTGTCAACACGGGTTCCCGTTACTTTATCTATAACCGCGCCGCCAACATTAACTTTAAGTCAAACTTCGCTTACCATTTGTGAAGGTGAAACCACTACAGTAGTTACTATAAATGGGGCAGGATCCTATAATTCGTTTACGTGGACTCCCAACTCGGGAGTATCGGGTTCGGTAGCCACAGGGTTTACATTTAATCCAATTGTGACCACCACCTATACTTTGGTAGCCAATCAAACAGGCGGTAGTTTGTGTGGAAATTTAACGACGATAACCATCAATGTTAAAGCGTCGCCGCCCACGGTTGCTATTTTACCTATCAACCCTTCGGTTTGTGAAAACAGTATTGTTCCGCTTTTTGGTAGTACCAGTTTAGCAACACCGTCTATTGTGCTTACTGAAAATTTTGATGCGCCAGTTAATAACTGGACTGTAGCCAACACTTCAACAGGAGGAATACCCTCTAATTCTCAGTTTACGTTACGTCCAAGTGGATATAACTATATTAATGCCTTTGGTTGGAATGTGATTTTTGCTTCTCCGACAGGAACACAATTTTATTTGGCCAACTCTGATTCCCAAAGCACTGAAGCGGGTTCAGTAACGCGTACCACGCTAACATCCCCTGTATTCAGCTTGGCAGGATATACCACGGCACAACTCCAATTTTCACATTACATTCGATTTATTTCGGGTGACCTTTTTTGGGTACAAGTATCCACTGATGGAGGTACTACTTGGACGACCATTCAGTCATTTTTGGCTTCTCAAGGAACTCCCACAGCTTTTAGTAATGTCAACTTATCTTTAGGGGCTTACCTGGGAATGAGTAATTTAAGAGTGCGTTTTAATTATGAATCAAGCTGGGGGTATTGTTGGGCTTTGGATTCCGTTTCAATTAACGGTAGCTTAGCGGCAGCACTTACTTGGGAGCCGACCACGTTTCTATTTTCCGATGCAGCAGCAACTATTCCCTATATTTCTGGAACACCTGCCAGTGTCGTCTATGCAAAACCCCTTACGACGATCACCTACAGTGCTACTCTCACAGGATCCAATGGATGTATTCGTGTAGGAACGAGTACACTTACGGTTTCACCCACAACCAATCCAGGGGTATTAGGAAGTAGTCAGCTGGTATGTTCTTCAGCCATGCCCGATAATTTAGTTTTAACTGGGAATATAGGAAATATTATTCGTTGGGAGTCGGCCGATGATCCTGCTTTTACCGTCAATATTGCCACTATCTCTAACACCACAAATATTTTAACACCCGCGCAAATGGGGGTGATTAATCCCATAAAGTACTATCGAGTTGTGGTGCAAAGTAGTCCGTGTAATGCTTCCTTCTCCAATATTGTCTCAGTAGCTTTACCTGTGACAACATGGAACGGAACCGCATGGAGCAATGGGGTGCCCAACGCGAATGTTCGTGCTATTTTTGCAGGTAATTTTACGTCAACAGGCAATATAACTGCGTGTTCGGTACGCATTAATTCTGGAACTATTGTATTTAATGCTGGACATTCTTTAGTGGTCACCAATAATGTAGTGGTAGCTGGTGGATCCTTGACCTTTATGGATACAGCAAGTTTGGTACAGCTTTCAGATACGGCTATCAATGGCGGAAATATTAGTTACCGACGAACTACTACGCCCATGCGTAAATTTGATTACACCTATTGGTCGTCCCCCGTAGACGCTCAAGTGTTGAATGTTTTCAGTCCGCAAACATTATCCGATAAGTTTTTTATCTATAATCCTTCCTTGGTGAATTGGGTCAATGTGGCCAACACTTCCCTTATGACGCCAGGGGTAGGTTACATCATTCGTGCTCCCAATAATTTTTCGGCAACGGTGCCCACAGTGTTCAATAGTAATTTTGTTGGTGTTCCTAACAATGGTGTATTTGCCGTTCCAGTACTGAATTCAACAACCAATTATAACCTAATAGGGAATCCGTATCCAAGCGCTATTAGTGCCGATGCTTTACTATCACATCCTTCTAATCTGGGGGTCATGGATGGTACGTTATATTTTTGGACCCATAATACGCCCATGGCCAACAATGGGTATACCAATAATGATTATGCTGTTTACAATTATTTAGGAGGAACGGGGACAAATGCTGCGGTGAATCCCGGGGTAAATACTTCGATTCCGAATGGTAAAATTGCTGCTGGGCAAGCCTTTTTTATGAGAGCATTAAGTTCAGGTAATGTACTCTTTAATAATTCCATGCGTCTAGTGGGCGATAACAATCAGTTTTTCCGAATGGCACAGGCTCCTGTAACCAACACCATTGCAGCTCATCGCTATTGGTTGGAAGTGACCAATACAACAGGCGCCTACAAACAAACCCTTGTGGGCTATTCGCCCCAAGCAACATTGGGTATTGACCGTGGCTTTGATAGCGATTTCCTTAATGTAGGGTTGCCCGTAGCCTTGTATTCCGTTTTACCTGGAAATACCAAACTATCAATCCAAGGACGCCCGATGCCCTTTGAGGATGCCGATCAAGTTCCTTTAGGATTTACAGCAGCCACATCCGATGATTATACGATTCGTTTATCGGCTTTTGATGGGTTGTTTACCGGTCAGGATATTTTCTTGCGCGATAAGTATTTGGAAGTAATCCATGATTTAAAACAAGGACCTTATCAATTCCGTTCGGTGGCGGGTACTTTTGACGATCGTTTTGTGATTGTGTATCAAACAAGTGCATTGAATACGAGCGATTTTGATTCGGGAAGTTCGATTGTATTATATCACAATGCCTCCGAGACTATTACGGTAGCTTCGCAAAATGAACCGATTGCGCTTGTAAAAGTATACGATGTTCGCGGCGCTTTATTAGAAACGCGAGTAGGGGAGGCCGCCACCTCATTAACGTTCCAGTTTGCCATACCACAACAAGTTCTACTCTTTGAAATTACGACTACCGACGGTCGAAAAGTGATAAGGAAATATATGAAATAACTTCAAAATAAAGTGTTTACCTCGGTAGACGCTTTATTTTGGTCTATGAAATGCATAAAAAAAGGACGAACTTGTCACTGCATCGTCTTAAACGACTTTTGATGTATTTTATCGAATATATTTCAGTACCCTTGGGTTAGATTGTAGTTTTGGCTTATAAAATATACGAAATCACAAACATGAAGACAACCACTACTTCACCAACAACTTCAAAACGTACCCTCGTATTCTTGGCGTTGTTTTTATTTTCTGCTTTCGGAATGTTTGGTCAAGAAGTGCCTGGTCAAAAAGAAGTAACGCCCGTTCCCGCTGTTGAAGTGGCATATGAATCAGAAACCGATTTAGTAAACTGGTTTATGTCTACCAAACAAAATGCCTTAAACAAAGAGGAGCAAGCTACTACAAAAGGAGCGTCTACTTCGAAGCGTCAAATCATCACTTCGGGATCGCAACCTAATAAAGTGTTGTACCGCACGTTTGTTAAGCGTATTGCTGCTCAAGAAACCGCTATAGTTTAGTTTAATATATAATTTGGTTAAGTTCTTAAAAGTCTGTTCTACCGAGCAGGCTTTTTTGTTGATAAGTAAGTGGGCTGTTTAGTTTAAAATGGTCGTTTGTAGCTGGTATACAGAGGGTTGTGTGTTTTTTTGGAGGGCGAATATTTACAAATTCCTGTGTGAAATAATCGATTTGACCATGTATTTTATCGTCAAAAATATTCACTTTATCGATTTAACTTTTCTATGGGTTTTGGATTACGATATTTACAAAAAATTAATGTAAATTTAGCGCCTATTACAACGTTTACCGAAAACAAATCGCTATGGCACAAAAAATACCTTTTTCTGTTTCGTATTTCACCAAAATCCTCCTTGTGGTGGGCTTGTGGATTGGTGTTACTTTACCTACTCAAGCGCAAGTTGCCGCCTATACCGTGCAACAGTTGGCAGCGCCAACTTCAGGTACGGCCGGATACTTTACTTCGGGAGCAACATTTAATACCAACAATAATGGTGTAGCCCATTATGGTGTTGGCTTAAATGTGGACGATGCCATTGTGCCCATTAATTTTGGTACTTTAACCAATGGAGCGGGGTTTCAGTTTAATTATAACGGAACGAATCATTCGTCGGTCAATGTTTCTTCCAACGGGCACGTATACTTTGGCACGGCAACAGGGACGCCAGCCTCTGAGTATTTTCCGATTTCATCTGCGGCTACCAATTACAGTGGTGGGGCTATTGCAATATATGGGCGCGATATGGACTTTATTGGGACCACTGCGGGTTTAAATTTGTTTTATGGGGTTTCAGGAACGGCACCCAATCGTATTTTTAAAGTGATGTGGGTTAACCGTCGCTCAAACGGAGCTAATTCATTTGTAAACGCACCAACTCCAGAAACTAATATGGTTTATCAACTCTGGTTGTATGAAACGACAGGGGTGATTGAAATGTATTACCAGCCCACTACATTCGGTTCTCAAGGATTAGCGTCACAAATGACAGGTCAAATTGGTTTACGTGGGGGTAGTACTGCTGATTTCAATATGTTGGTCTACCAAAGCCATACGGCGCCATGGCCGAGTACGAGTATGGCGCAAACAACAACAAATAATGCATTAAATGTCTTTACTTCGGGGAACAGTGCAACCTTGACTGCTACCATTCAAACGGCCTCTAACCGTTTGTTCCGTTGGACACCGGTTACCTGTCCGCAGCCCGGATCGCCTACCATTACCAATATCACCCACAACACTGCTACCTTAAACTGGGGGGCTGCCTCGCCTACTCCGTTCTTGGGGTATGAATATTACGTAGGCACTTCGATGACGCCTTCGGTTACGGGTTCGACGACTTCTTTAACCAGCGGTCCTTTAGTGTTGGCTTCGGGGCAAACCTATTATTTTGCTCTACGTTCGGTGTGTAGTGGTTCGGATAGCAGTGCTTGGACCACCTTGGGTTCGTTTCAAACCTATTGTGCGGTCAATGTTCCCTATTACATTGGTTTTGACGGAGCGGGGATTGCCTCTGGGGTGCCCGATAATGATTTAGTATCTATTCCAGGTATCGCCCCTTTCCATGGCGGGATGCCATTTTGTACACGCAATCAAAATGCGGGTTTAGGTAACCCATGGGTAACTTCCGATGAAGCGCGTTATACCAATATTTATATGGATTTCCAAGGGAACTTCTTGATGTATAATGGGTCCAATCCTGGAAATGCAAATCCAGCCAATACATGGTTCTTTACCAAAGGGGTCAACTTAACGGCAGGAACTTCCTATCGTTTGCAATATTTATACAGCGGAACCGATAATCCTCCCACAGCGTTGAACCGTATGCGCGTTTCGTATGGAACTTTGCCTTTTGCGGCCAATATGACGACACAAATCGATGACAAGCCTGATATTAAAGGAGGTCCTTCGATTTCGATTGTCAACTTCGTGCCCGCTACAAGTGGTGTATACTATTTTGGATTCAATTGTTATTCCAATCCCAATAATGGGCAATTGGCGGTGGATGATATTTCAGTAGATTTGTCGGTATGTTTACGTCCCACGAACGTTTCTGTTGCCAACATTACTGCCACAACCGCTTTATTGAGTTGGACAGCCCCAACACCCGCACCCTCCAACGGCTATGTATACTATGTGTCTACGTCACCCACAGCTCCGGCTTATGGTCAATCGCCAACGGGGGCTACAGGGCCGGGTGTAAACGTAACAACACTAACAGGACTTGCCGGAAGTACAACCTATTATGTTTGGGTACGCACCAATTGTGGTGGTGGTGATTTTGGGGAATGGGTAGCGTTGAACAATGCGGGTAATCCGTTCTTTACTACATTAACACCTCCACCAGCATATTGTATTCCTTCGGGAGCGACATTCCCTCAAGATCCAAATGGAATTACAAACGTAACTATTGGTTCTATTAATAATACGACGGGTATTGAGACCAATAATTATGGAAACTATTCAAGTTTAGTAACTGACGCGCCCCGAGGCGAAGTGATGAACTGTAGTATTACACTTTCCACGGGTTTTACTTACGATACCAATATTTGGGTGGACTGGAATAATGATGGTGATTTTGCCGATGCCGGTGAATTAGTATTCCAAGGGGTATCGACCAATGCGATACCGACTACGCTGAATGCCACATTTACCGTCCCTTTAGCACAACCATTAGGGCCAGTGCGTATGCGTATCGGTGGAATCGACTTTGGTCCTTTTACCGATCCTTGTCGTAACGGAAACTACCAAGCTTTTGAAGATTACACTTTGAATGTGGTAGTTGCTCCACCGCCATTAACAATAAATATCAACAGTACTACTCAATGTGCAGGGGATTGTTCACCATTGATTTCAATTACTACTGCTTTAGGGAATTTTAATACGTATACTTGGAGCCCTCCATTGGGAGTTACGGGTACGGCTGCTACAGGATATACTATTTGTAGCAATACCTCCATAACCTATACTTTAACAGGGGTTCAAACATTTCCTCCTTTCAGTACGCGCAGTGTGACATTCCGTTACAATGCGAATACGCGCCCTACACCGATTACCATCACTACGCCTTCTGGAACTAATGTGTGTTCGACAGGACCAGCACTGCCAATCAATACTTCGGGAGGATTGGTGTCAGGTTTCCCGATTTTGAATGAAGGGTTTAATGGCGCCACCAACCCATGGACAGTGGTTGGAACGGGTTCTGGTGCTCCTATTGCTAACTGGACGTTACGACCTAACAATTTTGCCGGTCCATTGGGAGCTATTGGTAGTAATGACAATACCCAATTTTATTTAGCCGATAGTGATGAAGCTGGTAATGGTACTGCGATTTCAACTACCCTAACCTCACCAGCCATTAATACCGTAGGATATACTACTTTAGGGTTAAGCTTTTGGCATTGTTACCGTTTCTTCTCGGGCGATTCAGGTCGTGTACAAGCTTCTATCGATGGGGTAACATGGACTGATTTAAGTGTCTACAGTTCAAATCAAGGAGGGTTGACGGCATTCAACAATGTTCTTATCAACTTGGATGCTTACATTAACCAGCCTACTTTGTACATACGTTTCCGTTATGACGCTAGTTGGGACTGGTTCTGGGCAATAGATAACGTTTTAGTATCGGGTACTGCAAACTCTTCGGTTACTTGGACGCCAGCTGCGGGATTGTTTACCGATGCTGCTGCAACAACACCATACGTAGCAGGAACGGGTGCCGCCACGGTGTATGCTTTACCAACTTCGAATACAACCTATACCGCTAGTGCGAGTACCTTGGCCCCTGTATGTTCGACGTCAACCAATGTGACTATCAATGTGACTACCGTAACTGCGGGTACGGCAGGACCCAATCAAACCATTTGTAATGGGGCTCCGGCTAATTTAACCTTGACGGGCCATGTCGGTACTATTACGGGTTGGCAGTATGCCAGCGATATCGCCTTTACGACTCCAGTAAATATTCCCGCCAGTGCGTCAGCCACGTTGACTTCGGCGCAAATGGGTGCCTTGTCCGCAACTCGTTACTACCGTGCTGTGGTAACTTCAGGAGTTTGTACGGGATATTCTTCGGTGGTCACAGTAACTTTTGATGCTACGACTTGGAATGGTTTGGCTTGGAGTAATGGTACGCCATCGCTAACAAAAGCTGCTGTTTTTACGGGGAATTTTACCTCAACGGCTAACTTTTCGGCCTGTTCGGTTACGGTACAAAGTGGTAACGTGGTGATTAACCCTGGACATATCTTAACGGTACAAAATGAGGTAAATGTTGTAGGGGGTAGTTTAACCTTTGAAAACACTTCAAGCTTATTCCAAAATACCAATGCTGTAAATTCAGGGAATATAACCTACAAACGTAACACGACACCGATGCGTAAATTTGACTATACGTATTGGTCTTCTCCTGTAGCGCCTCAAACCTTAGTTGGTTTGTCGCCATTGACTTTGTCGGATAAGTATTTTACCTTTAATCCTGTGATAGGTAATTGGGTCAACGTGGCAGGAAATTCGTTGATGGATGCCGGTAAAGGTTATATTATCCGTGCTCCCAATAACTTCGATGTGGTAACGCCTTCTATATTTAATGCGGCTTTCTTTGGGGTCCCTAACAACGGTCCGATTTCGGTGCCAATTGTACTAGGAGTTTCTGATGTAAACTTGATTGGAAATCCATATCCAAGTGCGGTTGATATTGATTTGTTTATGGATTTGAATGGAAATACAGGAACCAATGTGGTAGATAAGACTATTTATATCTGGACACACAATACCCCGATGACCAATAACAACTATACCAACAGTGACTATGCAGTGTACAATTACATGGGTGGGGTAGGTACAGCTGCGGCTCCAGGTTCGAATTCCAATGTACCCAATGGAAATATTGCCTCAGGTCAGAGTTTCTTTATTAAAGGATTATCTGTTGGAACGGCATTGTTTAATAACAGCATGCGTATAGCAGGGAACAACAATCAATTCTTCCGTTCAGCGGAGGAGAAGAGTCGTATTTGGTTGTCTATTTATGATGGGGCAGCGGGTTACAAGCAAACCTTAGTGGGATATGCGCCAGGAGCAACCGACGGTATTGATTCAGGGTATGATGGGGATTTATTTGCATCAGGTACGCCAGTAAGTATTTACTCCTTAGTAGGGTCTCATCCGTTAACGATACAAGGGCGTGCTTTGCCTTTTGAAATTTCAGATGTGATTCCTTTAGGGTATAAAGCTACCGCCACAGGGAATTTGACCATTGGCTTACATAATTTTGATGGATTGTTTGACGCCCAAGATATTTATTTAAAAGATAAGGTGTTGCAAGTTGTCCATGATTTGAAATCGAGTGATTATAGTTTTACCTCGGCACAAGGAGAGTTCAACGATCGCTTTGAACTGCTGTTTACCAACGGTGCTTTAAACACCCCTTCACTTGATTTTGATCAGTCGGTGTTGGTGTACGTTGATGGCGGAACCATTCGTGTGAAATCATCACTCAATGCCTTGAAGACTGTCGCTATCTTTGATATTCGTGGTGCTTTATTAGGAACTCAAAGCGCAACAGGTATGGAAGCAGCGTTTAGCAACTCTTTATTTGCACAACAAATACTTTTGGTGAAAGTAACCGATGAATTCGGCAATACTTTAACAAGAAAAATACAGTATCCTTAGAAAGTAATCTAGAAAATTAATAGCAAAAAAATCGACAAGAGTGTATTTTGTCGATTTTTTTGTGTTTATATCGGTTTTGTTAATGTGGTGTTAACGTCATATTATTTCTTTTCTTAATTTAACGCATTAATTAACCCAATTTTTTTAATTATGATGGATAACTACAGTTCTCCGGGATATCGAACGTGTTCGTTTCCCGACTCGTCTGTTTATTCAGAGCCAGTGACTCACAAGTCAGGTTCTAGTAAAAGACGATCCTCATGGATTATGAGTTTGGTTGCTATGGTACTTGTACTATGTAGCTTTACATCATGGTCTCAGGTAACTGGGTATTCTTTTGCTCAAACGAGCGGAACGTATACACCAATTACAGGAACTCAAATCATCGCAGCTAACACTGATGATGGTAGTTCTACAGCAACAAACATTGGTTTTAGTTTTACCTTCAATGGTACAGCTTTTACCCAATTTGTTGCAAATTCAAATGGTGGTATTCGATTAGGTACAGCTGCTCCAACGAGTCAGTATGCCCCTATTTCGACTACTGGAAACACCAACGCAATTGCATTGTTCGCAAGAGACGGTCAAGCAGTAGGTGGTGTTTTTACTCTGTTGAGTGGTTCAGCCCCTAACAGGGTAATGACTATTCAATACACTAATTTTGCTCCATCTTACTTGGCATTAGCTAATGTGATGAATGCACAAATTAAGTTGTATGAGACAACAAATGTTGTGCAGATTGTTTACGGAACTTCAACAACAACTTCTTCCTACACTGGACAAGTTGGTTTGAGAGGGTCTTCAACAGCTTCTGATTATTCAAATAGATTGTCTACAACATCGTGGTCGGCCTCTACAGCAGGAACTGCGAATTCATCTACAATGACATGGTCGGCTACAGTTCAGCCAACTTCAGGTCAGACATATACTTGGACACCACCATCATGTTCTGCTCCTGCATTAGGTGCAGTGTCCAATTTGACCAGTACTTCAGCTACACTTAATTGGTCGGCGGCTTCTCCAGTTCCCTCTGGTGGTTATCAGTATGAAGTACGAACCTCAGGTGCTGCTGGTTCGGGTGCAACAGGTTTGGTTACAAGTGGAACTACGTCTGGTTTAAGTTTTGGTGCAACTGGACTGACTCCAAGTACTGCATATACTTACCACCTTCGCTCTAATTGTGGGAGTGGAGTCTTTAGTTCTTGGAATTCATCTTCTTTTACAACGCCATGTAATCCAATCACAACTTTGCCTTGGAATGAAAGTTTTGAGTCAGTAACCACTGGGGCAACGGTAGTTGGTACATCAACGAGTTTACCTAATTGTTGGATAAGTCAGTCTACGCAATGGAGTTCAACAGCTGATATTACATACAACACGGCTCGTACAGGTACTAGATACATACGTTATGCATGGTCGACTACCAACGCTTTTATGTGGACACCACCTTTCCAATTAACGGCTGGAGTTTCATATGACTTCTCGTTCTTTGGTCAAGGAGATGGTTTTACAGGTTGGAATAATGATGTTTATGTTAATACAACTACATCTTCAACTGGCGCAACTCTATTAACTCCAACGTATACCCCAGCGGGTTCTGGAACTGCCTCTATTCAATCTTATATTAAAGTAACTAGATCATTTGTGCCTTCAACCACAGGCTTGTATTATTTTGCAATTCGAGGGAATCAGGCAAGTGGTGCTCCATGGTATATGGCCTTTGATGATTTTAGTTTGTCTTTAACCCCTACGTGTACAGAGCCTACGGCTTTGACAGCTAACGGTATTACCAATACGACGGCCAATTTAAACTGGACAGCAGCGACCATTACACCGGGGAATGGTTATGATTATTTTGTATCTACCACCAACACGGCTCCAACGGCCTTAACCACGCCTACAGGAAATGTAAGTGGTACTACAGTAGCTTTGTCGGGTTTAAATAGCAATACACAGTATTTCTATTGGGTACGGGCTAATTGTTCGGTTTCTGATCAATCGGCATGGACTTCAGGCGGTTCGTTTACGACACAGTTGGTAGTGCCTTCACCGTACAATGAGCCTTTTGCTGCAACGACAGCTCCAACGGGGTATAGCTTAACTAATTTCTTTATCGGAACACCTGCTGGTGGAAATCCAGGAAATGCTATTTACATCAATTTATGGTCATCAACTATTACAGGAGATTTTTCTACAGTAAACGTAGGTCCAGTGATAGCGGGTCAAGTGTTGACTTTTGATTACAGAAATATCGATTGGGGTGCAGGAGCCACCACATCAACGGGAACGGGTTCTGTATTAGTTCAAATTTCTACGAATTATGGTGTTAGTTATACAACACTTGAAACGATCAATATTGATTCTAATATCAATTGGAGACCCAAAACGTACAACTTATCAACTTATGTTGGTCAAAATGTAAAAATACGTTTTCAAGGCACTTGGGCAACAGGAGATTACTATTTTGCGGTTGATAACATCAAAATTGATACGCCATGTTCAGGTACACCATTAGTACCTAACGTAACTCCTTTAGTTCAACGCGTTTGTCCTAACTTGCCTGTATTACCATTTACTGCTAATGGTGCAGATACGGGTATTGGCGTTACGTATCAATGGGAACAATCTACCAACGGTGGTGCTTCTTGGGGCAATGTTGTAGGAGGTTCTGGTGCTACTACAGCAGTATATTCACCTCCTGTGTTTACGGGTTCTACTATTCAATACCGTTTGAAATCTACGTGTACAAACACGGCTCAAGATTCTTTCTCCAATACGGTTGAAATTAATAACAACGCCAACCCACTTCCTTTGAATGAGCCATTCACCAGCTTAAATACGTTGGGTGGTTGGACTGTTACCGGTGGTTTTGCTATTGGTGTTAATCGCGGTGCTACAGGTAACCCTGGCGCTAATGCATTTACAAACCTATCTACTTCAAATACAACCGCTACATTGTCAACGGCTAAGTTTGGCCCAGTACAAACGGGTATGGCTGTATCGTTTGATTTGAAAGTGTCTAATTTTGCTACTCCTTTCGGTCCTGCTGCTGCAGGTTGGGGTTCGATTGAAGTATTGGCGAGTACCGATTGTGGCGTAAGCTACACGGCTATCGGTACTATCAACGATACGCCAACAGCTTCATATCGTAATTATAAATTTAACTTAGGGGCTTATGCGGGTCAAAATGTAAATATCCGTTTGACTTGTAGTTGGTTAGCTGGAAGTTATGACGTATCTATTGACAATTTACGTATTGATTTTACAGCTCCTGTTATTAGCTCATTTACGCCTTCAGCAGTATGTTTTAATGAAGGTGGAACTGTAAACTTAACAGGGTATTCCTTTACGGGAACGACAGGTGTTACGTTTAATGGTGCGCCAGTAACTTCTTTCACTGTAAATTCTGATACTTCTATGAGTGTTGTAGTACCCTCTGGAGCTACTTCAGGAGTGTTTGCCGCTACCAATGCCTATGGAACAGGTTCAAGTGTTAATTCATTAACCATTACACCGAATCCAACGGTTAATCCTATTGTAGGTTCAACGAACGCTATTTGTTTGTCTTCTCCTGGATTGGCTTTAACCAACCTTACTGCACAAGGAGTTTGGGCTTCATCCAACCCAACAGTGGCTACGGTTAATCCTATTGACGGTAATGTTACAGCCCAAGCAGAAGGCGCTGCAACGATTACCTATACAGTAACTGTAAACGGTTGTTCAACTACAGCTTCTTACCCCATCAATGTATATGCTCCTGTAGCGATTACAACGCAACCTACTGGAGTGGCTATCTTAACGGGTACGAATACCTCTTTTAGTGTTGTAGCTACCGGTTCAGGTTTGACTTACCAATGGTATGAGTCTACCGATCTTGGTTTCAACTATACAGCTGTTGTTGACGGTGGTGAGTACTCTGGTGCTACCACTGCTACTTTAACGTTAACAGGTGTTCCAGATACATTAAACAATAATCGTTACTATTGTCAAGTAACAGGGACTGCTCCTTGTGCTTCTTTAGTTTCGAGTGTGGTTATCTTAAATGTAGGAGACACGGCTATCACTACACAACCTTCGAATGTTACGCTTTGTGAATCAGGCGAAGCTACATTTAGTGTTGTGGCTACAGGTACAGGATTGACGTATCAATGGTATCAAAATGATGGTATTGAAGAACTTCCTTTAGAAGATGGAGGTGACATCAGTGGAGCCACATCGGATACTTTAGTGATTCAAAATGCTGACAATACCCGTAATAACTACTCTTATTTTGTAGTGGTAAATGGAGGAAATATAGTGCCTTCTAATACCGTTACTTTATCTATTAACACTGGAGTTTCAATTACTACACAACCTACGAATGTAACGGTTTGTCGTACTACAGGAAATGCAGTATTTACTACTGTTGCCGCGGGTTCAGTATCTTCTGTACAATGGCAAGTTTCTGCCAATGGAACAACAGGATGGGCCAATGCAAGCGGTGGTACTTATGATTCGATTACTGGTACAACTACACTAACTGTTCCTGTAACAGCTTCTTCAACAGTAGGGACTTCATACTATCGCGTTTTAGTGAATGTTGCTGCTCCTTGTACGGGAGTAACTTCATCAGTTGTTGCTTTGACTATTCAACAGCCTACTGTTACGGTTTCGCCATCAAGTGCTACGTATTGTGTGCCAGGTTCAGCCGTATCGTTGACCGCTAATGGTGCTGTATCGTATGTGTGGTCTCCTGCTACTGGTTTATCTGATACTACTGGGGCAACTGTATTGGCTAGTCCTTCTACCACTACGGTCTATACTGTAGTAGGTACAGATGCTTTAGGTTGTACAAACTCAACAACAGTTACGGTAGCTGTTTCTAATACAGTTACTGCTTCAGCGAATGCTTCTGCATTAGGAGTTTGTCCTTCCGCAGCAGTTAATCTTACTGCCAATGGGGTATCTTCGTTTACACCAGCAAACATTGGAAGTTATGTGTTTGCCAATAACACGTCATCCTATTCCACTATTGTTGGACAAGCCGGTACTACTGCAGTGACATTGTCTAGCATGGATGACTCGATCTCAGCGGCTCAAACTATCCCATTCACATTTAATTTTGGAGGGACTGATTTTACATCATATAAAATCAATTCTAATGGTTGGGTAAGCTTAGGAAGTGCTTCAACCAATACAACCAACTATTCTGCATTGAACGGATCAGAGAATAACGTTATCTCTGTATTTAACCGTGACTTGAATGGAAATAACACTACTGCTACTTCGTATTACACCCAAGTAACCGGTACAGCGCCCAACCGTATTTTGAAAATCGAATGGGTGAATGTGCGTAGTTTCTCAGGTACAGTAAATCCTGCAACTGCTAATTTCCAATTGTGGTTGTATGAAGGCAGTAATATTGTAGAAATGCGTTATGGTGCTTTCACCACTTCTTCTGGAAGAACTGCTGGTGGATCCGTTCAAGTTGGTTTACGCGGGGCAAGTAATGCTTCTGTGAATGTACGTTCGTTAAGTAATGTAGGCGCTTGGTCAACACCAACCGTAGGAACTGCTGCTATTTCAACTTGTGCTGTAGGTACCTTTGCTACACCATTATTACCCGATAATGGGCGTATGTTCCGCTTCACACCAAGTAACTTACCAACGTACACTTACGCTTGGACTTCAAATCCTCCAGGATTTACGTCTTCTTCGCAAAACCCAACGGTTAACCCAACGGTTTCGACTACGTATAACGTTACGGTAACTTCGGGAACAGGATGTTCAAGTACTGCTTCAGTAACGGTAAATATTGTAGCTGATGCAAACATCACTACACAGCCTGTGGCTCCAGCTCCATTATGTCAAGGAGGCAACTTCTCGATGAGTGTAGTTGCTACGGGTCCTGGTTTAACCTATCAGTGGCGATTGAACGGAAATAACATTTCTGGTGCTACTGCAGCTACGTATTCAGTGACAGGTGCTTTACCCGCTCAATCGGGTTCCTATGACGTAGTAGTTACTCCTTCTTGTGGTAATGTGGCTATCAGTGACCCAGTTACAGTTACGGTTAACCCAACGCCAACGGTTACTGCACCAGCTACACAAACCTATTGTGTGAATGCTACAACGGCACCTATTGCCTTGTCAGGTACACCTCTAGGTGTTGTTTATGATATCACAGGTGGTGCTTCTATTGGTTTGGCTAACCAAACAGATGTCACCCAAATTCCATCTTTCACAGCAACAACTGCGGGTGTGGCTACCATTAGTATTACACCAAAAGCAAACGGTTGTACAGGAACGGCAGTAACATTTACTATCGTAGTAAATGCACTTCCTTCTGCTCCAGTAATGGGCGGTTCGACCGCTCCAATTTGTGAGAATTCAACTGTGAATTTGACGGCAACTTCTACGGCATTAGGCTATGCAATGAATCCAAACAGTAATGTTGCTTTTGTCGACATCAGTACAACAGGAACTGCGGTAACTGGAATCGCCGATGATTCAGAACATAATGTAACAATTCCTGCTTTCACTTATTATGGAACAACGTATACTACAGCTCGTATTGGAAACAATGGGGTGATGGTTTTAGGTTCAACAGCGGGTGATATTTACTGGGTGAATTCACCGCTACCACAAGGGGGAACTGCTTCTGCAGGTAGTGGTTTAGGAAATGCAGGCGCTGCCGCACTATGTGCTTGGTGGGATGATTTAACTCCTGGTACAGGAAGTATTCGTACGCAAACTATTGGTAATTTATTTATTGTACAGTGGACAGGCCAAGATAGTTTCAGTGCAACTGGAACGGGTACCATTACTTTCCAAATTCAATTGAATACAGTAACTGGTCAAATTCACTATGTATACAGTGATGTATTATTCTCAGGAACGGATACAGCAAATGACAGAGGTGCCTCTGCTACGATTGGTTTGAATTATAATGCTACTGAAGCCTTACAGTATTCTCATAATACGGCTAGTTTGAACAATGGACAGAGTATTACCTTTACTCCATTTGCATTAGCGTATTCATGGACTGGACCTAATGGATTTACTTCTACGGATCAGAACCCATCGATTACTTCGGCTACTACAGCGGCATCCGGAACGTATACAGTAACAGTAACTAACACTACAACCGGTTGTTCAATTTCTGGTAACCGTACGATTAGTGTCCTACCAAATGTTACGTATTATCAAGATGCCGACAATGATGGTTTCGGTAACATTGCTGTAACTAGCATTTCATGTGCCGGTGCTCCTGTCGGATTTGTTGCCAACAACACTGACTGTAATGATGCGAACGCTTCAATTCGTCCTGGAGCTATTGATGTATGTTACGATGGTTTGGATAACGATTGTAATGGCAATATTGATAACCTTGGTTTACCTGGAGGATGTACGCCTATTGTGAGTACGATTCCAACAGCAACCTGTGGAACTGAAGTGGCTTACGGAGGTATTGTTTACTCAAGTTTAGTATCGGGTGCTCAAGGGTACCGTTTCC